>NZ_JBCNNP010000110.1:0-2770 GCF_039594315.1 Pantoea sp.
TCTCTGAACCGGAGAAATAGGCAGAGACCAGCACCATGATGACCAGCGTAATGATCAGCGTGGTGGTTGAAACGTGTTCCAACACAAAATCCTTAGTGAGAGGTGAGCAGGTGCTGCAGCACGCGGCTGCCAAAGTAGGCCATGGTTAACAGCAGCGCACCGCCGCAGTTAAACCAGACAACACGGCGTCCGCGCCAGCCTTCGTGATAGTGCCCCCAGAGCAGAACAATATAAACAAACCAGGCAATGATAGAGAGAACCGCTTTATCCACATTTTCAGCGCTAAACAGGTTGTGCATAAAGAACAGGCCGGTGCACAGTACCAGCGTCAGTAGCACCACACCAATTTGTGTAATGTGAAACATTTTGCGCTCAATGCTGAGCAGCGGCGGCATATCCTGGGTAAACGCCAGCTTCTTATGTTTGAGCTGGTAATCAATCCACGCCAGTTGCAACGCGTAGAGCGCAGCAATAATCAGAGTGGCATAGGCAAACAGCGACAGGCCGATGTGAATCATCATGCCTGGCGTAGTTTCCAGATGGGTAATAAACGCATTAGGTACAAAAGTGGCAAAGGCCAGGTTAATTAAGGCAAAGCCATAAACAATCGGCAGTAACAACCAGCCGCGATTACGCGAAGCCACGATGGTCATAATGGCGCAGATCAACAAGCTAACCAGCGAACCAATATTCAGCAGACTGAGATTTTGCCCATTATCAACCGCAAAAATGCGCTGTTGTAAGGCAACGGCATGGGCAATCAACGCCACGCAGGCGGAGAGCACAGCAAAGCGACGCCAGCCACCGTTGCGTTTAAGCAGGCTGGGAATGATCAATGCAAGACTGAGGGAGTAGGCGAACAGCGCCACGATCGCGAAAACGAACATAGATCCTTTCAGGTATCGGTCAGATAAGGAAAAAAGCAGTATAGCGCCAGCAGCAGCAGGCTCCAAACGATCTGACGGTCAATTGCAGAGATCGCCGTGTCTTCGTGTTATAATCCGCCGCATTGTGTCGCCAAGGGCGGCCTCGCTACGGTTCTAAGTGAGAGAGCATGTTTGATAATTTAACCGATCGTTTGTCGCAAACCCTGCGCAATATCAGCGGCCGCGGAAGGCTGACCGAAGACAACATCAAAGACACCCTGCGCGAAGTGCGCATGGCATTGCTGGAAGCGGACGTTGCGCTACCGGTGGTGCGTGAATTTATTAACCGCGTTAAAGAAGCCGCGGTTGGCCACGATGTGAACAAAAGCCTGACGCCAGGCCAGGAGTTCATCAAAATCGTGCGCAACGAATTGGTTGCAGCGATGGGCGCGGAAAATAATGCGCTCAATCTGAACGCGCAGCCGCCGGCTGTGGTGCTGATGGCGGGCCTGCAAGGTGCCGGTAAAACCACCAGTGTTGCCAAGCTGGGTAAATTCTTGCGCGAGAAGCACAAGAAAAAAGTGTTAGTCGTTTCTGCTGACGTCTATCGCCCTGCGGCGATCAAACAGTTGGAAACGCTGGCTCAGCAGGTTGGTGTTGATTTCTGCCCATCCGATCTCAGCCAAAAGCCGGTCGATATTGTTCAGAACGCGCTGAAAGAAGCCAAACTGCAATTCTACGATGTGCTGCTGGTGGATACCGCCGGTCGTTTACACGTCGATGAAGCGATGATGGACGAAATCAAACAGGTTCACGCCGCGATTAATCCGGTGGAAACCCTGTTTGTAGTCGATGCCATGACCGGTCAGGATGCCGCCAATACCGCGAAAGCCTTCAATGAAGCGCTGCCGCTGACCGGTGTGATTCTGACCAAAGTCGATGGTGATGCGCGCGGTGGTGCGGCGCTGTCGATTCGTCATATCACTGGCAAACCGATCAAGTTTATGGGGATGGGCGAGAAGACCGAAGCGCTGGAAGCTTTCTATCCAGAGCGCATCGCCTCGCGCATTCTCGGCATGGGCGATGTCCTGTCGCTGATTGAAGATATCGAGAGCAAAGTTGACCGCGACCAGGCTGAGAAGCTGGCGAAGAAACTGAAAACCGGCGACGGTTTTGATCTCAACGATTTCCTTGAGCAGTTAAAGCAGATGCGCAACATGGGCGGCATGGCGAGCCTGATGGGCAAGCTGCCGGGCATGGGCCAACTGCCGGATAACGTGAAGTCGCAGATGGATGACAAAGTGCTGGTACGCATGGAAGCCATCATCAATTCGATGACACGTAAAGAGCGTGAGAAGCCAGAGATTATTAAGGGTTCGCGTAAACGTCGTATTGCGCTGGGCTCGGGCATGCAGGTGCAGGATGTCAACCGACTGCTGAAACAGTTCGATGATATGCAGCGCATGATGAAGAAAATGAAGAAAGGTGGCATGGCCAAAATGATGCGTGGCATGAAAGGTATGATGCCGCCTGGATTCCCTGGTCGCTAAGGCGACCGCCGATAAAGCCGGATATTTAACACACTCAGGTTGCTTTTTGCGCCAAAATGAGTAAAATTTTCGGGCTTTTTATATCGCGCTCGGGCCCCGTTCCTCGATGGGGCCCGAGCGCTTTATTAACTAATGAGGATGTTATGGTAACAATTCGTTTGGCACGTCACGGCGCGAAAAAGCGTCCGTTCTATCAGGTCGTCGTAACTGACAGCCGCAATGCTCGTAACGGTCGTTTCATCGAGCGCGTAGGTTTCTTCAACCCGATCGCTTCTGGTCAGGCTGAAGGTCTGCGTCTGGATCTGGACCGTATTGAGCACTGGGTTGGCCAGGGCGCAACGCTTTCTGATCGCG
>NZ_JBCNNP010000111.1:0-2607 GCF_039594315.1 Pantoea sp.
CGAAAGAGAAGGTGGCCCTCTCTATGTCAGACCACCGTTGTTTTTGAGGGTATAAGCCACTACTTTCCCCGACCAGCCCCAAATTGGTCGGTTTACCCAATCCAAAGCGCGCGTAAGTATCTACTAGCGCTGAGGAGGGCATCGCTAACGCCAAACGTGAAACCCCGACGTTACTCGACTTCTGTAGGACCCCAGTTAGGGTCAATTCGTTGTAGCGCGCCACGTCTTTGATCTCATGACCATTAACGCGGTACGGCACGGTATTCAGGACGCTATTCTCTTTCACCACTCCGCGCTGTAATGCCGTCATCACCACCATCGGTTTCACAGTAGAACCCGGTTCGAAGATGTCGGTAATTGCGCGGTTACGCATCACGTCTTTCGGCGTGTTGCTGAGGTTATTCGGGTTGTAGGCCGGGCTGTTCGCCATCGCCAGCACTTCGCCAGTGTTCACATCCACCAGCACCGCAGTGCCTGATTCCGCTTTGTTAAAGGCCACGGCGTTATTCAGTTCGCGATACACCAGCGCTTGCAGACGTTCATCGATGCTCAGCGTCAGATTATGTGCGGCGCGGCTGTCAACTGAGGAGATATCTTCAATCACGCGACCGTTACGATCTTTACGCACCGTACGTTCGCCCGGCGCACCGGTTAGCCATTTGTCGAAGCTCTTTTCAATGCCTTCAATGCCCTGACCATCGATGTTGGTGAAACCAATCAGATGTGCGGTGACCTGGCCTGCCGGATAGTAACGGCGTGACTCTTCACGCAGATAAATGCCCGGCAATTTGAGTTTTTTCACATACTCGCCAATCGCCGGGTTGACCTGACGTGCCAGATAGACAAAACGCCCTTTCGGGTTGGCATTGATGCGCGCAGCCAACTGGTCCAACGGAATGGATAAGGCATCCGACAGCGCTTTCCAGCGGCTATCCAGCGAAACGCCTCCATGTTCGGTCAGCTCTTTTGGATCAGCCCAGATGGCATTAACCGGTACACTCACGGCTAACGGACGTCCCGCGCGATCGCTGATCATGCCGCGCGCCGTGGGCACTGCCTGCACACGCAGTGAGCGCAGATCGCCCTCTTTTACCAGTTTGTCGGGATTGATCACTTGCAGCCACGCCACGCGCGACAACAGTCCGCCCAGCGCCAAGAGAATGCAACCGCACAGCAACGCAAAACGCCAGCTTATAAAGCTGGCCTTATCTTCTGGTTTTTTTAACTTCAGCGTTTTGCCTGCGCCACTCATTGAGTTATGCGATTCCTTATTTCTGCACCACAATATTTTCCTGTGAAGGATCAACATGCTGCATTTGCAGTTTATCGGTAGCTATCCGTTCTACCCGGCTATGATCGCCGAGTGCGTTCTCTTCCAGAATCAGGTTGCGCCATTCAATATCCAGCGCGTCACGCTCCAGCACCAACTGTTCGCGCTGCGCCGTTAGCAGGCGCGTTTTATGCGTCGTTGTCACCACCATCACCGAGGACACCAGCACCGCAGCCAACAGCAGCATTGGGATCTTGCCGAATCGCAGCAAGTCCCCGCCGATGACGCCGGGTAAGCTGTGACGCTCGTTACCGATCATGACGCTGTTCTCTCCGCAATACGCAGTACCGAACTGCGCGCACGTGGGTTTTCACTGACTTCTGCTTCACCGGGAATCAACTTGCCGAGGGTTTTCAGTTCGCGGCCACCCAAAGCTTTAAGCTGCGATTCAGTCATCGGAATACCGGCTGGCACTTGTGGACCGCGGCTCTGATCGCGCATGAAGCGCTTCACTAAGCGGTCTTCCAGCGAATGGAAGCTGATAATCGACAATCTTCCGCCTGGAGCCAGCACCGAAAGAGCACCTTTCAACGCCGTTTCAATCTCTTCCAATTCGCTGTTGATCCAGATACGAATCGCCTGGAAAGTGCGCGTCGCCGGATGTTTAAATTTGTCTTTAACCGGCATCGCCGCAGCGATCACCGTGGCCAGTTCTTTAGTGCGTGTCATTGGCTGCTCGCGATTGCGTTCTACGATGGCGCGCGCGATACGTTTTCCGAAGCGCTCTTCACCGTAGGTTTTAATCACGAACGCGATGTCTGCTTCTTCTGCGCTCAGCAACCATTCCGCCGCTGATTGTCCACGCGTGGGATCCATACGCATATCCAGCGGTCCATCGCGCATGAAGGAGAAGCCACGTTCAGCGTCATCCAACTGCGGTGAAGAGACGCCGAGATCAAGTAAAACGCCATCGATCTTGCCAGTCAGGCCACGCTCTTCGACATACTCTGCCAGCGCCGAAAACGGCCCATGCACTATCGAGAAACGCGGATCGTTTATCTCAGCGGCTGCGGCTATCGCTTGCGGATCGCGATCAATCGCTATCAATTGCCCTTTCTCGCCAAGCTGAGAAAGGATTAAGCGCGAGTGACCGCCGCGACCAAAAGTGCCGTCGATGTAGATGCCGTCTTCCCTGATATTCAGGCCGTTAACCGCCTCATCCAGCAGCACTGTGGTGTGTTTAAAATTTTCCTGCATAGCTATAGCGACAAGTCCTGCAACCGCTCAGATAAAGGCTCCTGAGCCGACTGTTCTGTGTCAATATCGTCCTTAACTTG
>NZ_JBCNNP010000112.1:0-2511 GCF_039594315.1 Pantoea sp.
CATAGGTTCAATCCCTCAAGGTTGCCTGGAATCGCTCTTTTAATGCCGCAACGCATTTGGCAACGGTCGCGGCAATCTCCTCTTCTTCGAGTGTCCGGCTGGTATCCTGCAAAATCAGGCTAATCGCAAGGCTCTTTTCACCCTCGTTTACGCCCTTACCACGGTACACGTCAAACAAGTTTACGCCAACTACCTGATTTACGCCAACTTTCTTACACTCCGCAATGATATCTGCTGCGGGCACGTTTTCAGCCACGACAACAGCGATATCGCGGCGGTTTGCCGGGAAGCGAGAAATCTCGCCCGCATCAGGCAGGACGCGGTCTGCGACCTTATTCCAAAGCAGTTCAAACACTAAGGTGCGACCGTTAAGATCCAGCTTACGTTCCAGCTCCGGATGAACCACCCCGATAAATCCGATTCGTTCGCCGTGTAAATAAATTGCAGCGCTTTGTCCTGGATGCAGCGCCGGATTGGCTTCGGCACGGAAGGAAATTGCATCAAGTTTACCGGTCAAATCTAATACCGATTCTAAATCGCCTTTCAAATCATAGAAGTCAACCGTCTGGCGCGCCAGATCCCAATGCTCTTCATAGCGATTACCGCTTAAAACGCCCGCTAGCATAAGATCCTGACGGATGCCGAGATCGGCCTGAGTATCAGGCACAAAGCGTAAACCGCTCTCAAACAGGCGTACACGGCCTTGCTGACGGTTTTGGTTGTACATCACCGCGCCGAGCAGACCGGTCCACAGCGACAAGCGCATAGCGGACATATCGCTGGAAATCGGGCTTGGCAGAATCAGCGCTTCTTCACCCGGATGCAGCAGTTGCTGAATTTTTGGATCAACGAAGCTGTAGGTGATGGCTTCCTGATAACCTTTATCGACCAACATATTTTTCGCACGCTTCAGCGACAAATTGGCTTCGCGATGCTGAGTCATGATCAGGCTGGCTTTAACCGGAACATCGGGAATGTTGTTGTAGCCGTACACGCGCGCCACTTCTTCCACCAGATCTTCTTCAATCGCCATATCGAAACGCCAGCTTGGTGTCACCGCTTGCCATTCACCCGTGCCAACCGTCACTTCACAACCGAGACGGGTCAGGATGTCGGTGACCTGCTCATCGGCAATCACGTGACCAATCAAACGATCCAGCTTTTCACGGCGCAGCGTGATCGTGGCGCGCGGCGGCAATGCGCTGGCGTCGGTTTGATCGATGACTGGGCCCGCGTCGCCGCCACAGATATCCAACAGCAGTTGGGTTGCGCGCTCAATGGCCCTGTGCTGCAAGGCCGGATCGACACCGCGCTCGTAGCGATGTGATGCATCGGTGTGCAAGCCCTGACGGCGTGCGCGGCCGGTAATCGCCAGCGGATCAAAGTAAGCACACTCAAACAGCACGTTCTGAGTTTCTTCATTAACGCCTGAATGCTCACCACCAAAAATGCCGCCCATCGCCAGCGCTTTGTGATGATCGGCGATCACCAGCGTGTCGCCGCTGAGTTTGGCTTCAGTGCCATCCAGCAACGTCAACGCTTCGCCCTCTTTCGCCATACGCACCACGATACCGCCGTCAAGACGATCAAGATCGAAGGCGTGCATCGGTTGGCCGAGTTCCAGCAGCACATAGTTGGTGATATCAACCACGGGATCGATGGAGCGAATGCCGCAACGACGCAGTTTTTCGCGCATCCACAGTGGTGTCGCGGCTTTCACATTGATGCCTTTGACTACACGGCCTAAATAACGTGGGCATGCTGCGGTGGCATCAACGCGAATCGGGAAAGTATCGTTGATGGTCGCTTTGACTGGCTCAATCGCCGGTGCAGTTAACGGTAAGCCGTTCAGCACCGCGACATCACGCGCGATACCAATGATGCCGAGGCAATCGGCGCGGTTTGGGGTGACGCTGATTTCGATGGTGTTGTCATCAAGCTGCAAATAGCTGCGGATGTCAGTGCCAATCGGCGCATCAGCTGGTAATTCAATAATGCCGCTGTGATCGTCGGAAATACCCAGCTCCGAGAATGAGCACAGCATGCCTTCTGACGGCTCACCGCGCAGTTTTGCGGCTTTGATTTTGAAATCGCCCGGCAAGACTGCGCCAACGGTGGCAACAGCCACTTTCAGACCCTGGCGGCAATTCGGCGCGCCACAGACGATGTCCAGCAGGCGATCGCCACCGACATTGATTTTGGTAACGCGCAGTTTGTCGGCATTTGGATGCTGACCGCACTCGACCACTTCACCGATCACCACGCCGTGGAAAGCGCCAGCAACCGGGTCCACGCCGTCCACTTCCAGACCGGCCATGGTGATTTGCTCAGACAGCGCAGCGCTGTCCAGGGCTGGATTTACCCATTCGCGTAACCAGAGTTCACTGAATTTCATTGGATAACCTGCCCTTATTTAAATTGTTTGAGGAAACGTAAATCATTTTCGAAGAAGGCGCGCAGATCGGTCACACCGTAGCGCAGCATGGTCAGACGCTCCATGCCCATGCCAAA
>NZ_JBCNNP010000012.1:0-97283 GCF_039594315.1 Pantoea sp.
TAAGCCAGTCAAGAGAGCGCACATGGAATTACGTAAATACCTGCTGCCAGGGCTGATTTCAGTCACTCTGCTCAGCGGTTGCTCGCTGTTCAGCGGCGAAGAAGATGTAGTGAAAATGGCCCCGCTGCCAAAGGTGGAAAACCAGTTTACGCCGCAGACTGCGTGGAGCACTTCCGTAGGTGATGGCGTTGGTGATTTTTATTCCAACCTGCACCCAGCCTGGCTGGACGGCACCGTCTACGCAGCCGATCGTTTTGGCGTGGTGAAAGCGCTGGATGCCAGCAACGGAAAAGAGAAATGGAAAGTTAATCTCTCTGAGAAAACCGGTTTCTTCTCTAAAAACATCTCCGCATTGCTGTCTGGTGGCGTAACCGCTAATGGCGACCGCATCTACATCGGTAGCGAGCGTGGTCAGGTGTTTGCACTGAATACCAGCGATGGCGGCATTGCCTGGCAGACTAAAGTCGCCGGTGAAGCGTTGTCGCGTCCTGTGGTCAGTGATGGTTTAGTACTGATTCACACCAGCAACGGTATGTTGCAAGGTCTGGACCAGAGTACTGGCGCTATCAAATGGAGCGTCAACCTGGATATGCCTGCATTGTCGCTGCGTGGCGAATCCGCACCGACTGTCGCCTTTGGTGGTGCAATTGTTGGCGGTGACAATGGTCGCGTGAGCGCAGTTATCGTCAATCAAGGCCAGCTGATTTGGCAGCAGCGTATTTCGCAGCCAAGCGGCGCCACTGAAATCGATCGCCTGAGCGACGTTGATACCACGCCTGTGGTAGTTAACGGCGTGGTGTATGCATTGGCATATAACGGTGATCTTACCGCACTGGAACTGCGTTCTGGTCAGGTGTTGTGGAAACGTGAAATCGGCGGCGTGAAAGACATGGTGGTGGATGCCGGTCGCATCTATCTGGTTGATCAAGATGACCGCGTGATTGCCCTGAATGCTGACGGTGGCGTGGCCATCTGGCGTCAAAGCGATCTGCTGCATCGCAACCTGACTTCACCGGTGCTGTTCAACGGTTATCTGGTGGTTGGCGATAGCGAAGGCTACGTGCACTGGATTAATACCCTTGATGGTCGCTTCGTGGCGCAGCAGAAACTGGATAGCGACGGCTTCCAGACTGAACCGGTTGTTGCCGGTGACAAGCTGCTGATCCAGGCGAAAGGTGGTGAGGTTTACGCCATCACGCGTTAAGGTTTTGGCTTTGCGGGAATCAATTTCCCGCTCGCTTATACGGCTCCTGATTCGTCAGGGGCCGTTTCGTTTTTAGTCAGGCATGGTATTCTTTGCGCCTTCCGCCTGACGCCTGACGGCAAATGTCGTTATAATCACGCCATTCGGGCGATTTATTTTTAAAACTGAGGCAAGTCTTATGGTACCTGTGGTCGCGCTGGTTGGGCGTCCCAATGTGGGAAAATCTACGCTTTTTAACCGTTTAACACGCACTCGTGATGCGCTGGTGGCGGATTTTCCTGGGCTGACTCGCGATCGCAAATATGGTCGCGCCGAAGTGGAAGGGCGCGAATTCATTGTTATTGATACCGGCGGTATCGATGGCACCGAAGAAGGCGTCGAAAACCGCATGGCGGAACAATCGCTGTTGGCGATTGAAGAAGCCGATGTGGTGCTGTTTATGGTGGATGCGCGCGCGGGCGTGATGCCGGCGGATCAGCAAATCGCCAATCAC
The DNA here is from genome assembly GCF_039594315.1 of Pantoea sp. Classification (GTDB taxonomy): domain Bacteria; phylum Pseudomonadota; class Gammaproteobacteria; order Enterobacterales; family Enterobacteriaceae; genus Pantoea. Next base: position 1,698 of record NZ_JBCNNP010000012.1, read on the forward strand.
CTGCGTGCTCGTGAAAAAGCCACTTTTGTTGTCGCTAACAAAACTGACGGCATCGATCCTGAAGCTGCGGTGCTGGATTTCTATGCGCTGGGCTTAGGTGAAATTCACCCTATTGCCGCTTCGCACGGTCGTGGGGTCAACAGCTTGCTGGAAACCGCGCTGTTACCGTGGATGGATGAAATTGTTCCTGAAGTCGAGCTCACGGAAGAAGAAGAGAACGCCGCCTATTGGGCCGCTTTAGAAGAAGAAGAGACTGAAAAGGCGCTGGCGGAAGAGGAAGAAGAGGATTTTGACCCGACAACCTTGCCGATCAAACTGGCGATTGTGGGTCGTCCGAACGTGGGTAAGTCAACGCTCACCAACCGTATTCTTGGCGAAGACCGTGTTGTGGTTTTCGACATGCCGGGCACCACGCGCGATAGCATCTATATCCCGATGGAGCGCGATGAGCGCGAGTATGTTCTGATTGATACTGCTGGCGTGCGTAAGCGCGGAAAGATAACGGAAACCGTAGAGAAGTTTTCAGTAATCAAAACGTTGCAAGCGATTGAAGATGCCAACGTGGTGATGCTGGTGATTGATGCGCGTACCGGGATTTCCGATCAGGATCTGTCGCTGCTCGGCTTTATCCTGAATAGTGGGCGCTCACTGGTCATCGTGGTCAACAAGTGGGATGGCATGACGCAGGAAGCCAGAGATGAAGTTAAAGAGATGTTGGACTTCCGCCTGGGCTTTATCGATTTCGCGCGTATCCACTTTATTTCTGCTCTGCACGGTAGCGGCGTCGGCAACCTGTTTGAATCGGTAACCGAAGCTTACGACTGCTCCACCAAGCGTGTAGGCACGGCAATGCTGACGCGCATCATGACAATGGCTGCTGACGATCATCAGCCGCCATTGGTGCGCGGTCGCCGCGTGAAGCTGAAATATGCGCACGCCGGCGGTTATAACCCGCCAATCGTGGTAATTCACGGCAACCAGGTGAAGGATCTGCCGGATTCCTATAAGCGTTACCTGATGAACTACTTCCGTCGTTCACTCAACGTGATGGGGACGCCGATTCGCATTCAATTCAAAGAAGGCGACAACCCGTATGCGGGTAAACGTAACCTGCTGACGCCAACCCAGCAGCGTAAACGTCAACGTTTGATGTCACATCTGAAAAAGAACAAGCGTTAACATGATAAGGGCCCAAGCGGGCCCTTTTTTATTGGCTGATAATCATATCTACAATCGTAAGGTCGCCATGCAGGGTGACCGATGTTCATAACGTAGAGGATGATTTATGAGTTCTTCATGCCCAATCTGTCAACAACCCCTTACTCACGCTGAAAACGGTTTTGACTGTCTTCACTGTAACCGCCATTTCAATCCCATCGCCTTATGCCCTGATTGCCATCGCCCGCTGCAAGTGCTGAAAGCCTGCGGTGCGGTAGATTACTTTTGTCAGCATGGCGACGGTTTGATCTCGAAAAAACGCATCGAATTTGTTCCTGATACCCAAGTGGTTTGAGAATTTACGTTATGCCCGGCTATATTTATTAACAAGTTACGGCTGGATTTGTAGCAAAAATGCTATTGAGCAGTAACTCCTTAGTTATGGATATTCACTTTTTAATGTACCAGGTGGTACAATCCTGCCGCCTTGTAGCGAGAATCACTCTCACCTGCGTTGTGTCCTCGCTCACAAGCGCCGAATCACGGGCATTGCACCCGTACCAATAGATATAAAATAAAGCGTAACGGATTTGTTCATGTCTCCAGCGTCTGTTGGAGCATTACCACCGGCTGCTTAAGGCTTACCGGCGCCAGCGCATTATTTTTTCAGGAGAGTTTTTGTTATGGCAGAAAATTCCGCTCGTCCCGGTAAAGGGTTGAGCATCTGGTCTGTACTGTTGGGCCTGGTCCTGCTGGCAGTCGGCTTGTTCTTCGCCATTGGCGGTGGCAAGCTGGTCGCGCTGGGCGGCAGCTGGTACTTCCTCATCGCCGGTATCGTGATGTTGCTGTCGGCGATCCAATTCTTCCGTCGCAAATCATCTGCGGTCACCCTGTTTATCCTGGTGTTCGCCGGCACGTTGATTTGGTCGCTGTTTGATGCGGGCTGGCATTTCTGGCAGCTGGTTTCACGCTTGATGGTACCGGCTGGTTTGATGCTGCTGGCCTTCATCACCTGGCCAGCACTGCGTAAAAGCGAAGGCAAAAGCTCTCTGGCAAAAGTCTCTTATGCGCTGTCGGCAGTCATCGTCGTAGGCATGGTGGCGACCTTTGTACAGATGTTCCAGCCGCATCCTACCGTGGCGTTCACTGGTAAAGAGTTGCCGCTGATTCCTGTCGATAAATCTAAACCGCAGCAAGACTGGAGCAACTACGGCCGTACGCCGGGTGGCGACCGTTTCGCCGCCATCGATCAGATTACGCGCGACAATGTTAAAGATTTGCAGGTTGCCTGGACCTTCCACACCGGCGATACGCCAATCAGCCCAACCGGTAACGGTGCGGAAGATCAGCAAACGCCATTGCAGATTGGCAACACGCTGTACCTGTGCACCCCGCACAACAACGTGATTGCGGTGGCAGCAGACAGCGGCAAGCAAATCTGGAAACGTGAAATCAACGCGCAGGCCGAAGTGTGGAACCGCTGCCGTGGTTTAGCCTATTTCGATGCTACCAAACCGTTGCAGCAGCCAACACAGCCGGGTTCAACGCCGGTTACCGCGGCAGTATTGCCTGCGGGTGATACCTGCCAGCGCCGTATCCTGATGAACACCATCGATGCGCGCCTGATTGCTATCAACGCCGATAACGGTGAACTGTGTGACACCTTTGGTACGCATGGTGTGGTGGATCTGAAAGTTGGTTTAGGCAAAGCGCCAGACCCGCAATATCAGCTGACTTCACCGCCAGCGATGGCCGGAACCACCGTTGTTGTCGGCGGTCGTGTTGCTGATAACGTACAAACCGACATGCCTGGCGGCGTATTGCGTGGCTTTGACGTGATCACCGGCCAAATGCGTTGGGCGTTTGACCCAGGCAATGATGACCCGAATGCGGTACTGATGCCGGGTAAAGATTACACCCGCAGCACGCCGAACTCGTGGGCGCCAATGTCTTACGATCCGGCAATGAACACCGTGTTCCTGCCGATGGGTAGCTCATCAGTGGATCTGTGGGGTGCGAACCGTACCAAACTGGATCACACTTACGGCGCGTCCATCCTGGCGCTGGATGCTACTACCGGTAAGCAGAAGTGGGTTTATCAGACCGTACATAACGATCTGTGGGACTTCGACCTGCCAATGCAGCCGAGCCTGGTAGACTTCCCGATGAAGGACGGCACCAACAAGCCGGCCGTGGTTATCGGGGCCAAAACCGGCATGATCTGGGTGCTGGATCGCCTGACCGGCAAGCCTTTGACCAAAGTTGAAGAGCTGCCAATGCCGCAGGGCCATATCCCGAACGAGCAGTACACTAAAACTCAGCCGCATTCGGTTGAGATGCCAAGCATCGGTAATCAGAAATTGACCGAAGCAGACATGTGGGGTGCAACGCCGTTCGATCAATTGGCGTGTCGCATCGCCTTCAAAGGTATGCGTTACGATGGTCTGTTCACGGTGCCGGATACCGATATGTCGCTCAGCTTCCCAGGTTCACTGGGTGGTATGAACTGGGGCGGTATCTCCTTCGATCCAAACAACCAATACATGTTCGTTAACGACATGCGTTTGGGCCTCTGGGTACAGATGATCCCACAAGACACCAGCAAATCTGCGGCAAGCAACGGTGGCGAAGCGATCAACACCGGCATGGGCGCGGTTCCGCTGAAAGGCACACCGTATGCGGTTAACAAAAACCGCTTCATGTCGCCGCTGGGCATTCCATGCCAGGCTCCGCCGTTCGGTACTTTGTCAGCGATTGATATGAAAACCCGTCAGATCGTGTGGCAGGTGCCAGTGGGAACCGTGCAGGATACCGGTCCGTTTGGTATCAAAATGCATGCGCAGATGCCAATCGGTATGCCAACCTTGGGCGGCACGCTGGCCACACAGGGCGGCCTGGTGTTCATCGCCGGTACGCAGGATTACTATCTGCGCGCCTTCGATAGCTCAACCGGTAAAGAAGTGTGGAAAGCACGTCTGCCAGTGGGCAGCCAGGGCGGTCCAATCAGTTATGTTTCGCCTGAAAATGGCAAGCAGTACATCCTGATCTCAGCGGGTGGCGCGCGTCAGTCGCCAGATCGTGGTGATTACGTGATTGCTTACGCGCTGCCAGACAGCAAGTAAGTTCGAAGCAGGAGAAAGGCCGACATCATGATGTCGGCCTTTTTTATAACCATCCGTGGCAGACACCTTCCATTAAGGTACCTTATTTACTGCTGCTTGGAGGGACGACGGCTTTTTTGACCTCCTTTTCTTCCAGCTTCCCTGGCTCTTTCAGGATCGTTTCTGAAATTACCCCCGCTGACTTTGCCGCCAGCACTACCTGCTTCCCTGGCGCGCTCCGGGTCTTCTGCAAAGTTCCCGGCACCACCTCGTTGCGATTTTTGTGTCATAGCAGAGACCTCATCTAAGGGTGTTTTCTTCGACGTGGACTAGCTAGCCACTTACTGAGTATAGTCAGTAAGTTAGGCCCTGCCTTGAGAGATCTCTGAGAAGCTATTCACCATCGCGCCACAACGCTTGCAGTTCGGCGGGGGCAGACTGTTCAGGAATCAAAATCACCAGCGCACCGGCTTCATGATGGGTGGCATAGGTAATCTGAATGCGGTAATAACGTTGATCGCCTCGGCCGATGTTGGCCGCCTGATCTTCCGGTTCGCCAAGCGGCAACGCTTGTTCGAGCACCTCGCAAACGCGCTGTTTTTGCGGCTCCGGCAATTGCGCCAGCGCAAAGCGCCGTTCGCCGCGTAGTTTGGGGATAAAAGCGATACCGCCTTCACGTGCCAGTTCGATGATCGCGTCATCGGTGAGTTGAATGTTCACTTTACGCCTACCTGCTGCCAGGCGGATTGGATGGCGTCCGCCACTGATTGATTAAAGCGCGTATTGGCGTGCTTAACCGTAAAGCTGGCAAAGGTGCTGAAGTCGGCATCCTGTGGCAGCGTTTTGTCGCACAACGTGTCGTACCAGGCTCGTCCCGCCAATTCCCAGGCAAAGCCACCCAACGCTTTAGCCGCCAGATAAAATGCCCGATTGGGAATGCCGGAATTGAGATGCACGCCGCCGTTGTCATCGCGCGTCTCGATGTAGTGCGCCATATCGGCAGGCTGCGGATCTTTGCCCAGCAGCGGATCGTCATAAGCGGTGCCAGGAGCCGACATCGATCGCAATCCTTTGCCATTGATGCCTTTTGCCAGCAAACCTTCACCGATAATCCAGTCGGCTTGATCGGCGCTTTGTTTAAGGTAGAACTGCTTCACCAACGAACCAAATACGTCAGACATTGATTCGTTCAAGGCGCCCGCCTGCTGGAAATAAATTAATCCGGCTTCGGTTTCCGTCACGCCGTGCGTGAGTTCATGCGCCACCACGTCCAGCGCGATGGTGAAGCGATTGAAAATCTCACCGTCGCCATCGCCGAACACCATCTGCTGGCCGTTCCAAAAGGCGTTCTGATACTCCTTGCCGTAATGCACGGTGCCATCAAGCTTCAGCCCTTTGTTATCCAGTGAATTACGTTGAAAGGTTTGCCAGTAGAAATCGTAGGTGATGCCGAGATAATTCCACGCTTCTTCGGCGGCGATATCACCGTTGCTCGGTTGACCTTCGTCGCGAATCAAGGTGCCGGGTAGATTCTGCGTGCCTTCAGCATCATAGATAGCGCGCAGCACGGTGCTAGGCTTGGCGGTGGCGGTGCTGGCGACTTGGCGATTATGTTCGCCCATCAGTTGTTGCACGTGGGTGAGGGTGCGGCGCGCGTAGTCTTGTTGCGCGCCAGAGCAGTTAGCAATGATATTACGCAGGATGTACGGAGGAATAACGCTGTAAGTCATACCAAACTCCCTGGCTGATGTGTGTACCAGAAAGTATAGACCCGCGTGATCATGTCGGGGCTGGCCATCGGCCGCCGGTTTAACCGTCGGTTAAGGGCTTTTTACGTCGTGGCGCTTTTTGTGGCTCCAGCGCCGTTACCTGACTTTCCACCCAACCATCATCCAATCGGGTACGCAGCAAATCACCTTTATGTAATTGCCGAGTTTTCTTCACCACCTGGCCCTGATTGTCGGTGGTGACGCTAAAACCACGCGCCAGCGTCGCCAAAGGACTCACACCTTCCAATTGCGCCGCCAAATTGCCAAAACGTTGGCGATTATGACTGAGTTGCTTTTCCATGCCTTGCTGCAAACGATAATGCCATTGCTGCAATTGTTGCTGGGCGCGCAGAATCCGGCCCTGCGGCTGCTGCGCATTGAGGCGTTGTAGCAAGCGATCTTGCTGACGATTGGCGAGGCGCATGTGCTGATCCATCGCTTCGCCGAGACGACGTTGTAACTGGAACAGCGCGGTTTGCTGGCGCGCCAGACGCAGTTGTGGATGTTGCTGCTGCAAGCGATGTTGAATGCGGGTAAAGCGCCGTTGCTGCTGCGCCAGATAGTAATCCATCGCCATTTCCATGCGCTGCTGTTGTGACTGCAAGCGGCGCAATAGCTCTAGCTGATTGCGGCTCACCAGCTCGGCCGCCGCAGAAGGCGTTGGCGCGCGCAGGTCGGCAACGAAATCGGCAATGGTGACATCGGTTTCGTGTCCCACTGCGCTGACGATCGGCAAGCGGCTGGCGAAAATCGCCCGTGCCACGCGTTCGTCATTGAAACTCCATAAATCCTCCAGCGAACCGCCGCCACGGCCAACAATTAACACGTCGCACTCATCACGTTGGTTAGCCAGTTCGATGGCGCGCACAATTCCGGTCGGCGCGTCCACGCCTTGCACGGCGGTGGGGTAGATGATGACCGGCAATGAGGGATCGCGGCGATGCAGCACGCGCAGCACATCATGCAGCGCTGCGCCGGTCGCGGACGTGATCACGCCAACCTGACGTGCCGGATCCGGCAACGGCTGTTTGTATTGCTGATCGAACAAACCTTCCGCCGCCAGGCGCGCTTTAAGCTGCTCAAATTGTTGTTGCAGTAAGCCTTCGCCAGCCGGATGCATGCTTTCGATAATCAGCTGATAATCACCGCGTGGTTCATACAGCGTGATGCTGGCGCGCACTAAAACCTGCTGACCATGTTGCGGACGGAAGGTAACGCGACGATTGCTGTTGCGGAACATCGCGCAACGCACTTGTGCGCCATCATCCTTTAACGTGAAGTACCAATGACCGGAAGAGGGCTGGGTAAAATTTGAGATCTCAGCGCTGAGCCACACCAGGCCCATCTCATTTTCCAGCAGTTGACGCACCGTGGTATTCAGGCGGCTAACAGTAAAAATATTGGCGGTTGGCGGTAGCGACATGTGATGTAGATCAAATTTTAAATCAGAGGGTTAATCAACCGATACTACCTTTCTGGCTCGCAGGATCAAGACTTTTTCTGAAAAAACACTGGAGGCAATCGGTTTCGGCCTGTATAATGCCGCGGCAATATTTTATCTGTTTTAATCGCCCCCAGGTGGAGATATTGCAATGTTAAGAATCGCTAAAGAAGCCCTCACATTTGACGACGTTCTGCTCGTTCCCGCTCACTCCACTGTATTACCCAACACGGCTGATCTCAGCACTCAACTGACGAAAAACATCCGTCTGAACATCCCAATGTTGTCCGCTGCAATGGATACCGTGACCGAAGCGGGTCTGGCAATCGCATTGGCGCAGGAAGGTGGTTTGGGCTTCATTCACAAAAATATGTCGATTGAGCGCCAGGCTGACGAAGTGCGTAAAGTTAAGAAACACGAAAGCGGCGTAGTCACCGACCCGCAAACCGTGCTGCCAACTACCGCTTTGTCTGCGGTGAAAGAACTGACCGAGCGTAATGGCTTTGCTGGCTATCCGGTGGTGAATACCGATAACGAATTAGTCGGCATCATTACTGGCCGCGACGTGCGTTTCGTTACCGATTTGAGCCTGCCGGTTTCTGCGGTTATGACACCGAAAGAGCGCCTTGTAACGGTGAAAGAGGGTGAAGCACGCGAAGTTGTGCTGCACAAAATGCACGAAAAACGCGTTGAGAAAGCGCTGGTGGTGGATGACAGCTTCCATCTGCTGGGCATGATCACCGTTAAAGACTTCCAGAAAGCTGAGCGTAAACCTAACGCTTGTAAAGATGCTGAAGGCCGTCTGCGTGTCGGTGCTGCGGTGGGTGCAGGTGCGGGCAACGAAGAGCGTGTTGATGCGCTGGTGGCTGCGGGTGTTGACGTGTTGCTGATTGACTCCTCACATGGCCATTCAGAAGGCGTATTACAACGCATTCGTGAAACCCGCGCTAAATATCCAAATCTCGAAATCATCGGCGGTAACGTGGCAACGGGCGCAGGCGCATTGGCGCTGGCTGAAGCTGGCGTGAGCGCGGTGAAAGTCGGTATCGGTCCGGGTTCAATCTGTACCACGCGTATCGTCACTGGCGTTGGCGTGCCACAGATCACTGCGGTTTCAGATGCGGTTGCTGCGCTGGAAGGCACTGGCATTCCGGTTATCGCTGATGGCGGTATTCGCTTCTCTGGCGACATTGCCAAAGCGATCGCTGCGGGTGCTGCTGCCGTAATGGTTGGCTCCATGTTTGCGGGTACTGAAGAATCTCCGGGCGAAATCGAGTTGTATCAGGGTCGTTCGTTCAAATCTTATCGCGGCATGGGTTCTTTGGGCGCGATGTCGAAAGGCTCTTCAGACCGTTACTTCCAGACCGATAACGCTGCGGATAAATTGGTGCCAGAAGGTATCGAAGGCCGCGTAGCTTACAAAGGTCGCCTGAAAGAGATCGTGCACCAGCAGATGGGTGGCTTGCGCTCTTGCATGGGCTTGACCGGCTGCGCCACCATTGACGATCTGCGTACGAAAGCGGAGTTCGTACGCATCAGCGGCGCGGGCATCACCGAAAGCCACGTGCACGACGTGACCATCACCAAAGAGTCACCAAACTACCGCATGGGTTCATAATCCCGTAAAATTTAGCGCCCGGCACCCGCCGGGCGCTTTTATTATTAAGTCCATCCCAATGGAAACGCCTCAATGACGACTGAAAATATTCATAAACATCGCATTTTGATCCTCGATTTTGGTTCTCAGTACACGCAACTGGTTGCGCGCCGCGTGCGCGAACTCGGCGTTTACTGTGAGCTCTGGGCGTGGGATGTCACCGAAGAGCAAATTCGCCAGTTCAATCCAAACGGCATCATTCTCTCTGGCGGTCCAGAAAGCACCACCGAGCTGAACAGCCCGCGTGCGCCGGAATATGTCTTCAACGCTGGCGTGCCAGTGCTGGGCGTATGCTACGGCATGCAGACCATGGCGATGCAGTTGGGCGGCAAGGTTGAAGGTTCGAACGAGCGTGAATTCGGTTATGCGCAGGTGGAAGTTCTGACGCAGAGCGCTCTAGTGCGTGACATCGAAGATGCCATCAGCGCAGCCGGCAAACCGCTGCTGGATGTGTGGATGAGCCACGGCGACAAAGTCACCGCTATCCCAGCCGGCTTCGAAACCGTTGCCAGCACCGAAACCTGTCCGTTCGCCATCATGGCTAACGAAGAGAAGAAATTCTACGGCGTGCAGTTCCACCCGGAAGTGACGCACACGCGTCAAGGTCTGCGCATGCTGGAGCGTTTCATTCGTGACATCTGCGGCTGTGAAGCGTTGTGGACGCCAGCCAAAATCATCGAAGACGCGGTTGAGCGCATTCGTGAGCAAGTTGGTGAAGACAAAGTGATTCTCGGCCTGTCTGGCGGCGTGGACTCTTCTGTCACCGCGATGCTGCTGCACCGCGCCATTGGCGATCGTCTGACCTGCGTGTTCGTGGATAACGGTTTGCTGCGTCTTAACGAAGCGGAGCAAGTGCTGGAGATGTTCGGTGACCACTTCGGTCTGAACATTGTGCACGTTGCCGCTGAAGCGCGTTTCCTTGATGCGCTGGCTGGTGAGAACGATCCAGAAGCTAAGCGTAAGATCATTGGTCGCGTATTCGTTGAAGTGTTCGATGAACAAGCGCTGCGTCTGGAAGAGGTTAAGTGGCTGGCGCAAGGCACCATCTATCCTGACGTGATTGAATCGGCGGCTTCAGCGACCGGCAAAGCACACGTGATCAAATCGCACCACAACGTGGGCGGTCTGCCGAAAGAGATGAAGATGGGCCTGGTTGAGCCGCTGAAAGAGCTGTTCAAAGACGAAGTGCGCAAAATCGGTCTGGAACTCGGCCTGCCATACGACATGCTGTACCGTCACCCGTTCCCAGGTCCAGGTTTGGGCGTGCGCGTGCTGGGCGAAGTGAAGAAAGAGTACTGCGACCTGCTGCGCCGTGCCGATGCGATCTTCATCGAAGAGCTGCATAAAGCTGACCTGTACAACAAAGTTAGCCAGGCCTTCACCGTGTTCCTGCCGGTACGTTCTGTTGGCGTCATGGGCGACGGTCGTAAATACGATTGGGTAGTTTCACTGCGCGCAGTAGAAACCATCGACTTCATGACCGCGCATTGGGCGCACCTGCCGTACGATTTCCTCGGCCGCGTTTCTAATCGCATCATCAACGAAGTTAACGGCATTTCCCGTGTGGTTTATGATATTTCGGGCAAACCACCGGCGACGATTGAGTGGGAGTGATTTTGCTCTGATTGTTCGCTACGAAGCCCGCTTAATGCGGGCTTTTTTTCTTTCATAAGTCTAAAACCAGCAATCGCATAGTTAGTGAATACAAACTTCCCCGTTTCGTAGCAAGATAGCCGATGATTTTTTATTCATCAGGATGCTGTCGATGCTGCCTTTCAAAGCTGTGCTGATCACTTTTCTTTGCATCATTTTGCTCTCGTTAGGTGCCAGCTTGGCGCAGGCAACGCGCAGCGGTGAGTTAACCTCGGAACGCGGCGGTTGGGCATCTGCGCGCCGTGATTCGGCGGGCATCGCGCCCGATCCACAACGTTACGCCAACGAAGCCATTGTGCAGGTTTACGCCGCGCCGACGTATGGCTGGAAGGGCGCAGTGGCGGTGCATCCGTGGATTATTTTTAAACGCGCCGGTGAAACCCACTACAACCGTTATGAAGTGATCAGCTGGGGCAGCGGCGATAAGGTGCGTCGCAACAGCAATCTACCTGATGGCTATTGGTATGGCGCCAAGCCGCGCTTGTTGGTTGATCATCGCGGTGCGAGTGCTCAAGCGATGATTCCGCAGATCGAAGCAGCGATTAAATCCTATCCGTGGCCCACCACTTATCACGCTTGGCCGGGGCCAAACAGCAATACCTTTATGGCGCACATTGGCCGCGAAGTACCGGCGCTGAAACTCGATCTGCCCGCTAATGCACTCGGCAAGGATTATCGCTCGCTACTGAATCCAGTGGGATTGCCGCCATCGGGACGCGGCGTGCAGCTTTCATTGCTCGGGGTTCTGGGCGTGACGGTTGGAGCGGAGGAGGGCCTGGAAGTGAACTTGCTTGGCTTAAATATGGGGTTGGACTTCACGCCTTTCCGGCTGCGTCTGCCGTTTATCGGCGGTATTGGTCAGGATAATGTGCAGCGCGACAATCCATAAAAGCGGCCCCGCAATGGGGCCGGATTTTTAGCACACGCCAAAATCGCCGTCTTCGTGATATAGATTCACTGTATCGGCTTTCACTTCAATTTCGCGTTTGATCGGATCATCAATGCGCGCGCACCACAACGTATCGCCTTCCACACGCTGCACTAACATCTTCGGTCCACCGGTTTTTGACTGCACAAAATCATCCACTTTAAACATGCATCTTCTCCATCAGGTCAAGGTTGTTGCCAAAGTGTATATGCGCTCTGCACTACGCGCGCCTGATTTTGTGCGATGGCTTCCAACATCCTATTACCAAAAGTGCGTTAAGACCGTTCTGGTTATCTATGTAGCCAAACAACGCTGGAATGAAGCTGTTACTTTTAATGGGTTGTCAGTTGACACCCTTGATGGGTAGGGATAAGGTGTTCAGCGATGTCAAACCGGAAGCGGCATCCGCATAAAGCGGTGGAAGAGGCTCTGCGTTATGCAGAAGCGCATGATTGGAAAATAGTCATTGGTGGGCATCATGCATGGGGAAAAATGTACTGCCCTGATAATTCTGCGGAGTGTCGATGCGGGGATTTCTGTATTACCTGCGTTTGGAGCACTGCGAAGAATCCCGAAACGCATGCCAGGATGCTGAGGCGCGTGGTGGATAACTGTAGCCAGCGTTCTTAACGCGTTAAATGACGAGGAACTAAACATGGAATTTGAGTTTACGCTGCGTTTCCAACTCACAGATCAAATCGATGATGCAATTGAACGACTTGGTGCTGCGGGTTGCACGGATGCGTTAATTGGTGCGGGGGTCGCAGGAAAATTAAGCATGACATTCAACCGCGAGGCCATCACAGCACAGGAAGCGGTGCGTAGCGCATTGAATGATGTTTTCCAGGCGTTACAGGGTGCAGAGTTGATCGAAGCGGCGCCGGATTTAGTTGGGCTGACTGATATCGCCGATTTAATCGGTGTCTCGCGGCAGAATATGCGCAAGCTGATGCTGAGCCATAGCCCGCAATTTCCTCGTCCAATTCACGATGGAAAAACCTCGCTATGGCATTTGAGCGATGTATTGGAGTGGTTAAATCAGCGAGGTTCGACGCGGGTAAATCCGGAGTTAAGTGAATTGGCGCGCGCAACGTTGCAGCTCAATTTGCAGCAGATGCTGCAACGTTACGCCGAATGCCTGAAAGGTTAGTGATGCAACAAAAACACTGTCGCTAAACCCAGGAAGATAAAGAATCCGCCGGTGTCGGTGATGGCGGTGATCAACACGCTGGAACCTACCGCCGGATCGCGTTTCATTTTGGTCATGATTAACGGGATCAGCACGCCCATCATCGCTGCTAGCAACAGGTTGAGCACCATCGCCAGCATCATTACGCCGCCCAATTGCAGGTTGTCGTACATCAGCCAGGTGACGCCGCCCATAATGCCGCCCCAGAACAGGCCGTTGATTAACGCTACACCCAGTTCACGCATGATCAGGAACGAGAAGTTTCCCGGTTCGACCTGATGCAGCGCTAGCGCGCGCACAATCATGGTGATGGTTTGATTGCCGGTGTTCCCGCCGATGCCCGCCACAATCGGCATCAAGGCGGCAAGCGCGACCAACTGGGAAATAGTGGCTTCGAACAGGCCGATCACGCGCGAAGCGACAAAAGCGGTGCACAGATTCACCGCCAACCACGCCCAGCGCTTGCCAACCGCTTTACGTACCGGTGCAAATACGTCTTCGCCCTGGCTAATACCGCCCATTTTACGGATGTTGCTTTCGTTCTCTTCGTTGACCAAATCGACCACATCTTCAATGGTGATACGGCCAATCAGCTTGCCTTGCGCATCGGTCACAGCGGCGGAAATCAGGTTATAACGTTCGAAGGCGCTGGCGGCGTCTTCGGCTTTATCGTTGAGTTGGAAGGTGGTGGGATGCGAGTTCATCACGTCGACAACCAGGGTTTTCGGCTTGTTGAGCAAGATATCGGTCAACGTTAACTCGCCAACCAGCTGATTCTGCTCATCGGTAATAAAGATTTTGTCGGTGCCATCCGGCATCTTTTTGCCTTTGCGCAAATAGCGCTGCACCGTGGCTAAGGTAACGTCCGAGCGCACCGTCAGGATGTTGAAATCCATGATTTGCCCAACGCGATCGCGATCCAGTTCAATCACGCTAAGCAAACGCGCGCGCAGATTCGGTTCCAGCGTGGTGAGCAGACGACCGGTTAAATCACGCGGCAAATAGCGCGCCAGATATACCTGATCGTCGATATCCAGCGGCTCAATGGCTTGCAGAATATCGCGATCAGACATTTCTTCCGTCAGGCTGGCCCAAACGGTTTCCGAGGCCTCAACCAGCACGCGGCCGCGCTGTTCAGTCGGCACCAAACGCCACAGCGCCTGACGCTCCTCTTCCGGCAAGGCTTCCAGAATATCGGCCAAATCCGCGGCGTGCAGTTGCTGAAGTTCATTCTCCAGCTGATGACGCCAATCGGTGATGTCACGCAACTCAGCCGCGTTGAGATCGACCGATTTATCCAGCAGGACATCGACTAAATCATGCTCATTGAGCAGTAAAGTCAGGATGTGATGACGGGTATCAGCGAGTTTTTGTGCATGCGAAGCAGACATAACGCGTTCCTTGTGTCTGTAAAGTCAGCACACAGTGTAGCGCGTTGCGGGTAACAGGGCGTAAAAAGCAGCATTATCTCAAGGAGTAATGTGCGTAAGCGACGAGAAATCGCGCGTTATTTAACGCGAATCGCTGCTGCTCTGTGAAACTGGCTGAGGAGTGGCATTCTTTTGCTGATGATGCTCGATAGCACCGGGAATGATGAAAAGCAGGCGGCCAAACAAGATTAAGAAACTGACCAGCAACACCACGCGGGTCATGGTGCCGGTTTTCGGACGTCTTCGTGCAGATATAGCGCTGTTCACGCGGGGTGGTTCCTATCATTACCCAACTGGGCGGAAGCGGTATTTAGGCATAGTTAGATCATCAAATCAATTGCTGTGTGAAAAATGAGCAAAAAACGCTAAAACAATTGATCGACATCAGACAATAAAACGGCCGCACAAGGCGGCCATTTTCACTTAATACTGGCTTTCTGTGCCAGCAGCGTGGCGAAGCGGTACTTGATGCGGTTACCGTTTTCATCACGACGATGCAGTTCACCGACATCTTCGTTGTACTTCACGATATGCCAGTTGCGGTAGTAATGGCTCAATTCACCGGATTTAAATGCGAACGGGAAGTTCTGCGTGTTGGGATAATCGTCGGTGTTCATCGCCGCCACAATCAGGTTATAGCCGTACTTGCGCGTGCTGGCTTGCATGTCGGCAATCAGTTGCGGAATGGTCTCCGGTTGCAAGAACATCATCACTACAGTCGACAGCACAAATTGATAGTCACCGTTGAAGCGTACGCTATTGAGGTCGCACAATTCAGTGCGGATGTTCTGCAACTGCTCTTCAGCAATGATGCTGTTCAAACGCTCAAGGCTCACGGGATTGCTGTCCCAAGCCGTTACGTCGAAGCCGTGCTGATTAAGGAACAGGCTATTACGGCCTTGGCCGCAACCTAAATCCAGCGCTTTCCCCACCTCAAGATGAGGCAGGGCGGCAAGCACTTCGGAATGGGTTGGCGTCAGGCCGTATTTTTCAGCGAAATAGTTATCGGGGCGTGTTGTCATAACCAAACAACGGGCCAGCAGCCCGTTTTACTCCTCTTCCAGCATCAGTTTCCAGCCGGTGACATCATTCCAGTAAGCTTGCTCGCGCTCCAGATCCAGCTGAACCAGTGTATTCTGGCTCAGGTAGCCAGCCGGGAAAGTCAGCGTCCAATGACCGTCATCGGTGCTCAATTTAAGCGAATCAGGTTTGGTGGTCGCCTGGCGCTGATTGTTCAGCAAGGTGCCAAGACGCAGCAGGAACACCATCGGCAGAAACTGTTTCTTTTTAAACAAGGTGAAACGTGGCATCTCATCCTGCTTCACCGCTTTTCGGTGATAGCGTACCAACGTTGCCAACAGCATCTGTTGATCCTGATTAAAGCCCGGCATATTGGAGTTTTGCAGGATGTAGGACGAATGACGCTGCATGCCGCTGTGGTTGATGGTCAAACCGACTTCATGCAGTAAGGCCGCCCATTTCAGCAAGGCTGATAACTGTGGATTGGCTTGCTTGGGATTCTGATCCACCCATTGCAGATAGAGTTGCTCGGTGGTTTCCAGCACACGACGTGCCTGATCGCTATCAATCGCATAATGATTGGCCAGGCTTTGTGCGGTGCGGCTGCGAATATCCTGATGACGAAAACGACCTTCCATTTCGTACAGCACGCCTTCGCGCAATGCACCATCGGAAAGGCGCAGTTCGCGAATCGCGAGCGCATCAAACACGCCACACAAAATCGCTAATCCTGGCACAAACACCGCTTTACGCTCTTCGGACAAACCCGGCAGGCTCAGCGCGTTAAACGATTTATGTTTTAACGCTTCGGTGACCAGTAATTCCAGCGTTTCTGGGGTGATCAGCTTTTCTTTCTCGCCCATCGCCAGCAGCACTTCGCAGGCGGCTTTGATCGAACCCGATGCGCCTAACGCATATTGCCAGCCGTGCAGACGATATTGCCACGCCATGGTTTCCAGTTTTTGCGCCGCCGAAAGACGCGCGCGACGGAAGTTTTCTGGCGAGATTTCTCCTTTCGGGAAGAACAGATTGGCGAAACTGACGCAGCCCATGCGGCGGCTTTCCACCAGTTGCGGCTCAAAGTCTTCACCAATCACCAGCTCGGTAGAACCGCCGCCGATGTCGATTACCAGCTTGCGGCCTTTTTCCGGCTGAGTGTGTTCCACACCCATGAAGATCAGACGCGCTTCTTCATTGCCCGAGATCACTTCGATTGGATAAGGAATCACTTCCGCCGCGCGCTGCAAAAACTCTTCGGCGTTCGAGGCAATACGCAGCGTGTGCGTGCCGACAATCGTCACGTTAGTCGGGCTAAAGCCCTGCAAACGCTCAGCGAACAACGCCAGACAATTCAGCCCGCGCTCCATCGCTTCTTCGCTCAGGCGGTTCTGCGCATCGAGGCCGTCGGCCAGATGTACGCGCTGCTTCAGTCGTCCCAGCACTTGCATGGCGCCATCAACCACACGGGCAATCACCATGTGGAAGCTGTTGGAGCCGAGGTCAATGGCCGCGAACTCCTGAGGTTTCGGCGTACTTTTATGAGAAATTGGCATAGGCGTTATTCGGGTTGTTCCAGTTTCTTGATGTAGTCGTAAATGGCCAGCTGCGAACGCACTTTTTTACGGTTGCCGCGCGGAACATAACGGTTACTCAGCTCTTTATCGACGATGCGGGCTTTCACCGTATCACTCAACAGAATGGCGATAATGTCCAGAATGCGCTGCTTCACGCCTGGATCGAGGATCGCCACGGCAACTTCAATTCGATGGTCGATGTTACGTGTCATCCAGTCCGCAGAAGAGAGGAACACCTTCTTCTCGCCGCCGTTCTCAAAAATATAGACGCGGTCGTGCTCAAGATAACGGTCAACGATGCTGGTGATGCGAATATTTTCGCTGATGCCCGGCAAATCAGGGATCAGAGAACACATGCCGCGTACCAGCAGATTTATTTTCACGCCCGCAGATGAAGCCGCATACAGACGATCAACCAAGCCATTATCGACCAGGTTGTTAATCTTCAGCGTAATACCGGACGGCTTACCTTGCTGCTGATTGGCGATCTCCGCATCAATCAGCTTGTACAGCACATCACGCGAGTTCTGTGGCGAAACCAGCAGATGCTCGAAGGTCACTGGACGATACGGATTTTCAATGAAGTTGAACACGCGACGCACTTCATTGGTGATGCGCGCATCGGCGGTCAGCAATGAATAGTCAGTATAAATGCGCGCGGTTTTTTCGTTGAAGTTTCCGGTGCCGATATGCGCATAGCGCACGATTTCTTCGCCTTCAAGACGGGAAATCAGGAACAGTTTGGCGTGAATTTTCAGACCCGGCGCGGAGAAAATCACATGCACGCCGGCTTCGGTCAGGCGTTTCGCCCAGCGAATGTTGGCTTCTTCATCGAAGCGTGCCTGCAACTCCACCACCACGGTAACTTTCTTGCCGTTATAGGCGGCATGAATCATCGCATCCATGATGCGCGAGTTTTTTGCCACGCGGTAAATGTTGATCTTGATGGCCAGCACGTTCGGGTCGAACGACGCCTGACGCAGCAATTCCAGCACATGCTCAAAGGTGTGATACGGATAGTAGAGCAGCACATCGCGGTTGCGGATAGCATCGAAACCGTTGCGGAAGCCGTCAAAGCCAATGTGGCGAATCTGCGGTAGCGGACGGTTTTCCAGATTGCTTTTACCGACGTTCGGGAAGCCGATAAAGTCTTTGAAGTTATGATAGCGGCCGCCCGGCACAATCGAGTCGTAGTTGTCGATCGACAGCTTATGACGCAGCATTTCCACCATTGCATCCGGCATATCGCGCTGATAAACAAAGCGCACCGGTTCGGCGTTCAGACGCTGTTTGAGGCTGGATGACATCAGCTCCAGCAGGCTCGATTCCATCTCCGTGACTAAGTCGTATTCGGCATCACGCGTCATCTTCATCGAGTAAGCATTCAGCGCGTCGTAATCGAAGAAGCCTTTAAAAATATCATCAAGGCAATAACGCAGGATGTTATCGAGCAGAATCATTGGCTTGCGACGACGCGGCGATTCCGCTGGCAAGTTGATGAAGCGCGGCACTTTGTCGGACGGGATCTCCAGCAGCGCGTAACGAATATCGTCGCCGCGAATGATTTCCACCGCCAGATAGGTGTAATCGTCTTTGAGGAACTCGATCAAATCGGTGTCGTGATTGATCAGAATCGGCGTAACGTGCTGGCGTAATTGATGTTTGAAGTAATAGCGCAGCCAATCTTGCTGATTCGGGGAGAGTTGGCGTTCGTTGATCAGGAAGATCTGATTACGCGCCATTTCCAACAGCAAATCGTTATACAGCGCATCAAATTCCTGATCGGATTTCTGTACGCGCAGTTGAATTTTCTTTAATAAATGACGCAGTGAAGTCGGCTTCCCTTGCTCCTCACTGATCAAAATGCGCCGTTTTAAATCGGCAAAACGAACTTTGTAGAACTCTTCAAGGTTGTTGGAATAGATTCCGAGGAAGCGCATGCGCTCAATCAGCGGATTACTTTTGTCCGATGCTTCCTGTAACACGCGTTCATTGAAGCTTAACCAGCTTAATTCTTTTTCGATGTACAGCTTATCCTGACCCATTCTGACTCCGTGATGCTGTTACTGGACGGAACGTCCGACGGAAAATTCGCAAAAATGCGTTACCGTTCAGTGTCCGTCATCATTATGGCGAGAGTATGGCAAGCTTGTCCAACGCCAAAGGTTGTCTTATCAATCAGCTACGGGCAACATAGCGACTTATTTTCACCTCTTACCTGGCCTGCATGAGCATAAACCGTATTCCCGTCCACTTTAGCGATCGTCGCCGACGCGCCACCGATACGTTCGTGCGCCGCATGGTCACCGCCTGTGGCGTGGGAATTTTACTGCTGATGTTGCTGCTGTTCTTCTGGTTGATCTGGGTGGTTTTACCGCTGTTCAGCGCGCCCGGCATGCACGCCTCCACCACGCAACAACTGTGGGACAAAGCCCCAATGCTGGCGATGGGCAGCGACGGCCAGCTTGGCTGGCGCATCAGTCGCCATGAAGCGCGTTTTATCCCACTCGATGGTCAACCCGCCGCGCCGGCATTAGCGCTTAATGGCCAACCTGATGCGGCAACAATTAGCAGTGATAACCGCAGCGTGCTGCTCAATATGCAGGGCGAACTGCTGTTAATGCAACCGGTTATCCATCACGGCAGCGGCGAATGGCGTTTTCCGCTGGGCGATCGCCCACTGCGTTTGCCGCAAGGCGCGGTAACCGCTATGGCGCTGGCGTCGCTAAATGACACGCAATGGTTGGTTGCGGCACAAACGGCGGCGGGCATCAGCGTGCTGACGCTGCAAAATCAGCAGCAGGTTAATCAGATTCTGCTGCCGCAGCAGCAGGCCGATCATTTATTGCTGTCACCCGATGGAACCTTGCTTTACACCAGCAGCGGGCGCTTACTGCGCGTTTGGCAGATTACGCCACAAGGCGCGCAATTGCGCGAGACGCAAACCCTCGATTTACCGGCGCAAAGTCTGCATATGCTGGCGGGCGGTCGCACGTTGTTGGTTCAGGACGCCAATGGCGTTCATCAATGGTTTGCCATCGCCAGTGACACAGGGCCGCGACTGCAAAAGATTCATACGTTTAGCGGCAGTAAGGATGTTTCCGGCATCACAACTGAGCCGCAACGTCGCGTGTTTGCTACCTGGGATGCACAGGGCAAGGTGCAATTATTCGCCAGCAAGCAGCCGGGGCCGATTTTAACCCGTCAATTGGCGTCGGGCATTCAGGCGCTGGCCTTCTCGCCGCGCGGTGATGCGCTGATTGTTGAGCGCGCAGGTGTTTGGCAACAGTTCGCGCTGGATAATCCGTGGCCGGATTTCACCTGGCGCAATCTGTGGCAGAAAATCTGGTACGAAAACTATCCGCATGAAGATTGGGTGTGGCAATCCACCGCCGCAGGCGATAGCTATCAAGCCAAATTTAGTTTGATGCCGTTGGTGCTCGGCACGCTGAAAGCTGCAAGCCTGGCGCTGCTGTTTGCTACGCCGCTGGCCTTAGCTGCTGCTATGTATACCGCGTGGTTTATGTCGCCGGGTTTACGTCGTTGGGTGAAACCCGGCATTGAAATGATGGGCGCGTTGCCCAGTGTGGTGATTGGTTTGATTGCGGGTGTGTGGCTGGCACCGCATATCAGCACCTCGCTGGTTGGCGTGTTGCTGTTGCCGCCGGTACTGGCCGCCACGTTGTTGCTGTGCGGCGTGCTCAGCCCGCGTCTTCCGGCGCGTTGGCGACGTCCCGGTTTTGAAGTGATCCTGCTACTACCGGTGTTGCTGGTAGTGACACTGTTAACGCTGTGGTTGCCAACTTTGCTGTGGCCGGACATTGGCGCGCGCCTGGCACATTACGAACAGCGCAATTTATTAGTGGCGGCGCTGGCGATGGGATTCGCGCTGGTGCCACTGATTTTCACCTTATCGGAAGATGCGTTGTTCAGCGTGCCGGGCGCGCTGGGACAAGGTTCGCTGGCGCTAGGCGCAACGCCGTGGCAAACCTTAACGCGCGTGGTGCTGCCGGGTGCGTCAGCGGGTATTTTCGCCGCCTTGATGATTGGTTTTGGCCGCGCGGTCGGTGAAACCATGATCGTGCTGATGGCGACCGGTAATACGCCGGTCAGTGAAGGCGGTTTGTTTGCCGGTTTGCGTGCGCTGTCGGCCAATATTGCCATTGAGATGCCGGAAGCGGCAGCGGGCAGCGCGCATTACCGCATTTTATTCCTTAGCGCATTGCTGCTGCTGATCTTTACCTTAGTGATCAATACCATTGCCGAATTAATCCGCCAGCGCTTGCGCCAACGTTACAGCCAGCATGAGGGCCAGGGATGAGTGCGATGCAACAAAACGATCGCTGGCGCTGGCTCACCGCCGGTGCGGTTGCGGTGTGTTTGCTGGCATTTACTTTGCTGATTGGTTTACTGGGATGGCAAGGCGTGCGCGCCTTCTGGCCGCAACCGGTCGATCAATATCAATTCCAGCCGCCAGAAGGCAGCGCAGTGATGGTGCTGGGTGAAACGCTGCAACGGCAACAGCAGGGCGCACATTGGCGCTACGTGGTGAAAACCGGCAACCGTGACTTTGCTGCGCCAGATTTCCGCGTGCTGTACAGCCAGAACGCGGCGAAAACGCGTCGTCCGGTGGATGCGTTGGTTTTACAGCGGCGCAATGGCGGCAATGCCTACGGCTGGCTGGTGGAATTGCGTCAGGATAATGAAGTGATGACCGCGCGCAATCGCAATGCGTTGCTGGATCAGCGCTTGCAGCAGGTGCATGAGCTTCTGCGCCAGGCGAGCAAAATCCGCCGTATTGAGATGGCGCGCCTCAATGCGCAGCTGGAAGATCTGCAACAGAAAGCCGATAAGCAACAGCGCAAAGGGACATTTAGCCTCGAAGTACAATCCGAGTTTGCCGCCAATCGCAGCGCATTGCAGCGCCGCTTTAATGCGTTGGCGCAGCAACTTACCCACTTACAACGCGAAAGTCAGCGTGACACCTTGGTACTGCGTGATGTGCAGGGCGTCGATCACAGTATTCCGCTGGCGCAGGTTGTTGATGCCTGGTATCCGAATGCCATGACCGTGGGCGACAAAATCCAACACTTCTTTAGTCAGCTTTGGCAATTTGTCAGCGATTCACCGACGTCAGGCGGCGGCGAAAGTGGGGCGTTCCCGGCGATTTTTGGTACCGTGCTGATGGTGCTGCTGATGTCGATTATCGTTATGCCGCTCGGCGTGATCGCCGCCGTGTGGCTGCATGAATATGCCGGGCGCAATGCGCTCACGCGGCTGGTGCGCATCGCGGTGGTTAACCTCGCGGGTGTGCCATCGATTGTGTATGGCGTATTTGGTCTGGGTTTCTTTGTCTGGCTGATTGGCGGCACCATCGACCAATTGTTCTTCTCCAGCGCCTTGCCCAATCCCACCTTTGGCACGCCGGGTTTACTATGGGCAGCGCTGACGCTGGCATTGCTGACCTTGCCGGTGGTGATTGTCGCCACCGAAGAAGGATTGTCACGTATTCCCGATAATCTGCGGCAGGGATCGCTGGCGCTGGGCGCAACGCAGGCGGAAACGCTGTGGCGCGTGGTGTTGCCGCTGGCGGTGCCTGCCATGCTCACGGGATTGATTCTGGCGGTAGCGCGTGCTGCTGGTGAAACCGCGCCGCTGATGCTGGTGGGCGTGGTGAAAATGGTGCCGGAACTGCCGGTGGATGCGGTGTTCCCATATCTGCATCTCGATCGTAAATTCATGCACCTCGGTTTTCAGATCTACGATTTGGCTTTCCAAAGCCCCAACATCGATGCTGATCGCCCGTTGGTTTACGCCACTGCCTTGCTGCTGGTGGCGATCATCCTGTCGCTCAATCTGCTGGCGATGGCGCTGCGCCATCGGCTGCGTGAGCGTTACCGGCTTATGACGCACTAAAAAGGTTTTTTGATGACGCCCGATTACGACATCGCGCTTACCGTGAATCAGCTGTCGCTGTGGTACGGCGAACGCCAGGCGCTAAATAATATTGATTTGCAGATCCCGAAAAATCGCATCACCGCGTTGATTGGGCCGTCCGGCTGTGGCAAATCGACGCTGTTGCGCTGCTTTAATCGTATGAATGATGTGATTGATCGCTGCCGCATTGAAGGCCAAATCATGCTCGATCACTACGCGGTGATGCAGGCAAATCAGGATCTTCCGGCGCTGCGTCGGCGCATTGGCATGGTGTTCCAGCGGCCGAATCCGTTCCCGAAATCGATCTACGAAAACGTGGTATATGGCTTGCGCTTGCAGGGCGTGCGCGATCGTCGCGTGCTTAATGAAGCCTGTGAACGCGCGCTGCGTGCGGCGGCGTTATGGAGCGAAGTGAAAGATCAGTTGGGGCAGAACGCGCTAACGCTTTCCACCGGTCAGCAGCAGCGTTTGGTCATTGCGCGCGCCATTGCCATCGAACCAGAAGTGTTGTTGCTGGATGAACCGACGTCGGCGCTCGATCCGATTTCAACGCTGGTGATCGAAGAGTTGATGACCACGCTCAAGCAGCATTTCACTCTGGTGCTGGTGACGCACAACATGCAGCAAGCTGCGCGCGTGTCAGATTACACTGCGTTTATGCATAACGGTCAGCTGGTGGAGTTTGATGAAACCGATCGGATTTTCACCTCGCCAAAAGCGCGGCGCACGGAGGATTATATTACCGGACGGTTTGGTTAATGGATCTGCGATGCGTAGCGGTGCGATTTATCGCGCTCTTTTGACCTTTTCATCGCGTTAAAAATGCGCGATAAATCGCGCCGCTACGGAATGTGCATATCATTAATCGTGCGCGTAACCTTCAGACGGCAGTTGCTGCCCGTCCAACCAGGCTTTTCCATCACGCATCTGCAAACGCCCATCGACAAACCAACTGATCACCAGCGGATAAATCGCGTGTTCCTGATGCTGCACGCGCGCGCTGATCTCGTCTTCGCTGTCGCCAGCAAACACCGGCACGCGCGCCTGCAAAATGATCGGTCCGCCATCCAGTTCGTCGGTAACAAAATGCACTGAGGTGCCATGCTCTTCGTCGCCGTTTTCCAGCGCCTGACGATGGGTATGTAAACCCGGATATTTCGGCAGTAGCGAAGGATGGATATTCACCAGACGATCGTGGTAATGCGCGACAAACGCGCTGCTCAGAATGCGCATATAACCGGCCAACACCACCAAATCCGGCGCATAGGTATCGATCTCTTGCATCAGTTGGCGATCAAAATCATCACGATCAGCGAAATCACTGGCAGCTAACGCATGTTGCGGGATATTGGCTTCTTGCGCCCGCGTCAATCCATAAGCGCTGGCTTTATTACTGAAAACGGCAGCGACGCTGCCGTTGATACGCCCGCTTGCGCAGGCGTCGAGGATGGACTGAAGATTGCTTCCGTTGCCGGAGATCAGTACAACCAGTTTTTTCATGGATTGATGACCACACGCTCTTCGGAATCAGACGCTTTAATCACACCGATTTTCCAGGCTTTTTCGCCTGCATCAGTCATCAACTGTACCGCTTTATCGGCTTCTGCTGGGCTCAGCGCAATCACCATGCCCACGCCGCAGTTAAAGGTGCGATACATTTCGTGACGGCTGACGTTGCCTGCTTGCTGCAACCAGCTGAACACGGAAGGCCAC
Source organism: Pantoea sp. (assembly GCF_039594315.1). Classification (GTDB taxonomy): domain Bacteria; phylum Pseudomonadota; class Gammaproteobacteria; order Enterobacterales; family Enterobacteriaceae; genus Pantoea. The sequence goes on from NZ_JBCNNP010000012.1 coordinate 26,268, forward strand.
TGCCAGCTGCTCTCTTCCAGCACCGCTTGGGTGTTATCTGGCAGCACGCGTGGAATGTTTTCCCAGAAACCGCCGCCGGTCAGATGTGAAATCGCATGCACATCAACCTGTTCAATCAGGCTAAGGATGTTTTTCACATAGATGCGGGTTGGTGCCAGCAGGTGATCGGCAAGAGATTTGCCATCCAGCTGTTTGGTCGCAGGATCGGTCTGGCTAACTTCCAGAATCTTACGCACCAGAGAATAACCGTTCGAGTGCGGGCCGCTGGAACCCAGCGCAATCAGCACGTCGCCGTCCTGCACTTTCGAACCGTCAATGATCTCTGATTTTTCCACCACGCCAACGCAGAAACCGGCCACGTCATAATCTTCGCCGTGGTACATGCCTGGCATCTCTGCGGTTTCACCGCCGACCAGCGCACAACCCGACTGCAAGCAACCTTCGGCGATGCCGGTGATCACTGACGATGCGGTATCCACATCCAGTTTGCCGGTCGCGTAGTAATCGAGGAAGAACAGCGGTTCAGCGCCTTGGACGATCAGGTCGTTCACGCACATCGCCACTAAATCGATGCCGATACTATCGTGGCGTTTGAGATCCATCGCCAGACGCAGCTTGGTGCCGACGCCATCGGTTCCGGAGACCAGCACAGGCTCGCGGTATTTCTGCGGCAGCGCACACAGCGCGCCAAAGCCGCCCAGTCCACCCATCACTTCCGGGCGGCGGGTTTTTTTCACTACGCCTTTAATACGGTCAACCAGATCGTTACCAGCATCGATATCAACACCGGCGTCTTTGTAGCTGAGAGAGGTTTTGTCGGTCACTGCGGAATCCCCACGCGATTGCGGTTGGTGGCAAAAATTAAGCGCCGCAATTCTAACAGCGCAGGCAAACGTTTGCGAGTCCCATCTCACGCTGCCTTTGCACGGCACTGAATTTTCGCCAATCCTTATTCTACGCATAATCCATCGGGCCTTTGACCGATGACATGTGGCGCGGCGACGAAAAGGCGGTATAATCCGGCGATTTTTTTTTAGCTCAACTCAATTCCGGGAGAACAATCATGAAGATCGTGGAAGTCAAACACCCGCTGGTCAAACATAAACTGGGCCTGATGCGTGAGCATGATATCAGCACCAAGCGTTTCCGCGAGCTGGCCTCGGAAGTGGGCAGCTTGCTGACCTATGAAGCCACCGCCGATCTGGAAACCGAACGTGTGACGATCGAAGGCTGGAACGGTCCGGTAGAAATCGATCAAATCAAAGGTAAAAAAATCACCGTGGTGCCAATCCTGCGTGCCGGCCTCGGCATGATGGAAGGTGTGTTGGAGCACGTACCGAGCGCGCGTATCAGCGTGGTAGGCGTGTACCGTGATGAAGAGACATTGGAGCCAGTGCCGTATTTCCAGAAGCTGGTGTCGAACATCGAAGAGCGCCTGGCGCTGGTGGTTGATCCAATGCTGGCAACCGGCGGTTCGATGATCGCCACTATCGATCTGCTGAAGAAAGCCGGCTGCACCAGTATTAAAGTGCTGGTATTGGTGGCCGCACCAGAAGGCATTGCCGCGCTGGAGAAAGCGCATCCGGATGTTGAGCTGTACACCGCGTCAATCGATCAGGGATTGAACGAGAAGGGCTACATCATTCCAGGACTCGGCGATGCCGGGGATAAGATTTTCGGAACCAAATAAAGAAACCAGCCGGCCAGAGAGTCGGCTTTTTTTTGGCAAAAAAACATCAAGACTCAAGGGGATAAAGAAATAATGACTCGTCGTGCGATAGGCGTTAGCGAACGCCCACCGTTATTGCAAACCATTCCACTCAGCCTGCAACATCTGTTTGCTATGTTTGGCGCAACGGTGCTGGTGCCGATTCTGTTCCACATCAACCCGGCCACGGTGTTGCTGTTCAACGGCGTTGGTACGTTGCTCTATCTGTTCATCTGTAAAGGCAAAATCCCCGCTTATCTCGGTTCGAGCTTTGCCTTTATTTCACCGGTTTTACTGCTGCTGCCGCTGGGATACGAAGTGGCGCTGGGCGGTTTTATTCTGTGTGGTTTGCTGTTCTGCATCGTGGCGCTGATCGTTAAGAAAGCCGGTACCGGTTGGCTCGACGTGATGTTCCCGCCTGCGGCGATGGGCGCAATTGTGGCGGTCATCGGTCTGGAACTGGCCGGTGTGGCGGCGAATATGGCTGGCCTGTTGCCGGCTGATGGCACCTCACCTGATAGCAAAACCGTAATCATATCAATGGTGACGCTGGCGGTTACCGTATTTGGCTCGGTACTGTTCCGTGGCTTCCTTGCCATTATCCCGATTTTGATTGGCGTGCTGGTCGGTTACGCGCTCTCTTCCGTGATGGGGATTGTTGACTGGAGCACCGTGGAAAACGCACCGTGGTTTGCGCTGCCAACCTTCTATACTCCGCGTTTCGAATGGGTGGCGATGTTGACCATTCTGCCTGCGGCATTGGTGGTCATTGCGGAGCACGTCGGCCACTTGGTGGTAACGGCGAATATCGTGAAGAAAGATTTGATTCGTGATCCTGGCCTGCATCGCTCGATGTTTGCCAACGGTTTATCGACCATGATCTCCGGTTTCTTCGGTTCGACGCCGAACACCACTTACGGCGAAAACATCGGCGTAATGGCGATTACCCGCGTATACAGCACCTGGGTGATTGGCGGCGCAGCGATCTTTGCCATTCTGCTCTCATGTGTTGGCAAACTGGCGGCGGCGATTCAGGCGATTCCTGTACCGGTGATGGGCGGCGTATCGCTGCTGCTGTACGGCGTCATCGGCGCTTCGGGTATTCGTGTGCTGATTGAATCCAAAGTGGATTACAACAAAGCGCAGAATCTGATCCTCACCTCAGTGATACTGATCATTGGCGTCAGCGGCGCGAAAGTGCACATCGGCGCGGCGGAATTGAAAGGCATGGCGCTGGCAACCATTGTTGGCGTGTGCCTGGCATTGATCTTCCGTTTAATCAACGTATTGCGTCCAGAAGAAGTGGTGCTGGATGCGCAAGAGAAACGCGACGTTTAACGCGTTCAGCCGGGCAGGGAAGCCCGGTTCATCTCCAGCAAAGATCGTGATAAACTTGCGCGGTTTTCTGCCCGCTCATCCGTTGAGGTACTTCTGAACACGCCGGCACAGCTCTCATTGCCACTCTATTTACCCGATGATGAAACCTTTGCCAGTTTCTGGCCGGGGGAAAATCCGTCTCTGCTGGCGGCGCTGCAAGGCGCACTTTCACAGCAACACGGCAGCTATCTCTATTTCTGGTCACGCGAAGGCGGCGGCCGCAGCCATTTGCTGCACGCGGCGTGTGCAGAACTGTCGGCGCGCGGTGAAGCCGTTGGCTATGTCCCGCTGGATAAACGCACCTGGTTTGTGCCGGAAGTGCTGGAAGGCATGGAGAATCTAGCGCTGGTGTGCATCGATAATATTGAATGCATCGCGGGCGATCCTGAATGGGAAATGGCGATCTTCGATCTCTACAACCGCATTCTGGAAATTGGCAAAACCCGTTTGCTGATTACCGGCGATCGTCCACCGCGCCAGCTTAATTTGGGTTTGCCGGATCTGGCATCACGCCTCGATTGGGGGCAGATTTACCGCTTGCAGCCGTTATCCGACGACGACAAATTGCAGGCGATGCAGCTGCGTGCTGGCTTGCGTGGATTTGAGTTGCCGGAAGATGTTGGGCGCTTCCTGTTGAAACGCCTCGATCGGGAAATGCGTACGCTGTTTGATACCTTGGATCGTCTGGATCGCGCATCAATTACCGCGCAACGCAAACTCACCATTCCGTTTGTTAAAGAAGCGCTGGGGCTTTAAACAATCTCCAGCACTGCTTCCGGCGGGCGGCCAATTCGTGCTTGCTCGCCATTCACCACAATTGGACGTTCGATGAGCTTCGGATGATCCACCATTGCTTGCAGCAACTGATCTTCGCTTAAATCCGCCTCCGCCAGTTGCAACTCTTTGTACAGATCCTCTTTACGACGCATCAATTCGCGTGCGCTGTGCATGCCGAGTTGATTAAGCAGTTTTTTCAGCGTCGGCACGTCTGGCGGCGTGTCGAGGTAAAGAACCACATTGGGTTCTATGCCTTTTTGCTGAAGCAGCGCCAGCGTTTCGCGGCTCTTGCTGCAACGTGGATTGTGATAAATGCTGACCATGTTTCTTATCCCTTCTGATAAACCTTAAAGCGCTTCTGCAATTCGCGGAACTGATCGATACGCGCGTCGTAACGCGCCTGTTTCAGGCTGCCGAGCGGCACTTGCGCGCTGGCGCTACTCAAGGTGGTAATTGCCTGGTCGAGCTGTCCGTTCAGGGCCAAACCTTCGGCGCGCGCCGAGAGCTCTTCATCACGTAATCCCTGCGCTGCGGAAGCCTGCGCCAGCAAATCCCAGGCGTTGATGTCATCAGGATGGGCAAAGGTGTAGCGATTGAGAATGCGGCTGGCATTGGCCGGTTGTTTCGCCTCAACGTAGGCGTTCGCCAAATTCAGTTGCAGCACCGGATTGGTTTTGCTGTCTTTGGCGCTGCTCAGCAAACTGATGGCCTGCTGCGGCTGATTCAGCCCGATGTCGATGTCGGTCATGATATCGAGGAACCAGACGTTATCCGGCTGTTTTGCCAGTAACGGCGCAATGGCTTTTTTCGCGCTATCAAAACTCTTGGCTTGCAGGAATTGCACCGCTTTACCGTACTGCGCAGCTTGCTGCTCGCGCACATTGCCTTTGGCGTATTCATTCAGCAAATCATCGGTGAGCTGATTGCGTCCGGTGGCATACATGCCGAGCGAGCGCACTTTCGCCATGTAGAAATCTTGCGACGATTGCACCACCACCGGACGCATCTGATTGGCGCGGTTACGCGCATCGGCCAGACGACTATCAGGCAATGGGTGCGTGAGCAAAATTTCTGGCGGCTTGGAGGAGAAGCGGCTTTGATCGGCTAATTTTTGCAAGAAAGTCGGCATCGCTTGCGGATCGAATCCGGCGCGCTGCAACACTTGCAGGCCAATGCGATCGGCTTCCTGTTCGTTGCCTTGGGTGAAACTGATGATGCCTTGCTGCGCGCCTGCCAGCGTACCGGTCAATGCCGCCATGCCCGCTTGCGGGCTGGCCATCGCCAGCAGAATTGACCCCAATGCGCCAACCCAGGTTAGCGGCGCATTACGTTTCTGCTCTTCCATCGCACGCGCCAAATGGCGCTGAGTAACGTGCGAAATTTCGTGCGCCATCACCGAGGCTAATTGGCTTTCATTATCGGTGTAACGGAACAGCGAAGAGTGCAGCACCACGTTGCCGCCGAAGAAGGCGAAAGCGTTAAGTTCGTCATTTTGAATCAGGAAGAAGTGGAACGGCGTGCGCACTGAATTGGCGTGCGCCACTAGACGCTGGCCCAGCTCGTTAATATATTGATTTAACAGCGGATCGTTAATCAGCGGCGCACTGGCGCGCAGTTGGCGCACGTAGAAGTCGCCCATCTGCAATTCCTGATTAATCGACAGCGTTGAACCTGCTGTGGTGCCCATGTCGGGCAAATTGTCACTCACGTCCGCACGCGCACTCAACGCGGGCGTTAGCAGCAGCGTAGGAATAAGGGCCGCCAGTACTGATTTTTTCAACCGGTTAAACATGCCTTGATCCTGTAAATGTCACCCGAAATTGGACAGGTAAGTGGTTCAAATGTTCTGCACTTTTTATTCGTTTATGCAGCGGCTCTATCTTAGCCAGAGACACGCTACAAGCAAATGGTTGCACGCTCAGACAATTAAATGACGAAACAGTTACAAAAATAGCCAAAATTGCCGCAAAAAATTGAATAGTCATCCGCTTAGAAATCGGCGATAAATCCATATTGAAGTTAAAGTTACGTAAAGTTGCTCAAAATTACTGAAGCTGGCATGAACTTTTCCAGGTTTACTCTGAAAAGCACCGGGTATTAAGCAGTTTTGGCCCCGTTTATCCATCAATGATATTAATCGTGCCGCACACCGCGTTCGCGGTGACTGTAATTATTATTGGTCACATCATAAGCAACGATTGTCTTAAGCCAAATAGCGTAACCGTCAGAAATTACAGCCAGCGTATTTTACACTCCGCTCAACCTATCAATCGAAGCTGTTATTTAATTAGCCAATCCAATTATTTTTCCCGCAAGCAAAAGCCCGGACAGCCCGTCACTACAGGACTTTTGCACCTCGCACGCTGTGGTATAGATAAAGCACTTTATTCAAACGGACTGTGAATTGGCAGCGTATACCGGAGAGTGTTTATGCGTTCTGTTGTCTCTTATGCCCTGATTGCGATTGTGGGTGGCTTTGTTGGCGCTACCGTGAGCAAAGGTGATGACCTGTATCAGCGTGTTGTCAGCCATTTTTCTGCTGAACCGACCGATCCTGATGGCTTCTGGAGCACGCCCGCCGTCGATGGCTACGGCAAAATTCATTACGAGCCGGATGCCGCGTTTAAACCGGTGGCGGGCCTGAGCAACAAAGTGGTGTTTCAAATCACCAAAAGCGAAGGCGATATGAAGCGCCCAAATCTTGGCTTAGAGCGCGTGGCGCGCGTGGTGAATCTGTATATCGCTTCTGGCGTGCCAGCCGACGACCTGCATTTTGTGGTGTCAGTGACCGGCGATGCTACGCCTGCAATGCTGGATAACGCGCATTTTCAACAGTTCTACAAAGCCGACAATCCCAATCTGGCGCTGATTGGCGCACTCAACAAATTGGGCGTCAAAGTTTCGGTGTGCGATCAGTCAGTGGCGTTCCATCACTTCCCCAAAGAGTGGATTGACCAATCAGTGATTCACGCACTCTCCAGCCCGACCACCGTGTCGACGCTGGAAAACCAGGGTTATGCACTCTTACAGATGTAAGTCACAGGCACAGGAGAAGTGAAATGCGTCCAGCATCCTATATTGTTATCGCTGCACTGGCAGGTTTTGTCGGCGGCAATGTGTTACAGCTTCCAGACTTAGTGGATAAAGTCAGCGACAAGTTTGCAGATAAGAAAACCGAACCGGCCGATTTCTGGAGCACGCCAGCCATCGACGGTTACGGCAAAATCCATTTCGTCAGCGTGCCGGATTACAACCCCGCCAACACGCCGGGTTTGAGCAACAAAATCGTCTTCCAGATTAACCGCAGCGAAGGCGATATTCATCAGGCCAACCTCGGTCTGGAGCGTGTTGCGCGCGTAACTAACCTTTATTACGCGGCGGGCGTACCGCTTGATCAATTGAAGTTTGTGGTGTCGATCAACAGCGATGCCGTGCCTGCTGCGCTCAATAACGAGCAGTTCCGCAAAGCCTACGGCAGCGATAACCCAAATCTGAAGCTGATTGATGAGCTGAAAAAAGCCGGTGTCAAAGTGACGATTTGCGATCAGTCGGTCGCTTTCCATCAACTCGAACGTGACTGGATTGATACCCGCGTAACGCACACGCTCTCTAGCGGTACTACCGTGGCCTCGCTGCAAAACGAAGGTTATGCGTTCCTGATGCTGTAATTCCCCCGGACAGCAGTTCGCGCTGCTGTCATCTGTTTGTCATTTTCCCGCGATGTTGCTGTCACAGTTCGCCGCTACTTTAAGCGCCAATGAGATCGATCTCATTAGCACTTTACGAGGCGAACATGTCCGATTTAATCAGTGTGGCGAAGTTAGCTGGCGTATCACGCGCCACGGCGGCGCGCGCATTTTCTGATCCGCATTTGCTGCGACCGGATACCTTGCAAAAGGTGTTAACCGCGTCAGAGCAACTCGGCTTTCGCCCCAATCATATTGCTCGTCAATTGCGTACGCAGAGTTCGACCACCTTCGGCGTGTTGCTGCCGTCGCTGCTGAATCCGATTTTCGCCCGCCAGCTGCAAGCGATGGAGCGTCAGGCGCGCTCGGCTGGTTACGGTTTACTGGTAGCAACCAGCGATTATCAGCCTGAACGTGAAGCGGCCATTGTTGAACATATGCTGAATCAGCGCGTGGCCGGTTTAGTGCTGACGGTTGCCGACGCCGATAACAGCGCAATTCTGCAAACCTTGCATCAAGCCAACATGCCATTCGTGTTGACGCATAACGTGCCACAGGAAAGCCATTGGCCGGCGATTTGCGTTGATAACCGCCAGGCGATGCAGGAAGCCACTGAACATTTGCTCAATCTCGGCCACCGCTACATCGGCATGGTGGCCGGACCGATGCTGCAATCGGATCGCGCGCGTTTGCGCTATCAAGGCTATTGCGACGCCATGCAGCAAGCCGGACTTGAGGCGCTGCCGGTCATCGAAATGCACAGCCATACCCAATCTGATTTCGCGCTGTTGCAGTCGCAGTTGCAAGGCGATGTGCCGCTCAGCGCGGTGATCTGCACCAATGATTTGCTTGCCATCAGCCTGATTGGTGCCGCCACTCGCGCCGGTGTGCGCGTACCGCAGCAGCTTTCGGTAATGGGCTTTGATGGCATTGATATTGGCGAGCAGATGGCGCCGTCGCTGGCGAGCGTCACGCAGCCTGCCGACATGCTCGGCGCGGGCGCTATCGACATGCTGTTACAACAAGCCAGCCGCGGCACCCGCGTACTGGCGCACCGGCTGCGCATTGGCGAAAGCATCGCAACACCCATTTCTTTGTTTACCAACACCAGGGAACCATCATGAAACTGCACAAAAAAATAAAAGTTTTAACCGGTGCGCTCGCGCTGACTGCCGGTTCGCTGTTCAGTACCTTTACCCAGGCCGCCGATACGGCGATCTGCTACAACTGTCCCCCCGAATGGGCAGATTGGGGTACACAGCTTAAAGCCATTGCCAAAGACACCGGCATTCAGGTGCCACAAGACAATAAAAACTCCGGTCAAGCCCTGGCGCAGATGGTGGCGGAGCAGGGTAATCCGGTGGCAGATGTGGTTTATTACGGCGTCAGTTTTGGCATCCAGGCGGACAGCGCCGGTGTCATCACCAGCTATAAACCAGCACATTGGGACGAAATCCCAGCCGGAATGAAAGATCCTAACGGTAAATGGGTGGCGCTGCACTCCGGCACCATGGGCTTTATGGTTAACGTTGATGCGCTGGGCGGCGCGCCAGTACCTAAATCCTGGGATGATCTGTTGAAGCCAGAATATAAAGGCATGGTCGGCTACCTCGATCCGGCCAGCGCCTTTGTTGGCTACGTCGCGGCGGTGGCGGTGAACCAGGCGAAGGGCGGCAACATGCAGGACTTCACGCCAGCGCTGAAATGGTTCAAAAAATTGCAGGCCAACCAGCCGATCGTGCCGAAACAAACCGCGTATGCGCGTCTGATTTCCGGCGAGATCCCAATCTTGCTCGACTACGACTTCAACGCCTATCGCGCCAAATATAAAGATCACGCCAACGTTGCTTTCGTTATTCCGCAAGAAGGCACGGTAACCGTGCCGTACGTCATCAGCCTGGTGAAGAACGCACCGCACGAAGCCAACGGCAAAAAAGTCATCGATTATGTGCTGTCGGATAAAGGTCAGGCGATTTGGGCCAATGCCTTCCTGCGTCCAGTACGTACTTCGGCGATGTCGGCTGATGCCAAGAAATACTTCCTGCCGGATAGCGATTATGCGCGTGCACAAACCGTTGATTACCAGCAGATGGCCGATGCACAGAAAGCCTTCTCGGCCAAATACCTGAGTGAGATTCGTTAATGTCGATGTCTGACACGCTGGCGGCCTCGCGCCGCCAGATGCGCGCCTTGCCGGGCAGCCGTTGGTTATGGCTGACGTTGCCCGCACTGCTGTTCTTCTGTGCGTTTTGGTTGTTGCCGTTTGCTCGCCTGCTGCAAATCGGGATGCAGGACGATCGCAGCACCCAGCACAGCGGTTACTGGACGGTGATCACCGAGCCGCATTATCTGGTGAGCTTGCTGAACACCGTGTTGTTGTCACTGGCGGTGACGCTGGTGACGTTAGTGATTGCCGCGATTGTTGGCTGTTTCCTGGCGCGTCAACGTTTCACCGGACGCGGCACCTTGCTGGCGCTGCTCACTTTCCCGCTGGCGTTTCCGGGCGTGGTGGTGGGTTTTTTAGTGGTGATGCTGGCCGGTCGTCAGGGCTTGCTGGCGCAAGTCAGTATGAGTTTGGTGCATGAACGTTGGACGCTGGCCTATTCGCTGGCGGGTTTGTTTATCGGTTATCTCTATTTCTCGCTGCCGCGCGCCATCGTCACATTAGTGGCGGCCAGTGAAAAACTTGATCGCTCGCTGGAAGAGGCGGCGCGTTCGCTCGGTGCTAGCCAGTGGCGCATTACGTGGGACGTGATTGTGCCCGGCCTGCAACCGGCGTTGTTGTCAACCGGCGCGCTGTGTTTCGCCACCAGTATGGGCGCGTTTGGTACTGCATTTACCCTCGGCACCGATTTGGCGGTATTGCCGCTGACCATTTATGGCGAGTTCACCAATTACGCTAACTTCGCTACCGCCGCTGCCTTGTCGGTGGTGATGGGCGGATTCGCTTGGCTGGCGCTGATGCTGGCGCGCCGTTTGGCGTATAAGGAGGCGGCATGAAACGTCGCGGTACGTTTAGCCTGCAACTGTTGGTCACGGCCATCACCGCACTGTTTATGATCGTGCCGGTGCTGCTGTCGATGCTGGCGGGCGTCACCAACAACTATTTTATCGGCCTGCGCAGCGGCTTAACGCTGAAGTGGGTTGAGCAGGTGTGGGAGATGTACGCCGACACCTTCTGGCTGTCGCTGCTGATCGCGCTGTTTTGCTTGTTAGTTACGCTGGCGATTGGCGTGCCAGCCGCGTGGGGCTTGCTGAAAGCGCCGGGACGTTGGGCGGCGCGCATCGAAGAGTGTTTGATGTTGCCGGTGGCGCTGCCCGGTTTGGCGACTGCGCTCGGCATCATTTTGCTGTACGGCCAATTCTCCGGCCTGCGTGATAGCTGGCTGTTCATCCTGATTGGTCATGTGCTGTTTACTTTGCCATTTTTGATGCGCCCGGTTTTAGCGGTAATGCAGGCGGTGGATATGCCGCGCCTCGAAGAAGCCTCGGCCAGCTTGGGTGCCAGCATGTGGCAGCGCTTCTTTACCGTGGTGGTGCCGAACTGCCGTAACGGCATTCTTGCCGGGGCATTTATGGTGATCACGCTGTCGGTGGGTGAATTCAATATCACCTGGATGCTGCATACGCCGCTGACCAAAACCCTGCCGGTTGGCCTTGCTGACAGCTACGCCTCAATGCGGCTGGAAGTGGGTTCCGCCTACACGCTGATATTTATTTTGATGATTCTGCCGCTGCTGCTGATGCTCAATGCCGTGAATCACTGGCTCAACCGCGCGATCTTGCGCTCAAACAAGGAGGCGGCATGAATCCTTCAGCCGTTACCGTGACGCTGCGCGGTTGCTCGCGTCATTTTAATCATCATCAGGCGCTGCAACCGCTGGATCTCACCGTGCATGCCGGTGAAACGCTGGTGCTGCTCGGGCCATCCGGCTGCGGCAAAACCACCACGTTGCGCATTATCAGCGGGCTGGAAAGTTGCGATGTCGGCGGCGAAGTGTGGTTCGACGATCGCAACGTGACGGCGCTGCCAATTGAAAAACGTAACGTCGGCATGGTGTTCCAGAATTACGCGCTGTTCCCCAATCTCAATGTGGCAGAGAACGTGGCGTACGGACTGAAAGTGCAGGGCGTGGCGCGTGCCGAACGTGAAGCGCGCGTGCAGGAGATGCTGGAGCTGGTGGATCTCACGACGCTGTCGCAGCGCAGCATCGATAAACTCTCTGGCGGGCAGAAGCAGCGTGTGGCGCTGGCGCGAGCCCTAGCCGCACGGCCCAAAGTGCTGTTGTTCGATGAGCCGCTGGCGGCGTTGGATGCACGACTGCGCGATCGCCTGCGTCTGGAAATCGGCTCACTGCTAAAAAAGCTGGCAATTACCGCGGTGTATGTGACGCACGATCAGCAAGAAGCGATGGCGCTTGGTGATCGGATTGCAGTGATGGAGCAGGGCCGCTTGGTACAGATCGATACGCCGCAAAATATCTATCAGCATCCGGCATCGAAATTTGTCGCTGATTTTGTTGGTGCGATTAACTGCGTCGATGTGGATGCGCGCGGCAATCCGCAACGTTTCTGCCGCCCGGAAGATGTGCTGCTGGCCGAAGATAATCGTTATGCGCGCCAGGGCTTTATTCTCGCCAGCACCTTTTTGGGCGCGTCACAGCGGTTGATGATCGACATTGGCTTAGCAACGCCGATTCAGGTCGATCGCCATGCGCGTGAAGCCTGGCATGCCGGGCAACCGGTGAGCTGGACGCTGGCGCAAGACGCCGCGCTGCAATTTTCTGCATCCTGAGGAACTCTGTTGTGTCTGAAGCAATGACGCTGATCGCGCAAATAAGCGATTTACACATCAAGGCGCATGGTCGCCTGTCGTATAAAAAAGTCGATACCCAAGCCGCGCTGTTGCGTGTCATCGCCACCTTAAACGCGATGCAGCCGCGCCCGGATAAGGTGGTGATCACTGGTGATCTGGTGGATTTCGGTACGCCGGAAGAGTATCAAACGCTAAAACAGGCGCTGGCTGGTCTGCACATCCCGTTTCTGCTAATGCCGGGCAATCATGACGATCGCCAAGCTTTACGCGACGCTTTTCCAGAACATCATTATCTGCAACACGGCGAGACGCTGAACTGGCAGATGCGCGTGAATGGGTTGCAACTGCTGGCGCTGGATTCCAGTGTGCCGCAGAAACCGTGGGGCTATGTCGATGAAGCGCAGCTGCAATGGTTGGATGAGCAGTTGGCGCGCGAACCGCAGTTGCCGACGTTGGTGATGCTGCATCATCCGCCGTTTATCTGCGGCATCGAACACATGGACCAACAACCGCTGCGCAATCCCGCTGCGTTGGCGGAAATTATCCAAAAACATCCGCAGGTCGAGCGTGTGCTCAGTGGCCATTTGCATCGTTCGGTACAGGCGCGTTTTGCCGGTACGCTGGCGTGCGTCGCGCCAGGCGTGTCGCATCAGGTGGCATTTGATCTGGCCGAAAATGCGCCCGCCAACTTTGTGCTGGAACCACCGGGTTTTTTGCTGCATCGCTGGCAGCCACAGCAAGGCATGACGACGCATTTGTGCGCCATCGGTAATTATCCCGGCCCGTGGCCGTTTTACGATGCCAATGGATTGATCGATTAGCGCCAGCGGTTGAAAAGAATTGTCGTGGCCTGACAGGATGCATCGTGCTCAATTTGACTTGTGGGTGTACAATTGCTCGTTCCCTCACCAGGGCAAGTGAATCCAACAATAACAAGACTGTCAGGCACACGAATTTATGAATCTACTCGCTAGGCTGGGTGCGCCATGTTGATGCGCCTGCGGCCAAAAACTGACCTGCGCACGCTGATCGCGCTGCTGGCGATCACCAGCATCGTCATTACGCTCGCCAACACGCTTTACGCGACCTGGCGCGTGCAACGCATGGTCCTGATCGAAAGCACCCTCGAAGCTAATCGCGCCTACGCCACCAAGCTGGCCGCCACCACTGAAGTCTTTTTTCAGTTGGCTCAGTCGCAGCTGCATTACAGCGCGACGCAGTTGGGTAATGATTTCGATAATGGCGATCTGGCGCAGCAGGAAGTCAATCGCCTGCGCGAGCAAACCAACAGCTTTAACTCGGTTGCCGTGGTCAACAGCGATGGCATTGTAAAGGCGATTTCGCCGGAATCCTTGATGTTGAAAGGCATGCAGCTCACCAGCCAGGCTTCACGCGAAGCGCTGGCGCAGCGCCAGCCGATGGTCAGCAAACCGACCATTTCTGCCGCCAATAACCTGATTGTGTTTGTCTCCTGGCCGATATGGAGCAAGGACGGTCGCTATCTAGGTTATGTTGGTGGCACCATCTATCTGAAAAAGAAAAGCATTCTGAATGCGTTGCTCGGCGAGCAGTTCTATCGTGATGGTACGCAAGTCTACGTCACCGATCGCAATAATCAGGTGCTGTATCACCAGAACAGCCAGTTGATTGGCAAAGTGGTGCCAGCCATCATCAGCGATCATCAACGTGAAGAACAAACCAACGGCGAAGTGCAGCTTACCGAGCAAGATGCGCCAAAACTGGCTGGTTACGCCATTGTGCCGACTACCGGTTGGATGGTGGTGGCGCTGAAACCGACGGATGTCACGCTGGCTCCGCTCTCCGGTTTGCTATTGAAAGTGCTAAAAAATTCGGTGCCGTTTGCGCTGTTAACTTTGCTGGTGGCGGTGATTCTGGCGCGCCTGATCGCATTGCCGCTGTGGCAACTGGCGCGCAAAGCCAGCCAAATGGATTCGCAAGGTGTGTCTGGTGAGATTGGCGGCATTCGTGCGTGGTATTTCGAGGCGGCGCAGGTCAAGCGTGCGTTGCTGACCGGCATCGGTTTAGTGCAGGACAAAATTGGCCGTTTGAAGTCGGAAGTGCAAACCGATCCGATGACCAACTTGCTCAATCGGCGTGGTTTGAGTGCGGTGCTGGATTACTTCGCCACCATGCGCCAACCGTTCTCGGTGTTGGCGCTGGACATCGATCACTTTAAACGCGTCAACGATACCTTCGGCCATGATGTCGGCGATGAGGTGATCAAGCACGTGGCGCGCACTTTGCGACAGAGCGCGCGCCAAACCGATGTGGTGTGCCGCAACGGCGGGGAAGAGTTCCTGATGCTGCTGCCGGCCACTTCGGTGGAAGATGCGCGTATTCTTGCTGAGCGCGTGCGCGTCAGCATTGCCGATAACTGGATTGATCAAGTCGGCAATATCACGCTTTCTGTCGGTATCGCTGATTGGCAACCGGATCACGGGGCGCAGGAACAAAGTCTCAAGCAAGCCGATGCTGCGCTGTATCTGGCGAAAAATGCCGGGCGCAACTGCGTGATGATTTCTGGTCAGGATGCCTTAGTCAGCAGCATTTCGCATTAATCCCCGCCACCACATTCATCAATCGGCCGCCATCAATGGCGGCCCTACGTTCAACTGGAAGTAAACATGCTCGCTCTGCTTTATCAATGGTACAAACGCCGTTTCAGCGATCCACAGGCCATTGGCTTGCTGGTGATTCTGCTGGCGGCGTTTTGTATTTTATTCTTCTTAAGTGGCCTGTTGGCACCGCTGTTAGTGGCGTTGGTGCTGGCCTATTTGCTCGAATGGCCGACGGTGCGTTTACAGCGTGTCGGTTGCAGCCGAACCTGGGCAACCAGCGCCGTGCTGGTGGTGTTCGCGGGTATTTTGTTGGTGATGGTGCTGATCGTAGCGCCGGTGGCGTGGCAGCAAGGCATCAATTTAACGCGCGATTTACCGAACATGTTGAACAAGTTGTATGTATTCGCGGCGGGCCTGCCAAAGCGTTATCCGGCGCTGGTGGATGCGGGCATCATCGATATCATCGTTGAAAACCTGCGCAGCCGCTTAACCGGCTTGGGCGAATCGCTGGTGAAGTACTCGCTGGCGTCATTGGTCGGTTTGATGACGTTGATGATCTATCTGGTGCTGGTGCCGCTGATGGTGTTCTTCCTGCTGAAAGACAAAGAGCAGATGCTAAACGCGGTGCGCCGCGTGTTACCACGAAATCGCGGGTTGGCGGGCGTGGTGTGGCAGGAGATGAATCAGCAAATCACCAATTACATTCGCGGCAAAGTGCTGGAAATGGTGGCAGTCGGCTTTGTCACATGGTTGGCCTTCCTGATGTTAGGTCTTAACTACTCGCTGCTGCTGGCGGTGCTGGTGGGCATTTCAGTGCTGATTCCCTATATCGGCGCGATGGTGGTGACCATTCCGGTGATCGGCGTGGGCCTGTTCCAATGGGGATTGGGCAGTGATTTCTGGACGATGATCGGCATCTATTTAGTGATTCAGGCGCTGGATGGCAACGTGCTGGTGCCAATTTTGTTCTCGGAAGCGGTGAATCTGCATCCTTTGGTGATCATTCTGTCGGTGGTGATTTTCGGCGGGATGTGGGGATTCTGGGGCGTGTTCTTTGCCATTCCGCTGGCGACGCTGGTTAAAGCGGTGGTGCGCGCCTGGCCAGAAACGCCTGCGCTGGATGACAACGTCAGATAAAAAAACGGGTGCGACTTGCGCACCCGTTTCTATCAGGCTGATTTCAAATAATCCAACACGATGTCATGGTGGTTTGAGGTTTTGAAATCATCAAACACTTTTTCGACTTTGCCGTGAGCATCAATCAGGAAGCTGGTGCGGTGGATGCCGTCATAGGTTTTGCCCATAAAGGTCTTCTCACCCCACACGCCAAATTGCTCGCAAACCTGATGATCTTCATCAGAGAGCAAGGTGAAGTTCAGTAACTCTTTATCGGCAAAACGTGACAACTTCTCAGGTTTGTCAGTGCTGATGCCCAGCACTTCGACGCTAATTTTTTTCAACTCATCCATGTTGTCGCGCAGCCCGCAAGCCTGCACGGTGCAACCCGGCGTCATGGCTTTCGGGTAGAAATAGACCAGAACGCGCTGTCCCTGGAAGTCGGCCAAATTTACTTGTTCGCCGTCCTGATCGGGCAAGCTAAATTTCGGTGCGGTATCACCGGCTTTCAGTGGATTCATCACAACTCTCCATTTTTTTCTTCATACTGTGGGTAATACACCATCCTGAGCGGGAGTGCCAGGTTGTGTTTACCGTCAGGGTTATTTCACTACACGGTTTGCCGCGCGGGGCAGAGTGT
Source organism: Pantoea sp. (assembly GCF_039594315.1). GTDB lineage: Bacteria > Pseudomonadota > Gammaproteobacteria > Enterobacterales > Enterobacteriaceae > Pantoea. Next base: position 42,967 of record NZ_JBCNNP010000012.1, read on the forward strand.
GTGGCGAAATAACCCGGAGCCAGATTAAACGGTGCTGTTGGCACTGTCGGTCACACTATAAAGACGAATTGAACCTTGTGCATGCAGTTCTTCACACAGCTGATTGAAAGCCTGCTCAATCGGCGCGCTAACAGGATTGGCCGGGCTGTGCGCTGTCATTTGAATATAGAGCGTGGGCGCAACATCGTCTTGTGCCGGTTTAATGCGTGAAACCAGTTCGGCGATGTTCATTTGATGTTTATCGAACAAATCGGTAAAGCGTTCAATGATATGCGGTGAATCCGGCACCTCAACTTGTACCCACACGGTGGCGGGCATTGGCGGGGTGACGCGCGCGTTGGTGCGCTTCATCACAATCAGCAACTCCAGTTCGGCACCTTTCATTGGCAGCGTGGATTCAATCAGCGTGATGGCGTTCCAACTGCCGGATAACAGCATGATAAAGGTGAACTCATCGCCTAACATCGCCAAACGGCTGTCTTCAATATTGCAGCCGCAGCTACTCACGTGACGGGTAATGGTATTGACGATTCCCGGACGATCAACGCCCAGTGCGGTGATCACCAGATGGTGGGGCTGTGACTGCGGCAAAATGGCATTTCCTGTACGTTCGCTAATAACCATAAGGTAAACATAAAAAAAACTGCTGACAAGGGCAGGAATGGCGTGGCTCGCTTGCTTTTCTTTCGATGTAAAACGTAACATGAGGCACTTGTTTGTCGAGGGGATAGCCCATGTTCACCGGAAGTATTGTTGCGCTCATTACGCCACTGAATGAAAAAGGTAATGTCTGCCGCGAAAGTTTGAAAAAACTGATTGATTATCATGTTGCCAGCGGCACCGCGGCGATTGTTTCTGTTGGCACCACCGGCGAATCCGCCACGCTCAGCCATGAAGAGCACGGTGATGTGGTAATGCAGACGCTGGAACTGGCGGATGGCCGTATCCCGGTTATCGCGGGCACCGGCGCCAATGCCACTGCTGAAGGCATCTCTCTGACCAAACGCTTCACCGGCAGCGGTGTGGTCGGTTGTTTGACGGTCACGCCTTATTACAACCGTCCGACTCAGGAAGGGTTGTTCCAGCACTTTAAAGCCATTGCCGAAAGTACCGATCTGCCACAGATGCTGTATAACGTTCCTTCGCGTACCGGTTGCGACATGCTGCCGGAAACCGTCGCGCGTTTGGCCGAAATTAAAAATATTATCGGAATCAAAGAGGCCACCGGGAACTTATCACGCATCTCACAGATCCAAGAGCTGGTTAATGATGAGTTCATTATCGTTAGCGGCGATGACGCCACAGCGCTGGACTCCATGCAGCTGGGCGGCAAAGGCGTCATTTCGGTTACGGCTAACATTGCCGCCCGCGAAATGGTTGAGCTTTGTGCCTTAGCGCAGCAAGGCAAATTTGCCGAAGCGCGTCGCCTGAACCAGCGTCTGATGCACCTGCACCAGACACTTTTCTGTGAACCCAATCCAATCCCGGTGAAATGGGCAGCAAAACAGCTAGGATTAATCGCGGATGACACGCTGCGTTTGCCAATGACGCCACTGACCGAAGCCGGTCAGGCGAAAACGGCGCAAGCGCTGATTAAAGCGGGTCTGCGATAATTTAGGGAGAATCAATGAGTTATTCAGTTAAGCGCTCGACGCTGGCAACGGTAGTGGGCCTTTCCACCCTGATGCTGCTCACAGCGTGTTCTAGCGATCAGCGTTATAAGCGCCAGGTCAGCGGTGATGAATCTTATCTGCAAGCACCTGAACTGCATGATTTAAAAGCACCAGCGGGCATGATTTTGCCGCTGCAAAACGGTGATTACGATGTGCCACATAACGTGGCGAAAGGCGCAGTCGGCAAAGAGCTGGATATTCGTCCGCCCGCTCAGCCTCTGGCGCTGCTGAACGGCACGCGTGCTCAGTTCACCGGCAACACCGGCGTATTGGCAGTAGAAAGCAGCCGTGGTTCGATCTGGTCACAAGTGGTTGGCGTGATTCAATCCTACAAGTTCCCAATCGCTCAACGTGATGATGCTGCACAGCAACTGACCACCGATTGGGTACAGTGGAACCGTGCTGACGAAGATAACCAGTATCGTGGTCGTTATCAGATCAGCGTTCAGAATCAGAGCTATCAGCAAGTGTTGACCGTGCGTCTGCTTGAACTGCAACAGTCAGGTCAAGCCGTCACTTCACCGGCGCAGATTCAACGCTACACCGGCCAGATGTTGAACGACATCAGCACCGGTTTGGATAAAGTGGATTCTGCCAGCCAGGATGCGGCGGCGAGCCGTGCAACCGGACAGATTGACGTCCAGAGCGGCGCGGATGATACCGGTTTACCGTTGCTGGTGCTGCGTGCACCGTTCAACGTCACCTGGCAGCGTTTGCCAGCTGCACTGAAGCGTATCGGCATGGAAGTGACCGATGACAACCGCTCGCAGGGCAGCCTGAAAGTCACTTACAAACAGCCGGGCAGCGGCGCGTTTGATGCGATTGGTGCGAAAGATCCTGAATTACCTAACGGCGATTACAAATTGCAGGTTGGCGATCTGGATAACCGCAGCAGTCTGCAGTTCATCGATCCGAAAGGTCACGTGCTAACGCAGGCGCAAAACGATGCGTTAGTCGGCGTGATGCAAGGCGCGCTGAAATAAATTGCCAAAGGGCCGGAGATTCTCCGGCCTTTTTGTTTTGGATTTGGCATAATAGCGCCCGGCGAAGTAAACGATTGCGTCACGCAGTCGGCGCGCGGTGAAACACCGCTGAACACGGGTTCTTTCATGTTTGGAGTTAACAAGATGCAAAAGCGAGCTGAGTTGTATCGCGGTAAAGCGAAAACCGTATACAGCACCGATAATCCGGATCTGCTGGTACTTGAATTCCGCAACGATACGTCAGCAGGAGACGGTGCACGAATCGAGCAGTTTGATCGCAAAGGAATGGTCAACAACAAGTTTAACCATTTCATCATGACCAAATTGCAGGAAGCGGGCATTCCGACCCAGATGGAAGCGCTGCTGTCGGATAACGAAGCGCTGGTGAAAAAGCTGGAGATGGTGCCGGTTGAGTGCGTGGTGCGCAACCGTGCGGCAGGATCGCTGGTAAAACGTCTGGGCGTGGAAGAGGGCATCGTGCTCAATCCACCGCTGTTTGATCTCTTCCTGAAAGATGACGCCAAACACGACCCGATGGTCAACGAATCGTATTGCGAAACCTTCGGTTGGGTCAGCAAAGCCAACCTGGCGCGTATGCAAGAGCTGACCTTCAAAGCCAACGACGTGCTGAGCAAGCTGTTTGATGATGCGGGCCTGATTCTGGTCGATTTCAAACTGGAGTTCGGTCTGTTCAACGGCGAAGTGGTGCTGGGCGATGAGTTCTCGCCAGATGGCGCGCGTCTGTGGGACAAAAACACCATGGACAAAATGGATAAAGACCGTTTCCGTCAGAGCCTCGGCGGCCTGGTTGAAGCGTACGAAGAAGTGGCGCAGCGATTGGGCGTGAAACTGGATTAATTTCCACACCTTTCTCGTAGGGTCGTCATTTATGACGACCTTTTTTTATGCCTGCAATATGCGTCAGCCAGGTCAGCATCAATGCCGACCCGACAGATTTTCATTCCATTTCTCTTATTCTCGCTGCGCTTAGCCCGCAACGCTGGTGATAATCTCTGCCGCCAACTAAAATCATGCAAAACATGATGGTTTAACAGGAGCATGCCATGCGCTGGCAAGGGCGTCGTGAAAGCGACAACGTAGAAGATCGACGCAATGATTCCCCTGGATTTGGCAGCGGCGGCGGACGACAAATCCGCATTCCACGCGGCAAAGGTGGCTTGATTCTGCTGGTGGTGGTCGCGGTGGCCGGTTATTACGGCTACGACCTCACCGCGCTGATTGATGGCGGTGGCGGCATGGCGCCGACCTCGCAACAGCAGCAGCGTCCGGTCAATTCGGCACAAAGTAATGAAGATGCCAAGTTCACATCGGTCATTCTCGCCACCACGGAAGATACGTGGAGCAAATTGTTCAAGCAGATGAACAAGCAATATGTGCCGCCAAAATTGGTGATGTATCGCGGCGCCACGCGCACCAATTGCGGCACCGGACAATCGGCGATGGGACCATTTTATTGCCCGGCCGACCAAACGGTGTATATCGATTTATCGTTTTACGATGATATGAAAACCAAACTCGGTGCCGGTGGCGATTTCGCGCAAGGTTATGTCATCGCGCATGAAGTCGGTCATCACGTGCAAAAGTTGCTGGGCATCGAACCGAAAGTGCGTCAGATGCAGCAGGGCGCGAGCCAGGTGCAGGCCAATCAGTTATCGGTGAAGATGGAGCTACAAGCTGACTGCTTCGCCGGTGTTTGGGGCCATTACATGCAGCAAGAGAACGTGCTGGAAGTCGGTGATTTGCAGCAAGCGCTCAATGCTGCTGAAGCGATTGGTGACGATCGTCTGCAACAGAAAGGCCAGGGCCGCGTGGTGCCAGATAGCTTTACTCACGGTACTTCGCAGCAGCGTTATACCTGGTTGAAACGTGGCTTCGACAGTGGCGATCCGGGCCAATGCAACACCTTCGCCAGTAAGTGATTTCGTCAATTGCAGCAACCGCGGCGATGCAGAGAGCGGGCATTCGCCGCCTGTGTGTGATCAGCGGCGCAGCGGATTGGGCCACGCAGCAAGCCGCCAGTTGGCAAGCAGAGTTAAGCGGTGATTGGCTGACGCTGAGTGAGAGTGACGACTTCCCGCAGGCAGTGGCACCCAGCGCGCTGCGTAACTTGTTGGGGCGAGAATTCCAGCATGCGATTTTTGATGCGCGTGACGGTTTCCACGCAGAAGCCTTTGCCGCGCTGGCGGGCACCTTGCGTGCTGGCAGTTGGTTGCTGCTGCTGACGCCGGAATGGGAAACGTGGCCACAGCAACAAGATGCCGACAGTCTACGTTGGGCTGATGTTGCAGAACCCATCGCCACGCCGCATTTCATCCATCATTTGCAAACCTTAATGCTAAATGATCCGCAGGTGATGTTGCTGCGCCAGCATCAGGCTGCACGCTACCCCGCTGCGCTTGATTGGGCTGAGTGGCATTGTCAGGCACCGCAACAGCAAGCGCATATCCTGCAACAACTGCCGGCGATGCCAAACGGTGTCGCGGTGATCACTGCGGCGCGCGGTCGCGGTAAATCAGCGCTGGCGGGCATGTTGGCGCAGCATAATCAGCACTGTTTGGTCACGGCTCCAGCCAAAGTCTCCACCGATGTGCTGGCAGCGTTTGCCGGTGAACATTTCCGCTTTATGGCGCCAGACGCGATTCTCGCGTTGGAACAGGCGCCGCAAGCCGAATGGTTGATTGTCGATGAAGCTGCCGCCATTCCTGCGCCGCTGTTGCAACAACTGGTGCAGCGCTTTCCACGAGTGCTGCTAACCACCACCGTGCAGGGCTACGAAGGCACCGGTCGCGGTTTTATGCTGCGTTTCTGCGCCACGTTGCCTGATGTTCGTTACTTCCAGCTTGATGAACCGCTGCGCTGGTCGCCTAACGACCCACTTGAGGGTTGGTTAAGCCAGGCGCTGCTATTTGAGGATGCGGCGGAAAGTGCCGCCAGCGAAAACAACGACATCTTCCCGGCTTCGCCCGATCGGCATTTGCCTGCCCTTGAAGCCGGTTACCGCTTGCTGGCTAGCGCCCACTATCGCACTTCGCCGCTCGATTTGCGGCGCATGCTGGATGCGCCCGGCATGCGATTTTGGCTGGCGGGCAGTGCAGAGCAAATCACTGGCGCGATGTGGTTGGTGGAAGAGGGCGGATTAGAACCCTCGCTTGCTGACGCGGTGTGGGCCGGATATCGCCGACCGCGCGGTAATTTGGTGGCGCAATCGCTGGCGGCGCATGGTGGTTTTGCTGAAGCGGCAACGTTACGCTCGCAGCGCATTAGCCGCATTGCGGTTCAAGCCGCGCAGCGCCAGCGTGGCATTGGCCGTGCGTTAGTGGCAACCGCACAGCAGTACGCGCAGTGTGATTATCTGTCGGTGAGTTTTGGCTACACCGAAACCTTGTGGCATTTCTGGCGCGCTTGCGGCTTTACGCTGGTGCGCATCGGTTCACAGCGTGAAGCCAGCAGCGGATGCTTTGCGGCGATGGCGATGTTGGCGCTGACGCCTGCCGGAAAGACCTTGCAACAGCAGGCCGCTCAGCGACTGGCGCGCGATTGGCCATGGCTGCGCGACATCATCGAACTGCCGCTGACGCTTTCTTCAGCAGCCAGCCAGGAACTCAACGCGGATGATTGGCCGCTGTTAGCTGGTTTTGCCTGGGCACAGCGTCCGTTTGAAGCCAGTTATGCGGCACTCCAGCGTTTGGTTCGCGCCGTTCCTTCACCGTTATTGAATGCCATTCTGCTGGAGAAACAGTCGTTCGCTGATGTTGCTCAGCAGGCCGCACTGAGCGGGCGTAAAGCATTGATGCTTAAGCTGCGTGCAGAAGTCGCAGCGGCGATTGTGCAGCTCAATCCGCCAGCCGCTGATACGTGGCAACTGCGGCTACGTTTGTTGCAATAAATCCATTATCTCGTTCAAATTTTCCCGATATCTCTGTGCCAGCAGCGGCGTATAGTGATTTGAGGAGGATCTTATGGCACTTCAATACGTAATTGTTCAGCAACCCGATAACGCCGCGCAGCTGTTTTTGTTGTATCACGGCGTCAATGATAACCCTGATTCGATGGCGCAAATTGGCAGTTGGTTCGCCAAGGCGTTTCCACACGCGCTGGTGGTCTCGGTCGGTGCCCCTTTTTCCGGCAATGTGCCGCAAGGTCGCCTGTGGTATGCCGATATTCCGGCACACGATCGTTCAGAACAGCAAGGCGTGGATGCGGTGATGCCGGAGTTCATCGAATCGGTGCGTCACTGGCAGCAACAAAGCGGCGTGCGCGCTGAAGCCACCGCGCTGGTGGGGTTCTCGCAAGGCGGCACCATGGTGCTGGAAGGGGTAAAAGCGCAGCCCGGCTTAGCCGGACGCGCCATCGTGTTCAGCGGACGCTATGCCACGCTGCCGCAGCGCGCCAGCACGCGGAATACCATTCATCTGATTCACGGTGATTATGACGATCACATTCCGCTACAACATGCGGAAGAAGCGAAGCAGCGACTGATGTTATTAGGCGGTGATGTCACGCTGGATATCGTTGAGGATTTGCCGCATGCGATTGACCATCGCAGCATGGAGTTGGCGCTGAATCATCTGCGCTATACCGTGCCGCGTCGTTATTTCGATGAAGCGCTGAGCGGGGCGAAACCCGGCGATGATGATGTGGTGATGATGATGTAAAAAACGTAGGGGGCGCATTTTTGCGCCCCAAAAAGAAGGTCACCATGAATGGCGACCCTACGGTTTTGCGCTTATTTCTTCTTCGGCCAGTCGTCTTCATCGTCCCATTTATCGTTGAAATCACGATGCGGTGGCAACGTTGGCTTGTTATCCATGAATTTTTTGTGGTCGATACGTTTTAGGTCTTTGTAAACGTTCATTAAAATACCGACCATTAATAGGATCACTAAGATCCACCAATACTCTTTAAAGAATTCCATCCCAACTCTCCTTATTGCGCGCTTAAGCGATCAACTGTTCCATAATGCGCTGGTACATACGGCTCAGCATCTGCAAATCTGACGCTTTTACGCACTCATTAATCTTATGAATGGTGGCATTCACCGGACCCAGTTCCACCACTTGTGCTCCCATGCGCGCGATAAAGCGTCCATCGGAGGTACCGCCGGTGGTCAGCAACTGCGGCTTAATTTCATTATAGTGCGCGACAGCGTTTACCACGGCATCAACCAGTTTGCCGCGTGAAGTCAGGAACGGCTGGCCGGAAACATTCCACTCCAGCGTGTAACGTAGCTGATGGCGATCCAGCAGTTCGGCGACGCGATCTTTGATCATCTGATCGGTGAGCTGAGTGCTAAAACGGAAGTTGAACTGCACGAAAAACTCGCCAGGAATCACGTTGTTGCTGCCGGTGCCAGCTTGCACGTTGGCGATCTGCATGCTGGTTGGCGGGAAGAATTCGTTACCTTCATCCCACACGGTTGCGACCAATTCATTCAACGCGGGCATTGCGCGATGCACCGGATTATCCGCCAGATGCGGGTAGGCAACGTGGCCTTGCACGCCGTGAATGGTCAGATTGGCGGTCATCGAGCCACGACGACCATTTTTCACCACGTCACCGACAATCTCAGTGCTCGATGGCTCGCCAACCAGGCAGTAATCCATACGCTCGTTACGGGCCATCAAGCGCTCAACTACTTTGACCGTGCCATTGACTGCACTGGCTTCTTCATCTGAGGTGATGAGAAACGCCAGACGACCTTTATGTTGCGGATTGGCCGCCACAAAACGCTCAGCCGCGACAACCATCGCCGCCAGCGAACCTTTCATGTCGGCAGCGCCACGACCAAACAGCATGCCGTCGCGGATGCTCGGCTCAAACGGTGGGCTAATCCAGCGATTGGCATCGCCTGGCGGCACCACATCAGTATGACCGGCAAACGCCAGGGTTTCGCCCTGGCCGCGCGTGGCCCAGAAGTTCAGCGTATCGCCAATGTGCATTGGCTCGATGGTAAAACCAATGGCTTGCAAACGTTCAATTAACAACGCCTGGCAACCGGCATCATCCGGGCTAAGAGACGGGCGACGGATAAGCTGCTGAGCCAGCTCGATGACCGGACAGAACATGTTATGACTTCTCCTGGATAAAGGCCTGATAAAGGGAATCTTTGAAACCGACCAGCAGATCGCCGTTTGGCGCGGCCAGTACCGGACGTTTGATGGTGGCAGGCTGCGCGAGCATCACCGCTTTCGCGCTAGCAGCGTCGTTTACCGCTTCGCGTTCAGCTTCTGGCAGTTTGCGCCACGTGGTACCGCGCGTGTTGAGCAGCACTTCGTAACCGAGCTGATCAATAAACGATTGCAGCAGCGCGTCATCAATACCATCCACGCGATAATCATGAAAACGATAGTCGATGCCGGAAGCCTCTAACGAGTTGCGTGCTTTTTTAATCGTGTCGCAATTTTTAATTCCGTACATCACCCACTGCGCCGTCATCGCTTATTCCCATCTTGTTAAAAAATAATGCGCGAGTTTACCACAGCGCTCTAAGGGCTGTGAGCGCTGACCACTAAAGCAAGCTGATTTAATCGTGTTTAGCCTGTCATAAATTTTATTACTTAGATCCAGAAAACGCTTTCATTCACCCGCTGAATAATTGCTTTCGCCATCATCAGTGCACTAAGGATTATCCGAACGGTGAATTTGTGCTACGCCATTTAAGCCAGGCATTTTCTGAGTCGCATTATGGAGTTGCTGAAATGTGCGTCAGTACGCAATTTAAACAAATTGCAGCTTTTGTACGCTTTTGCCGATAGAGATAACAGGTGGAAACGTATTCACCTGATGAAAAAAACGACGTAGAATCGGCACTACAATAAGAGAGGGTATTATGGTTGACACTGAACTGGGGAACTGGAAAGAATTTATCGAAGCGATGTTACGCAATAAGTAATACGCATAGAGAAAAGCAGGGCACTTCCCAACTTGCTGTGATTCTTACCACACACAACAATAAAGCCGCCATATCCGTTATGGCGGCTTTTTTTATTCAAAAGAACGCGATAAATCGCGCCGCTATAAGTGTGTGCGCATGATATGCGCGGAGCCTAATGTCCGCACATATCGTAGCGGCGCAATTTATTGCGCAATGCCAACTCAATCGTGCGGCTTTTCCTTCAGCGGGAAGCGGCGGCGCACCACCACGAAGAACAACGGCACGAAGAAAATCGCCAAAATGGTGGCTGAAATCATGCCGCCCATCACGCCGGTACCGACCGCGTGCTGGCTGCCGGAGCCGGCACCGCTGCTAATCGCCATCGGCAGCACGCCGAAGATGAAGGCCAGCGAAGTCATCAAAATTGGACGCAAGCGCTGACGCGATGCTTCCAGCGTCGATTCCAGCAGTTCGCGGCCTTTACTGTTAATCTCATTAGCGAATTCCACAATCAAAATGGCGTTCTTCGCCGACAAACCGATCACCGTGAGCAATCCGACCTGGAAATAGACGTCATTTTCCAGCCCACGCATCCAAGTCGCCACCAATGCGCCGACTACGCCGAGCGGCACCACCAGCATCACCGAGAATGGAATCGACCAGCTCTCATACAAGGCCGCCAGACACAAGAACACCACCAATAGCGAAATTGCATACAGCGCGGGCGCTTGTGAACCGGACAAACGTTCCTGATAGGATGCGCCGGTCCACTGGAAGCCCACGCCCAATGGTAATTGCCCAACCAATTTTTCCATCACATCCATCGCGGTACCGCTACTCACGCCATTAGCCGCTTCACCGACAATCTCCAGCGACGAATAACCGTTGTAACGCTCCAGACGCGGCGAACCGGTTTGCCAATGGCTGGTGGCGAAGGCAGAGAACGGCACCATGCTGCCGCTGCTGTTGCGCACGTACCATTTATTCACGTCTTCCGGCAGCATGCGGAACTCTGGCGCGGCCTGTACGTAGACTTTCTTCACGCGTCCGCGATCGAGGAAGTCGTTAACATAAGTCGAACCCCACGCGGTGGTTAAAGTGTCATTGATGGTATCCAGCGACACACCGAGCGCCTGCGCTTTGCGCTGATCCACATCGATCTGCAATTGCGGGCTGTCATCCAGTCCGTTGTGACGCACGCGCGAGAGCGCCGGGTTGCTGCCTGCCAGCTCCAGCAATTTGTCGCGCATCGCCATTAATTGGGTATGGCCGATGCCAGCGTGATCCTGCAACTCCATATCAAAGCCCGATGAACTGCCCATACCGGTAATCGCAGGCGGACTGCTGGCAATCACGCGGCCTTCTTTAATCTTGTGGAAGGCTTTGGTGGCGCGATCGATGATGGCGAAGGAGGTGCGATCGCTGCCCGGACGTTCTTCCCAATCTTTCAGGCGCACGAACAAACGCGCCACGTTCTGACCGTTACCGCCAGGACCGGCACCAATGGTGGAGAACACCGACACCACGTTATCTTTCTCGGCGGTCATGTAGTAATTCTCGACCTTCGCTACCACGTTGGAGGTTTGTTCCAGCGTTGAACCGGCAGGTAACTGCACCTGCGTCAGGAACACACCACGATCTTCCAGTGGCAGGAACGAGGTTGGCAGGCGGATAAATAGGAATGCCATCACGCCGATAATGCCGAGATACAGCAGCAGCCAGCGACCACCTTTCAGCAAGATCTTTGCCACGCCGCGCTCATAACGTTCTGCGCTGGCGTTGAACATGCGGTTAAACCAGCCGAAGAAACCTTTGCGACCATGATGCTGGCCTTGCTCCAGCGGCTTCAGCAAGGTGGAACACAGCGCGGGCGTCAGAATCATCGCCACCAACACTGACAGCACCATCGCCGAAACGATGGTGATCGAGAACTGACGATAGATAGCACCGACCGTGCCGCCAAAGAACGCCATTGGCACAAACACCGCCGACAGCACCAACGCAATGCCGACCAACGCGCCCTGAATTTGTCCCATCGATTTACGGGTGGCGGCGCGCGGCGAGAGACCTTCCTCACTCATGATACGTTCGACGTTTTCTACCACCACGATGGCGTCATCCACCAATAGCCCGATGGCAAGCACCATGGCGAACATCGTCAAGGTATTGATGCTGTAACCAAAGGCGTAGAGCACCGCAAAAGTGCCGAGCAACACGACCGGCACGGCTATCGTCGGAATCAAGGTGGCGCGGAAGTTTTGCAGGAACAGATACATCACCAGGAACACCAGCAGGATGGCTTCCAGCAGGGTTTTCACCACGTCTTTGATCGAGGCTTTGACGAACGGCGTGGTTTCATAGGCGACTTTTGCTTCCAGCCCGTGCGGGAAGTACTGCGACAGCTCAGCAATGCGTGCACGCACCAGTTTGTCGGTATTCATCTCGTTCGCGCCAGACGCCAGCTTGATGCCGAGACCGGATGCTGCCTGGCCGTTGTAGCGGCTGAGGAAGTCATACTTTTCCGCGCCCATCGCCACATCAGCGACATCACCGAGCGTTACTACCGAACCGTCGCTATTGGTTTTCAGCGTTACCGCTTTAAACTGCTCCGGTGTTTGCAGCATCGACTGCGCATTCACCGTGGCGTTGAGCGCTTGCTTATCAACCGAAGGCAAACCGCCGACCTGGCCAACGGCGACCTGGGCGTTTTGCGATTCAATCGCCTTGACCACATCATCTGTGGTCAGCGCGTAAGCAATTAATTTGTTGGGATCGAGCCAAATGCGCATCGCATATTGCGAGCCGTAAGCATCCACCTGGCCCACGCCATCAATGCGGCTCAGCGGATCCTGAATGTTACTGGCGACATAATCTGAAATATCCTGTTTGTCCATACTTCCGTCGGTAGAGACAAACGCAATCATCAAGATATTGCTATCACCGGTTTTATTAACGGTAACCCCTTGTGACTGTACCGCCGCGGGTAGTTTGCGCAGCGCACTTTGCAACTGGTTTTGCACCTGCTGACGCGCTTCATCAGGATTGGTACCAGCGGTAAAGGTGAGGGTGATTTGTGCCTGACCGGTGTTGCTGCTGTTAGAGGACATGTACATCAAATTATCGATGCCGGTCATGTTCTGTTCGATAACTTGGGTGACGGTATTTTCCAGCGTTTCTGCGGATGCACCGGGATAGTTCGCGGTGATACGCACATTCGGTGGCGCGAGGTCGGGATATTGCTCAATCGGCAACGAGATGATCGCTAACGTGCCGCACAGGCAAAGCAAAATAGACAGAACCCAGGCAAAAATGGGGCGGTCGATAAAAAAATTCGACATGGAACCGACACTCCTCAGCTGCGTATTTTTCTACTTTTATTATGATGAGCGTGAAGCTCAGAACGCTTCACGCTGGCGGAGTGCAAGTTGCTCTCTCGAAAACTCCTGCTGCTGCTACTCTACGCGGCGCAAATTAGAGAATCGTGGATAAATTATGGAGAAAGTGTAAATGTGCTGACGGCTTTCTGTGCTGTGCTACACATTTCGGCTTTCCAGCCACAACACGGTGGCGGCAACGCGTGAACGCACATCCAGTTTGCGCAGCAGATTGCGGATATGCACTTTTACCGTCTCTTCTGAGATGTGCAAGGTGGCGGCAATTTCCTTGTTCGATAATCCACGCGCCACTTCCTGCAACACATCCAGTTCGCGTTCGGTCAGTTGTTTGAACGGGTTCGAGGTTGGCTGGCGCGTGGTAAGATATTCGGCTACCACTTCGCTGAACACGTTTTCACCCTGTGCGCCGCGCATCACTTGCGCCAGCAGCAATTCAGGTTCGCTGTCTTTCAACAAATAGCCATCGGCCCCGGCATCCACCATCGCGTAAATATCATTGCGCGCATCCGAAACCGTTAGCACCAGAATACGTGAAGCGATGCCTTCATTACGCAGCGCTTTAAGCGTATCAAGGCCAGACATGCCTTTCATGTTCAGATCCAGCAAGATGACGTCGGGCGACAGGCGACGTGCTTCAGCCAACGCTTCGGTGCCGTTATTGGCTTCGGCGACCACTTCCAGCCGCGGCTCCAGCGCCAGCAATTGGCGAATACCACGGCGCATCAGCGGATGATCGTCCACGATCATAATTGTCAGGGAAGGGGTTGCCATAATGTCTCCTGTTTCTCATCTCGTAGGGTCGCCATTTATGGTGACCTGATGTTCAATTTTAACTCAGCCGATGCGCAGGGCGCGGCGGAAAACGTAACGTGATGCGCGTGCCTTGCGCTTGTGGGGTAATCAACAGCGTGCCGGATAAACGCGCGGCGCGTTCAGCCATAATCGTCAGGCCATAATGTCCCGGTGGTTCTTCGAGACTGCTGATGCCGCAGCCATCATCTTCGATGGTCAGCAAATGGTCCTCATCAGCGACACGCTGATAATGAATCTGAATCCGCTGCGCCTGCGCGTGGCGAATCGCGTTGAGCAGCGCCTCGCGCGCAATCTGCAACACATGTACTTGCTGCTGGGCATCTAAGGTTTGCAGGCCAGGCTGGTAATCGAATGCAATCGCCGCCTGTGATTGCTCTTGCAGCGGCGCAATCATGGCTTGCATCGCTTGCACCAAATCGGCTTGTTCGATGGTCAAACGGAAGGTGGTAAGCAACTCGCGCAGTTGCTGATAGGCTTCGGCCAGCGCACGATCAAAATCCGCGATGATCGCCTGCGCTTGCGGCTGCGAATCGTCAACATTGCGCCGCAGCAGCGCCAACTGAATGCGCAGGAAAGAGAGCGATTGCGCCAGCGAATCGTGCAGCTCGCGCGCGATGGTGGCGCGCTCTTCTATTAATAGCATCTGCTGGTACTGTTTTTGCGTCTGCCAAATCCATAACGCGCGTGCCAGCATGTTCGCCAGACTTTGCATCAGTTCGTCTGCCGGCGGCGCGCGGCGCGTTTGCCAGCGCAATTCTCCTAACAATTGCTCTTCCTGCATCAGCGGCAAGCGTTGCCAGCTTTGTGCTTCATCTGCCAGGCCCGCCTGAAATTCAATGTCATCGCTGGAAATTTGCAGCACTGAAAGCGCTTCACGCTGCTGTACCAGACGCAGCAAGCCCTGAAAAAGTTCGGGATTGGCCGGGCTGCTGGTGAGAATTTGCGAGCTTTCATACAGCAGTGACAGCGTGCGGTTGGCTTGCGTGAGGTCTTCGGTTTTTTCCCGTACCGCAAATTCCAGCAAACGATAGTGCGAGTGCAGCCGTTCCGCCATGGTGGTGAAGGCTTGCGCCAGCACGCCCAGTTCATTCGGTTGTTCAACCGGCAAAGCGGGAAAAGCGAAGTTGGCCTGTTCGACATAATGGCTAGCGGTGACCAGCGAATTGAGTGGACGTACCACGTTGCGGCGGATAAAACCAATGGTCCACAGCGCCAGCGCGACAATCGCCAAAAAGCCAAACAAGCTGCTGGCCGCCACCAGATGCATTTTCAGTTCGGCGTAATGTTGTACCGATAATACAAAGCGGTCGATCTCGCTGACGTAGCTGGCAACCTGCTGCTGATAAACGCGTGCACGCTCGGGCTGTAAGGTCTGCTGTAGCATCGGCCAACTGTCGCGCAGATAGCGATAGCGGCTGGTGACATCCACCGGCACCCACGGACGTTCCAGATGCTGTAACGCCGGCGACTCCAGCGTTTGTCGATAGAGATCAATGTGATGGGCTAACTGCTGTGGATCGCGCGTACTATCCCAGGCGAGGCGATAAATCTGCATACGCAGCGAACCGGCGACATTCACCGCTTCGGCATCGCGCAGGCTGCTGGAGAGCGTCATCAGCGCTAATCCGGTGGTAAGCAGCGACAGCAGCACAATCACGCTGAGCGCGCGAGCGATGGTGCGAGTAACAGGACGTTTTACTATCACATTAATAACCCTTTTAAGAGCGGGGGATTATAGGGCAGGCGATCCATTACGGCGAGTGTGATCTCGTCACATCAGGTTACTTTTAGCAGAGAAAAGCAGTTCTCTTTACTTTTCCCTGGATAACCCGCAGTTAGCTGGCGAATTATTAAACGCTTTTACGGCATGCGCAGCCTGGTTTTCATTCGGTAGGTGATACTCAGTCCTGTCACGCAAAACCCCTAACGGAAGACAACAGGAGCATCTCATGAAGACACGTTATGCCGTTCTGACTGCTGCACTGCTTGCTACCGCAAGTTTCTCAACCCTAGCTGCTCAACCACTCAGCGCCGAACAAGCACAAAACCTGCAAAGCGCGGGCACCGTTTCCATCAGCGGCGTGCGCGGTTCGCTGGATGATGCAACGCGCCATCTGTCGCAAAAAGCCACAGCGGAAGGCGCGAGCGGCTATCGCGTTATCGGTGTGCAAACGCCGGGCGACTCTAGCCTGTGGAGCGGCACCGCAGAAATTTATCGTTAAGAACTTGTAGTGGCGCGCCACGGTGCGCCAGAGAAATTCTCAGCATTCAACGCCTTTCCTGTATTACCCTCCCTGTAGTCAACCCCTTTACCGGCCAAGTGATTGGCCGGTTTTTTTGTGCACCGCGACGGATTATTACAATTCAACTCGTGCAGCCTGGCGGTATTTTTTGCTTCGTTCATGCAGAACGGGTAGGATTCTTCGCCGTAAATTCCCGACCCGCCACGCGACATCGTTCCGTTGCTATGACACCGGGTTTTACCCCATTTCACACCGCCGCACGCAATCGATTGGTTACGCGGTGATTGATGGTCAGGACAAACAGGAAAGCTATGAAATCAATTAAAAAAACCGCAGCCGAACAACGCGCTGCGAAAAGACGCTGGCTCAATTCCCACGATACCGGTTACCACAAAGCGATGGGTAACCGTCAGGTACAAATGATCGCCATCGGTGGCGCCATTGGTACCGGTCTGTTCCTGGGGGCGGGTGCGCGTCTGCAAATGGCCGGTCCCGCGCTGGCACTGGTTTATCTGGTATGCGGTATCTTCTCCTTCTTTATTCTGCGTGCGTTGGGCGAGCTGGTGTTACATCGTCCTTCCAGCGGCAGCTTTGTTTCATATGCACGTGAATTCCTTGGGGAAAAAGCGTCGTATGTGGCGGGCTGGATGTACTTCGTCAACTGGGCGATGACCGGTATCGTCGATATCACCGCCGTGGCGCTGTATATGCACTATTGGGGCGCGTTTGGTGATGTGCCGCAATGGGTGTTTGCATTGGGCGCGCTGGCGATTGTCGGCACCATGAACATGATTGGCGTGAAGTGGTTCGCCGAGATGGAGTTCTGGTTCGCATTGGTGAAAGTGCTGGCGATTGTGGCGTTCTTGATTGTCGGAACGATATTCCTCGGCAGCGGTAAGCCGCTTGACGGCAACACCACTGGCTTCCACTTGATCACCGATAACGGCGGTTTCTTCCCACACGGTTTGCTGCCGGCGCTGGTGTTGGTGCAAGGCGTGGTGTTTGCCTTCGCCTCAATTGAGCTGGTCGGTACGGCGGCGGGCGAGTGTAAAGATCCCAAAACCATGCTGCCAAAAGCCATCAACAGCGTGATCTGGCGTATCGGCCTGTTCTACGTCGGTTCGGTGGTGTTGCTGGTGCTGCTGCTGCCGTGGAACGCTTATCAGGCTGGACAAAGCCCGTTCGTCACCTTCTTCTCCAAACTCGGCGTGCCTTACATCGGTAGCGTGATGAACATCGTGGTGCTGAGCGCCGCGCTGTCGAGCCTCAACTCGGGGCTTTATTCTACCGGTCGTATTCTGCGTTCGATGTCGATGGGCGGTTCTGCACCGCAGTTCATGTCGAAGATGAGCAAACAGCAGGTGCCGTATGCCGGTATTTTGGTGACCATCGGTGTCTACATCTTTGGTGTGGTACTCAACTACTACGTGCCTTCTCAGGTATTTGAAATCGTTCTGAACTTTGCTTCACTCGGCATCATTTCGTCGTGGGGCTTTATCGTGGTGTGCCAGATGCGTCTGCGCAAAGCGATTAAAGAAGGCAAGGCAGACGATGTCAGCTTCAAACTGCCGTGGGCGCCGTTTACCTCATGGTTGACGCTGCTGTTCCTGGCGAGCGTCTTAGTGTTGATGGCGTTTGACTATCCAAACGGCACCTACACTATCGCCTCCATTCCGTTGATTGCCGTGATTCTGGTGCTGGGTTGGTTTGGCGTGCGCAAACGCGTGCATGCTGAAGCGCTGAAAGAGCACGAACATCATGCAGAGAATCACGATACGCTGGCGGAGGACTCACCGCGCTAATCACAGCGATTCTCATCTGCGGGGGCCTTTTGGCCCCCGTTTTTATTACAACGTCCTTTCATTTGATCCCACGTCAGTATTTACCCCTTTGGGGTGATATAGCCCTCATTAGTGTCAGGTTATTTTACGCACCATCTCTCTTTCCTCCGTTTAAGGTGAATCGATGGCGCTGTCGCGACGTGAACTCTTTACCGGGCAGCGCGTAGCGTCTGCTGATGGCATCGCTTTGCCGTGGTGGCGAGGAGAATCGGGTTGCGATGGTTGCGGCAAGTGCGTTGCAGCCTGCGAAACCGACATCATCAAGCTGCATGCCGGTGAAATTCCCCAGCTCGATTTTCTGCAAGGCGAATGCACCTTCTGCGCCGCCTGCGTAGACGCTTGCCCGCAGCCGCTGTTCCAGGCGCGTGAAACTCAGCCCTTTCCCCAGCGCATTCGCATTGATAACCGCTGCATCACGCTGCTTGGCGTCAGTTGCCGCAGTTGTCAGGAAAGTTGTGAACAGCAAGCCATCCGATTTCATTTGATGCCTAACGGCATCGCCCAGCCGCAAACCCTCGCACAGCTGTGTAACGGCTGCGGCGCGTGTATCGCGCCATGCCCGGTTTCGGCCACAGGATTACATCATGAACCATGAACAGAGTTGGCACGTCTGCGGCCTGGTGATTCAGGCACGTCCCGAATCCATTTCAGCCGTTAAAAGCGCGTTGTTGGCGTTCTCCGATTGTGACATCGCCGCTGAAGACGCCGCACGCGGCACGCTGGCGGTGACGCTGGGCGCGGCCGATAGCGCCGCACTGCTGCGCAATATTGAAGAGACCCGCAACATTCCTCACGTGTTGGCGGTATCGCTGGTCTATCACCAGCAAGACGAAATTGAAGAACCTTGTAAGGAAGCATCATGAGTATAAGTCGTCGTGATTTTATGAAGGCCAATGCGGCGGCTGCTGCTGCAACGGCTGCGGGATTGACCATCCCAACGGTTACCAAAGCTGCCACTTCACTGGCTGCGCCAATTCGCTGGGAAAAAGCGCCTTGCCGCTTCTGCGGCACCGGTTGTGGTGTGCTGGTGGGCACGCAAGATGGGCGCGTAGTGGCTTCGCAAGGCGATCCGCAGGCTGAAGTGAATCGTGGTCTGAACTGCATCAAAGGCTATTTCCTGCCGAAGATCATGTACGGAAAAGATCGTCTGACGCAGCCGCTGCTGCGTATGACCGACGGCAAATTTGCCAAAGATGGCGAATTCACCCCGGTCAGCTGGGATCAAGCTTTCGACATCATGGAACAGAAGTTCAAAGCCGCGCTGAAAGCCAACGGCCCGGATTCGGTTGGCATGTTCGGCTCCGGTCAGTGGACGGTGTGGGAAGGTTACGCCGCGTCCAAATTGATGAAAGCCGGTTTCCGCACCAACAACCTCGATCCTAATGCGCGTCATTGCATGGCATCGGCGGTGGTCGGTTTCATGCGCACCTTCGGCATGGACGAACCGATGGGCTGCTACGACGATATCGAGCAGGCCGACGCGTTTGTGCTGTGGGGATCGAACATGGCCGAGATGCACCCGATTCTCTGGTCGCGTATTACCGCGCGTCGTTTGAGCAATCACAACGTCAAAGTGGCGGTGCTCTCGACGTATCGCCATCGCAGCTTTGAGCTGGCCGATAATGGCATGGTGTTCACGCCGCAGAGCGATCTGGCGATCCTCAACTTCATCGCCAACTACATCATTCAGAACAACAAGGTCGATAAAACCTTCCTGCAAAACCATGTCACGTTGCGCAAAGGCGTGACCGATATCGGCTACGGCTTGCGCCCAACCGATCCGCGTCAATCGTCGGCGAAAAATCCTGACAGCGGCGAATCGACGCCGATGAGCTTCGACGAGTTTGCCAAATTCGTCTCGGAATACACCGTCGAAAAAGCCAGCGCCATGAGCGGCGTTGAGCAAGATCAGTTGATCGCGCTGGCGGAACTGTACGCCGATCCTAAAGTTAACGTGGTGTCGTACTGGACCATGGGCTTCAACCAGCATACGCGCGGCGTGTGGGCCAATAACCTGTGCTACAACCTGCATTTGTTAACCGGCAAAATCTCGCGTCCAGGCACCGGTCCGTTCTCCTTGACCGGCCAACCTTCGGCGTGCGGCACCGCGCGTGAAGTGGGTACGTTTGCACACCGTTTGCCAGCGGACATGGTGGTCAACAACGACAAACACCGTGCTACCGCAGAAAAGCTGTGGAAGCTGCCACAAGGCACCGTGCCCGCCAAAATTGGTTTGCATGCCGTGGCGCAAGACCGCGCGCTGAAAGATGGCAAGCTCAATGCCTATTGGGTGATGTGCAACAACAACATGCAGGCCGGTCCGAATATTACTCAGGAGCGTATGCCGGGCTGGCGCGATGAGCGCAACTTCATCGTAGTGTCCGATCCGTATCCAACCATCAGCGCTTTGTCAGCGGATCTGATTCTGCCTACCGCGATGTGGGTGGAGAAAGAGGGCGCGTACGGCAACGCCGAGCGCCGTACCCAGTTCTGGCATCAGCAGGTGAAAGCACCGGGCGAGGCGAAATCCGATCTGTGGCAGTTGGTGAATTTCTCCAAGCGTTTCCGCGTTACTGAAGTGTGGCCGGAAGAGTTGATCGCGAAGAATCCAGAGTTGCGCGACAAAACGCTGTTCGATGTGTTGTATGCCAACGGCCAGGTTAACCAGTTCCCGCTGAGCGAAGTGGCGGATGACCAACTGAACGATGAAGCGCGCGACTTTGGCTTCTATATCCAGAAAGGGTTGTTCGAAGAGTACGCCAGTTTCGGCCGCGGTCACGGTCACGATCTGGCACCGTTCGACGTTTACCATCAAGCGCGCGGTTTGCGCTGGCCGGTTGTCGATGGCAAAGAGACGCGCTGGCGCTATCGCGAAGGTTACGACAGCTACGTGAAAGCCGGCGAAGGCGTACGTTTCTACGGCAAGCCAGATGGCAAAGCGACGATTTTCGCCTTGCCGTACGAGCCACCGGCTGAAGCGCCGGACGCCGAATACGATTTGTGGTTCTGCACCGGACGCGTGCTGGAGCATTGGCATACCGGCACCATGACGCGCCGCGTACCGGAGCTGCATCGCGCAGTACCGCAGGCGTTGCTGTATATCCATCCGCTGGATGCAAAAGATCGCGGCTTCCGTCGTGGCGAAAAAGTCCGCGTGGTGTCACGCCGTGGTGAAACGGTTGCCACCATCGAAACTCGTGGACGTAATCAGCCACCGCAAGGTCTGGTGTTTATGCCGTTCTTCGATGCAGGCGTGTTGGCGAACAACGTCACGCTGGATGCCACCGATCCGCTGTCGAAGCAGACCGATTACAAAAAATGCGCCATCAAGCTGGTTAAAATTTAAGGCAGGATGCAATGAAACCCTTAATTACACTCATTACTTTGGCCGCCCTGATGCTGGGCGGCACGGTTTACGCTACTGATAATGGCGTCGATCTCAATCAATCGCCTGAAGTGACGGCCACACAGCAGGGCACGATCCATCAGCCTAAAGAGCAGAGCCGCCAACCGCTGAACTACGTCAATCAGCCGCCGGTGATTCCGCACAGCGTTGATGGCTATCAGGTAACGAAAAACGTGAACCGTTGCCTGCAATGCCACGGTACGCAGAGCTATCTGACCACCGGCGCGCCGCGCGTCAGCCCAACGCACTTCACCGATCGCGATGGATTGGTAAGCAGCACCGTTTCACCGCGTCGCTACTTCTGCTTGCAGTGCCACGTGCCGCAAACCGATGCCAAACCGGTGGTGGAAAACACCTTCAAACCGGCCGACGGCTTCGGTAAGTGAGGATAACCATGAAAGAGAAACTTCTCCGTATCTGGCGCTGGTGGCGACGTCCAAGTCGTCTGGCGCTCGGTACGCTGCTGATCCTCGGTTTTGCTGGCGGGATTATTTTCTGGGGCGGCTTCAACACTGCGATGGAGATGACCAACCGCGAGCAGTTCTGTATTGGTTGCCATGAGATGCGCAATAACGTCTATCAGGAATATATGCAGACGGTGCATTACAACAACCGCAGCGGCGTGCGCGCCACTTGTCCCGATTGCCACGTGCCACACGAATGGGGCCCGAAAATGCTGCGTAAGATTCAGGCGAGCAAAGAGGTGTACGCCAAGATCTTCGGCATCATTGATACGCCGAAAAAGTTCGAAGAACACCGTATTGAGCTGGCGCGTAACGAGTGGCGCAGGATGCAGAACAATAACTCGCAAGAGTGTCGCAACTGCCACAACTTCGATTATATGGATTTCACGGCGCAGAAAACCGTCGCCGGCAAGATGCATAAAAAAGCGGTGGAAGAGGGCAAAACCTGTATCGATTGCCACAAAGGTATCGCGCACCATTTGCCGGATATGAAAGATCAGCCGAACGGTTTTTGATTCTCTTCCTGCATATTTGCACTGAATCGTAGCGGCGCGATTTATCGCGTTCTTTTAGGCCGGGGCACTGGCTTTAAAACAACGCGATAAATCGCGCCGCTACAAAATTCTGCATATTATCCAGCTTCAAAATCAGATAGTTTTCCCCCGTGCTTCGTCCTATCATCTCAGGCTCCCTCAATCTTGCAGTGGAGCGGCTATGTCGTTAAAGATCAACATCATCAAAGATAAGTTGCTGTCAGATAATTGGTTTGTGCTGCGCAACTACACCTACGAACTCACCCGCAACAACGGCGAAGTCGTACGCCACAAGCGTGAAGTCTACAATCGCGGCAACGGCGCCACTATCCTGCTGTATAACACTGAAAAAAATAGCGTTCTGCTGATTAAACAGTTCCGTATTGCCACCTATCTGAATGGCAACACCAGCGGTGAACTGATTGAGACCTGCGCCGGGTTGCTGGATGACGACACGCCAGAAGACTGCATTCGCAAAGAAGCGATTGAAGAGACCGGTTATCAGGTTGGCAAAGTGCATAAACTCTATGAAGTGTATATGTCGCCAGGCGGCGTGACTGAGCTGGTGCATTTCTTTGCGGCGGAATATAGCGATGCGCAGCGCACCAACGACGGCGGCGGCGTGGATGATGAAGAGATTACCGTGCTGGAGCTGAGTTTCCCGGAAGCGCTGGCGATGGTGAAAGATGGCCGCATTCAAGACGGTAAAGCCATTATGCTGTTGCAGCATGCGCAGATTGCGGGATGGTTAAAGGCGTAAATCCAGACATCCAAATCGCACATATTCGTAGCGGCGCGATTCATCGCGTTTAGTTGACGTTAAAAGGTCAACACAACGCAATAAATTGCGCCGCTACAGGATGGTGCGGGCATCATGTCCTTCTATACCAATTCACCCAACGGTTCCAGCACGCACTGCGGTGATGCTTGCAAACGCGCCAGCGCTTCGGCATATGACGGCATGGAATGCGCCGCGCCAGAACGTTCCACACACAGCGATGCATAAGCCGAAGCGAACAGCGCCGCCTGCGGCAATTCATCACCAGAAGCTAACCGTGCCGCCAATGCGCCATTAAACGCATCGCCCGCGCCGGTGGTATCCAGCGGTTGTGCTGGGAACAACGGAATGCGCAATGGTTGTTGATCTGCCACCGAAAGCAACGCGCCCGCCACCCCCAGGGTAATAATCACCTGACGCGCGCCTTTGCGATGCAGCACTTCGGCCGCTTGCTGCGCACTGGCGAAGTCACTGACTTTCACGCCGGTTAACTGCATCGCTTCGGTACTGTTTGGCGTCAGTAAATCCACCTTCGCCAACAATGCATCACTGACTTTCTGCCACGGTGCCGGGTTCATGATCACAAAGGTGCCGCCGGCGCGCGCATTATCGATCATGCGTTGAATAGCGCTGAGATTGTTTTCCAACTGCACCAGCAAGATATCCGCGGCGGCAACCGTCGGTTGGCAGCGCGCCACTTCGGCGGCGGTGACGGTGGTGTTGGCGCCCGGATAAACCGAAATCATATTCTCGGCGTCATCACCGGCGACATAAATCAACGCGTTGCCGGTGGGTTTTTCTTTGCAGGTGAATAAGGTGATGGCGTCAAAGCCGGTTTTTTCCAGATGACGACGGGCGAACGTGCCGAAATCATCATTGCCAATTTTGCCGATGTAATGCACACGCGCTCCGGCACGCAATGCCGCTGTCGCCTGATTGGCGCCTTTACCGCCCGGACCCATCATGCTGTTATGCGCCGTCAGCGATTCGCCCGGCATCGGGAAACGGTTCATTACCGCGACCACGTCGAGGTTGAACGAGCCAAACACACACACTTTTCCTTTCATCATGCACTCCTGAACAGACGTTCTGCGGCGAGACAAGCACCGCGGCAGCCGGTGTGATCGGTGGATTGACTGAAGACAATTTTCAGGTTGTCGCGCGTGGCTGGCGGACGCAAATGCTGCTGAATGCCGCTACGTAACTGCGCCAACGGGAAGTCGGCCATTGCCAGCACGCCACCACCTAAAATCAGGTATTCCGGATCGAGGATGTTCATCTCAGTGGCAATCAACTGCGCCAGACGCTGCACAAAAGCCTGCAACTCTGGATGGTCACGATGTTGGCTGAACAGCGCCGACATACCGGTTTCTGACACGTTGGCTTTGGCCCATTGGCTCAACCAATGGCCAGATGTGACGGTTTCGGCACAGCCATGATTGCCGCACGGGCAGGGCAGATGGTTACCGGCGACCGGCACATGACCGAGTTCACCCGCGCCGCCATTATGGCCGTGATAAAACTGGCCGTTAATCCATAAACTGTTGCCCATGCCGGTGCCGGGATACAAACCGACCGCGATATCCGGCAATTGCTCCAGTTGCAGCAAATCCCACATCATCAAGTGGTTAACATCTTTATCCATCGCCACTGGCACACCGAGACGTTCGGTGAGAATAGCGGCAACCGGTTGGTGATCCAGCGCCTGAATAAACGGCAGCGAAATCACCTGCTGGCGGTCGCGGCTGAGAATGCCGGGCAACCCCAACATCACGCCGCTCACCGGTTGCTGCTCCAGCGTTTCACTGATCAAATCCCCGAGCGCGGCCAGCGCGTCGGGTTGTTGCGCCCAGCTGGCCGTCGGCACCTTACGGAAGCTCGACCAAACGCGGCCTTCTTCCATCAGCTGCAGACGTGTGCCGGTGCCGCCAATGTCGATACCGAGCCAGCTTTTTTTCATGCGGATACCTGCGCCACGCCCTGAGCTTCATCAATGCTTTCGCGCATCATGTCCCAGGCGGTTTCCAGATTATCGTGAATATTGAACAGGCCGGAGGTGCCGACAATCAGCACTTCTGCGCCGGCGCCAATCAGCGTGTTGTAGGTGCGCGTGTTGCAAGAACCGTCGATCTCAATCAGATATTTATGACCGTGTGCTTGTTTCAGGGCTTTCAGTTCCTGAACTTTGGCCACCATTTCTGGAATAAATGGCTGACCGGCAAAACCTGGGTCCACCGTCATCACAGTGATTTTATCCACCAGATGAATGTAGTGATGGATGAATGACACTGGCGTCGCCGGGTTCAGAACCACACCGACTTTCTTGCCGAAGCTGCGAATCAGGTTAATCACGCGGAACGCATCGCGGTTGATGGTTTCAGCGTGCGGGCAGATGTAATCGGCACCGGCTTTGGCAATCGCCTCGATGAAATCAGTAGGATGTTCAACCATCAAATGCACATCCAGCGCCACTTTGGTGAACGGACGAATCTGCTCAATAAAGAACGGCGACAGCGTGATGTTTTTGACGTAATGACCATCCATGATATCGATATGAAGGAAGTCTGCGCGAGAGTCCAGCACGGCTAACTGGTGCTTGATTTCCATCAGATTCATACACATCAACGACGGGGAGACTTGAATACGCATCATACTTCCTTCTTTTCGGTCAGAGGGTTAAGAACCGCGGCCAGCTTGCTGAGCTTTACGGCGCGATGTTCATTAAAACGAGCTTTAAATTGTTTGAAGGCCAGCACCACAATCAGCACCGCGCCCCACATTGCCAGGCTGACGTGCTGGCTGATGTTCATCAGGTTGAAGCCGGTAGACAGCACTTGCAGGGCGATCAGCGCCAGCACCACGCCGGTGACGCGGCCGAAACCGCCGTTCGGGTCGGTGCCGCCGAGAATAATCGCCAGCACGGTTAACAGCAGATAGGCATCGCCGTAACCCATACGCGCTGAGTTGAAGCGCGCCATCATGATCAATCCGGCTAACACGCATAGCAGGCTGGAGATGACGTACACCAGAACCACCATGCGATGGGTGTTGATGCCGCTAAACCAGGTGGCGTTGATGTTGCTGCCGCCCATGTAGATACATTTACCGGCGCGGGTTTTGCCGAGGAACAGCGCCAGCAGCGCGGCGGCTATCAGGAACACCCACAGCGGCAACGGCATGCCGAGCAAGGTATTGGAACCCAGCGCTTGCACCACCGAAGGCATGCCGCTAACCGCCGCGCCTTTGGTCAGCCAAATGCCGATACCGTTCAGCGTCATCATGGTTGCCAGCGTCACCAAAATCGGGTGGGCACCGATACGCGTCACCATCACGCCGGTAATTACGCCAATCACCGCGGCAATCAGCATTGCGCCGATAATTGCGATGAACAGCCACAGCAGTTGCATGCCGGTGCCAGCATCGGCGGGCAGGGCGCTCATCAGCGTCCAGGCAATAAACAGCGCCGTCAGGTTAGCGGTGGCGATGATCGCCAGGTTCAAACCGCCGCTGAGGATGGCGATAAACATCGCCAGCGTCAGCAAACCGAGTTCTGGCAACTGGAATGCCATACTCATAAAGGTGGAATCTGTCAGGAAGCGGCCCGGCAACATCACGGTAAAAATCGCCAGCGCTAAGGCAATCAGCAGCATCAGGCCGATGTTGGTGCCGTCCGGACGCAGAGCAGAGAGTGATTTCATGGTTATGCGCCTTCCGTTAGACGAAACTGACATCAGTTTCTTTACGTTTTTTGTAGTGAGTGACGGCAATCGCCACCATGATTACGCCGCCGACCACGATGTTCATGAAGTAGTTGGAGACGCCAATCAGGTTGAGGCCGTTTTTCAGGATGGCGATGAGGAACACGCCCATCAACGTGCCGCTCACCGTGCCTTTGCCGCCCATCAGGCTGGCACCGCCGAGCACCGTGGCAGCCAACACATCCAGCTCGCCGCCGACCAGCGCATTCGGCACCACTTCACCCATGCGATACACTTGCACCAAGCCGCCAATCGCCGCCATCGCACCGAGCCAGCCGTAAGCGAAGACGTGAATCAGGCCAACGCGGATACCGATACGACGTGCCGATTCTGCATCGCCGCCCACCGCATACAGCTGGCGGCCCAGATTGGTTTTGTTCAGCAGCAGCGCAGTCAGACCCGCAATCACCAGCATGGTGACCAGCGGCAAACCGACCTGGAAGCTGTTGCCTTGCCACTCGAACGGCAGCACGCTGCGCAGCGTGATCCACCAATCCGGCAGGGAATAGAGGCTTTTGCCGCCGGTCACCCACATCAGCAGGCCAAACAGCAGCGACTGCATACTGATGGTGATGATGATCGACACCACACGCAGCGAGGTAATCAGCAGGGCGTTGATCACACCAAACAGCGTGCCGCACACCACCGCCAGCAGGATGCTGAGCACCGCGTTATCAAACTGGAACTGCACAAACAGCGAGGCGATCAGGTATTGCACCACCGATGCCACGGCGGCGAAGGAGATATCAATGCCGCCGGTCACCAGCACCACAAATAAGCCCAAGGCGAAAATGCCGGTTACCGCGTAGCTTTCAGCCAGATCCAACAGGTTTTGTACCGTTAAAAATTGGTCGCTGGCCGCTGAGAAGAACACGATGAAAGCCAGCAAAACCCAGGCGAGCCAGCCTTGGCTGGAGCTCGGACGTAAACGCGAAAAATCAGGCATTGATCACCTCCGCCAGCTGTTCTTGCTCAACGGTATCG
This sequence comes from Pantoea sp., assembly GCF_039594315.1. Lineage (GTDB taxonomy): Bacteria > Pseudomonadota > Gammaproteobacteria > Enterobacterales > Enterobacteriaceae > Pantoea. Next base: position 70,733 of record NZ_JBCNNP010000012.1, read on the forward strand.
GGTTGGTATTCGGCATGAACGGTGCCATCACGGAAGTGCAGGATGCGGTCGCAGTTGTACCAAACCTCAGGCACTTCGTCGGAAATCAGGATGATCGACAAACCTTCCTTCGCCAGCAGATGAATCAGCTGATAGATGCTGGCTTTGGCGCCGACATCCACGCCAACGGTCGGCGAATCAAGAATCAGAATACGCGGCTGAGTCAGCACCCATTTCGCCAGCACGATCTTTTGCTGGTTGCCGCCAGAGAGCGTGGAGATCGCCAGATTGGGATCGGCAACGCGCACACCGAGTTGTTGAATCCACTGCAAAATTAGCTTGTTCTTGCGGTATTCATCGATCAGGTGGAATCGGTTTTGCAGCTTGTCGAGGATCGGCAGCACCATGTTGTCGGCCACCGATTGCTGTTGTACCAGGCCGAGGGTTAAGCGGTCTTCCGAGACATAACCAATGCCGGCTTTAATGGCATCTTCATGACCACGGAAACGCACCGGTTTGCTGTCGAGCCAGATTTTGCCGCTGTCTGGTTTGGTCATGCCAAACAGTGACAGCGCCAGTTCGGTACGTCCGGAACCAAGCAGGCCGCACAGACCCAGCACTTCGCCCTGATACAGTTTGAAATTGACGTCGTGATATTGGCCGGCGCGCGTCAGTTTTTCGACCTCGAGGATCAGGCGATCGTCGTTGCGCGTCGGGGTTTTTAATTGGTAATCGAGTTTCAGGCCGGTCATCAGTTCTGTCAGATGATGCGGCGTCATCTCTTTCGCAGGCCAGGTGCCCATTTTGCGGCCATCGCGAATCACGGTGACGCGATCCGAAATTTCCAGCACTTCATCGAGACGATGGCTCACAAACACCACGCAGATGTTTTTGTCTTTCAGGTAGCGCACGGTGCGCAGCAACTGATTCACTTCGGTACGCGTTAACGAAGCGGTTGGCTCGTCCATGATCACCAGACGGGCATCGGCGACCAGCGCGCGGCAAATCGCCACTTGCTGACGTGCTGCAATCGACAGCGCCGCGACTTTTTGGTCGAGATCGAGTTCGAATTTCAGTTCATCGATAATGCGCTGCGCGGTTTCACGCAGCTTAGCTTTGCGGTGCCAGCCGAGCAGGCTATTCAGGTTGTGCTCGAAGGCGATGTTCTCCGCCACACTTAAATTGGGGAACAGCGACAGATCCTGATAAATCACCTGGATGCCGAAATCACGCGCCTGACGAGTGGTCAGACGCGGGAAGGTTTGGCCATCGCCCAAGGTGATGCGGCTGCCGCTATCCGGGGCGTGCACCCCGGAAATGACTTTGATTAAGGTGCTCTTGCCACAGCCGTTGGTGCCAGCGAGACAGTGCACTTCGCCAGCCAGTAAGGTCAGCGAGATATCGCTCAGTGCGCGGTTGCCACCAAATGTTTTCGACAAATTGTCGAGCGCAATTAGCGTCTGTGGGATCACCTCTTTCATATTACAGCCCCATTTTCACCAGTTTTGGCAGGTTTGCCTTGTCCAGACTTTCGGTGTTGTTGCCGAGGATGGTGTGCGTCGCTTCGTCAACTTTCACTTTGCCTAAACCTTCGATGGTCATTCCGTCGGTGATTGGCTCTTTCTTCTGCATCATGTCGGCGATACGCACGAACACTTCACCGGCGGTTTGCGGATTCCAGATGTAGCCGCCTTTGATCGCGCCACGCTGTACCAGCGATGCACCCTGACCCGGGCTGAAGGCACCAATCACGCAAACCTGGTCGATCTTGTTGCGGTTCATCACTGCGCGACCGGCACCGATCGGACCTTGCGAACCAAACGCCATGATCCCTTTCAGATCCGGATACTTAGACATCAGCTCATTGGTGGTACGAATGGAGTCATCCAGCGATTCACCGACGCCAAATTTGTCAGTAACCATCTGCATTTTTGGATAGTGTTCTTTCTGGTAATTCAGTGCGGCGTCGGTCCATTGCTGATGCAGCGGAACGGTCAGACTGCCCACGTACATGGCGTATTTGCCTTCTTCATGCATGCACTGCGCCAGCGCTTTCATGTGGTTGATGCCGTGAGTCGGCGCATCCACCAGCTCGAAGTCCCAGTTCGCACCTTTCTGATCCGGCGATTCGTGGGTAATGACCTGAATGCCCGCATCACGCGCACGTTTCAGCACTGGCTCCAGCACTTTCGGGTCATTCGGTACCACGCCGATGATGTCGACTTTCTGCGCAATCAAATCTTCAATCGCACGCACCTGCAAAGCCGGGTCGGCGGCGGTGGGGCCGACCATCCACGCGTCAATGCCGCGTTTGGCTGCTTCGCTCTTGATGCCCGCTTCCATGGCGTTGAACCACGGAATACCGCCAATTTTCACCACGATGCCCATGCGTAATTTGTCCGCAGCGTGCGCGCCGCTGGCGGCAAACAGGGCGAGTAGAGAACAGGCGATAAGATGTTTTTTCATAAAGACTCCGATTTAATTTTTTATTAGCTGCATTGAATTGGGCCGCTGCGAGCAATCAATAATATTGACGCCGTTCCAGGCTAATTCTTGTTCCAGCTCTTTGTCTTTTAATTGGTCAGTGATGAGAAAGTCCACATCGCGATAATGACAAATACGCGCGAATGAGGGCCGCAGGAATTTACTGTTATCCAGCAATAGATGTTTTCTTTCTGCTGCTAATAACATTTGCTGTTTTAAATGTGCGTTGTTTTCGTTACCTTCACGTAAATAACCGTCATTGCCTAAACTGCTACAGGAAAAAAAGATCTTATTAATCTGAAATTCCCTGAGCGGTTGCTCGGCGACTACACCGTGGAAATCTTCATAACGGTCAGAATATTCTCCTCCCAGACAGATTGTGCGGATACTGCCGCGCGCCGCAAGGGTTTGCACTATTCTGATTGAGTTAGTTAATACCGTTAATTCAATATCCGGCAGCTGTCGCGCTAAATACCAGCAAGTGGTGCTACTGTCGAGTAATATACAATCGCCGGGGCTGATGAAATCGAGTGCACGTTTGGCTATCGCCATCTTTGCATCTACATGTTCATTCATTCTCTGGCGGAAAGATAATTCATACTCGTTAACACCTCTCGTATTCCCCTGAATGTTAGCGGCCTGTCGTTTTGCTGGTACTGCACCGCCGTGGCTGCGTTGTAATAAACCACGTTTCTCCAGTTGAGTTAAATCACGCCGAATAGTTTCTTGAGAAACCTGACATAACGTGACTAGCTCTGCGACAATAACCCGACCATTTAAATTGAGTTCGTCAATAATTCGCTGCTGTCTTTCAATCGGCAACATACTAACCTCCGATGGCTATAAAGTACTGGATAGCGCAGCGGGAAAATGTGGGCTGCGCACGAGTCCCTTGCGGTCAAATTGCCTGACCGTATTAGAGTGATTTGGATCTGGTATTTATGTAAATGCGATGTCTGGTTATCAAAATTAAGTGATTCACATCACATTAAATGGCTAAAAACGCCTTATTAGCTGAATCGTAATAAATAAATGCTACCGCCAGAAATCACTCTACCATGACCGAGTTTGACCGTTTGTGTGTATTTGACCGTTTTGTGATGCGGTGATATTTGTCCGACGAATCCGATTGAGTGCAAATCATGCAAAATGGATGATGAATGCCATGCGTCACCCTTATCCGAACGACAAACACTGCCTGCTTTTTCGGCAGTTAACACCGCTTTTAGGGCCGGCTCACAGTTTAGGCCTGCTGACAGCGTTCCCGTTGCGCTATCATTTTCTTTCCAGGAATTTGGGGACCGATTTTTTTAATGTCGTATTGGATGAAGTTACTGCTTTTATTGCCCTTTCTTTTTGTCGCGTGCGTACAGGCCGAGCCACTGCAAAAGTCGTTTTCTGACTGGCAACTGACCTGTAACAATGCGGCTTTTTGCGTGGCACGCAGTTTTCCTGGCGATAACGGCTTAGTGATGACGATTTCACGTCATGCTGGCGTTAACGATCGGCCATTGCTGCGCATTGATTACGGCAGCGCCTATAGCGGTGAATTGCCGGGTGGCCCGTTGAAGGATAATTTGCTGTTGGATCAGCGCCGTCTGACGCCCGATCTCAAACACTGGACGGTGGAACCGCATCATCTTGCGACCAGCAATGCCATCGCCATCGATGAATTCCTCGCGCAGACGCTGGATGCGCAAAACCTACAACTCACCTACAAAGCCAGCGCCGTGATTCCGTTAAGCGGCATGAAGGCCGCCTTATTGTTAATGGATGATGTGCAGGGCAGGGTAAATGGCGCCAGCGCGTGGGTGAAACGCGGCGACCGTGTGCAATGGGATGTGCCGCCGCAACCGGTGTTGCCGCAACTGCCCGCGCCCTTACCGGCACCTGTGCCACTGACGCAAGAAGAGACCAGCGGTTTGATTGACTATGGCACCTGGCGCGTCAACACCGACAACTGTTCTCTTGACCCACTTAAGCGCGAAGTGAGCGTTTCACCACTGACCAATGACAAAGCGTTGTTACTGATCAGTTGTGAAACCGGGGCGTATAACGTTATCGATCTGGCGTTTGAAGTGACGCGCACTGCACCTTATGTTTCGCGCGGCTTGAGCTTAACCCTGCCGTTCACGCCGCCGTCGCGCAGTGATAATCAGCTGGAATTGGTCAATGCCGAGTTCGATGCCAGCAATCGCATGCTGTACACCTTCAGTAAAGGACGTGGATTAGGCGATTGCGGCACGGCAACGCGCTGGCAGTATGACGGCAATGATTTTGTGTTGGCGGAGTATGCGGAAGAGAAAACCTGCGATGCATGGCACAGCAGTGATGACTGGCCGACGTTGTGGGTGTCGCAACCTCAGAATGGCGTGCAATCGCGTTAGGCAGGTGCGCAAGAATGCGCACCCTACGATTGTTTTGTAGGGTCGCCATTTATGGTGACCGCCACCCACACAATTATCGAATCGCTTGCACCGCTATCGGTGAACCATTCTGATTACCCACCAACTCGGTCAGCATATTATTTACGCCATCGCTCATCGGGGTGAAACGCGTTAATGGTGAACGCGTTACTACCACGAATACGCCGACATTATGCTGCGGCACCATCGCCATATAAGTAATGAAACCGCCGCCGCCGCCGGTTTTCTGAATAATCCCCGGACGACCCTCCTTCGGCCCCATATACACCCAGCCCATACCCAGCGCATCAGCGCGGCCTGGCACATCCATGCCTTCGACTTTATTAAGCTGGTCGCGGCGATAAATCAGCGTTTGCAGGCGATCGATCTGCGGCGTGCGGTGATTCACAGCTGAATTAAGGAATTGCTGCATCCAGCGGCCCATATCGTCTGGCGTGGAGTAAACGCCGCCGCTGCCAATCGCCGCCAGCGTGTTATTGCACGGGCTGGCGCCTTTTTCCGCCACCATCAGACGCTGGCATTGATCCGGCGATGGCGTAAAGGTGGTGTCTTTCATGCCTAGCGGACGCGTGATCAACTGTTGAAATAAAGCGGGATACGGCGTGCCGGCTGCTTTGGCGAGTGCATCGCTGAGCAAATCAAAGCCAAGATTAGAGTAAGCCGCGTTGGTGCCCGGCGCCGCTTTCAGTGCCGCGCCGCTCAGCCATTGCCAGCGATCGGATTTGGTCGGCCAGACAAACACCGGACGATGCGGTTTGCCGCCGGGCTGCTCGCGCGGCAGGCCGCTGGTGTGCGTTGACAGATTAATCAGGCGAATCGGCTGACCGTTAAAGCTCGGCACGCGCGCGCCGGGCGGGGCGTATTTGCTGAGCGGATCGTCGAGGCGAATTTGCCCGCGTTCGGCCATCTTCACCATCACTTCGCTGGTCATCAGCTTACTTAGCGAAGCGATACGAATCAGCGAATCCTGTTGCGGACGCACGTTATTGCCGGGACGCGTATCACCGAAGCTGGCGAACACGCGCTGATTGCCATCAATCGCCACCAGCGCCATGCCGGTCGCGCCGCTGCCATAGAAAATGTGCTCGGCATAGCGATCAACAATCTGCGAGGCCAACAGCGGATCGGGCGACGTTTGCGCCATGCTTTTTAATGGAAGCACTGAAACCATTAAGGCCAGTAAAAAAGGAGTACGTTTTTTCAACAGGGAAGCGTCCGCTATAAGAATCGGAGGAAAGCTTATAGTAATCAGTTTGCGCGGGGCGTGAAGAGGGTTGAGCGGATTTTTTTCTGTATCAGGCTGTGATCAAAAAACGGCCCTTGCGCCAGGACGACGCAGGGCCGGATCGATTAGTGCGGCTTGAGTAAAGCTTCGGTGTGGCTAACGATGTTTTCCACCGTGAAGCCAAATTCCGGGAACAGCTTGCCAGCCGGCGCAGACTCACCAAAGGTGGTCATGCCGACTATCGCGCCATCCAAACCAACATATTTGTACCAGTAATCGGCGATACCCGCTTCCACCGCCACGCGCGCTTTGATGCCCGACGGCAATACCGATTCGCGATAGGCCACATCCTGCTTATCAAACACATCGGTACTTGGCAGCGACACCACGCGAATCTTGTGGCCGTTGGCGGTGAGTTTTTCCGCCGCACCGAGTGCGATTTCAATCTCGGAACCGGTGGCGATAATGATCGCTTCCGGCGTGCCTGCGCTGTCTTTCAGCACGTAACCGCCGCGTGCGATATTCGCCACTTGCTGCTTATCACGCTCCGGCTGCAACAGGTTCTGACGCGACAGAATCAACGCGGTTGGGCCATGATGACGTTCCACCGCCGCTTTCCACGCCACCGCGGTTTCCACCTGATCACATGGACGCCACAAGCTAAGATTTGGCGTCACGCGCAGGCCCGCCATCTGCTCAACCGGCTGGTGCGTTGGACCATCTTCGCCGAGGCCGATGGAATCGTGCGTATACACCAGCACCTGACGCGCTTTCATCAGCGCCGCCATGCGCACCGCATTACGCGCATATTCGACGAACATCAGGAAGGTGGCGGTATACGGCACAAAGCCGCCGTGTGTGGCGATGCCGTTGCCAATCGCCGTCATACCAAACTCGCGCACGCCGTAGTGAATGTAGTTACCGGCGAGATCTTCTTTGATCGATTTCGAACCCGACCAAATGGTGAGGTTGCTGGGCGCTAAATCCGCTGAACCGCCGAGGAATTCCGGCAGTAGCTTACCGAACACTTCCAGGGTGTTTTGCGAGGCTTTACGGCTGGCGATTTTTTGCGGATTGGCTTGCAGCTGCTCAACAAATTTCTGGGTTTCCGTTTCCCAGTTAACCGGCATTTCGCCGCTGATGCGACGGCTGAATTCTTTTGCCAGTTCTGGATGCGCCGCTTTATAGGCCGCAAATTTTTCATCCCAGGATTTCTCGCGCTGACTGCCGGCTTCTTTGGCATCCCATTGCTGATAAATCTCTTTTGGAATTTCAAATGCCGGATATTTCCAGCCCAGTTTCTGCCGCGTCAGCGCCACTTCTTCTTCACCCAACGCCGCGCCGTGCGACTCTTCTTTACCGGCTTTATTCGGTGAGCCGAAACCAATTACTGTGCGACAGATAATCAGCGACGGCTTATCGGTGACACTTTGCGCCTCTTTAATCGCCGCGGAAATGGCTGCGGGATCGTGACCATCAATGCCTTCGGCGCTGCCGATCACATGCCAGTTGTAGGCTTCAAAGCGTTTATGGGTATCGTCGGTGAACCAGCCTTCGGTTTCACCATCAATTGAAATCCCGTTGTGATCGTAGAAACCAATCAGCTTGCCGAGGCCCAGCGTACCGGCCAGTGAACTCACTTCGTGTGAGATGCCTTCCATCAGGCAGCCATCGCCCATAAACACGTAGGTGAAGTGGTCAACGATGTCGTGATCGGGTTGGTTAAATTGCGCCGCCAGCGTGCGTTCGGCAATCGCCATGCCCACCGCATTGGCTAAGCCCTGACCGAGCGGACCAGTGGTGGTTTCAATGCCTGGCGTGTAACCGAGTTCGGGATGGCCCGGCGTTTTGGAATGTAGCTGACGGAAGTTTTTCAGCTCTTCCATCGGCAGGTCGTAACCGGTGAGATGCAGCAAACTGTATTGCAGCATTGAGCCGTGGCCGTTGGACAGAATGAAGCGGTCGCGATCGATCCACTCCGGATTATTAGGATTGTGTTGGAGGAAATCGCGCCATAGCACTTCGGCGATATCGGCCATGCCCATTGGCATGCCTGGGTGGCCGGAATTTGCTTTTTGTACCGCATCCATGCTCAGTGCACGAATCGCGTTAGCCAACTCTCTGCGTGAAGACATAAGGTTCTCCCTTGTGATTTGGCGATAGCGGACGAGCAGACGCCCGTCCGGCATGAGATGTTTGGATTACAGACGTGAAGAGAGCACATCCTCCAGCTTCTGCTGGTCGATGGCGAACTGACGGATGCCGTCGGCCAGTTTTTCTACTGCCATCGGATCCTGATTGTGTTCCCAACGGAATTCCGCTTCAGACAGCGATGCTGGCTGGTGGAAGCCTTCGGTTGATGGCTCAAGTTTGCGTTCCAGCGGCGCATCGCTGTTGGCTAACTCTTCCAGCAGATTCGGTGAAATGGTCAGGCGGTCGCAACCGGCCAGCGCCAGGATCTGCTCCACTTTACGGAAGCTGGCACCCATGATCACCGTGCTGTAACGGTGCTTTTTGTAGTAATCGTAGATACGACGCACCGATTTCACGCCTGGATCTTCATCCACGACATACGGGTCCATCGGTTTACGGCTGTTGTACCAGTCATAAATACGGCCAACGAACGGTGAAATCAGGAATACACCGGCTTCAGCACAGGCGCGGGCCTGAGCGAAGGAGAACAGCAGCGTCAGGTTGCACTGAATGCCGTTTTTCTCCAGCTCCTCGGCGGCTTTAATGCCTTCCCAGGTTGAAGCCAGTTTGATCAGGATGCGTGAGCGATCGATGCCGTTCTCTTCATACAAACGCACTAATTTTTCTGCTTTGGTTACACACATGCCACGATCGAAGGAGAGGCGCGCATCCACTTCGGTCGAAACACGGCCCGGTACGCTTTTCAGAATTTCCATACCGAGGTTAATCGCCACTTTGTCGCTGGCGTTAATGATTTGCGTCTCTTTGCTGCCACCCTGTTTTTTCGCATAGTCGATGGCGTCATCAATCAGATGTTTGTAAGCGTCGAGACCGGCGGCTTTCAGAATCAATGAAGGGTTGGTGGTGGCATCTTCCGGGTGGTAATGACGAATAGATTCGATATCGCCACTGTCCGCCACCACGGTGGTGTACTGTTTCAATGCATCTAGCTGGTTCATCGCTTAACTCCTTGATGAGCAAATTTGTGGGCCAACCTGTGGTGCCCATTCCTGTTGAAGTCCGGTCCAACACAGTGCTACAGACGTTTCACGAAGAAAATGCGTTTTCTCTGAAACGCTTCAGCTACGCGTTTTGCCATCAATAAGAATAGCAGGCTGTGACAAAGCCGCAGGCGCAGCGGTAGCAATCCGTGCCCTTTGTACTGTGCGTTCTTTGAGCGCCTTCACCCTCTTGTGGGCCGCAAATTCCTATACTGATGGCTCATTTAGCGGTGCCAAAGGATGCCTAATGGACGATCAACTGAAGCAAAGCGCGCTCGATTTCCACCAATTTCCCACTCCCGGAAAAATTCAGGTTTCACCCACCAAACCGTTAGCCACGCAGCGTGATTTGGCGCTGGCCTATTCGCCTGGCGTGGCGGCACCTTGTCTGGAAATCGCCGACGATCCGTTAGCAGCGCGCAAATACACCGCGCGTGGCAATTTAGTGGCGGTGATCTCCAACGGCACCGCGGTGCTGGGATTGGGCAACATTGGCGCGCTGGCGAGTAAGCCAGTGATGGAAGGCAAGGGCGTGCTGTTCAAGAAATTTGCTGGCATTGACGTGTTTGATATCGAAATCGATGAGCACGATCCCGACAAGCTGATTGAAGTGATTGCCGCGCTGGAACCGACATTTGGCGGCATCAATCTGGAAGATATCAAAGCGCCCGAGTGTTTCTACATTGAGCAGAAGCTGCGTGAGCGTATGCAAATTCCGGTGTTTCACGACGACCAACACGGCACGGCGATCATTTGTACCGCGGCGGTGCTTAACGGCTTAACCATCGTGAAAAAAGCCATCAGCGATGTGCGTTTGGTGGTGTCTGGAGCGGGGGCTTCGGCGATTGCCTGCCTGAATTTGCTGGTGGCGCTGGGCATGCAAAAACACAACATCGTGGTGTGCGATTCGAAAGGGGTGATTTACCGCGATCGCGAGCCGAACATGACGCCGACTAAAGCCGCCTATGCAGTCGCCGACAGCGGCGCACGCACGCTGGATGAGGTTATTGGCGGCGCGGATATCTTCCTGGGTTGTTCGGGGCCGAAAGCGCTGACGCCAGAGATGGTCAAGAAAATGGCACAGGATCCGCTGATTTTGGCGCTGGCGAATCCTGAACCAGAAATCATGCCGCCGCTGGCGAAACAAGTGCGTCCGGATGCGATTATCTGTACCGGACGTTCTGATTTCCCCAATCAGGTCAATAACGTGCTGTGTTTCCCGTTCATCTTCCGTGGTGCGTTGGATGTGGGTGCCACCGCGATTAATGAAGAGATGAAACTGGCGGCGGTGCACGCCATCGCCGCACTGGCCCAGGCGGAACAAAGCGATGTGGTGGCATCGGCGTATGACGATCAGGACTTGAGTTTTGGCGCTGAATACTTGATTCCCAAACCTTTTGATCCGCGCTTGATTGTGCAAATCGCGCCAGCAGTGGCTAAAGCGGCGATGGAATCTGGCGTTGCCACACGGCCGATTGCCGACTTTGATGCCTATCGCGAGCAGCTCACCGAATTCGTCTACAAAACCAATCTGTTCATGAAACCAATCTTCTCGCAGGCGCGCAAAGATCCGAAACGCGTGGTGATGGCGGAAGGGGAAGAGGTGCGCGTGCTGCATGCCACGCAAGAATTGGTGTCGTTGGGTTTGGCGAAGCCGATTCTGATTGGCCGCCCTAATGTGATCGCTATGCGACTGCAAAAGCAGGGGCTGAAAATCGAGGCGGGCAAAGATTTCGAGATCGTGAATAACGAATCCGATCCGCGCTTTAAAGAGTACTGGAACGAGTATTACCAGCTCATGAAACGGCGCGGCGTCACGCCAGAAACCGCTCAGCGCGCAGTGATTGGCAATCCAACCTTGATCGGCGCGATTATGGTGCATCGCGGCGAAGCTGACGCGATGATCTGTGGCACCATCGGCGATTACCGCGAACATTACGACGTAGTGGAAGAGGTGTTTGGATTTCGCGATGACGTAAAAGTCGCGGGCGCGATGAATGCGTTGCTGCTGCCGAGCGGCAACACTTTTATCGCGGATACCTACGTTAATGAAGATCCCAGCGCTGAGCAGCTCGCCGATATCACGCTGTTAGCCGCCGAAACGGTGCGTCGCTTTGGCATTGAACCGCGCGTGGCGCTGTTATCGCACTCCAGTTTTGGTACCTCAAACGCACCGGGCGCGCGCAAAATGCGCGAAACCTTGGCGCTGATTCAACAACGTGCGCCGGAGCTGGAGATTGATGGCGAGATGCACGGTGATGCGGCGTTGGTGGAAAGCATTCGCCGCGAGTTGATGCCGGATAGCCCGCTGAAAGGCACCGCCAATTTACTGATCATGCCGAACGTCGAAGCGGCGCGTATCAGTTACAACCTGCTGCGCGTGTCGTGTTCCGAAGGCGTCACGGTTGGGCCAGTGTTGATGGGGATCCGCAAGCCGGTGCATGTGTTGACGCGTATCGCTTCGGTGCGGCGCATCGTGAATATGGTGGCGTTAGCGGTGGTGGAGGCGCAAACCGAGCCGTTGTAAAAAACAGGTCGCCATGCATGGCGACCATGCGTTTACTTCAACCAATCTTTCACCGGCAGGAAATCGCGATACAACGCGGCTTCCGGCGAATCGGCTTCTGGCTGATAATCGTATTCCCAGCGCACCAGCGGCGGCATCGACATCAAAATTGATTCGGTGCGGCCGCCGGTTTGCAGGCCAAACAGCGTGCCGCGATCCCACACCAGATTGAACTCGACGTAACGGCCACGGCGATAAAGCTGGAACTGACGCTCACGCTCGCCCCACGGCAGCGCTTTGCGTTTTGCCACAATCGGCAGATAAGCCTGAGTAAAACCGTTGCCGACCGCCTGCATGAAATCAAAGCAATGGTCGAAGTCAGGCGTATTCAGGTCGTCATAAAACAGGCCGCCAATGCCACGTTGTTCATCGCGATGTTTGAGATAGAAGTAATCGTCGCACCACTTTTTATAGCGTGGATAGACATCTTCCCCAAACGGCTGACACAGATCGTGCGCGGTTTGATGCCAGTGCACGGCATCTTCTTCGAAGCCGTAATAGGGCGTGAGATCGAAACCGCCGCCAAACCACCACACCGGATCGGCACCCGGTTTTTCAGCAATAAAGAAGCGCACGTTGGCATGGCTGGTGGGCACATAAGGATTTTCTGGGTGAACCACTAATGACACGCCCATCGCTTCAAAGCTGCGGCCGGCTAATTCCGGGCGATGTGCGGTGGCCGAAGCCGGCATTTGATCGCCATGCACGTGCGAAAAGTTAACGCCAGCTTGCTCAAACACCGCGCCGTTACGCAATACGCGGCTGCGTCCACCGCCGCCGCCCGGGCGCTGCCACTCATCCTCGGCAAAGCTCGCCTTGCCATCTTCCGCCGCTAATTGGGCGCAAATATCATCTTGCAGCGCCAGCAAAAAGGCTTTGACGCGGGAAATATCGGGATTGCTCATGAGTTACTCGTTGCGAAAATTTGCCGCGATTCTATCACAGGATAAACGCTATGCTTCGCGGCGATCGACCTCATCAAAGTAGCGTGCAATGCCATCGGCAATCGCGCTGGCAATTTTCTGGCGGAATGCCTGCGTGCCCAGCAATTGCTCTTCGCGCGGGTTAGTAATAAAGGAGGTTTCTACTAACACCGACGGAATGGACGGCGATTTTAATACCGCAAACGCTGCCTGTTCGGTGTGCTGACTGTGCAGATGATGCACCGGGCGAATCTGATCCAGCACGTGTTTACCCAGCGTTAGGCTGTTGCGGATAGTGTCGGTTTGCACCAGATCGAACAAAATCTGGTTGAGGTAATGATCTTTATCCTGCACCTCAGCGCCACCAACTTTGTCGGCATCGTTTTCACGTTGCGACAAATAACGCGCCATCGTGCTGCTGGCGCCACGATTGGATAAGGCAAACACCGAAGCACCGTTAGCGTCCGGGCTGGTGTAACCATCGGCGTGAATCGACATAAACAGATTGGCACCATGTTGATGCGCGATTTCGACACGCTGATAGAGCGGAATAAAGTGATCGCTTTCACGGGTTAATCGCACTTCGATGCGTGGATGCGCTTGCAGCAGCGTCTTCACGTTATTGGCGATCGCCAACACGATATGCTTCTCTTCCGAACCCTCTTCACCGACTGCACCGGAATCAATCCCGCCATGTCCCGGATCGATCATCACGATGCGTTTGCCGTTGCTGGCCGGTTTCGGTGGCGTGTGGCGCGTGCTGACACTCAGATTGGTGCTTTCTTCTTTAGCCTGCACGGCGCGCGGTGATAACACCGCCAGCGCTAAACCGGAAAGAATCAGTTGGCGTCGATTGGTCAGGCGCTTTAGCAGTGAAATCTTGTTCATTATGGTGTCCATAGCAGGTAAATCTTGCCCAGTGTTATAGCGTAACAATTGCCAGGCGGCGACCTCGTAACTATTTCAAGTGTTTACTTTCTATTGCAACTCACTAACAGCCATGTCGCACTTTTTTTACGCCGTTGTGCGGCGCGAGGGTTGCGCCTGGCAAAGAATACGTGATAATCAGCGAATTGTGCCTAATAGCAGGGTAACGTCGATGGAAATCCGCTCTTTCCGCCAGGAAGATTTTGAAGAAGTGATCACGCTCTGGGAGCGTTGTGATTTATTGCGCCCATGGAACGATCCTGAACTGGATATCGAACGCAAAATGAACCATGACCCGGAACTGTTTCTGGTAGCGGAAGTGGGCGGTGAAGTCGTCGGAACGGTGATGGGCGGCTATGATGGCCATCGTGGTTCCGTCTACTATCTGGCGGTGCATCCTGATTATCAGGGCCGTGGTTTTGCCAATGCGTTGATGAATCGGCTCGAGAAAAAGTTGATCGCGCGCGGGTGTCCGAAAATCAATTTGATGGTGCGTGAAGAGAACGACCAGGTGATCGCGTTTTATGAAAAACTCGAATATGAACCGGTGGATTCGGTGCTGCTCGGCAAGCGCTTGATCGAAGATCGCGAGTATTAAGCCACCAATGATCGGTTTGAAATACCTTCCTGAAGAGTACGATGCGAAAGGGCAGCTGCGGCTGCCGTTTCTTTTCTGGTTGATCCTGTTATTGCAGGCGCGCACCTGGTTGCTGCTGGTGATGGCGGGCGCGTCACGTCAACAGGGCAACGACCTGCTGGCGCTATTCTATCCCGATCGCCAAAGCTTTTGGTTAGGGTTGGCGTTGGGCATACCGGCGGCCATCGGTTTGTTGCTCACCGGCTATCGTCAACGCCTGCCGCGCTTGTGGCAAAGCTGGCGACATGTGCTGAGTGCTTCGCTGCTGATTAGCCTGTTGTGGCAAGGTTATGGCTTGCTGCAAGGCGCCTTCCCTGATTCGCCTTTGCCACTGCTGTTAACGCTATTTGATCTGCTGGCATTGGTGTGGCTGCAAACCCAATCCCGGCTGCGCGACTGCTTTTTGCCGGAGCATCAGCACTTCGAATAAACTTTTTGCCGGTTTGCGACTCCAACAGGCACGCCAATCGGCTTAGTTACTCAAGGAGTCTTCATGAAAGTTGTTCGTCACGCACTGTTGGTAAGCAGCATGGTTCTGGCGGGATGTGCCAGTTCGGGTTCATCTACCAGCGCGAACGAGAGCCATTGGTATAATCCGCTGAGCTATCACTGGTCGGCATTGAATCCACTCGGCTGGTTTGGCGGTTCGCTGGATGTGACCGAACAAGGTGTGGCGGGTTTGAGCAGCACCACGTCAATGTCGGAAGACGCGATCAATAAAGCGCTGAACGGCGACTACAAATTGCGTCAGGGTATGCGCACGCAGAATGGCCAGGTAGTGGATTTCTGGCAGGCGCTGGATGGCGACAAAGTGAAATTGGTGATTAACGGCAGCAGCAGCGTCGAGCGTATTGAAGTGCAGGATGACAGCGCCAAAGCGGCCGATGGCAGTAAAATAGGCGATCTGTTCAGCAACAAATTCAGCAAAGCCTTCAATAATTGCAAAATGGCGTCGGGCCTTGACGCGAAAGATGTGGAGTGCCGCGCACCTGGCAGCCAACACATATCTTATATCTACAGCGGTGATTGGCATGGCCCAGAAGGCTTAATGCCTTCGGACGATACCCTGAAAAGCTGGAAAATCAGCAAGATGGTTTGGCAGCGTTAATTAAGACGAAACTTGTTTAAACACAAGCACAAGCCGCGTGGCTTTCCGGTATGATACGGGCGAAAAAATCACCGTATAACTTTCATGCCGGAGAGCATTGCAATGTCTCAGATTCAGAGCGGTATTCTGCTCGAACACCGCAGCTTCGCCATTTGGCTCGAAGCCCGCGTAACGGGCGATCTCGACGCGCTGCGCCAGGGCAGCAAAACCTTCCTACAGCAACTTGATGCGCTGCAAAACAAATTCACGGATGCCGGATTAGGTGCGGTGATCGCCTTTGGTGATGCGCTGTGGCGCGACCTGCAAGGCAACGATTCCGCAGCCGAACTCAAAGCTTTTATGCCGCTCGGTAAAGGCATCGCGCCAGCCACCCAGCGCGATTTGCTGATCCATATTCAATCTTTACGCCACGACGTCAACTTTGCCTTGGCCCAAGCGGCGCTGAGCGCGTTTGCTGCGGCTATTGAGATTGATGAAGAGACGCACGGTTTCCGCTGGGTAGAAGAACGCGATCTTTCCGGCTTCGTTGATGGCACGGAAAACCCGCAGGGCGAAGCGCGCCAGGAAGTGGCGATCATCAGCGATGGCCCAGATGCCGGTGGCAGTTATGTGTTTACCCAGCGCTGGGAACACAACCTCAAGCTGTGGAATCGCATGGCGGTGGAGAAGCAGGAAGCGATTATTGGCCGTACTAAAGAGACCAATGAAGAGTTGCCAGGCGATCAGCGTCCCGACACGTCGCACCTTAGCCGTGTTGACCTCAAAGAACAGGGCAAAGGGCTGAAGATTCTGCGCCAAAGCTTGCCGTACGGCAGCGCTAGCGGCACGCACGGTTTGTACTTCATCTCCTATTGTCATCGCTTGTACAACATCGAACAGCAATTGCTGAGTATGTTCGGCGAGCGCGACGGCAAAATGGATGCCATGCTGCGTTTCACCAAACCGGTTACCGGCAGCTATTTCTTTGCGCCGTCGCTGGATGCATTGCAGGCGCTGTGATATTTGCGCATTAAGGTCAACGGAGCGCGATTAATCGCGCCGCTACGAATACGTGCACGCATTTGTAGCGGCGCAATTCATTGCGCGTTAAGTCACGCAATTGTCGATTTTCATTCCCGCCATCCGCATAAACTCTGCCGCTGTCTTATGCCTTTTTAGACTTTGAAATCCCTAAACGATATATAAAACCGTTACAGCTTTGACCTGAGTTATAAATACACTGACTGCATCTAATGGCATTGGCGTAATTGCCGTCTTTCTGGGTGCAGCATGACACTTCCGATTTCGAAAAAATGGCTTGGCGGTATCGCGCTCTCGCTGGCAATCGCTAGTGCAGCGCACGCGACTGAGTTGCTGAACAGCTCTTACGACGTTTCGCGTGAACTGTTTGTTGCCCTGAATGCGCCGTTTGAAAAGCAATGGGACGCTGCCCATCCCAATGACAAGTTGACCATCAAACAATCGCACGCCGGTTCATCCAAGCAGGCGCTGGCGATTCTGCAAGGTCTGCGCGCCGATGTGGTGACGTACAATCAGGTGACAGACGTGCAGGTGCTGCATGACAAAGGCCAACTGATCCCGGCGGATTGGCAGCAACGTTTGCCGAATAGCAGCTCGCCGTTTTACTCCACCATGGCGTTTCTGGTGCGCAAAGGTAACCCAAAGAACATTCATGATTGGGCCGATCTGGCGCGCGATGACGTGAAGCTGATCTTCCCGAATCCTAAAACCTCCGGTAACGGACGTTATACCTACTTGGCCGCGTGGGGCGCTGCCGATCAGGCCGATGGCAAAGACAAAGCCAAAACTGAAGCGTACATGGCGAAGTTCCTCAAGAACGTCGAAGTGTTTGATACCGGTGGTCGTGGCGCGACCACCACCTTTGCCGAGCGCGGTTTGGGCGACGTGCTGATTAGCTTTGAATCGGAAGTGAATAACATCCGCAATCAGTACGGTAAAGATCAATACGAAGTGATTGTGCCAAAAACCAACATTCTGGCGGAATTCCCGGTGGCGTGGATCGACAAAAATGTTGAGCACAATGGCACCACTGAAGCGGCTAAAGCGTACCTGAATTATCTCTACACGCCGGAAGCGCAGAAAATTATCACCAGCTATTACTATCGCGTGAACAATCCGCAGCTGATGGCAGAGCAGAAAGATCGCTTCCCACAGACCGCGCTATTCAACGTTAACGACGCGTTTGGTGGTTGGGATAACGTGATGAAAACCCATTTCGCCGCGGACGGTGAGTTAGACAAATTGCTTGCAGCGGGGCGTGGGTAATGTTTTCGCTGGCGCAAAAACAAAAACGTGTACTGCCGGGCTTTGGACTGAGCCTCGGCACCAGTTTACTGTTCACCTGCTTGATTTTACTGCTGCCAATCAGCGCGTTGCTGATGCAACTGTCGCAGATGACGCTGGCGCAATATTGGGCGGTGATTAGCCATCCGCAATTGATCGCCGCGTATAAAGTGACGATTCTGTCGGCCGGCGTGGCTTCGCTGTTCAACGCGGTGTTCGGCATGTTGATGGCGTGGATATTGACGCGTTATCGCTTCCCGGGCCGCGCACTACTGGATGGCTTGATGGATCTGCCGTTCGCGCTGCCTACCGCGGTAGCCGGTTTAACGCTGGCGGGATTGTTCTCGGTCAACGGCTGGTACGGTCAATGGCTAGCACATTTTGATATCAAAGTCTCTTACACCTGGCTTGGCATCGCCGTGGCGATGGCCTTCACCAGCATCCCGTTCGTGGTGCGTACCGTGCAGCCGGTGCTGGAAGAGTTAGGCCCGGAATATGAAGAAGCGGCCGAAACGCTGGGCGCTACGCGCTGGCAGAGTTTCCGCCGCGTAGTGCTGCCGGAAGTGGCTCCAGCCTTGCTGGCCGGAACTGCGCTGTCATTTACCCGCAGCATTGGCGAATTTGGCGCAGTCATCTTCATCGCAGGCAACATCGCCTGGAAGACCGAAGTGACCTCGCTGATGATCTTCGTGCGTTTACAAGAGTTCGATTACCCGGCGGCGAGTGCGATTGCCTCGGTGATCATGGCGGCTTCGCTGCTGCTGCTGTTCGCGATTAACACCTTGCAGAGCCGCTTTGGCCGTCGCTTAGGAGGCCACTAATGGCGGAGATTTCACACATCAATCACGCCGACCGCCAACCGATTAACTGGGGCAAATGGCTGCTGATTGGCATTGGCGCGCTGGTTTCCATCCTGCTGCTGGTGGTGCCGATGGTGTCGATCTTTTGGGAAGCGCTCGGCCAGGGCTTGATTGCCTCGCTGAATAACCTGAAAGATGGCGACATGCTGCACGCGATTTGGCTAACTATTTTGGTGGCGTTGATTACCGTGCCAGTCAATCTGGTGTTTGGCACGCTGTTAGCATGGTTAGTGACGCGCTTTAGTTTCCCGGGTCGCCAATTGTTGCTGACGCTGTTCGATATCCCGTTTGCGGTTTCACCAGTGGTAGCCGGTTTGATGTATCTGCTGTTCTGGGGCGTGAACGGCCCGGCGGGCGGCTGGCTGGATGCACACAATATTCAAATTATGTTCTCGTGGCCCGGCATGGTGCTGGCGACCATCTTCGTGACTTGCCCGTTTGTGGTGCGCGAATTGGTGCCGGTGATGCTGAGCCAGGGAAGCCATGAAGATGAAGCCGCGGTGCTGCTTGGCGCATCCGGCTGGCAGATGTTCCGCCGCGTAACGCTGCCGAACATCCGCTGGGCATTGTTGTACGGCGTGGTGCTGACCAATGCCCGCGCGATTGGTGAATTTGGTGCGGTCTCGGTGGTTTCGGGATCGATACGCGGTGAGACCTATACCTTGCCGCTTCAGGTTGAATTACTGCATCAGGATTACAACACCGTGGGCGCCTTTACTGCCGCCGCGCTGTTGACCCTGATGGCAATTGTGACGCTGTTTCTGAAAAGCGTGGTGCAGTGGCGATTAGAGCATCAGCAGAAGCGCCTACAGGAGGAAAATCATGAGCATTGAGATTAAACAAATTAACAAATCGTTTGACCGCACGGCGGTGCTGAACGACATCTCTCTGGATATTCCTTCCGGCAAGATGGTGGGGCTACTTGGGCCATCCGGTTCCGGCAAAACCACGTTGCTGCGCATTATCGCCGGGCTGGAGCATCAGAACAGCGGACAGATTCATTTCAACGGTAAAGACGTTAGTCGCGTACACGCGCGCGATCGCCAGGTTGGCTTTGTGTTCCAGCACTACGCCCTGTTCCGTCATATGACGGTGTTCGACAACATCGCGTTTGGTCTGACTGTGCTGCCACGCCGCGAGCGCCCGAGCTCTGCGGAGATCAAACAACGTGTCACGCGTTTGCTGGAGATGGTGCAGCTTTCCCATCTGGCGAATCGTTTCCCGGCGCAGCTTTCGGGTGGACAGAAACAGCGTGTGGCCTTGGCGCGTGCGTTGGCGGTTGAGCCGCAAATTCTGCTGCTGGATGAGCCGTTTGGGGCACTGGATGCGCAGGTGCGTAAAGAGTTGCGCCGCTGGTTGCGTCAGTTGCATGAAGAATTGAAATTCACCAGCGTGTTTGTGACCCACGACCAAGAAGAAGCGATGGAAGTGGCTGATACCGTGGTGGTGATGAGCCAGGGCAACATTGAACAAGTGGGCACGCCAGATGAAGTGTGGCGCGATCCGGCTACACGCTTCGTGCTGGAGTTCCTGGGCGAAGTGAACCGCTTTGAGGGTGAAGTGCACGGTTCGCAGTTCCATGTGGCCGCACATCGCTGGCCGCTGGGTTATACGCCAGCGCATCAAGGTGGCGTCGAGTTGTTCCTGCGTCCATGGGAAATCGACGTGTCGCGCCAGAGCAGCCTCGAAACGCCGTTGCCGGTACAAGTGCTGGAGATTAGCCCGCGCGGCCACTTCTGGCAGATCGTGGTGCAGCCAAGCGGTTGGCAGGGCGATGTGTTCTCGGTGGTGTTCGATGGCGATCATACCGCGCCGATTCGCGGTGAACGTCTGTTCGTAGGCCTGCAACAAGCTCGTATTTATCATGGCACTACGCCGCTGCGCCCGGTTGCCTTTGCCGAAAGCGCCTGATATTTTTAGCACTTCCTCTGGGCGGGATGATCCCGCCCACTGTTTGCCTCTCTTCTGTCTGGAATCAAATCGTGACCACACTGGAAAATACCATCGGCAATACGCCGTTGATTAAGTTGCAGCGTCTGACGCCTGATAACGGCAGTGAAATCTGGCTCAAGCTGGAAGGCAACAATCCGGCCGGTTCGGTAAAAGATCGCGCTGCCTGGTCGATGATCCATCAGGCGGAATTGCGTGGCGACATCAAACCCGGCGATACCTTAATTGAAGCCACCAGCGGCAATACCGGAATCGCACTGGCGATGATCGCGGCGATGAAAGGCTACAAGCTGCGCTTGCTGATGCCCGATAACATGAGCCAGGAACGTCAGGATGCGATGCGCGCTTATGGCGCGGAATTGCTGTTGGTGACGCGTGAGCAGGGCATGGAAGGCGCACGCGATTTGGCGCAGGCGATGGCCGATCGCGGCGAAGGACGCGTGTTGGATCAGTTTAATAATCCCGATAACCCGCTGGGCCACTATCTCACCACCGCACCGGAAATCTGGCAGCAAACCAAGGGTCGCATGACGCATTTTGTCTCCAGTATGGGCACCACCGGCACCATTACTGGCGTCGGTCGCTACCTGAAAGAGTTCGCTCCCGCGGTAAAAGTGATTGGCTTACAGCCGAAAGAGGGCAGCAGCATTCCAGGGATTCGTCGCTGGCCTGAAGCCTATTTGCCCGGCATTTACCGTGCTGAATTTGTCGATGACGTCATCGATATGGCGCAGCAAGAAGCGGAAGAAACCATGCGTGCGCTGGCGCAGCGTGAGGGGATTTTCTGTGGCGTGAGTTCTGGCGGCGCGGTTGCTGGCGCATTACGCATTGCGTCTGCTCAACCCGGCAGCGTGGTGGTGGCGATTGTTTGCGATCGCGGCGACCGTTACCTTTCCACCGGCGTATTCCACTGAGTTATTTTTCCCACATTTAATCTGGCCTGCGCGTACCTTTAAAGTACGACTGGGCCATTTTTGTCTATAGTTCCCCTAATAATTGCTTGGCGTAAGCACTGTAAGGATCGCGTAAAATCGGCTGCGCTCGCGGTAGAGTCAGGACAAAATAGCGGCAATTTTGTACGAGAGATAAAAATGAAAATCCTGCTGGTAGATGACGACGTAGAACTTGGCACCATGTTGAGCCAATATCTGATTGCGGAAGGCTTTGAAACGCAATTGGTTTTAACCGGAAGTGCCGGTATTGAAGGCGCGCTTTCGGGCAACTATACCGCCATGATTCTCGACATTATGCTGCCCGATATGAGCGGTATTGATGTACTGCGTCAGGTACGCCAAAACAGCCGCTTGCCGGTAATCATGCTGACAGCCAAAGGCGACAACATCGATCGCGTGATTGGCCTTGAAATGGGCGCAGACGATTACATGCCAAAACCGTGCTATCCGCGTGAGCTGGTGGCGCGTTTGCGTGCCGTGTTGCGTCGTTTTGAAGATCAGGTTCCGGTGCCGGATAAGAAAGAGCTGCTGCGCTGGGGCGATCTCAGCCTCAATCCTGCCACGCGCATTACTGAATGGCAGGGCAAAGCCTTTGATCTCACTGCTTCTGAATTCAATCTGCTGGATCTGTTGCTGCGTGCGCCGGATCGTGTGGTATCGAAAGATGAACTGTCGGAAAAAGGTTTGGGCCGTCCGCGTGAAGCCTACGATCGCAGCGTGGATGTGCATATCAGCAACATCCGCCAAAAGCTGGCTGCATTAACCGCTGACAGCGTCAACATTGAAACTGTGCGCAGTATTGGTTATCGCATTCGATGAAACACAGCTATCGCGGCCGCATGTTCTGGAAGATCTTGTTGGGCTTCTGGATCGTGTTTGTGATTATCAGCCAGCTATTGTGGTTAGGTTTTACGCTCTCCGGTAATCGCCATGAACCGCCGGAGATTGTCGCGATTCGCCGTATCGTCAATCTGCAAATGGCTTCAGCAGTATCGGTGCTGGAGCGTGGCGGGCCGAGCTCGCTGGAAGACATGATGGCCGATTGGGAACCCAACGATCGCCAGTTTTTCTCGGTCATTCAGCATGATAAACCTGCCGCCACGCCGAGCAATGCGCCGCCAGAAACCTTCAGCGCACCGTTCCACGGACCTTTTCCCAATGTGATTGTGCGTTGGGTGAAAGGGCAGGACGGCAAAGAGTACGAGCTACGCTATGACGTGAAAGGCCTGCGTGAAGATAGCTCAATGGGCGGTGGCGGGCCGCGTCGCATCCTCAATATCCCAGAACCGATGTTTACCTTCGCTGGCGCGCTGGGGCTGCTGTTTAGCATGCTGCTGGCGTGGAACCTGACGCGCCCGATGCGGCAACTGCGCGAAGGTTTTGCGCGCGTCTCAAGTGGAGATTTGTCGGTGCGGCTTTATCCGGTGATGCGTAAACGCCACGATGAGCTTTCTAACGTGGCGCAGGATTTTGACGCAATGGTGGAGCGCCTCGATACGTTGGTAAAAGCGCGTGAAGAGTTGCTGCATGATATTTCGCACGAACTCCGTTCACCGCTGGCGCGTTTGCAGCTAGCGACCGGGTTGGCCCGTCAAACGCCGGAATCGGTGGAATCTTCACTTAATCGCATAGATGAAGAAGCACGTCGCCTCGATAAGATGATCGGCGAACTGTTGACGCTGTCGCGGGCTGAGCATGAAAGCATGCCGGGTGAGCAGTATTTCGACCTCACCGGTTTATTGCAGGCGGTGGTGACGGATGTGCGCTACGAAGCGCAGATTCCGGGCGTCAACGTCGATTTTCAGGTTGATGAGAAAGCGGATTACACCGTGCATGGTAACGCTGAGTTGATTCGTCGCGGTGTAGAGAATGTGCTGCGCAATGCGCTGCGTTTTTCGCATCAAGGTCAGCATATTAGCGTGCGTTTGCAGGCGGAAAATCAGTGGCTGGCGATTCGTGTAAGCGATCAGGGGCCGGGCGTTGACGACGAGAAATTGTCGAGCATCTTCGATCCCTTTGTACGCGTTAATTCGCCGCTGATGGGCAAAGGTTACGGTTTGGGGCTCTCAATCGTGCGTAAGGTGATTCTGGCGCATCACGGCGAAGTGCAGGCGGTAAATCGGCCGGAAGGGGGATTGGAGCTGACATTGAAGCTGCCGCGCTGGAAGCAGGATTGATTGTATTGTAATGCACAAATAAAAACGGCACCCAGTGGGTGCCGTTTTACTATTCTGACGAATCTTATTTCTTGATGCGGATAACTGGCGTTTCGCCCACAGTTACCGGACCGGAGAGTTTAATCAGGTCTTTGATTTCGTCCATGTTCGAAATCACCACCGGCGTCAGCGTGGATTTTGCTTTCTCTTCCAGCAGAGCCAGATCAAACTCGATCACCACGTCGCCTTTCTTGACCTTCTGGCCTTCTTCAGCGATGCGTTTGAAACCTTCACCTTTAAGCTCAACCGTGTCGATACCGAAGTGAACAAACAGTTCGATGCCGTTATCAGATTCGATTGAAAATGCGTGGTTAGTTTCGAAAATCTTGCCGATAGTACCATCAACCGGAGCAACCATTTTGTTGCCGGTCGGTTTGATTGCGATACCGTCACCCACGATTTTCTCAGCGAATACCACATCAGGCACGTCTTCGATGTTTACGATTTCGCCTGACAGAGGCGCAACAATATCAATCGTTCCTGAAGCGCTCTCTGATTTTTCGCCAAAAAGTTTAGAAAACAAACCCATGATCTTCTCCTAAGCAGTAATTTGAGGCTAGCGTCCGTGGATCAGCAGAGCGTTTTTTCTTTAATGAACTTGTTGACCAAATTCATCAAATCATCCGCTGTCGGTTGATCCAGAGCCTGCTCCGCCAATGCCTTCGCATCTTCGAAATTAGTATTACGAATGATCTTCTTGATGCTTGGGATTGAAATGGCGCTCATGCTGAATTCATCCAGCCCCATTCCCAGTAACAGTAGTGTAGCACGTTCATCACCAGCCAGCTCACCACACATGCCGGTCCATTTCCCTTCGGCATGTGATGCATCGATCACTTGCTTGATGAGGCCCAGAACAGAAGGGGTCATCGGGTTATAGAGGTGTGAAATCAAATCATTACCACGATCGACCGCCAGAGTATACTGCGTCAGGTCGTTTGTCCCAATACTAAAGAAGTCGACTTCTTTCGCCAGATGACGCGCGATCACCGCGGAAGCTGGCGTTTCTACCATGATGCCCACTTCAATGGTCTCATCAAAGGATTTGCCTTCTTCACGCAGTTGCGTTTTCAGCAGCTCCAGCTCGCCTTTCAGGATGCGAACTTCTTCTACCGAAATGATCATCGGGAACATGATGCGCAGTTTACCGAAAGAGGACGCACGCAGAATCGCACGCAGCTGCGCATGCAGAATCTCTTTACGGTCCATTGCGATACGAATCGCACGCCAGCCGAGGAACGGGTTGTCTTCTTTTGGCAGGTTCATGTACGGCAGATCTTTGTCGCCGCCGATGTCCATGGTACGCACGATAACCGCCTGCGAACCGACGGCTTCAGCAACGGCTTTATACGCCTGGAACTGCTCTTCTTCAGTCGGCAGAGAATCGCGATCCATGAACAGGAATTCGGTACGGTACAAGCCAACGCCTTCTGCGCCGTTACGCTCTGCACCGGCGACATCACGCACGGTACCGATGTTGGCACAAACTTCAACCTGATGGCCGTCCAGCGTGATAGCTGGCAGATCTTTCAGTTTCGCCAGTTCGTGTTTTTCAGACAGATATTGAGTCTGAATGGCTTTCAGTTCTTCCTGAACTTCTTCAGAAGGATTGACGTAAATCTTGTTGTTCACGCCATCCAGAATCAGGAAGTCGCCGTTTTTCACGGTCGCGGTCACGTTACCGGTGCCGACAATCGCAGGCAGTTCCAGTGAACGCGCCATGATAGATGTATGAGAAGTACGGCCACCGATATCGGTAATAAAGCCCAGCACCTTTTTCAGGTTCAGCTGTGCAGTTTCTGAAGGCGTTAAATCTTTTGCCACCAAAATAGATTCTTCAGCAATCGCGCTGAGGTCAACAATATGCAGACCAAGGATGTTTTGCAGCAGACGCTTACCGATGTCACGTACGTCAGCCGCGCGCTCTTTCAGGTATTCGTCGTCTAGCTCTTCCAGGGCAACGGCCTGGCCTTCAACCACAGAGTGAGCTGCGGCGTCCGCAGTCGCGTGGTCTTTTTTGATGAGGTCGATGATTTCCTGCTCAAGCTCTTCGTCTTCGAGCAGCATGATGTGACCTTCAAAGATCGCAGCTTTCTCTTCACCGAAGGTTTCACCGGCTTTAATGCGGATGGCTTCGAGCTGTGTCGCAGCTTTGCTACGTCCATCGAGGAAGCGCTGAACTTCCTGCTCAACCTGATCGTCGGTAATTTTTTTACGATTAATGACGATCTCATCTTCCTTCAGCAGCAGTGCGTTGCCGAAAGCGATACCCGGTGATGCTAAAATGCCTGAAATCATAACCCTACCTTTTAATCACGATGGCTCATTGACCCGATGCGTCGCCACTGTCGCGGAGCAGTACTCTAAAGATGCAAGAACGCGGACAGGTTGTCCGCGATCAAGATATTTGCACTCAATGGGGCAAAGGGGTCGGTTTAGTTGCGAACTGAGCCGATTACTCCAGCTCAGCCATCAGCTTGACCAGGTGCTCAACCGCTTGCTGCTCGTCTTCACCTTCGGCAGACAGCGTAACAACCGTACCTTGAGTCAGACCTAAAGTCTGCAGTTTGAACAGGCTTTTCGCGCTGGCAGATTTGCCATTAGAGGTCACAGTGATTTCTGACTGGAAAGCCTTGGCTTCTTTCACGAACTGAGCTGCAGGACGGGTATGAAGGCCGTTAGGTGCGGTAATGGTAACTTCTTGCTGGAACATTCTATTTCCCCAACTTTATCAGGTTTGGTGTTATGGATCTAAAGTCTAGCCTGGAGCCGTAACTTTAGCCTGTGTAGGTGCGCTGG
>NZ_JBCNNP010000013.1:0-93103 GCF_039594315.1 Pantoea sp.
GATTTGTTGGTGGGTTTATTTCCTGCCATAGTGAATGCATTACCGATCGTGAAAGGGACGCGCAAGTATACCGTCCCAGGATGAACAATCACAGGAGTCAGAATGGCAAAGCGGATTCAATTCAACCAACACGGCGGCCCGGAAGTTTTGCAATGGGTCGATTTCGAGCTGGCCGATCCCGCTGCACACGAAGTGCAGGTGGAAAATAAGGCCATTGGCATTAACTACATTGATACTTACGTGCGCAGCGGCTTGTATCCGCAAGCCAGCTTCCCTTCGGGCGTCGGCACCGAAGCCGCGGGCGTGGTGAAACGTGTCGGATCGGGTGTAACGCGTTTTAAAGTTGGCGATCGCGTGGTCTATTGCCAGGCGGCACTGGGCGCGTACAGCGAACTGCACAATGTGGCAGAAGACAGATTGGTGATTCTGCCGGAAAGCATCAGCTTCGAGCAGGGTGCCGCGTCCTTCCTGAAAGGGCTGACTGTGCAGTATTTGCTGCGTCAGACTTACAAAGTCAAAGCCGATGAAATCTTCCTGTTCCACGCTGCGGCGGGCGGCGTCGGTTTGATCGCTTGCCAATGGGCAAAAGCGTTGGGCGCGCATCTGATCGGCACCGTCGGCTCTGCTGAAAAAGCCAAAATCGCCAAAGATGCCGGAGCATGGGCAACCATCAATTATCGCGAAGAGGATATCGCCAAGCGCGTCAGCGAGTTGACCAACGGTGAGAAAGTCGCGGTGGTGTATGACTCAGTGGGCAAAGATACCTGGGAGCCGTCGCTCGACAGCTTGCGTCGCCACGGTTTGATGGTGAGTTTTGGCAATGCTTCCGGGCCAGTAACGGGCGTGGACTTGGGCATTCTCAACAAGAAAGGCTCGCTGTTCGTTACGCGCCCTTCGCTGTTTGGTTACATCACCAATCGCGAAGAACTGGATGCCGCCAGCAATGAGCTGTTCTCGCTGATTGCCAGCCGTGCCATTCAAGTGAATGTTCCAGATCAGCAGAAATTTACCTTGAGCGATGCGGTGCGCGCGCATCAAGTGCTGGAAAGCCGAGCCACGCAAGGTTCGAGCTTGCTGATTCCCTGATCGCTAAATGCAAACGGGGCTTCCCGTAGGAAGCCCCTTTTTCTTTCTTTTTATAGTTCGCGCTGGTGTAGGGACAGCGGCGATGAATTCGTGTTGAAACAACGCCAATCATCCTGGCAGAAAACATAAGTAAAAAATATGTTTAATTGCGGATTCGTACTAAGCAATTTCCTGGTCTGTGATCTTCACCGCAATTAGCGCCAACCCTTCCGTTCTAAGTCACTGATTTTTCTTTTCAGACGGTTCAATTTTGCTTCGCCCGATGGGGTGGAAAATGCACGATACAGCCACGCCGCCACTAGCGCCAAGATCAGCCACGGCAACAATTTAATAACAATTGCCAGCAATCCGCCAAAGAACATTAAAGCGGTAGCAACAATCAAGGCCGCGATGACACCCAGCAATGAAACGCCGGTCACCAGCAGCATGAGAAAGAAGCCGAGAACAAAGAGTATTTCCACGAAGGTTCTCCAGAATTTCCGATATGGGTACATCAGGAGCATTACAAGATGCGTGCCAACTCCGTGGAGATGCTAACTGATTGAAATTATTGAATGAGGGAAAAAATGCACAATTGCAGAGTGGTGAAAAAAACCAACATGTGGCGAGGAAATAATTAACCAGATATGTACGATTCGTAGCGGCGCGATTTATCGCATTGTGTTGAACTTGCCTAGTTGCGCCACACAGCCCATCCAGACATTGCGCAATAAATTGCGCCGCTACGGTATGTGCAAACTTATTAGGCTTCCTGCGGGATCTTATCCGCTACCAGCGCCAGCGCCGCTTCTAACACGCGCACATCAGCACCCGGTTTGTGGGCATTTTCACTCAAGTGACGGCGCCATTGGCGTGCGCCAGGAATCCCCTGGAACAGGCCCAACATATGGCGCGTAACGTGGCCAAGATAGGTTCCCTGCGATAACTCCGCTTCGATATAAGGATACATGGAGCGCACCACCGCCACCGGATCCGTCAGCGGCGTATCGCGGCCAAACAGCTCACGATCCACCTGCGCCAGAATGCCCGGATTTTGGTAGGCTTCGCGCCCCATCATCACGCCATCCATGTGCTGCAAATGCTGCTTCGCTTCTTCCAGCGTCTTAATGCCGCCGTTAATCGCCATGGTCAGCGCCGGGAAATCACGCTTCAGCTGATACACACGCGGATAATCGAGCGGTGGGATTTCACGGTTCTCTTTTGGACTCAAACCAGAGAGCCAGGCTTTACGCGCATGAATGATAAAGGTGTCGCAGCCGCCCTGTTGCGCCACGGTGCCGATAAAATCACACAGGAATTCATAACTGTCCTGCTCATCAATACCGATGCGGGTTTTCACCGTGACCGGGATGCTCACCACATCGCGCATCGCTTTAATGCAATCCGCCACCAGCTGCGCATCCGCCATCAGGCAAGCGCCAAAACGGCCGTTCTGCACGCGATCGGATGGGCAACCGACGTTGAGGTTAATCTCGTCGTAGCCGCGCTCTTCAGCGAGCTTGGCACATTGCGCCAGCGCCGCCGGATCGCTTCCGCCCAATTGCAGCGCCAGCGGATGCTCGTCCTCGCTATAAGCCAGATAATCACCTTTGCCGTGAATGATCGCGCCAGTGGTCACCATTTCGGTGTACAGCAGCGTATCGCCGCTGAGTTTGCGGTGGAAATAACGACAGTGGCGATCGGTCCAGTCGAGCATTGGGGCAATAGAAAAACGTTGCGAGGAGAAGGTATCGGTCATGAAACGCAGTAAATCCGCAGTAAGTGAGTGATGAGAAACTGCGCAAATGATAGCACAGCAATAACGGGCGACACAGCCGCCCGTTATTAGCACTACACCGTACGTGCTTTTGTCGCAGAAGCAGGCTGACGAGCAGGCTCACCCACGCGCGCCGGAGCAGTTTCTCGCGTGTGCAAGGCAACCCAAGTGGAAATCACTCCCAGCAGCGAGAACATCACCGCCGGTCCAATCCAGCCCACCATGCTGTAAACGCCGGTGGCGATGAACGGCAGCAAACCCGCCACTACCGATGCGCCGTTGTAGCCGAGTGAAATCCCTGATGAGCGCACATTGGCCGGGAACTGCTCGGAGAACCAGCTCGATTCCACCGCAAAGATCGGGTCATGGCTGAACAGCAGCGACATCGCTACCGCCACAATCACCATGGTTACGGCGCCGGTATTGATCAGCATGAACATCGGGATACCGAACAAGATGGTGAAGATGGCGCCAATCAGGAAGATTGGGCGACGACCGTATTTGTCACTCAACGCGCCGTACAGCAAGTGGCTGCCCAAACCAAGCGCCGAACCGATCAGCGTGCCCCACAGCACATGATGGGTATCGGTAATTTTCGCCAGCACCACATACGAAAGCATAAAACTGGTGGTGATGTAGTAACCGCCGGTTTCCGCCAGACGTAAGCCCATAATCTTGACGATGGTGCGCCAATCGCGGCGAATCACTTCCAGCGCCGGTTGTTTGACGATCTGATTGTCGGCTTTGGCTTTTTCAAACTCCGGTGATTCCGCCACTTGCAGACGAATAAAGATGCCGATCGCCACCATCACAAAGGAGATCAGGAACGGCATGCGCCACACCCAATCGCCTTCAAACAATGCGGCCGAGAGCAGAAAAGAGCCGTTCGCCAGCAGCAGGCCGAGCGGAATGCCCAATTGTGGCACCGCGCCGAAGAAACCGCGCTTTTTGGCCGGCGCATGCTCAAAGGCCATTAACACTGCGCCGCCCCATTCCGCGCCGAATCCGATCCCCTGGATCATCCTGAGTAAGATCAACAAGATTGGTGCCAGGATGCCCGCTTGTTCATAGGTGGGTAACGCGCCGATCAGCACCGTCGCGCCGCCCATTGCCAGCAGCGACCAAAACAGCACGGTTTTGCGGCCATAGCGATCGCCAAAGTGTCCGGCCAGATAACCGCCCAGCGGACGCATCAGGAAGCCAACTGCTAAGGTGGCGAAGGCCGCGAGAATGCCGATGATCGGCTCTTTGGTATGGAAAAAAATCGGGCCAAAATAGGCCGCCGCCGCCGTGCCGTAGATGAAGAAATCGTAGCTCTCAACTGCCGATCCAATCATCGATGCGAAGGAGACTTTGGCCGCGTTTTCGCGGGTGCTTGCAGGTACAGAAGTCGTGTTCATGTCTTACCCCGGTATTATGATATTTTTTCGGGCAGCGTGACTGACTGGTTAACGTGTCGGTTTTTGCCAGGTTTCAATCACTCTGCTGTCATCACGTTGCCCCAATCCGGCTTCTGCTGCCGCCAGATAACGAGCATGAGCGACCTGTAAGAGCGGAACCTCTGCGTGACAGGCGATCGCCGCCTCTGCCACTAACCCGCTGTCTTTCACAAAAATATTGATGGCGCTGGAAACCGCCACATCGGTGCCCTCCAACATGCGTGGGCCACGATCCGACAACATCCACGAACCCGCCGCACCGCGTTCCACCAGCTTCAGCACCTGCGCCGGATCCAGCCCTAATGATGTTGCCAGACTTAGCGCTTCGGCGGCCGCCACGATGTGCACCGAACACAGATGCTGGTTGATCACTTTGATCCCCTGACCTTCGCCGATCTCGCTGCCGACGATCGACACCGATCCCATGGCTTTTAATATCGGATCAACGGTGGCGATCGCCGCCGCTTCACCTGATGCAAAAATCACTAATTCCCCGGTGCTGGCGCGCGCGGTGCCGCCCGTCACTGGCGCATCGACCACTTTTGCCCCTGCCGCGATCAGCTGAACGGCTGCTTCCCGCACCGCTTGCGGGCCAACGGTGGACATAATCACCCAATGTTGCCCCGCCACCTGCGGCAAGGCTTCAGCCACCAGCGCCTGCAACTGCTGCGGCGTGGCAACCATCACCACCACCACATCCGCTTCTGGTGCTTGCGTGATGCTGCTGACCGCTTCAATGCCCTGCGCCTGCGCACGTTGGCGCGACGCCTCGAACACATCCACACCCAAAACCGCATGTCCGGCCTGCTGAATCTGGCAGGCCATCGGTACGCCAATCGCCCCGGTGCCGACGAAGATAACTTTCATGCTTTTCTCCTTACGCATTTACGCCAGCCAGACGCGAATCGCGCTGACCACGGCATCAGTGGAAATCCCGTAACGGTCGTGCAAAGTTGGCAACGCACCGGCATCGAGGAATTTGTCTGGCAGGCCAATATGTTTGAACACCGGCATCACCTGCGCGTGCAGCAAGCTGGTGGCAATCGCTTCACCTAAACCGCCGACCACGCTGTGATTCTCCATCACCACCACTAAACGCCCGGCGCGCTGGCACTGCGCGATGATGGTTTCTGTGTCCAGCGGCTTGATGGTCGGCACATGCAGCACCGCCACATCCACGTTGTCATGCGCCAACGCCTTGGCCGTTTCCAGCGCGCGCATGGTCATAATCCCGCTGGCGATCAGCAAGACATCGCGGCCATCGCGCAGCATTTTGGCTTTGCCTAATTCGAAATGGTAATCGTATTCGTCCAGCACCAGCGGTACTTTGCCGCGCAGCAGGCGCATGTAAACCGGGCCTTGATGATCGGCAATCGCCGCCACCGCTTGTTCGGTATCCAGCGCATCGCAAGGATCAACAATCGTCAGGCCCGGAATGCCACGCATCAGCGCAATATCTTCCGTGGCTTGATGACTCGGCCCGTAACCGGTGGTTAAACCCGGCAGCGCGGCGCAAATCTTCACGTTGAGCTGCTCTTCGGCAATCACCTGATGGATAAAGTCATAGGCGCGACGCGTGGCGAACACTGCATAGGTGGTGGCAAACGGCGTCATGCCCTCTTTCGCCATGCCGCCCGCAGCGCCCATTAGCAGCTGTTCAGCCATGCCCATCTGAAAATGACGTTCAGGATGAGCCTGAGCAAAAATGTGCAGATCGGTGTATTTCGACAGATCGGCAGTCAGGCCAACAATATTTGGTCGCGTGGCCGCGGCTTTCACCAGTGCATGACCAAACGGCGCGGAGACGGTTTTCTGTCCTTCGCTGGCGATCGAGGCAATCATCGCCGAAGTGGTCAAGCGCGGTTTTTTCTCTGCGGTGATGCTGCTCATTGTGCGGCCTCCTGAGCCTGATCGAGGATGGCGATGGCCTGCTGCCATTCATCGGCATCAACCCGAATAAAGTGGTTCTTTTCTCGTGCTTCAAGGAACGGCACGCCTTTGCCCATCAAGGTATCCAGCAGAATCACCCGCGGTTTCGGCTCTTGCAGCGCACGCGCACGGTCAAACGCCTGTTGTACTGCGGCGATATCGTTGCCATTCACGCGTTGTACGTGCCAGCCAAACGCCTGCCACTTATCTGCCAGCGGTTCAAAACCCATCACGCTGCTGGAAGGACCGTCGGCCTGCTGCTGATTGATATCCACTAATACGATCAGGTTCGACAGCTGATGATGCGCCGCACCCATCGCCGCTTCCCAGGTGGCGCCTTCATCTAACTCGCCATCCGACATTGAGTTATACACAAACGCCGGATTGCCTTTGTGGCGCAGCGCCAGCGCCATGCCGACACCAATCGTCAATCCCTGGCCGAGCGAGCCGCCAGAGATCTCCATGCCGGGCGTGTAGGTTGCCATGCCGGACATTGGCAAACGGCTGTCGTCAGAGCCGTAGGTTTCCAACTCTTCTTCAGGAATCACGCCCGCTTCAATCAGCGCCGCGTACAGCGCGATAGCGTAATGACCGTGCGACAGCAGGAAGCGATCGCGACCTTCCCATTCCGGATCTTCCGGGCGGATATTCATCGCGTGGCACCACGCCACCGCCAGCATATCGGCCAATCCCAACGCCTGACCGATGTAGCCTTGCCCTTGTACTTCGCCCATTTGCAACGCGTAGCGACGGATGTGATACGCGTGTTGCTGCAAACGTTGCAAAGTGGTCACTTCAGGTTCTGCGAGAGTCGTCATAAGTGTTCCTGAGAAAGGTGAAATCTTGCAAAAGTGGCGAGTAGCGGGCAGATCTATCACGGAGAAATGTGCATGCTATTCACCTGTGAGAACGGCTGCCCACGCTCGCTTTGCCCCTTGGGAACAGATTACGCAGCCACAGCGCCGACCGACAAAAGCAAAAAATGCATCTACTGTTGAATGGGATTCACGAATGTCGTTATTGAGAAAAGCCCCGCTTTCACTATTACGGGCGTTTGAAGCGGCTGGTCGTACTGGCGCGTTTGCCAGCGCGGCGAAAGAACTCGATCTCTCGCCCAGCGCCATCAGTCACGCCATCCGCAAACTGGAAGAGACGCTGGAGACGCGTTTATTCCAGCGCAGTACGCGCGAAATCATCCTCACCAAAGAAGGCGTGGTGTTGCTGGAGCACATTCAGCGTGGCTTTGATGAGATGCAGCGCGGCTTGGCGCTGGTGACCGCCGATGAGTCGCGTCCGCTGCGCTTGCACACCGCGCCGAGTTTCGCTCATCAATGGCTGTTGCCGCGGCTGGGCAGCTTTATTCAGGCGCATCCGCATATCGATTTGCGTCTATCGGCCAGCACCGAATACGCGCGCTTCGAGCAGGATGACTTTGATTTGGATATTGTTTATGGCGAGCCGCGTCCATCGCCTTATGAAAAGATTCCGCTGGCGGTGGAAGAGTTAACGCCGCTTTGTTCGCCAGCGCTGGCCGCGCAGATCAAGCAGCCTGAGGATCTTTATCATCAGCCACTGATCCAATGTGATGTGCAGCTTTATCAATGGAAAGGTTGGTTTGAGGCTAATAACCTCACGCCGCCGCGCCATTATGGTTTGCGCTTTGACCGCAGCTTTATGGCGATTGCCGCCGCCGTCGATGGGCTGGGCGTGGTGCTGGAATCCAAATTGCTGGCCGAACGCGAATTGGCGAGTGGGCGTTTAGTGTGTCCGCTGATCAATACCACGCAAGAGATTCATTACATCGGCCACTATTTGGTGTTTCCGCGCCATCAGCATCGCCATTTTGCGCTCGACAGCTTTAAAACCTGGCTGCTTTCCCAGCTCAATCTGGCCCAGTTACGCTGATTGATTGCGATCACAATTTCCCGCAGATGAAAAAAAACAGGTCGCCGATTGCGACCTGTTTTATGTGAGCCTGTTCACGAGAAATCAGGTTGAATGTAACCGTGATGTGAAATTCATCGGTTAGAAGTTAAATCCAAGCTGCAACATGGCACCGACAGTATTGTCTTCGCCCACCGAACCGGCCAGATCCAGATGTACCGTATTGTGGAATGGCGACACGCCCAAACCAGCGGTGAAGACATTGGTATCGTTCGATTTCATATCGGCGCGATAACCGGCACGTAGCGCCAACCATTCCAGCACGCGATATTCGGCACCGACGCCAGCATATTGGCTGCTCTCTTGCGATTTAAAGCGTTTGGTTTGTGTCAAATCCACATCACCGGCCACGGTAAATGCCCCGTAATTCCACGAAAGTCCGGTGGTGACCAGCGGTCGGATTTGGTAGGTATCGCTGTAACCATTGACCTCTTTGGTGTCGATGTCACGCGAAACCAGGTTCTGTCCGGTCACGCCTAACGTCCAGTGGTCACCGAAATCGGTGGCAAGACCGGCATCGACGTTAAAACCGGTATCGCTGCTGCGATAGCGACTGTCGTTGATATCGTTCTTGTCGTAGTTGTAGATGCTGGCGGTGTAGTTATACAGCCAGGTTTTTTGCACCTTTGGCGTTACGCCCAGTGAAACCGGATGACCTGCAATCGAGAACTCATGAGCAACGGCAACGCCATAATCGGTGATTAACGCCGCCAACCCGTTAGCGCTGGAGCGCAGATTATCTTCATCACCGGGACGCGGAATGATGCTGCCATTGGCTACGCCGCGCAGGTAAGCAATATCGCTGTCCGCCACGTTGGCGCGCACGTGCGCCGTGCCATACGCCTTGGTAATGAAGGCAAACGGCAGGGTTTCATTAGGAACCGTGACAGCCAGCGCCACACCCGCAGTGCCATCGGCTTTGTTGCCACGTAAATCACTGAGCTGATTCGCCATATCGCCAGCAGCCGCTTTAAGTTGCGGGTAGCCATTGAGGTAATCGGCGAATGTCAGGCCATCAATCACTTTCTGATAGCGATCGACGGTATCGGTGATGTCATCGACACGGTCGATTAATTTGTCTTTGTCAGTAACCTGTGCGCCCGCTGAAGGGAAAATGATGCTGACGTTGTCTTCAGGCTGCGCTTTGGTCATCAATGCTGGGTTAGCCAGCACCGCTGAACTCCATGTGGAAGACGCCACGCCAGTGCCGCCCATCGCATCATTGCGTGCGTCGTACCATGTACCTGCTGCCAGAGCCGAAGTAGAAAGAAATACCGCATTCAAACCAACAAGATAAGCAACTTTTTTGTGCCTGAATAATGTCTTCACCATGAGCCTGCCATCACCTTTAAAATGTCGCTGAGCCTCTCACCGACTGAACAGTTTAGTTAGCCGCTATTCTGAACCCTGGCTAACGCTTCATTGCTGTGAATTAAAAGGAAATAGCACTGCTATTCGCAGAATTGGATACGCCCGCACCATTCTGCTGTGTTTTTATGCAGAAATATTAACAGTGAGTAAATTGATGCCAGAAATTACTTAAGACCTTTTGAACCATAGACGCTAACCTGGTGAGTTGCAAAGCAAAAGCCCTCAACCGTTGTCGTGCCTACCAGTTACGATTGGTACAGCAAAAATGCTGCAAAAAAATAACCGGGGAAATGATTCAGGTAATTTGTTGATTGGTGGGAATTTTCTGAGGCGCTTTAAGGATAAAAAGCAATCACAGCAGGGTAAAAATTTGTGTGATAAAATAACATCACCTGTAACCTGGAGAACGCTTATGTCAAACCTCACGCCCGAACAACTTCTGACTCAGGCTGAATCACTTTGCCTCGACCGCGGCGTGCGCCTCACCACCCAACGCGCAGAAGTGCTGCGTTTAATGGCGGAGCAAAATGGTTCGATAAGCGCCTATGATTTGCTGGATCAGTTGCGTGTCAGCGAGCCACAGGCTAAACCGCCGACCATTTATCGTGCGCTGGATTTTTTGCTGGAACAGGGCTTTATTCATCGCGTTGAGTCAAACAACAGCTATGTGGTTTGCCATCATTTCGATGAACCGGCGCATACTTCGGTAATGTTGGTATGCGATGGTTGTGCGGCAGTGACAGAAAAACATGCTCACGGCGTGGAAAAAACCATTGCAGGTTTAGCCGATCAGGCAGGATTTTCACTGCGACATACAGTGATTGAAGCACATGGTTTGTGTGAGAACTGCGCGGAAGTCGCGGCTTGTACCCATCATGAAAGCTGCGAACATGACCATCAGGTGGAAGGGAAAAAACGGGCGAGAAAATAGGGTGGCACTTCCGTGTGCCTTACCGATCACTACGCTAAATGATCGGTGGGTAGGAGCATCTTCCTGAACGGGAATTACCAGCGGTAATCTTTATTGGTGGTTTCCCAATCCTTCACTTCTTTCTCGGCTTGATCTTTCGCGTAGCCGTAGCGTTCCTGAATTTTGCCGACCAGCTGATCGCGCTTACCTTCAATCACGGTCAGATCGTCATCAGTGAGTTTTCCCCACTTCTCTTTAAATTTCCCTTTAAACTGCTTCCAGTTACCGCTCGCTTCGTCTTTGTTCATATAATCCTCCACGTCATCCTGAGTGAGACGGGTAGATCCCCTGTATAAATAAGGAAATACCCACACAACGCGCTACTCATTTGCGCCGTTTGAGATAATTATAGTAGGCGCTGCGCAGTTTGCCGGGAAATACAGATTAATCTGTAGGTTACGCTTCGCTTATCAAGCATTAAACCAGCTGTCACGCCGCCAATGACCGCGCCAGACCAGCCACAACGTTAATCCGCGCAAGGCAAGAAACACCGTCACCGCCAGCCACAAGCCGTGATTGCCCAGCCACGGTAATGTCAAAAGCGTAATGCCATAACCGATCGCCGCCATCACCATGCTGTTACGCATTTCACGTCCACGCGTGGCACCGATAAACATGCCATCCAGCAGATAACACCACACGCCCACCAGCGGCAAAATCACCTGCCAGATGAGGTAGCGATCGGCCATTTCGCGCAGCGCTTCAAGGGAAGTCAGCATGGCGACGATCTGTGGTCCGGTGCAGGCATAAATCACCGCAAACATCAGCGCAACAAAACACGCCTGACGACAGGCCGCATGCCAGATTAGCAGTAACTTACTGCGATCTTTCGCGCCAACCGCTTCACCGGAACAGGCTTCTACCGCGTAAGCAAAGCCATCTAACGCATAGGCCGTGAAAGTCAGGAACATCAGCAACACCGCATTGACCGCCACCACATCTGGGCCAATACGCGCGCCAAGTAACGTCAACGAAGCGAAACAGATTTGCAGCATGAGGGAACGCAACATGATGTCGCGATTAAGACGGAACAAGCGCGCCGCATCGCCGCGCCAGCTGCTTTTTAATAATGAAAAGTGAATACCGCGCATCTTGAGTACACGCGCCACCATCCACAAACCAACGGCAAGCGTGACATATTCCGCCGATGCAGTTGCCGCCGCCGCACCGGCCACGCCCCAGTGCAGCTTAAGCACGAACAGCAGATCAAGCAGGATATTCACCAGATTACCGATAATCAGCAGCACCATCGGCGCTCTCGCATATTGCACGCCGAGCAACCAGCCAAGAATCACTAAATTGGCTAGCGTGGCGGGCGCGCTGAGCCAGCGAATCTCAATGAATATTTGCGCCTGTTGCTGCACTGCTGCGCTACCGCCCATCAATGCGGCGGCCAAATTACTCGCCGGCGTTCGTAACAGCATAAACAGCATGCCAAACACCAACGCGATCAGCAGCGGCTGGGTTAACGCGCGCGCCAGTGCGGTTTTATCATTGGCGCCAAACGCCTGAGCGGTTAGTCCGGTGGTGCTCATACGTAGGAATAGCAGCAACATAAAGATAAAGCTGGTTGCTGTGGTGCCCACCGCGACGCCGCCCAAATAGATTGAGCTGTCGAGATGACCAATCACTGCGGTATCCACCACGCCCAATAATGGCACGGTGATATTAGAGAGGATCATCGGCAGCGCTAGCCGCCAGAGTGTTTTATCTGAAGAGGAAAACAGCCGCATCAGCCCATTCCGTTTTATGCGGTGATCAGCGTGATAACGCCGGACTGTGCCGCAGAAGAAGTTTCAGGAGAGTAGAATAGCAGACTGCGGCCAGCGAATTTCACGCCGCCGCAGTTGGGAAAATCCAGAAATAAATCAGAGCCACTCGCCGTTGCGCACGATGCCAACTGCCAAGCCTTCAATGGTCAGCAGTTGCTCGCGCGTATCGACCACAATCGGTTGGAAATCGTTGTTTTCTGGCAGCAAATGCACAATCGCGCCCTGCTTTTTCCAGCGTTTCACCGTGACTTCATCATCAATGCGCGCCACCACAACCTGGCCGTTACGCACTTCCTGCGTTTTATGCACTGCTAATAGATCTCCATCCATAATGCCGATGTCTTTCATCGACATACCGCTGACGCGCAGCAGAAAATCCGCGCTCGGTTTGAACAGGTTGGCATCTACTTGATAGTGCGCTTCGATATGTTCTTGTGCCAACAGCGGTTCACCCGCAGCAACGCGGCCAATCAGCGGCAGCCCTTCGCTCGGTTCTTCTTCCATTAGCAAACGAATCCCGCGCGATGCGCCAGAAACGATTTCAATTACGCCTTTACGCGCCAGCGCTTTCAGATGCTCTTCAGCAGCATTGGGCGAGCGAAAACCCAGTTGCGCAGCAATTTCCGCACGCGTTGGCGGCATGCCCGTCTGGTTAATATGGTCGCGAATCAGGTCATAGACCTGTTGCTGCCGTGCAGTTAACGCTTTCATCCCGCCCCCTGGTTGTTTATACAGTCGCTGTGAGTATATACAGGTATTGGCGGAATGAAAACCATAACAGAGGGAAAAATCAGCGGGTTGAGGAATCTGGAATCTTTATCTCAAATGCGACCAGAGCAAGGCGATCCAAACAAACAGAGCCAGTAAGATAGTCAGCAGTACCGCAGCCGACCCCATATCTTTGGCGCGCCCCGCTAGCGGATGTTGCTCCTGCCCGATGCGATCAACCACGGATTCGATGGCACTATTAAGGACTTCGACAATGACCACCAGCATCACAGAGCCAATCAACAACACGCGGGTGATGGCATCCACATCCAGCCAGCAAGCGATAACAATCGCCACCAGCGCCGCAACCGCTTCCTGGCGAAACGCGGCTTCATGCTGCCAGGCAGCGCGCAATCCTTGCCAGGAATAACCGGCTGCTTTCACTATTCTTACAATACCGGTGACATTATTTGCCATGTACGTGGAACCCTTGATCTATTTTGACGTCAATGTGTGGCAGTGTGAGGCGGCAGAGCCACAGATCTTCGCTGCGCTTTCTGGTATGCTTGCCGCGCTTTGCTAACAAGAGGCTTTAAGTTGTCTATGTCAGGTTGGCGTAAACTCTATTACAAATTATTGAATTTACCACTCTCTATTTTGGTAAAAAGTAAGGTCATTCCGACCGATCCTGTCTCTGAACACGGGATCGATCCGACACGTCCGGTGATGTATGTTTTGCCTTATGATTCAAAGGCTGACTTGCTGACACTGCGGGCGCAATGTTTGAAACATGATCTGCCCGATCCGCTGGCACCGCTGGAGATCGATGGCACCTTGCTTCCGCGCCACGTGTTTATTCACGATGGCCCGCGCGTTATTCCCTATTTCGTGGCGAATCCGGAATCGGTAAAGCTGTTCCACGACTACCTCGATCTGCATCGCAGCAACCCGCAGCTTGATGTGCAAATGTTGCCGGTCGCGGTGATGTTTGGTCGCGCGCCGGGACGTGAAACGTTGGGCGAAGCCGCACCGCATTTGCGCGTGCTGAATGGCGTGCAGAAGTTCTTCGCTATTCTGTGGCACGGCCGCGACAGCTTTGTACGTTTCTCGCAAACCGTTTCGCTGCGCCAAATGGCCACCGAACACGGCACCGATAAGTCGATTGCACAGAAGCTGGCACGTGTGGCGCGGATTCACTTCGCACGCCAACGTTTAGCCGCGGTTGGGCCGAGTTTGCCGGCGCGCCAGGATCTCTTCAACAAGCTACTTCAGTCCAAAGCGATTGAAAAAGCGGTAGAAGATGAAGCGCGCAGCAAAAAGATTTCGCATGAGAAAGCCCAGCAACACGCCATCGAAATGATGGAAGAAGTGGCGGCTAACTTCTCCTATGAAGCGATTAAAATCACCGATCGCGTGATGGGTTGGCTGTGGAGCCGCTTATATCAAGGCATCAATGTGCATGGCGGCGAGCGCGTACGTCAGCTGGCGCAGGATGGCCATGAGATCGTCTATGTGCCCTGCCACCGCAGTCACATGGACTATCTGTTGCTCTCATATGTCCTTTATCACCAGGGTTTGGTGCCGCCGCACATTGCTGCCGGTATCAACCTGAATTTCTGGCCAGCAGGTCCGATTTTCCGCCGTTTGGGCGCGTTCTTTATTCGTCGTACCTTTAAAGGCAACAAACTCTACTCCACCGTATTCCGTGAATATCTGGGCGAGTTGTTTAGCCGTGGTTACTCGGTTGAATACTTCGTGGAAGGTGGACGTTCGCGTACCGGCCGTTTGCTCGATCCAAAAACCGGCACGCTGTCGATGACGCTGCAAGCGATGTTGCGTGGCGGCAGCCGTCCCATCACTTTTGTTCCGATCTACATCGGTTATGAGCATGTGATGGAAGTAGGTACCTACGCCAAAGAGTTACGTGGCGCGGCGAAAGAGAAAGAGAACTTCCTGCAAATGGTACGCGGCTTGCGCAAACTGCGTAATCTCGGCCAGGGTTACGTCAACTTTGGCGAACCGCTGCCATTGATGAACTACCTGAACAAAAACGTGCCGGAATGGCGTGATGCGATTGATCCGATTGAACCGCAGCGTCCCGCCTGGATGACTCCCGCAGTGAATGACATTGCGGCGAAGCTGATGGTGCGCATTAACGAAGCCGGTGCGGCCAACGCCATGAACCTGTGTGTGACTGCGCTGTTAGCGTCACGCCAGCGTTCACTGACGCGCGAACAGCTGATTGAGCAACTTGAGTGCTACACCCAGTTGCTGCGTAACGTGCCGTATTCGCCAGAAGCGACGGTGCCCGATATGAGCGCCGAAGCTCTGCTTGATCACGCTATGGGCATGAACAAGTTCGAAACTGAGCAAGACAGCATTGGTGACATCATCATTCTGCCGCGTGAGCAGGCGGTGTTGATGACGTACTATCGCAACAACATTCACCACATGCTGGTGATGCCGTCGCTGATTGCCGCTGTAGTGCAACAACATCGTGAAATCAGCGAAGCAGAACTGCTGCGTCAGGTGAGCCTGGTGTATCCGATGCTGAAGAGTGAACTGTTCCTGCGCTGGAAAGATGAAGAACTTCCTGCGCTACTCAATGCCTTGTGCGCAGAAATGGCACGTCAGGGACTGATTTCTCAGCAAAATGGTCAGCTCAAAATGAATGCGGCACGTCATCGTTCACTGCAATTATTGGCAGCGGGCATCCGTGAAACCTTGCAACGTTTTGCGATTACCTTTGCGATTCTCAGCGCCAAACCGGCCATCAACCGTGGCACGCTGGAGAAAGAGAGCCGCACGCTGGCGCAACGTCTATCTGTGCTGCACGGCATTAATGCACCGGAATTTTTCGATAAAGCGGTGTTTACGGCGCTGGTGCTGAC
Source organism: Pantoea sp. (assembly GCF_039594315.1). Classification (GTDB taxonomy): domain Bacteria; phylum Pseudomonadota; class Gammaproteobacteria; order Enterobacterales; family Enterobacteriaceae; genus Pantoea. Next base: position 15,867 of record NZ_JBCNNP010000013.1, read on the forward strand.
GCTTCGTGCTGAAGGCTACATCAGTGATACCGGCGATGCCGATGCCGAACGCACCCACATGATGTGGCAGATGCTGGCGGAGTTGGTGACCAATGATGTGCGATTGACGATTGAAAGTGCGATAACGCACGAGTAACGCGGCAAGCGATAAAAAGGGCGCACTTCGGTGCGCCCTTTCATTTTATAGCATATCGACAAACGGTACCGTGCTGAGCAGGATGCCCAGGAACAGCACCATGCCAACATAGTTGTTATTCAGAAACGCCTGGAAGCAAGGATCACGCTCGCGCTGGGCAATCAGTTTCTGCTGGTGCACAAACAGGCCCGCAGCCAGCAACAGCGACCAGTAAAACGCGCCGCTCAAATTGAGCATCATGCCGACCAGCGCCATCAGCGCCAGCGTCGCCAGTTGCAGCAAACCGATAATCAGCTTGTCATAGCGACCAAACAAAATCGCCGTGGATTTCACGCCAATCTTCAAATCATCATCACGATCAACCATCGCATATTGCGTGTCGTAAGCCACCGTCCAGCAGATATTTGCCAGGAAAACCAACCAGCAAACCAAAGGTAAGGACTCACTAACTGCCGCCCATCCCATCGGGATCGCCCAGCCAAATGCCGCGCCCAATACTACTTGCGGCAGATGGGTGTAACGCTTCATGAAGGGATAAACCCACGCCAGCGCCAATCCGCCGAACGACAGCAAGATCGTCATGGTGTTCATGGTTAACACCAGCATGAAGGCCAGCAATCCCAAACCCGCGAACAGCAGTTTGGCTTCCTTCTCGCTTACCGCGCCGCTCGCCAGCGGGCGTGAAGCGGTGCGCTTAACGTGACCATCAATTTTGCGATCCGCGTAATCGTTGATCACACAGCCAGCGGCGCGCATCACGATCACGCCAAGCACGAACACCAACAGCACTGACAGCGGCGGGATCGCCATGCCAGAAAGCCACAGCGCCCACATCGTTGGCCACAGCAGTAAAACAGTGCCGATCGGTTTGTCGATTCGCATCAGGCGGCAATAGGCTTGCCACTTGGTCATCGGTAAAGTGTTTTGCACAGTCATTTATCCTTGCTCCAGCGAGCGATACAGCGGCGACGCCGGTAAAAACAGTTCGGTTAGCAACAGCGGTTTGCCTGACAAACGCAGCCGGGAACGGCGTCCCCAAAAATCATCAACCTGGCCGGGGTCGATAAAATCACGGCTCAAGGTTGATGAAGAGAACAGATAGCGGCCTAGCGGTCGCGTGCCGAGCTTTTGCAGCATCTGTTCCGGGCCGTTCAATGTGCTTTCAGGGACGACCGTGCGGCCAATCAGCCAGGGTTCGCCATCGCCGCACAGTACAATTTCACGCAGCCAAAAGCGTTCATCGGCAGGCAAGAATGCCGCTTCTTCCTGCACTTCATCGGCAGCAAAAAAGCCTTCGCGGATCGGCTCAACGGTGACCTGCTGGCAATGCTGCTCGAAACGGCGCGTCATGGAATCTTCTTCCAGTAGCCAGTCCAGCAAAGGGGCGGAAAGCAGCGGGGAAGAGGCTGGTAGCCAGTGCAGTGCGCGTAACTGGCGCAGCGCTTCATGCGACATCAGGACATCTCCGGAAAAAAAGTTGCCCTAGTTTAACGCAGAGGAGAATGCGTGGCACGGATCGTTGTGCCACGACAAAGAAAGAAGATTATTTACTCACGTTTCAGGCGATTACTGTTCGCCAGCCACAACGTCACCACCAGAATCAGGATAGCAGCCGAGTAATACAAGGTATCGAACGGGTTTTTATGGTCGACGATGATCAGACGAATAATCGCTGTAATGCCGATATAGATGAAATAGCGCAGCGGGAAGTGGTAGCCCGACTGAAAATACTTCACAATCAGCGCGATAAACTCGAAATAGAGGAAATAGATGACGATGCCTTCGATCAGCAGATACGAAGAAGTTTGCTCGCCGGTACTAAATAGCACGTTAGCAAGGTGAATGGTCTCCTTGCCGAGAAACACCACCAGAATAATCGCCAGAATGATCAGGCCAATATTCAGCACCCATTGCAGCGCCAGGGAAATGTACTGCCCAACGCCTGTTTTTATTGTCATTTTTTCACACCTCGTGCTCTGAATAGCTCTGGCGCTATCATGCTGTAGTGTGATCAAAATCACAATATCTATACTTCGACATCCACGCAAAGCGCGTCGTAGCGCCAGAACTCGCAGTCGCAATCAATTACGCGCTTGTGCTGATCGCGGTTAATGCGGGTGATGAGCAATCCCGGCGTGCCGCTGGCAACATTCAACGCAGGCGCAGCCCGCGTGGGCAGCGGCCCCGGTAAAATCGTAAAACGTGCGCCACCGTAGCGAATGCCATAGCGTTGCTGATACAAATCGGTGAGAGAACGGGTGAAATCTTCGTCTAACAAGCCGGGAAAATAGGCTGGGTTGAGGTAATGCTCAACATACAACACCGCGCGACCATCAATACGCCGCAAGCGACGAATACGGAAAACGATATCGCCTTCCAGCAGCTGAAGATGTCGCGCAATCGCCAGTTGCGCGGGCACCTCGCGCGCCTCAAGCACTTCGGTGCTGGCCACACGCCCCTGCTCTGTTGCCATCGCGTGAAAGTGGCTGTGATGCGACGGGTTATACACCAGTCGCGGCGGCGCCAGAAACCAGCCGCGACGCAGTTCACGATAGATTATCCCCTGCGCTTCCAGCAAACCCAGCGCCTCACGCAAGGTGATGCGTGTGGTGGAATACTGCTCGCTAAGACTGCGCTCCGCTGGTAAGCGTCCGCTGGCAAATTCACCGATTTCAATGCGTTCACGCAGCCCTGCCGCAATCACATCCGCCGTTTTCGACAACATTTTTCAGCCTCATTTTGGGGCAAAACTGCACTATGACAGTTCGATGACTACAATGTGACAAGAACAAACCCACGCTTTAGCGCGCTGTAACCGCATGTGGATCGTCGCGCCACACCACATTTCACCACCATGGTCATAAAACCTTCATCTACTCGGGCTACATTGGCTCGGTTCTTGCTGGTCTAGACCAAGAAGTCCCACAACATATACCGGGAGCAATCGAGATGAAAGCGTTTATCGCCTCTGTAGTAGCCAGTGCCGTACTGCTTGCGTTGCCTGCCGCGCAAGCCGCAGATAATGACCTCGCCACGCTGGAAAAAGCTGCGCGTGCTGAAGGCCAGGTTAACAGTGTCGGCATGCCAGACAGCTGGGCCAACTGGAAAGATACCTGGAGTGATCTCAGCAGCAAATACGGCCTGAAGCACAGCGACACTGATATGTCCTCTGCCCAGGAACTGGCGAAATTCGATGCCGAGAAAGAGAACGCCAGCGCGGATATCGGCGATGTGGGTGCCGCGTTTGGCCCAATTGCCGTAGCGAAGGGTGTCGCACAGCCTTATAAACCCACCCATTGGGACCAAATCCCAAGCTGGGCGAAAGATCCAGAAGGCAACTGGATGCTGGCGTATACCGGCACCATCGCGTTCCTGGTCGACAAGCAACAAGTGAAAGATGTACCGCACAGCTGGGCCGATTTGAAGAAAGGTAAGTATGTGGTCACTATCGGCGACGTCGGCACTGCGGCTCAAGCGGCTAACGGTGTCTTGGCTGCCAGCTATGCGATGGGCGGTGATGATAAGAACGTAAAACCGGCGCTGAGCTTCTTCGGTGAGCTGGCGAAAGAAGGCCGCCTGGGCGTGACCGATCCGGTGATTGCCAACATTGAGAAAGGCGAAATTCAGGTTGCCGTGGTATGGGACTTTAACGGTCTGAACTACCGCGATCAGATCGACAAAAACCGCTACGAAGTGGTGATTCCATCCGACGGTTCAGTGACTTCAGGTTACTCCACCATCATCAACAAATACGCCAAGCACCCTAATGCCGCCAAGCTGGCGCGTGAATACATCCTGTCTGATGAAGGTCAGATCAATCTGGCGAAAGGCTATGCGCGTCCAATTCGTGCCGAGCATTTAACACTCCCTGCCGACGTGCAAGCCAAGCTGCTGCCGCAGTCTGAGTATAAAAATGCCCGTCCAATCAAAGACCAGGCTGCCTGGGACAAAACCTCGAAAATGCTGCCGCGTCTGTGGCAAGAGAACGTCATCATCAATATGAAGCAATAACGTTGTTTTTGTAGGGTGCGCATTCATGCGCACCTTTTTCCATTAAGGAGAAAGGATGAAAACGATCCTGGTGGTATTGGATGGGCTGAGCAATCAGGTGGCGCAGCATGCAATGGGTTATCTGTTTGCCGAATGCGCCCAGGGCAACGGCCAATATTATACGCTGACCTGCGAACTGCCTTCGCTGTCGCGTCCGTTATACGAATGCATTTTGACCGGCATTCCACCGGTGCGCAGCGGCATTATTCATAACGGCGTCAATCGCTTGAGTAATCAGCGCAGCATCTTCCATTACGCGCGCGCTGCTGGCTTAACCACCGCCGCCGCCGCATATCACTGGGTGAGCGAGTTGTACAATCAAACTCCGTTTAATGCCGCGCGCGATCGCCACACCCACGCGCCCGATTTGCCGATTCAGTATGGCCACTTTTACTGGGACGACGGTTATCCCGATTCCCATCTGTTTGAAGACGCCGAAAGTCTGCGCCTCAAGCACGATCCCGATTTCCTGCTGATCCACCCGATGAACATTGACGATGCCGGGCACAAGCACAGCTTGTCGTCGCCGCAGTATCGCAACCGCGCGCGCATGGCCGATGGTTATTTATCGCAATGGATGCCAACCTGGCTGGCGGAAGGCTATCAGGTGATTGTCACCGCCGATCACGGCATGAACAACGATCGCTCGCACGGCGGTATTTTGCCGGAAGAGACCCAAGTACCGCTGTTTGTGTTTGGTTCAGGCTTCTCACTTCAGGCGGATCTGCAACCACAGCAAACCGAGTTATGCGGCATCGTTTGCAGTTTGCTCGGCGTCGAACACGACAAACCGGTTTGTCGCGCACTGCTGGCGGAGCGGCATTAATGAAAGGCAAAACGCTGGCTACATTATTGCTGCTGCCGTTTGCGCTGTTCTGGGTAGCTTTCCAGCTCGCGCCGCTGTTGTGGATTGCCATCAACAGCTTCTGGAGCGATATCAACGAACGTTGGGGCATCGATAATTACAGCGATATCCTCACCTCGCCGTTCTATTTACAGGCGTTTCGTCTGTCGCTGGATATCTCCATCTGGTCGAGCATTTACGGCTTGTTGATCTCGTTGATTGCTGGCTATTCGCTGCATCAGTTGGGAAGCGGCCGTTTTCAGCGCTTTTTGATGTCCTTTACCAACATGACCAGCAACTTTGCTGGCGTGCCGTTGGCGTTTGCCTTTGTGATTCTGCTCGGCCTGAACGGTTGCCTGACGCTGCTGCTGCGCCATTACGGCGTGCTGGAAGGCTTCAAACTGTTTTCGCGTGACGGCATGGTGCTGGTTTACACCTGGTTCCAAATCCCGCTCGGCATTCTGCTGCTCTATCCGGCTTTTGACGGCTTACGTCAGGATTGGCAAGAGTCTGCGGCCTTGCTCGGTGCCAGCCGCTGGCGCTATTGGTGGCATATCGGCTTACCAATTCTGTTCCCGGCGCTGCTTGGCACCTTTGTGATTTTGCTTGCCAATGCGCTTGGCGCGTACGCCACCATTTATGCGCTCACCACCGGCAACTTCAACGTGGTGCCGGTGCGTATTGCTGCGCTGGTTTCTGGCGATATCTCGCTGGATCCAAACACCGGCGGCGCGCTGGCGATGCTGCTGGTGCTGATTATGGCGCTGATTACCGTGGTGCAGCAGTATCTGGTGCGTCGCAGCTATCTCAACGCCAAACCTTCCTGAGGAGCCACACGTGTCCCGCGCGGAAAAATTTTATCATCGCCTGATTGTCTGGCTGCTGTTGTGTATTTTGGCCGCGCCGCTGCTGGCGACGCTGTTGTACGGCATCTCCACCGAATGGAGCGACACTATCTTGCCGCAAGGTTTTACCTTGAAGTGGCTGAGCGAATTGTGGAGCGATCCACGCTTCCTGACGGCGTTAGGTCATTCGTTGCTGGTGTGCTTTGGTGCGCTGCTGTTCTCGTTAGTGCTGGTGCTGCCTGCGATGTTTGTAATCGCTTACTACTATCCAAAGCTGGACGCGGTAATGAATGTGCTGATTCTGATGCCGTTCGCCGTGCCACCGGTGGTGTCATCGGTTGGTCTGTTACAGCTCTATTCGTCTTCCCCGCTGATGCTGACCGGCACGCCGTGGATTTTGATTGGCTGTTACTTCACCATAGCGCTGCCGTTTATCTATCGCGCCATCTCCAACAACATGCAGGCGATCAATCTGAAGGAACTGATTGATGCCGCACATCTGCTGGGTGCCAGCACCTGGCAAGCGGCGCTGTTTGTGGTGTTGCCGAATTTGCGCAAAGGGGTGTTTATTGCGGTGCTGCTCTCCTTCTCTTTCCTGATTGGTGAGTTTGTGTTCGCTAACATGCTGGTCGGCACCCGCTATGAAACCTTGCAGGTTTATCTGTTCAATATGCGCAACGGCAGCGGCCATTTCACCAGCGCCCTGGTGATCTCCTATTTTGCCGTTGTTTTGCTGGTCACCTGGCTGGCGAATGCCCTCAATCCTGAACGAGGCTGATCATGAGTTATCTGAACGTCACCCAGTTGAACAAAAGCTACGGCCCAACCACCATTTTCGAGAACATCGATTTCAGCGCTGAACAAGGCGAATTTGTTACCCTGCTCGGCCCGAGCGGCTGTGGCAAATCGACACTGCTGCGCTGCATCGCCGGATTAACGGAAGTGGATAGCGGCAACATCTTGCTGCAAGGCCAGGATCTGGTGCCATTGCCGCCGCAGAAACGCACCATCGGCATGGTGTTCCAAAGCTACGCGCTGTTCCCGAACATGACGGTCGAGAAGAACGTGGCGTTTGGCCTGAAGATGCAGAAACTGGCGGGCGGCGATATCCAAAAACGCGTGATGGAAGTGCTGGCATTAGTCGAACTCACCGATTTCGCTAAACGTTATCCGCATCAACTCTCTGGCGGCCAGTGTCAGCGCGTGGCACTGGCGCGTTCGCTAGTCACACGTCCGCGTTTGCTGCTGCTGGATGAACCGTTATCGGCGCTGGATGCGCGCATTCGCCGCCACTTGCGCGAGCAGATCCGCAATATTCAGCAAGAGCTGAAGCTCACTACCATTTTCGTTACCCACGATCAGGAAGAAGCGTTGACGCTGTCCGATCGCATCGTATTAATGAATCGCGGCAAGATTGTGCAGAACGGTAATGCGGAAATGCTCTATACCCAACCGGCCGATCTGTTTGCTGCCGGCTTTATTGGTAACTACAACTTGCTGAGTGCAGAACAGGCCACGCAGTTAAGCGGCCAGCCTTTCAGCGGCCAGGTGGCGATTCGTCCCGAGTCGATTCGCCTGTGCGCGCCGCAAGAGGGCATTCCCGCCACCATCCTCAGTCACAGCCTGCTTGGCAACGTGATTCGCTATCGCGTATTGGCGCAAGATATTGAGTTGTCGGTGGATGTGCTCAACCGCAGCGCAGCAGATTTGCACCCCGCAGGCATGCAGATTGGACTACAGTTAGAGATGTCGACGTTGCGCCAGGTCGCTTAATTTAAACGAAAAAAGGTAACGCAACCCGGCAGTGGTTTTACCGGTTGCGCTCACCGTCAGGCTGGCAATCGGCGCATTTTGAGCCTGACGGATGAGGAGCCCTTATACGTGTTAACTCTGCTTAATCTACTCTCTGCCGTGGCGCTGTTGGTGTGGGGCACGCACATTGTGCGAACCGGCATCATGCGCGTGTACGGTGCCGATCTGCGCCGCGTGCTGAGTCGCAGCGTCGAGAAAAAACCGATGGCGTTTCTCGCCGGGATTGGTGTGACGGCGCTGGTACAAAGCAGCAATGCCACCACCTTATTAGTCACTTCGTTTGTTGCGCAGAATCTGGTAAGCCTCACGCCCGCGCTGGTGGTGGTGCTCGGTGCCGACGTCGGGACCGCGATCATGGCGCGTATTCTGACCTTCGATCTCTCCTGGCTATCGCCACTGTTTATCCTGTTTGGCGTGGTGTTTTTCCTCAGCCGCAAACAAACGCGCCTCGGCCAATTGGGCCGCGCCAGCATCGGCTTGGGCCTGATTTTGCTGGCGCTGCAACTGATCGTCGCCGCCGCTCAACCGATCACCCAAGCCGCTGGCGTGCAAGTTCTGTTCTCGACGCTAACTGGCGATGTGATGATGGATGCGCTGATTGGCGCGGTATTCGCCATCATCAGCTATTCCAGCCTTGCGGCAGTGCTGATTACCGCGACCTTAACTGCCACCGGCGTAATCTCGTTTAAAGTGGCGCTGTGTTTGGTGATCGGCGCCAATCTCGGCAGCGGTTTGCTGGCGATGATCAACGCCAGCGGTTCCAATGCGGCCGGTAAACGCGTGGCGTTGGGTAGTCTGCTGTTCAAGCTGATCGGCAGCATCGCCATTCTGCCGTTCGTCAATGTTGTCGCCGACGTGCTCGACAAATTGCCGGTCGATGACGAAGAGTTAGTGATCTTCTTCCACGTGTTCTACAACCTGATTCGCTGCGTGATCATGGTGCCGTTCGCCGATGCAATGGCGCGCCTGTGCCGCCGCATGATTGACGACGATCCGGAGAATGAAGCGCACCTCAAACCCAAACATCTCGATAGCAGCGCGCTGGATACGCCCGCATTAGCATTGGCCAATGCCTCGCGCGAGACGCTGCGTATCGGCGACGTGATCGAACAGATGGTTGAATCCTTTAATAAAGTGGTGCATGGCGATCTGCGTGAAGAACGTGCGGTGCGACGACTGGATGATGATGTCGATGTGCTGTATACCGCCATCAAGCTCTATCTGGCGCGCATGCCGAAAGAGGATTTGCCGGAAGATGATTCACGCCGCTGGGCCGAGATCATTGAAATGGCGCTTAATCTGGAGCAGGCGGGTGATATTCTTGAACGCATGTGCGCCGATGTCGCTGATAAATCGCTGACCGCACGCCGTGCATTTTCACCAGAAGGTTTGGAGGAGTTGAATACCTTGCAAGAACAGGTGCTGTATAACCTGCGCCTGAGTTTGTCGGTGTTCCTGTCGCACGATGTCACTAGCGCCAAACGCCTGCGCCGCTCCAAACATCGTTTCCGCATTCTGATTCGCCGTTTCTCTCACGCTCACGTTGAGCGCCTGCACATGCAAAACGTGCAAAGCATCGAAACCAGTTCGCTGCACCTTGGCTTGCTCGGGGATATGAAGCGTTTGAACTCGCTGTTCTGCGCCGTGGCGTACACGGTGCTGGATCAGCCGGATGATGAGCGGGATGAGGGTTGAGTCGGTCAGGTAAATGCGATAAATCGGTCGCCAAAAATGGCGACCACACAAAAATTACGACAACAAACTAAACGCGATCATGCCGACAATCGCACCGGTGGTGCCGAGGATGGTTTCCATCAGCGTCCAGGTCTTCAACGTTTCCGCTTCGGTGGCACCGGTGAAGCGGCCAAACAGCCAGAAACCGGCATCGTTAACGTGGCTGATAATAATCGAGCCGCCGCCAATACAAATCGACAGTGCCGCCAGTTGCGCGCCGCTGTAATGCAGCGGTTCAATCACCGGCATCACCAAACCGACGGTGGTTAAACAAGCCACGGTTGCCGAGCCCTGAATCACGCGAATCGCGCCAGAAAGGATGAAGCAGGCCAACGCAATCGGCATCCCCGCGCCGGTTAACGCGTGCCCTAAAACCGGGCCGACGCCGGAATCCACCAGCACCTGTTTAAACACACCGCCCGCACCGATCACCAGCAGAATGATTCCCGCCGGTTGCAGCGCGCTGCCGCACACTTGCATCACCTTCTCTTTATCCATGCCCTGACGATAGGCCAGGCCATAAATCGCCACCAAACACGCCAGCAGAATCGCAGTGAACGGATGTCCGATAAATTCCAACCATTCATACAGATGTGAACCCGGCGTGGTGAAGCGCGCGCCGATAGTTTTCAGGCCAACCAACAGCAGCGGGAACAATATCAGCGAAAGGCTAAAACCAAACGACGGCAGTTTGCTCTCTTCAACATCCGGCTGATGATCTTCCGGCGGCGTGCTGAAGCTGACGTGACGGGCGATGAAGTTGCCAAACAGCGGTCCGGCAATCAACATGCCGGGAATCGCCGCACATAAACCCAGCAGGATCATCCAGCCGAAATCCGCGTGCATTTGCGAGGCCAGCAGCATCGGCGCCGGTCCTGGCAACAAAAACGCCGCCGACGCAGCCACGCCCGCAAACAGCGGAATCACCAGCTTGACCAGATTACCTTGAGTGCGACGCGCCACGGCAAAAGCGATACTGATCAGCAACACCACCGCCACTTCAAAGAACAGCGGCAATGCGCAGATCAAGCCCGCCACGCCCATCGCATAATGCGCGCGGCTTTCACCAAAGGTTTTCAACATGCGGATGGCAATTTGATCGACTGCGCCGGTTTCATGCAGGATTTTGCCGAACATCGCGCCCAACGCCACTACAATAGCGAGAAAGCCGAGCGTGCCGCCCATGCCTTTTTCCATGGTTTGCGCGATTTTATCCAGCGGCATGCCGGAGAATAATCCGGCACCAATTGAGACTAACATCAGGGCGACAAAGGCATGCATACGCGCTTTCATCACCAAAAACAGCAGCAGCAGGACAGAGCCTGCTGCGGTTAACACTAGCGTTGCGGTACTCATGACTAACCCTTGTTGATTGCGTCCTTAATGGTCGCAACCGTGGCCGCAACAACGTCATCCAGTGAGTGATTGATATCCACCACTAATACATCCGGCTCATCTGCGCCTGGTTCCTGCAAGGTAGCAAACTGCGTCACCAGCATCTGCGGCTTGAAGAAGTGGCCTTTACGCGCTTTCAGGCGTGATTCTATGGTCTCAAAATCGCCTTTCAGATAGATGAATTTCAGGTTCTCGTTGCCCTGACGCAGGATGTCACGATAGGACTTTTTCAGCGCCGAACAGACGATAATCGAGACTTCCTGAGTGCGCTGCATGGCAAACGCCGCATCATTGAGCGCTTGCAGCCACGGCTGGCGATCGGTGTCATCCAGTGGATGACCATCGGCCATTTTCAGGATGTTGCTGCGCGGATGAAGGAAATCTCCATCAAGAAATGCGGTGCTTAATTGATGAGAAACCTGATTAGCGACGGCAGACTTTCCGCTGCCGGAAACGCCCATCAGGATAAAGACGTGATGCGATGGAGATGGCGTGGTCATGGTTTTGCGCTCCGGCAGTTTTTCTGCCCAATGTTACCGATAACAAATTGTATTGCCATTGTCGGAGCCGACAGAAAAGCTGGCAACCCTTGTTAGGCGGAAAAGCACGAAAGTGTGAACTGACTCAAAAAATCGCCAAAATCAGATGCTGTCACCTTCGGCAATTTCAAATCCGACATCCAACGGTGCAGTGACGTTACGATCGCCGCCAATCCGCGCCAGTAGCATCGCCGCCGATTCCCGTCCCATGCGCTCACGCGGCGTGAGCACGGTTGCCAGACGCGGATTGACCACTTGCGAGATATCGTGGCCGTGGAAACCGGCAATCGCCATTTGTTCGGGCACACGCAAGCCCTGACGTTGGCACTCAAACATCGCACCCACCGCCAGGTCATCGTTGGTACAGAACAAGCTGTCGGTTGCGGGATAACGTTTTTGCGCTTCGCACAGCAACTGCGCACCGGCGCTGAATGATGAGGCGTCTTCCATCATTACGCTGTGCGGCGTTAATCCGGCTTCACGCATCGCTTTCTCGTAGCCCTGCTGTTTCTGCAAGGTACGTTCATCAAGACGCGCGCCAAGGTAAACGGTGTGGCGATGGCCTTTTTTCAGGATAGCATGCGTCATCTGACGCGCTGCTTCGACGTTATCGAAGCCAACTGCCATGTCGAGGCACGGCGTCACGGAATCCATCATCTCAATCACCGGAATGCCCGCCACTTCCAGCATGCGCAGCGTACCCGGCGTATGAGTGCGTTCGGTGAGGATCACGCCATCAATGTTCCAGCCCAGCAGCGAACGCAGCTGCAATTCCTCTTTCTGCGCGTTGTAACCAAAGTGCGCCACCAGCGTTTGATAACCCGCTTCGTCGGTGACGGCTTCGATACCGCGCAACACGTCGGCGAAAACCTGGTTAGTTAAGGAAGGCAGCAACACGCCAATAGCGCGACTGGTGGCGTTAGAGAGCATGTCGGGGGCGCGATTGGGGATGTAACCGAGTTCGTCGAGCGCCACAGCGATTTTGTCGCGCAGCGCCGCAGAGACCTGATCGGGATTACGCAGGTAGCGGCTTACGGTCATTTTTGTGATGCCGACGCGATCGGCAACGTCCTGTAATACCGGTCTTTTCTTCTTCATCGTATGCGCCTGAAATCGGAGATACGACGAGTTTATCATTTTTTTGTCATGTTCAGCGTCAGGCGCGCGTCAATGCGCGCCGCGCCAAAAGTTGCCGTAGGGTCGCCATTTTTGGCGACCGGGGGTTTTACACTGGCGGCAAATCAAACAACAGAATCTCAGCATCGCTGTCCGCTTTGATGCTCAGCGCGCTTTCATCCCAAATCGCCAATGCATCGCTGGTGCCCACTTGTTCACCGTTCACGCTGATCAAACCTTTAACCACCTGAATCCACACGCGACGACCGGCTTCAATCTGCACTTCATCGCTTTCATCGGCGGTAAACACCCAACGCGACAACGTCATGTCCTGGAACACCTTGAGCGATCCGTCACGTTCATCCGGCGTCAGTACAAACTGGCGGCCTTTTACATCGTCGAAACGGCGCTGCGCGTAGCGTGGCTCAATGCCTTTGCGCTCTGGAATGATCCAGATTTGGTACAGGTGCAGCGGATCGGTGGCGCTGGCGTTGTATTCCGAATGACGCACGCCGGTACCGGCGCTCATGATCTGGAACTCGCCGCTTGGGATCTGCTCTTTATTGCCCATGCTGTCCTGATGCTCAACGGTGCCGGAAAGCACATAGGTCAGGATTTCCATGTCTTTATGCGGATGAGTACCAAAACCCTGGCCGCCATCAATCACGTCTTCGTTAATCACGCGCAGCGCCGAGAAGCCCATGAAGTTGGCGTCGTAGTAATCGGCGAAGGAAAAGGTGTGCCAGCTATCCAACCAGCCGTGATTGGCGTGACCGCGTTCTTCAGCTTTACGTACATAAATCATGTTCAATTCTCCTCAATGTTTTTTGTAGTTTGAGCTTGAGATGCATTGATTGATAGCTGAAAAACTTCACTCCTCAGTTCAAAAATAATGAATGAAAAAGGAATTAATACCGATGTGTTTATTAATAAGAACCCGCTAACGAGATTGGTCTTGTAGATAACATCTCTCATAACAAAGAGCATCTCTGACCCTGCTAGCAGGAATAACAAGGAAAAATTATGTCAGAACACATCACTCCACCCGCCAAGCGCCCAATTGAGCGTTTTCTGAATACCGTTGAATGGCTGGGTAATTTATTGCCGCATCCGATTACCTTATTCGCGTTGTTTTCACTGTTTATCATCGTTGCGTCGGCTGTAGCAGCAGCGTTTGGCGTCAGCGTTATCGATCCGCGCCCCGCTGGCGCAGCAGGACGCGCCGCCGATGGCGTGATTCACGTGGTGAGCTTGATGAGTGCCGATGGTTTGCAACGCATCGTCAGTCATCTGGTGACCAACTTCACCGGATTTGCACCATTGGGAACCGTGCTGGTGGCGCTGCTTGGCGTCGGCATTGCCGAGCATTCCGGCCTGCTTTCTGCGGCGATGCGTGCGCTGGTATTTAACGCGCCGAAAAAGCTCATCACCTTTACCGTGGTGTTCGCCGGTATCATCTCGAATACCGCGTCTGAACTGGGTTATGTGGTGCTGATTCCGCTGGCAGCGATGATTTTCCATTCGCTGGGACGCCATCCGCTCGCTGGTTTGGCTGCGGCCTTTGCCGGTGTTTCTGGCGGTTACAGCGCCAACTTGCTGCTCGGTACTATCGATCCGCTGCTGTCGGGCATCACTCAAAGCGCCGCGCAAATCATCGATCCGAATTACCTCGTTGGCCCGGAAGTGAACTGGTACTTCATGTTCGTCAGTACCTTTGTGATTTCCATCCTCGGCACCTGGATCACCAACAGCATCGTCGAGCCAAAACTCGGTCAATATCAGGATAGCGAAGGCGATGCGGTGCGCGGCGATATGGGCGAATTAACGCCGCAAGAACGTCGGGCGTTGAAAGGCGCGGGCTGGGCGGTGTTGGGCGTCACTCTGCTGCTGATCCTCACGGTAATTCCTGGCTATGGCGTGTTGCTCAATCCCAAAACCGGCACGCTGGCAGGTTCACCGTTCCTGAAAGGCATCGTGGTATTCATTTTCGTGTTCTTTGCTATTCCGGGCGTGGTTTATGGCCGCATGATGGGCAATATGCGCAACGATCGCGACGTGATCAACGCCATGTCGGCCAGCATGAGCAGCATGGGCATGTACATTGTGCTGGTGTTCTTTGCCGCGCAGTTTGTGGCCTTCTTTAACTGGAGCAACTTTGGCACCGTGGTGGCGGTTAAAGGAGCCACGCTGCTGGCTTCGCTGGATATGGGCGCGCCGCTGCTGTTTGTCTGCTTCATCCTGATTTGTGGCTTTATCAACCTGATGATTGGCTCCGCGTCAGCGCAGTGGGCGGTGACGGCACCGATCTTTGTGCCGATGTTGATGCTGGTAGGCTTTGCGCCAGAAGTGATTCAAGCGGCCTATCGTATCGGCGATTCGGTGACCAACGTGATCACGCCGATGATGAGCTATTTCGGCCTGATTATGGCGGTAGCGGCACGTTATCGTCGCGATATGGGAATCGGTACGCTGGTCGCCATGATGTTGCCGTATTCGGTGGTGTTTATGATTGGCTGGACGCTGCTGTTTGTGTTGTGGGTGTTTGTGTTCAATCTGCCGGTCGGGCCCGGTGCAGCCACCTGGTACACAATGTAACGGCAAAAAAAAGCCAGCACCCGAGCTGGCTAAATAATACTTGGAAGCAATGTGAGCAATGTCGTGCTTACCCGGCTGTCAGGAGACGTTCCCGAGCTCGCATGACAATAATAATCATTATCATTCGCGTCTGTAAAGTGATTTTGCGATTTTTTTCGCATTGACGTGCCGCGAGAATTCCTTGATGTTAAAGGGGATTTTATCCATTTTGCACAAGGAGCGCTCTATGAGTCAGATCGTCATTCGTCACGCGGTTCCTGAAGATGCTACGGCATTAACGCGTATGTACAGCCAGCCGGAACCGCAAGCCAGCACGCTACATCTGCCATTTCAGTCGCCAACGCTATGGCAAGAGCGCCTGAGCCATCCGCGTCAGGGCGTGCAAATGTTGGTGGCGTGCATTGACGATCAGATTGCCGGGCAGCTCACGCTAGAAGTGCTATCTCTCGCACGACGTCGCCATACGGCAACTTTTGGCATGGGCGTCGATTCAGCTTTCCAACGACGCGGCGTGGGCAAAGCGCTGATGTCAGCGATGGTGGATTTGTGCGACAACTGGTTGCAGGTGACGCGCATTGAGTTGACGGTGTTCGCCGATAATCACAAAGCGCTGGGTTTGTATCAGCAATTTGGCTTTGAGATTGAAGGCACCGCGCGCCGTCATGCCATGCGTGACGGCGAATTGGTGGATACGCACTATATGGCGCGGTTGAAATAACCCTTAAAACCGCGCGATAAATCGCGCCGCTACAAATGCATGCACATACCGTAGCGGCGCAATTTATTGCGCATTATTGATCAGTATCCCGCACTCAAATCATCTACCGAACGCGGATCTGACGCGCCATAGCGCGTGCCATCTGGCCCAATCATAATGCTCTGCGTGCTGCCCATCGCCGGCATTACTTTCACATGCTGACCTTTCGCTTCTAGCAAACGCAGCGTATCCGGGCTAAAGCCCTTCTCGACGCGCAACTGATCCGGCAACCATTGATGATGGAAACGCGGCGCATTGGTGGCTTCGGCGACATTCATGCCAAAATCAATGCTGTTCACCACCATTTGCAACACGGTGGTGATAATACGGCTACCGCCTGGGCTGCCGGTTACCAGCCAGGTTTTGCCATCTTTGGCCACAATCGTCGGTGACATTGACGACAGCGGACGCTTCGCCGGTTGTACCGCATTGGCTTCTCCGCCGACTAAGCCATACACATTTGGCGTGCCCGGTTTGGCCGAGAAGTCATCCATTTCGTTATTCATCAGAATACCGCTCTGACCGGCGACAATGCCGCTACCGAAATAGGTATTCAGCGTATAGGTCACCGCCACCGCGTTACCGTCTTTATCCACCACCGAGAAATGGGTGGTTTGATTGCTTTCGTACGGTTCAAGTTTGCCGGGTTTGATCTCGCTCGATGGACGCGCTTTATTGACGTCAATCTGCTGCGCCAGCGTTTTAGCGTAGGCTTTGCTGGTCAGCGCTTGCTGCGGCACTTTGACGAAGTCAGGATCGCCGAGATATTCCGAGCGATCGGCATAGGCGTATTTTTCCGCTTCGGCCATCACCTGCATGGCATCGGCGCTGCCAAAGCCCCATTTCGCCAGATCGAAGTTCTCGAGGATATTGAGGATTTGCACGATGTGAATCCCGCCAGACGATGGCGGCGGCATGGAGAACACTTCATAGCCGCGATAAGTGCCGCTCACTGGCTTGCGCTCCACCGCGCGATACGCCGCCAAATCGGCTTTACCAATCAAGCCACCGTGTTGCGCCATTTCACCGGCGATCTCATCGGCGATTTTGCCTTTATAGAATGCATCCGGCCCTTGCTGCGCAATCAGTTGCAGGCTGTGCGCGAGATTTTTCTGCACCAAACGTTCGCCTTTCTGATACGGCTTGCCGTCGGCTTGGTAGAAAATAGCGCGGCTGTTGTCGTGATTAATCAACGTCTCTTTGCCGTAAGTGGCAAGATCGTCGGCCAACGCGTCATTCACCACAATGCCGTCACGAGCCAGTTTGATGGCCGGTGCCAGCAGTTTACTCAGCGGCAAGGTGCCATATTTCTGCGCGGCCAAGGCAAAACCGGCCACGGTGCCCGGCGTGCCTGAGGCTAAATGCGAAGTGAGTGATAACTTACTATCTGCATTGCCCTGTTTATCGAGGAACATATCGCGGGACGCGCGCGCCGGTGCCATTTCACGGAAGTCGATGGCGGTGGCACGGCCCGATGCGGTGCGCAGCAACATAAATCCGCCGCCGCCAAGATTACCGGCTTGCGGATGGGTCACCGCTAACGCGAATCCTACCGCCACTGCCGCATCCACCGCATTGCCGCCCTGCTTTAAAATATCGACGCCCACTTGTGTCGCCATCGCATCCACCGACGCCACCATGCCATGTTTGGCTTTGACCGGGTGGAAGGTATCGCTATCGACGCCGTAAGAAACCGGCGGCGCGCTGGCGGGCGCGGCTTGTGCGCCCTGCACCACCGTGAAACTCATCAGCAATGCCCAGCCCAATTGACGCACGTTGCCCTGTATCCTCATCCTGCCACCTCTCTTTTAAGTTATTTACATTTGTTATTAATTGATGCAAGTGTTTGCAAATACTGTAAAAAGCGTAGCAGCTAAGCCAAATTAGGCGCACTCCTGGTTCGAGACTTTGTGATATTGCATAAACTTATGACAGCAGCGCGTGTTGCCACATTGGTAGCATCAGCACACAGCAGGCTGCATTAATGGAGGAAGACCATGAACAAATGGCTAATTGTGATCGCAGCATTGCTGCCGTTGAGCAGCATGGCGAATATGCTGAACAACACTAATAACCCGAACCAACCCGGCTATAACCCGAGTCAGCAGCGGATGCAGACGCAAATGCAGGTTCAGCAGCAACAGCAGAAGCTTAAGTTGCAGCAGAATCAGCAGCAGCAAAGTCAGGATTTACAGCGGAAAGTGCAGGAACAGCGGGATAGTGCCCAGCAGCGCGTGATTCAATCGCAGCCGGGCCAGGTGCAGCAGCAGTCGAACTAACGGAAGTCGGGACCGATAATGTCGATGCGATCGGTACAGATGGCATCAACGCCCCAATCCAGCAGCTCGCGCGCCCGCGCGGGCTGATTCACGGTATATACAAGAATATGCAAACCGGCAGCTTTTAACTGCGCGGTGCGTTCGGCATCCAAAAGCTTGTGATTCAGATGGATCGAAACACAATCCAGCGCCGAGGTTAGCGCTTGCCAATCATCATGCCATTCGTCCAGCAGCAAGCCGCGCGGCAGTTCTGGCACCGCTTGCATCGCGGCTTCTAATGCTTCGTATGAGAACGATGAAAGCAGCGGCGCGGTTTGCCCTTGCCACATCTCGCGTGCCGCCAGCGCCACGTTGCATCCGGTAACCACGTCCAAACCAGTAGTCGGTTTGATCTCGATGTTCGCCATCATGTGATGTTGACGGCAACGTTCGGCCACTTCGCTTAGCAGCGCCAGCGGCTCGCCTTCGTAATCACGGCTGTACCAACTGCCCGCATCCAGCTGCGAAAGCTTGTGCCACGACAAATCTCCCGCTACACCCCAACCATTACTGGTGCGATCCAGCGTGTCATCGTGCAGCAGGAAGATTTGCTTATCTTCCGACAGCTTGGCATCAAACTCGATCATGGTATGACCGTACTGCGCGCCGACATCAATCGCCGCGAGGGTATTTTCCGGTGCCAGTTTGCCGCCGCCGCGATGCGCGACGATGTGCGGATAAGGCCAGTTGTGTTGACTCATTCCAGACGCTTTCCATGGGTTGAATCGAAGAAGTGTAACGCATCTGCCGGCAGATGTAGCCACAAGGTGCTGCCCGCTTGCGGACGTTCGCTATGCGGCAAACGCACCACCATGCGCGCGTTGCCAATACGACCGTGCGCGAGGTTATCGGCGCCGAGCATCTCCAGCGTTTCGACCACCAACGGAATGCCACCGGCATCACGGCTGCTCAGCTGAATGTGTTCCGGACGGATGCCGAGCGTCAGCGGGCGATTGGCCCACTTCGCTTTGCTTTCGCCCAGCAGCAAGCTGTTCAGCGCATCAAGCGTAAAGCGCGTGCCATCGCTGTTGATATTGCCCGGCAACAGGTTCATCGCTGGCGCACCGATAAAGGAAGCCACGAACTGGCTGGCTGGACGCTCATACACTTCCACTGGCGTGCCGACCTGCTCGACCACACCTTTGTTCATCACCATCACGCGCTGCGCCAGCGTCATCGCCTCTACTTGATCGTGGGTGACGTAAATGCTGGTGGTTTTCAGGCGGCGATGCAGCTGTTGCAGCTCAAGGCGCATCTGCACGCGCAGGCGCGCATCCAGGTTGGATAACGGCTCATCGAACAGGAACACCGCCGGTTCACGTACGATAGCGCGCCCCATCGCCACACGCTGACGCTGTCCACCTGACAGCTCACGCGGGCGGCGATGCAGCAGATGATCCAGCTCGAGGCTGCGCGCCGCTTCCATCACGCGTTGATCAATCTGCACTTTGCCCATGCCGCGAATCTTCAGGCCGTAGGCCATGTTTTCGCCGACCGTCATATGTGGATAGAGCGCGTAGTTCTGGAACACCATCGCGATGCCGCGATCTTTCGGTTCGAGGTTGGTGACGCGTTTGTCGTCGATATAAATATCGCCAGAAGTCACGCGTTCCAGGCCAGCCACCATGCGCAGCAGCGTGGATTTGCCGCAGCCGGAAGGGCCAACCATCACCATAAATTCGCCATCGTTAATGGTGATATTCAGTGGCTGAATGATCTGATTTTTGCCGTCATACGATTTGGTGACGGTCTGAAGGGTTACGCCTGCCATTTATTTATCACTCTCCACCAGGCCACGCACAAACGCACGTTGCATCACGAGGACCACCACCACCGGTGGAATCAGGGTTAATAACATTGCCGCCATCACTTCATTCCACTGCGTCGGCCCGCCACTGGTGTTGATCATGCTTTTCACCCCGGCAACCGCGGTGCTGAGGCCCGGATCGTTGATGATCAGCAGTGGCCACAGATATTGGTTCCAGCCATAGATAAAGGTGATCACAAACAGCGCGGCGAGATTGGTTTTTGACAGCGGTAACACGATGTCCCAGAAGAAGCGCATCGGGCTGGCACCGTCGATACGCGCCGCCTCAATTAACTCATCCGGCAGTGACATAAAGAACTGGCGGAACAAGAACGTGGCGGTGGCGGAAGCCATCAGCGGCAACGTCAGTCCGCTGTAGCTGTCGAGCATATTCAGCGTCGAGATCACTTCCACCGTCGGGAAAATACGCACTTCAACCGGCAGCATTAAGGTGATGAAAATCAGCCAGAAGAACAGCGAACGCAGCGGGAAGCGGAACCACACCAGCGCAAACGCCGATAGCATCGAGACGGTAATTTTGCCGATGGTGATGCCCAACGCCATCAGCAAACTGTTGAACATCATCATGCCAAATGCCGGGCCATTACCGTTGACGCCGTGCGTCCAGATGCGCGCAATGTTCTCCCACAGATGTGTACCCGGCACCAACGTCATCGGCACTTGATACACCGCGTCGTTATCCAGCGTTGCTGCCACCAAGGCGATGTAGAGCGGGAACAAAATAGTCAGTACGCCGAGCACCAGCAAGGTATGGCTGAAGATATCCAGCCCGCGTCGATTCTCAATCATTGGTATTGCACCTTACGCTCGACAAAGCGGAATTGCAGAATAGTCAGGCCAATCACCAGCAACATCAGCACCACTGACTGCGCAGCGGACGCCGAGAGATCGAGACCGGTAAAGCCTTCGCGATAGATTTTGTAGATAAGCGTGGTGGTTGCTTGCACCGGACCGCCGCCGGTCGCAGCATCAATCACCGGGAAGGTATCGAAGAAGGCATACACCAGGTTGACCACCAGCAGGAAAAAGCTTACCGGCGTAATCAGCGGCAACGACAAGTTGAAGAAACGTCGCACCGGACCGGCGCCATCGATCGCCGCCGCTTCCACCAGCGATTTAGGGATCGACTGCAATGCGGCGAAGAAGAACAGGAAGTTGTAGCTCATTTGCTGCCAGATCGACGCCAATACAATCAGGAACATCGCCTGGCCGCTGTTTTGCGCGTAGTTCCAGTTGTAGCCCATTTGATTCAGCAGATGGCTGAACAAACCGAGGCCAGGATTAAACAGGAACATCCATAATACCGCCGCCACTACCGGTGCCACTGCGTACGGCAGCAGCAGCAAGGTTTGATAGAGTTTTCGCAGGCGGATAACGTAATCCACCAGCGCCGCCAGCAGCAGAGAAAAGGTCATGCCGCATACCGTCACCAGTGCACTGAATTCAATGGTGGTCCAGAAGGACGCCAGATAATAATCGTCGCTGAACAGACGTTTGAAGTTCGCCAGACCGACAAAGGTGCTAGAGATACCAAAAGGATCAATACTTTGCAGTGAATACCACAGCGCTTCGCCAGCTGGCCATAAGAAGAATATAGCGGTAATCACCAGCTGCGGCAGCACCAGTAAATAGGGCAAAAGACGGGAGCGGAACACGGGGCGTGATGAGGACATAGCAGGCTCGAGCAAAGGGAAAAAATCGGGACTGACGCTTAAGTCAGCCCCGAGATGACGGCATTACTTCACTTGCTGCTCGAAACGGCGCAGCAGTTCGTTACCGCGTTTTACGCTGTTATCCAGCGCGGCTTGTGGTGACTGTTTGCCCGTCCACACGCCTTCCAGCTCTTCGTCCACGATGGTACGAATCTGTGGCATGTTGCCCAGACGCATGCCTTTGGTGAATGGCAGCGGATCTTTGTTCAGCATCTGACGCGTCGCGATGTCCGCACCTGGATTCTTGTCATAGAAGCCCTGTTGCTTGGTCAGCTCATACGCCGCGGTGGTGATTGGCAGATAACCGGTTTTCTGGTGCCATTCAGCAGCGATTTCTGGCTGGGCCAGGAACTTCATGAACTCCGCCGCGCCTTTGTAAGTGTTGGCATCTTTGCCTTTCATCACCCACAAGCTCGCGCCGCCAATGATGGCGTTCTGCGGTGCGTTTGGTACGGTTTCGTCATACGGCATCATGCCTACGCCGAAGTTAAACTTGGCGTAATGTTTGATGTCAGCCAGTGAACCTGAAGACGCGGTAGTGATGCCGCAATCGCCGTTATAGAACTTGGCGGTTGATTCATCTTTACGACCGAAGTAGGTGAAATCACCCTTCTTGTTCATGTCTTCCAGCATCTGGATGTGGCGCACCTGCACCGGCTTGTTAAATTCCAGCACCGCATCGGTACCATCAAAGCCGTTGTTTTCGGTGGCAACTGGCAATGCATGCCAGGCGCTGAAGTTCTCGATCTGAATCCAACCCTGCCAGCCGCTGGCGTAACCACAGGTCATGCCCGCTTTACGCAGCGCGTCGGCGTCTTTCGCCAATTCCTGCCAGGTTTTTGGTGGCTGATCCGGGTTCAGACCGGCTTTTTTGAAGGCGTCTTTGTTGTAGTACAGCACCGGCGTAGAGCTGTTGAACGGCTGAGAAATCAGCTGGCCTTTGCTGTCGCTGTAGTAACCGGCAACAGCCGGTACGAACTGCTTCGGATCCATCTGTACGCCAGCGTCTTTAAACACTTCATTCACTGGCACGATAGCTTTCGAGGCCATCATGGTTGCCGTTCCGACTTCATACACTTGCAGCAAGGCTGGCGCTTTACCTGAACGCACCGCAGCGATACCCGCCGCTAAGCTCTGCTCGTAGTTGCCTTTGTAAGTCGGGACGATTTTGTATTCTGGGTGAGCCTGGTTAAAACGTTGTGCCAGAGAATCAACTTCTTTGCCTAACTCGCCTTCCATTGAGTGCCAGAAAGGGATCTCAGTTGCAGCCAGCGCATTACCGCTGAGCGCCAGACCGAGCAAAACACTCATCAGGCGGGGACGAAGCGTAAAAGCGGACATAAGGTTTTTCCTGTGCTGTTAAGTACGCGCGAAATCGCGCATTTTTTTGTTCGCGAAGTAACATGACACGAGGAAATGACGGATTAATAACAGGTTTGTGACGGCGGTGTGACAGGGGAGAATTAGATTAATTGAGTTAATGTTGGCCGTGGTTCGGAGAGCGTTGTCCCCCATCCCAACCTTCCCCCGCAAGCAGGGGAAGGAGACGCTGCCACATGCAGCTTCATATTTTTTATATGGCAGCGTCTTCCTCCCCCACGTGTGGGGGAGGACCGAGGTGGGGGACAGCCAGCACAATCCTAAGCGCCTAAATATGCGCTCCTGACGGCTTCATTGGACAACAACGCGTCGCCGCTGTCTTCCAATACCACGTGGCCGTTTTCCAGCACGTAACCACGATCCGCCAGCTTCAGCGCCTGGTTGGCGTTCTGCTCGACGAGGAAGATGGTCATACCTTCTTTACGCAGCTGCTCAATGGTATCGAAAATCTGCTGAATAATAATTGGCGCTAAACCCAGCGACGGCTCATCCAGCAGCAACAAACGCGGCTGGCTCATCAGCGCACGACCAATCGCCAGCATCTGCTGCTCACCGCCGGACATGGTGCCCGCGCGCTGCGCTTTACGTTCTGCCAGACGCGAAAACAGCTGATAGACGCGATCAATACGCTCCAGATACTGCTGGCGCGTGGCGAAGAAGCCGCCCATCGCCAGGTTCTCTTCCACCGTCATACGCGAAAATACCCGACGGCCTTCCGGCACAATCGCAATCGCTTCACGCATGATTTTCGCCGTTTGCCAGTCGGTGATCTCTTTGCCATCGAAAGTGATGGTGCCGCTGGTGGCGCGCGGTTCGCCGCACAGTGTGCCGAGCAGCGTGGTTTTACCCGCGCCGTTAGCGCCAATCAGGGTGACGATTTCGCCCTGATTGATGTGCAGATTGATGTTGTGCAGCGCCTGAATCGGGCCGTAATGGGCGTTGACACCCTGCAAGGTTAAAATCGGGTTTGCCATGTTACGCCTCACCTAAATAAGCACGGATCACATCCGGGTTGTTACGCACTTCTTCCGGCGTGCCGTTGGCCAGCGGCGTTCCCTGATTCACCACATAAATGCGGTCAGAAATACCCATCACCAGCTTCATATCGTGTTCAATCAACAGCACTGACACCTTGTGCTCACCGCGCAGTTCAGCGATCAGCTCATCCAGTTCGTGAGTTTCACGCGGGTTGAGACCGGCCGCCGGTTCATCAAGCATTAGGATTTCCGGGCGCGTCACCATGCAGCGCGCAATTTCCAGCCGACGCTGCTGACCGTATGCCAGATTGCCCGCCTGGCGGTTAGCCAGATCCAGTAAGCCGATACGATCCAGCCAGGTGGCGGCGCGATCCAACGCTTCGCTCTCGCCGCGACGGAACGCCGGAGTTTTGAATAAGCCGGAGAACACGCCACTTTTCAGATGCTGATGCTGCGCGACTAACAGGTTTTCAATCACCGTCATTTCACGGAACAGGCGCACGTGCTGGAAGGTGCGCACAATGCCCATGCGCGCAATCTTCTGGCCCGGCATCCCTTGTAACTGCTGATCGCGCAGCTTGATGGTGCCGCCGGTCGGCTTATAAAAACCGGTCAAGCAGTTGAATACGGTGGTTTTACCGGCACCGTTCGGGCCGATCAACGAAACGATTTCCTGCGGATGCAGCTCAAGCGCCACATTGTTAACGGCTAACAGGCCGCCGAAGCGCATCATCAGGCCTTCAACGGCTAATAAAGGCTGACTCATGCCTGCTCTCCTTGTTTACTGCTTTTCATCTTCAGATGCGGACGCTTCATCGGTAGCAATCCTTGCGGACGCCAGATCATCATCAGCACCATCAAACCGCCGAGCACCAACATGCTGTACTCGTTCAGATCACGCATCAGCTCGCGCGACACCACCAGCAGAATCGCCGCGAGGATCACCGCCAGCTGTGAACCCATGCCGCCCAGCACCACAATCGCCAGCACAAACGCCGATTCGACGAAGGTAAAGGATTCCGGGCTAACAAAGCCCTGACGTGCCGCGAACAACGTGCCAGCAAAACCAGCGAACACCGCACTGATGGTGAAAGCAGTCAACTTGATGCGCGTTGGGCTGAGGCCGAGTGAACGGCAAGCGATTTCATCTTCGCGCAACGCTTCCCACGCGCGCCCGAGCGGCATGCGCAGCAAACGGTTGATAACGAACAGCGTCAATACCACCAGCAACAGCGCCACCAGATAGAGGAAAATCACGCGGTCGCTGGGATCGTATTTTAGGCCAAAGAAATCATGGAACGTGCTCCAACCGCCTTCACTCACACGACGGCCAAACTCCAGGCCAAACAGGCTCGGTTTAGGAATCTGCGCGATGCCGTTCGGGCCGCCGGTAATCGCGGTGTTGTTGAGCAGCAGAATGCGCACGATTTCGCCGAAGCCCAACGTGACAATCGCCAGATAATCACCGCGCAAGCGCAGCACCGGGAAGCCGAGCATCAAACCAAATGCGCCTGCCACTAAACCGGCCAGCGGCAAACTTTCCCAGAAGCCAAAACCGTAATAGTGATTGAGCAAGGCAAAGGTGTACGCACCGATGGCGTAGAAGCCGCCGTAACCCAACACCAGCAAACCGGATAAACCCACCACCACATTCAGGCCAAGGCCGAGCATCACGTAGATCAGCGTCAGCGTGGCGATATCGACGCTGCCGCGCGACACCAGAAACGGCCAAATTACCGCTGCTGCAATCACCAGCGCCATCAACAGTTTTTGTTTCGGCGTCGAGCCATCAAAGCCCGGCAACACCAACGCTTTGCCGCTGCGTTTGAATTTGCCGTGCAGCAACGGACGCAGCAGTTGAAACACAAACACCACTGCGCAGCCAATCCAAATCCAGTTCCAACGCACCGCGCCCGCGTTGGCGACCACCAATTTGGTGCCGTTCAAATCAAGGCGTACGCCCATAAAGAAGGTGGCGAGAATCAGTAACATCACCGTGGAGATCACGGCGTTGACCAAACCGAGGCGTTTCATACTTTCTCCACCTCCGGACGGCCAAGAATCCCGGTTGGCATCACCAGCAGCACCACAATCAGCAGTGCGAATGAGACCACATCTTTATATTCGGTGGAGAGATAGGCCGAGGTCAGCGCTTCGGCAATGCCGAGAACCAGGCCGCCAATCATCGCGCCCGGAATGCTGCCGATGCCGCCCAACACCGCGGCGGTGAAGGCTTTCATCCCAGCCATAAAGCCGATAAACGGGTTGATGGAACCGTAGAATTGACCGAGCAACACGCCCGCCACTGCCGCCATCGCCGCACCAATCACAAAGGTCAGCGAGATCACGCGGTCCGTGTTGATGCCCAACAAACTGGCCATTTTCAAGTCTTCTGCGCAGGCGCGGCAGGCGCGGCCCATGCGTGAATAGCGAATGAATAAGGTCAGCGCCAGCATTGACAGGAAGGTCACCACCCAAATCACCAATTGCATGGTGGAAAGCGTGGCGGCAAAGCCGTTGCTCTCGCCCAGCGTCCATTGGCCGGTGATCAGACTCGGCAACGCGAGATCGCGCGAGCCTTGCGTCAGGCTGACGTAGTTTTGCAGGAAGATCGACATACCGATGGCGGAGATCAGTGCGATCAAACGCTTCGACGATCGCACGGGTTTGTACGCCACGCGTTCGATGCTCCAGCCGTAAGCGCTAGAGATGATCACCGCCATCACGAAACCGGCGGCAATCATCAGCCACGAAGTGTCGATGCCCATCATCATCAGGGCGGCAATCACGATAAAGGAGACATAACTGCCGATCATGTAGACCTCACCGTGGGCGAAGTTGATCATGCCGATAATGCCGTAAACCATGGTGTAACCGATGGCGATCAGCGCGTAGGTGCTCCCGAGGGTAACCCCGTTGAACATCTGCTGAATGAAATAGAGAAACTGCTCGGACATAGTGAGGGCCTGCTCTGGGGCTGAAAATTCCCTCTCCCACTTGTGGGAGAGGGCTAGGGAGAGGGAAAAACGACTCGATAGTCCATGCGCGCTGTCCCTCCCCCTGCCCCCTCCCGCAAGCAGGAGGGGGAATGTTTGTTCCACCTTCCTCGCTGGAGGGGGGAATATTAGGTGAATTACTTAACTGCGGTAGAAGAACCGTCTTTGTGCCATTTGAAGACACCAAATTCGAAGCCCTTCAGATCGCCCTTCTGATCCCAGTTCAGATTGCCCATCACGGTAGGAACCGCGGCGCCTTCTTTCAGGTTCTTAGCAATCGCATCTGGCTCATCGCTCTTGCTGCGTTCGATACCAGCCACCAGCGATTGAATCGCGGCGTAAGTCGTCCAGACGAATGGACCGGTTGGATCTTTGCGGTTCGACGCGGTGTTGGCTTTGATGGCATCAACAATCGCTTTGTTCTCTGGCAGTTGGTCATAGCGCTTCGGCAGTGTCACGAACAGACCTTCGGACGCATCGCCCGCGATGTTAGACAGTGAAGCGTTACCCACGCCTTCCGGGCCCATGAAGCCAGCGGTCAGGCCAGCGGATTTCGCCTGGCGCAGAATCTGGCCCAGCTCTGGGTAATAACCGCCGTAGTAAACGAAATCGACGTTCTCTTTTTTCAGGCGTGCAATCAGCGTGGAGAAGTCTTTATCGCCAGCAGTGATACCTTCGAACATCACCACGTTGCCGCCTTTAGCTTTCAGGGTTTTCTGCACGGATTCCGCCAGGCCCTGACCGTATTGCTGCTTGTCATGTACCACAGCGATACGTTTTGGTTTGATGTGATCGAGGATGTAAGTTGCGGCAGTTGGGCCCTGATCGGAATCCAGACCGGTAGTACGCAGCACATCCGCATAACCACGTGCAGTCAGTTCTGGCGCGGTCGCCGCTGGGGTGATCATCAGCACGCCTTCGTCGTTATAGATGTCTGAAGCAGGCTGAGTAGAGGAGGAGCACAGATGGCCGATAACGTATTTGATGCCGTCGTTAACCACTTTGTTGGCAACCGCAACCGCTTGTTTCGGGTCGCAGGCATCGTCATATTCCACGCCAACCAGTTTGTCACCGTTAACGCCGCCTTTGGCGTTGATGTCCTTGATTGCTTGCGCTGCACCGGTAAATTGCATGTCACCGTATTGCGCGACCGGGCCGGTTGAAGCGCCAACGATGGCAATTTTGATGTCTTTCGCCAACGCCGCGTGGCTCATAGCCAACGCGATGCAGCCCGCCAGTAATGCGCGTCCTTTACTCATTTTCATGCGAACTTCCCCATCTGTTGTGTCGTGTCTGTTGTGATTGCATTATTTTCTGCCAGTCAAAGAGAAAAACTCATTTTGCAATAATGAGTTAGCCCGCTTTTCTGGCATTTATTGGTAATAAGGCTTTATTTTTCAGGTTATTAAACAGGAACTTTCTTCTGTAAATCAACTGACATATTCAGAATTGACTGAGTGGATCAGCAGAATCATCTGGTTGTTATGGCCATTTTTCCAGCAGAATGCCAGCGCGTTATGCTGGCTTTTTCAACGTATAGTGATGGCTTACGCCACAATTCTGGCAAATTGAACGGCATTTGACCTATTTTCATTGCAAAAAAGTGACAGCACGCTGACTGTTTAAATTCGCTACAATATCGCCTTTGCACTAGTACAGGTATTAGGTATGAAGCTGACAATCCAGCGCTTAGCATCGTTGACCGCTCAGGATCGAATCGATTTAGCTAAAGTCTGGCCGCAAATCGACATTTCGCCACTTGAAGCGCAATTAAGCGAAACGCAGCGTCTGTACGCCGCGCGCTTTAACGATCGTTTGCTGGCGGCATTGCAGTTAACCATTAGCGGAACGCAGGGAAAGATTACCCATCTCAACGTGCGGGAAGTGACGCGTCGCCGCGGCGTTGGGCAATATTTGCTGGAAGAGACGTTGGCGCAGAATGGCGCGTTAACCGGTTGGTGGATTGCTGATGATGGCGATGCCGATCAGGGCGTGCGAGCAGCGTTTATGCAGGCGTGCGGGTTTCGTGCGCAGGTGGATGGTTGGGTGCGTTAGTCAATTTTCAGACAATAAAAAGGGCGACTTAAAAGTCGCCCCATTTCACTGCCTGATGATTATCAGGCTTCAATCGCCACGCGCAGTTTCTTCATGGCGTTCTTTTCCAGCTGACGCACTCGCTCAGCAGAAACACCGTATTTATCGGCCAGTTCCTGCAAGGTGGTTTTGCTGTCATCATCCAACCAACGTGCGCGGATAATGTCCTGACTACGTTCGTCGAGGCTCAGCATCGCATCACTCAGCTTGTCAGCGGCATGGGCATCCCAGTTGTCCTCTTCAATGCCATCGGCAAAGTCAGAGGTTTTATCCTGCAGATACAGCACCGGCGCCATCGCTTTACCTTCGCCTGCTTCATCATCTGAAGACATGTCGAAAGTCATATCCTGCGCGGCCATGCGCGATTCCATTTCAAGTACGTCTTTGCTGCTCACGCCCAGCTCGCGTGCGACCATTTCCACTTCGTCCTGGTTAAACCAACCGAGACGCTGTTTGCTTTTACGCAGGTTAAAGAACAGCTTACGTTGCGCTTTGGTGGTCGCGACTTTCACGATACGCCAGTTACGCAGCACGTATTCGTGAATCTCTGCTTTAATCCAGTGCACAGCAAACGACACCAGACGCACACCGACTTCAGGATTGAAGCGACGCACCGCCTTCATCAGGCCGATGTTACCTTCCTGAATCAAGTCCGCCTGTGGCAAGCCGTAACCGGAATAGTTACGAGCAATATGAACAACAAAGCGCAGGTGAGACAGGATCAGCGTTTTAGCTGCATCCAGATCGCCCTGGTAATGCAGCCGCTCAGCCAATGCTTTTTCCTCTTCTGCCGTCAGAACCGGCCAGTTGTTGGCAGCCCGAACGTAAGATTCCAGGTTACCCAGAGGAGCAATCGCTAAAGTTTGCATTTCTTTGGTCATTCAAACCCTCACAAATTCAATGGACTTGCTGCACGGTATTTTGCGCAGACGTTACATTATGTCAACGTCACGAGAAAACCAGAAGCAATCTGTGCTACTTGGACGACAAAGTTATCCACAAGTTCAATTATAGCAGTGAATATTTTACACACAGATGACGGCGGGGGAAATAGGAGAATTCCTCTGCTCCCAGATCGTCGGCAGCAGAGGAAGAGTATATCAAAAAACGTTGCTTTTGGTTACTGCGGCGTAAATCGACGTAAATGTTGCACCGTTGCCAGCCAGGCGGCAATCCAGCCAATAATGGCGGCAATCAGCAATAACAGCAGCCCTTCATCCCAGGAAAAACCTTCCAGAACAAAGGTGGTGCCAAATACGTTTGCCACTTGCGCTACCACCGATTGCAGGCGCAACACCAACACTTCAGAAAGAATCAGTGACAATACTGCGCCGCCAAAACCTAATAACGCGCCGCCATACAGGAACGGACGCAGGATAAAGCCATCCGTCGCACCAATCAGTTTCTGCACATTAATGGTGTCACGACGCGCGAAGATGCTGAGGCGCACACTGTTGCCGATCACCAGGAACACCGCCACCACCATCAGCAAGCCAATCATTGAGGCAATTTGTCCGACTAATCCGGTCAACGCCGCTAAGCGCGCAAACCAGCTGTCATCCATACGCACTTCATCGACGCCCTGCACTTTCGCCACGCGATCGCGCAGATTAGCCATGGTGTCTGAATTCTGGAAATTGAGTTTTGGCGTGATGATGGCAACGGCCGGCAGCGGATTCTGTTCCAGCATATCCATCGAACCGCCAAAACCGGACCAGTTGCGGAACTCATTCAGCGCTTCTTCACGCGTCAGATAGTTGACGTTATCCACACCGTCGAGCTGCTTAAGCTGCGCAGTGACGTTTTCCGCCGCCGTATCATCCAGCGATTTATCGAGATAAACCGTGAGCTGCGGCGCGGGATACCACTGCGTTGCCGCCTGGCTGACGTTTTTCCACACCATGTAGCACACGCTCGGGAGTGTCAGGGAGATGGCAATCACCATCACCGTCAGCAGCGTCGCCAACGGCTGACGCCACATATCCGACAGCGTGCCGCGCAGCGCATAGCGCCACTGTTCCTGCCAACCGCCTTTCAGCGCTTTGGTTTTGGAAGGCTGTTTCGCTTTCGGCGCAGGTGCGCGCTTGTTGCGTTTATTGACCATCGTGGCCTCCGTGCAGACGTCCCTGATTGAGCGTCATCACGCGGTAATTTCGGCGTGCAATCAGCCCGACATCGTGCGTTGCCATCAACACCGTGACGCCAACGCGGTTGAACTCTTCAAACAGGCGCAGAATATCTTCCGACAGCGCGTTATCGAGGTTACCGGTTGGTTCATCCGCCAGCAGCACCGCCGGTTTGTTCACCACCGCGCGAGCAATGCCCACGCGCTGCTGTTCACCGCCGGAGAGCTGAATCGGATAGCTTTTCGCTTTGTCGAGCAAACCCACTTTATCCAGCGCTGCCGATACGCGACGGCGAATATCTTCGCCGCTGGCACCGGAAATAATCAGCGGGATCGCCACGTTGTCGTAGACCGAACGATCCATCAGCAAGTGGTGATCCTGGAAAATCATGCCGATCTGACGTCGCAGGAAAGGCACTTCGCTGTGACGCAGACGCGAAATATCGTGGCCGCTAAACCAGATCTGCCCGGCACTCGGGCGCTCAATGCCACAAATCAGCTTCAGTAAGGTACTTTTCCCCGCACCGGAATGGCCGGTCAGGAACGCCATTTCGCCGGGACGCAGATGGAAATCCACTCCCTGCAGCGCCTGACGTCCTCCCAGGTAAGCTTTACTGACCTCTTCAAAGCGAATCATCCCAATCATTCCTCTCGGGCAAACAGTGCCTCAATAAAGTCTGCGGCCTTAAATGGCCGTAAATCCTCGATGCCTTCCCCAACACCGATATAACGAATCGGAATGCCGAACTGGTCAGCAACCGAGAAGATCACACCGCCTTTGGCAGTACCGTCTAATTTGGTCAGGGTGATGCCGGTTAAGCCCACCGCTTCATGGAACAGTTTGGCCTGGCTGACGGCGTTTTGCCCGGTGCTGGCGTCGAGCGTCAACATCACTTCATGCGGCGCGTCTTCATCCAGCTTCTTCATCACACGGGTAATTTTCTTCAGCTCTTCCATCAAGTGCGCTTTGTTCTGCAAGCGACCGGCGGTATCAGCAATCAACACATCGACATGACGTGATTTGGCGGCCTGAATGGCGTCAAAAATCACCGAAGCCGAATCCGCGCCGGTATGTTGCGCCACCACTGGAATATTATTGCGCTGGCCCCAAACCTGAAGCTGCTCAACCGCAGCGGCACGGAAGGTATCGCCTGCGGCCAGCATCACCGATTTGCCTTCGGCTTGATATTGGCGCGCCAGCTTACCGATGGTGGTGGTTTTACCCACGCCGTTGACGCCGACCATCAGAATCACGAACGGCGTTTTGCCGCCGACGTCGAGTGGCGCATCCACTTTATCCAAAATACCGGCCATTTCGGCTTTCAGCAGGCCGTAGAGCGCTTCGGCATCACGTAACTGTTTGCGATTGGCTTGCTGCGTCAGATTGGTGATGATGCGGCGCGTGGTTTCTACGCCAACGTCGGCAATCAGCAGTTGTTCTTCCAGCTCTTCAAACAGCTCGTCATCAATTTTCTTGCCGCGGAACAGGCTGATAAAGCCCGAACCGAGATTTTCACGCGTTTTAACCAGGCTGCGTTTTAGACGGGCGAAGAAGCCCTCTTTGGTAGGACGCTCTTGCTCCTGCGCGATAATCGGCGCAGCAGCCAGCGGTAGATCGCTGACGGTATCCGAAGGCTTTTGCTCCAGCTCCGCATCTTCCGCATAGGTTTCTGCTAACGCCAGCGCTTCCAGTTCTTCGTCGCTTAATGGCGCTTCTTCTTCCAGCTCAAGCTCAGCTTCCGCAACAATCTCTGGTTCAGCCGCGGCAATCACGATGTCTTCGCGCTGCGGCTCTTCTTCAATAGGTGCGACAACCGGCTGTTCAACCTCTTCCGGCAGCACCTCTTCTACGCTGGCAACCGGTTCTTCAATCACTTCCGATTCCGGCTGCTGATGTTCTGCAACCTGCTCAGTTACCGCAACGGTTTCAATCGCCTGCGCTTCGGCGCGATCTAACGCGCTCTCTTCAACGGCCGGCTCTGCAACCACCTCGGCAGTTTGCTGCTGTTCTTCAGCAGGCTGTTGCGTCTCTTCTTCTTTGCCAAAGCCTAACCAGGAAAAAAAGCCGCGTTTTTTCTCTTTTGCCATTGTGTGACCCTACTCCTCGATGGCTTATTCCCGGTAGCACGCTGTTCCCAGGGGATAAAATATTCATTTTTTAGCGGGTGAGCGGCGTAAAAATCAGGTAATTACGCGCGCTATACCAACTCAGTAGTCTAACACTTTCCAGCCAGCGCACCACAGCACCCTTTTTTAACGTTTCTTCTGCCTGCAACGCCCGTTAAACTACGCAACAAATTATGACGAGTTGTGAGTGAAATGAGTAAATCCCCCCGCAACAGCGGCGCCGCAGGCCAGATCCGCATCATTGGTGGCCAATGGCGCGGACGCAAATTACCGGTGCCGGATAGTGCTGGCCTGCGTCCTACCACCGATCGCGTACGTGAAACCCTGTTTAACTGGCTGGCACCGGATATTCAGGAAGCGCGCTGCCTCGATTGTTTCGCCGGTAGCGGCGCGTTAGGACTGGAAGCGTTGTCGCGTTATGCCGCGTCCGTCACGCTGCTGGAGATGGAGCGTGCCGTGGCGCAGCAACTGTCGCAAAACGTGCAAACGCTGCGCGCGACGCAAGCCAAGGTGGTGCAAACCAACACGCTGCAATGGCTCAGTCAGACGGGCGAACCCTTTGATGTGGTGTTTGTTGATCCGCCGTTCCGCAAAGGGTTGTTACAGGAAACGCTGGCGCTGCTGGAGCAAAATGGCTGGTTGGCCGATAACGCGCTGATTTATGTCGAGAGCGAAGTCGAGAACGGTACGCCAGGCGCGCCTGCCAACTGGGATCTCTATCGCGAGAAAATTGCTGGGCAAGTAGCGTATCGCTTATATCAACGTCAACAGGAGAGAGACGATGTGGCTTAACTTAGGACGTTTGCTGATGATTTGCGTGTGGGCATTTTTGTTGCTCAATCTGGTCCATCCGTTCCCCACGCCGCTGCGCTATTTTGTGCACGTTGCACTGTTCTTCATGGTGATCATGCACGGATTGCAGTTGGTGTTGCTGCGCGCCACCCAGCCGAAAGAAGCGCCAAAATTAAGCGGCGTAACCCAGGCGAAGATTTTCTTCTTTGGCGTGTTCGAACTGCTGGCGTGGCAGAAAAAGCATTACCCAAAAGCGTAAGCTTTATCTGTAGCGGCGCGATTTATCGCGCGTCTTTTGAATTCTTTCTGGCTGAAAGATGCGCGATAAATCGCGCCGCTACGGTTATTGTGTGGGAGTGAAACTAACAAAGCGCGTGCCCTGCATCTTCAATTCCCCTTTCGTACCTTTATCGATCTTGTCGTAATCGCTGGCGTTAATCGTCGCTTTAATATCTGAAGCGCCATTCAACGGATGGAACCAGGCTTCATACTTCATATCTTCTGCCACAATCTCTTCACGCTGACGTGAACGACGATTCGGCGACGGGAATTCGCGTTTGGTTTTCACTTCGACGGTTAAAGAACGGATCGGAGAAGCATCGTTGACCGCCGATTCGCGGCGCTGCTTAATAAACTGTCGGGTCGCCAAAACGGCAATAATCGCCAGGACGATGAGAAAGATTAGCGGTGGTTTGCTCATGATTTGTCTCGTGCTTTGCGTGAATGTCGGGTCAGGTCAAGACGACAAAGCATACAACCAGAGTCGGCTGATTGTCACATTCGCGGCCGGTAACTTACACTGAGAACGTGATTTTGGGAAAATTCATCAAATCTGGCGAACATGCTAGAAAAGGGAGAAAAAATGCTTTGGTCTTTCCTTGCGGTACTTTTTTCCGGTTGGCTCTACGTCGATGCTTCCTACCGCGGCCCGCAGTGGCAGCGCTGGTTGTTTAAACCTGTCACCTTACTGTTGTTGGTTGCCTGGGCGTGGCAAGCCCCAACGCTTAACACCACCGATTACCTGATTCTGGCTGGCCTCATCGCGACCTTGGTAGGCGATGCGCTGATGTTGTTACCGCGTCAGCAAATGCTCTACGCGTTGGGCGCATTCTTCCTGTCGCATCTGCTGTACACCATCAGCTTTGCGGCGCATATGACCATGAGTTTCTTCTGGCCGATTCCTCTGACCTTCCTGATTATTGGCGTGATCGTCATCGGGATTCTGTGGAGCAAGCTTGAGGATTTGCGTTGGCCGATCTGCACCTTAATTGGCATGACCTTGGTGATGAACTGGATGGCTACGGAGAATTATTTCTTCCGCCCAACCGATTACAGCTTCTCGCTGCTGGTTGGCGCAGCTTTGCTGCTGTTAGCCAACATTGTCTGGTTTATTTCACATTATCGTCGCCGTTTCAGCGCCGATAGCGCCATTGTTGCCGCGTGCTACTTCGCCGGTCATTTCATGATCGTGCGTTCGTTGTGGCTCTATTAACCACGACAACTTGACTCTGGAGTCGACTCCAGAGTGTAGGATAAGGACGCGGGCATTTGCCCGCCCCTGATTCCGGAGGTTGTATGCATCAACACACTCACGCATGCCGCTGTGGCAAATCCCACAGCCAGCCTAAGCCGCTGTGCTCAATTAGCAGCATCAAACCCACTACTTTGAAGATTTCAGCCGTTCAGCCGGTTACGCCCGACAGTGATTGCGGCTGTTGCGCAGACGAATCACCCGGCGGCGAAAGCGACGGCGAAAGTGACAGGCCCGCGTTAACATCCCATCAATTCCGCTGGCAAATAGCCGGCATGGATTGTCCAAGCTGCGCACGAAAAATCGAAACCGCCGTGCAACGAGTACCGCAGGTGCAACAAGCGCGCGTCATTTTTGCCAGTGAAAAACTGGTGGTCGATGCCGACCAGGATATCCGCACCGCCATTGAACAAGTGGTAAAAGATGCCGGATTCACACTTACCTCTAACGATCCGCAATCCCCCACCCAACCCGTAAGCCGCTGGCAGGAAAATGCCGGTTTGTTGCTGCTGGCCGTTTTGATGCTCGCCAGTTGGCTACTGAGTCAGGTTGCGCCGGTTTGGGGCGATCGTCTGTTTATCGCCACCACCTTGGTTGGGCTCGCACCTATCGCCCGCAGCGCGTGGAAGCTGCTGCGTAACGGTTCGCCATTCAGCATTGAGATGCTGATGACGATTGCCGCCGCCGGTGCGCTGGTGATTGGCGCGCATGCCGAAGCCGCGATGGTGCTGCTGCTGTTTCAACTGGGCGAACGTTTAGAAGCTTACGCGGCGGCACGCGCGCGCAAAGGCGTTACCGCGCTGATGGCACTGCGCCCAGATACCGCCACGCGTCTTAAAGGAACATCACGCGAGCAAGTGGCTCTTGATGCTCTGCGGCCCGGCGATGTGATTGAAGTAGCCGCAGGCGGACGTCTTCCGGCAGATGGCGAATTACTGCAAGCCGCCGCCAGCTTTGATGAAAGCGCGCTGACCGGTGAATCGCTGCCGGTGGCACGTGAACCTGGCGAGCAAATCATGGCGGGCGCCACCAGCCTCGATCGCCTGGTACAGCTCAAAGTGATTTCCCAGCCCGGCCAAAGTGCGATTGATCGCATCCTGCAACTGATTGAAGAAGCCGAAAGCCACCGCGCGCCGGTCGAACGTTTTATCGATCGCTTCAGCCGCCTGTATACCCCAGCGATTATGCTGCTGGCACTGCTGGTGATGGTGCTGCCGCCGCTGCTGGGTTTGGGCGAATGGCAACCGTGGATCTACAAAGGATTGACGCTGCTGCTGATTGGTTGCCCATGCGCGCTGGTCATTTCTACACCTGCGGCGATCACCTCCGGATTGGCCGCCGCCGCACGTCAAGGTGCGCTGATCAAAGGTGGCGCAGCGCTGGAGCGTTTGAGCCGCGTCAACATGATGGCGTTTGATAAAACCGGCACGCTGACAGCTGGCAAGCCGCAAATCAGCCTGATTCACGCATTCAACGCGATGGATGAAAACAGCCTGCTGCGTATCGCGGCGGCGGTTGAACAAGGTTCTACCCATCCGCTGGCGCGGGCGATTGTCAGCGAGGCCGAACGTCGCACGCTGGACATTCCTGCCGCATCGCATCAGCAAACGCTGATCGGCAGCGGTATTCGTGCCCAAATCGATGACGTGACTTACCAATTGCTGACGCCGCGCGAAGCCAAAAACCTCGACCCAGCCCAACAACAGCAGATTGCGAATTGGGAAGCGCAAGGCCAAACCGTGGTGCTGCTGTTGCAAGATGGCGTGGTGCTCGGCGCACTGGCGATGCAGGATCAGCTGCGTGCCGAAGCGGCAAGTGCGCTGGTGGAACTGCGCGCACTGGGCGTGTACAGCGTGATGCTTACCGGTGATAACCCGCGCACAGCGGCCAACATTGCCGCTCAGTTGCAGATTGATTATCGCGCTGGCCTGTTACCCGCCGATAAAGTCGAAGCGGTGAAAAGCTTAGGCGCGCAACAATCATTAGCGATGATTGGCGATGGCATCAACGATGCACCGGCTATGAAAGCGGCGACGATTGGTATTGCGATGGGCAGTGGCACGGACGTGGCACTGGAAGCCGCCGATGTGGCATTGACGCAAAATCAGCTGACGATTCTGCCACGCACGCTGCGATTGGCACGGCGCACGCGCGCCATTATTCGTCAGAACATTGCGTTGGCATTGGGATTGAAGGCAATTTTCCTGGTCACCACGCTGCTCGGCTTCACCGGATTGTGGTTAGCGGTGCTCGCCGATTCCGGCGCCACCGCCTTAGTCACGGCGAATGCGCTGCGACTGCTGCGCCAGCGTTAAGCGCCTTTTTGAATCAGGAACTGGTACGGCAAGATGTCAGTTTGCTGTGCCAGCAACTGATGTTCCATAAAGCGGCAAAAACCGGGAATATCGCGCGTTGTCGCCGGATCATCGGCGATGATCAGCAAGGTTTCACCGGTTTGCATGCCGCGCACCGCTTTACGCACCATCATCACCGGCTCTGGGCAACGCAGGCCCAGCGCATCCAGTTGATGGTCAAACGCAGAAAAGGGATCGCTCATAATTCTCTGTTAGTTATTGGTGATGGGCGCACATTCTAGCGCGCTTATTAGCCAACGCAAGGCGATAACGATTGCGTTAAAATTAACCATTGCATAATTTGCGCAACGCGCTAAGATGCCGACCGATTTTTTATTTATCGCTGTGTTATTCAGCAGCAATGGGTTCCCTCACCCCACTTTTCAAAAAGGTTAGAGATGATCAACTTTTCCTCACGTCAGCGCATGCACGCGCTGTTTTGGCTATCGCTTTTCCACCTGCTGGTGATTACTTCCAGTAACTATCTGGTGCAGCTGCCGGTTTCGATCTTCGGTTTCCACACCACGTGGGGCGCGTTTAGTTTCCCGTTTATCTTCCTTGCTACCGATCTTACCGTGCGCATCTTTGGCGCGCCGCTGGCTCGTCGCATCATTCTTGCCGTGATGATTCCGGCGCTGGTGATCTCCTACATTGTTTCATGCGTGTTTTATCAAGGTGCGTGGCAAGGTTGGGCTTCACTGGAAGAGGTGAACCTGTTCGTTGCGCGTATCGCCTGCGCCAGCTTTATGGCTTATGCGTTAGGACAGATTCTCGATGTGCACGTTTTTAACCGTTTGCGCCTTTTACCGCAGTGGTGGGTTGCCCCGGCAGCAGCGATGTTCCTCGGCAATATCAGCGATACGTTGGCCTTCTTTTTCATCGCCTTCTACAAAAGCACCGATCCCTTTATGGCGGCGCATTGGGTCGAAATCGCCTTGGTGGATTACAGCTTCAAAGTGCTGATCTGCATGATTTTCTTCCTGCCCGCTTACGGCGTATTGCTCAATGCCATGCTGAAGCGTTTAGCTGAGCGTTCTGCACAGCGGCAGATCAATTTCGGCTAATTGCACGCATACCCTAAATAATTCAAGCTGCAAGAAGGCGGCAAGTGTATGAATCCCCGGGAGCTTACATAAGTAAGTGACTGGGGTGAATACACGCAGCCAACGCACTTGCAGCTTGAAGTATGACGGGTATAGACGCTACGCCATATCACGCTAAAATTTCCTGACACTCCGGCGGTTGCTTTTGACCGCCGATTCCGTTTTGATAACGCCTGACTGGAATCATGTAAAAGGGATAAGAATGCGTAACGTAGTGAAATATGTGGGTATTGGCCTGTTAGTCATCGGCCTGGCGGCATGTGACCAGAAGAAAGATGATGCAGCGGCGAACAGCAATGGCGCGAGCGCCAGTCAGTCTGCTCAGACGGTTAATCTAATGGACGGCAAGCTGAGCTTCTCATTGCCAGCGGGCATGTCTGATAAGAGCGGCAAACTCGGTTCTGAATCGACCAACATGCACGTTTATGCCGATGAAACCGGGCAGCGCGCGATTATTGTGATTGCGGGCGATCCAACCAACGAAGGGCTGGATGCGTTAGCACAGCGTCTGGAGCAGCAGCAGCGTAGCCGCGATCCACAGTTGCAAGTGGTGGCGAACAAAGCGGTAACGTTGAAAGATCAACAAGCGCAGCAGTTGGATACCGTGATTTCGGCCAATAATCAGACCTCATGGTCTTCAGTGATTTTGGCAAAAGTGGACGGCAAATTGCTGACGCTGCAAATCACCTTGCCAGCCGATAATCAGCAGCAAGCGCAAAGCGATGCAGACGGCATCGTGAAAAGCATTACCCTCAAATAACCTGTATTCAGGTGCCCATGAATGGGCACCTGAACATCCTGCGCTACAACCTCACTGGCGAAATATGCCAGATCTCATCCGCGTATTCCTGAATGGTGCGGTCCGCCGAGAAATATCC
This sequence comes from Pantoea sp., assembly GCF_039594315.1. Classification (GTDB taxonomy): domain Bacteria; phylum Pseudomonadota; class Gammaproteobacteria; order Enterobacterales; family Enterobacteriaceae; genus Pantoea. The sequence continues at coordinate 55,905 of NZ_JBCNNP010000013.1, forward strand.
CATATTGGCGATATTCAACGCCGCGCTGCGCTGCCACTTCTCCGGCTGCAGATACAACTTATCCACTTTGTCTTGCGTATCGACATAACTGCGATAATCCGCCAGCAGCTGATAGTGATCACCAAAGTTCACCAGCGCATCAAACAGATTGCGATAGCGTCCCGGTTCCTGAGGACTGAACACGCCGCTGGCGATTTGCGTCAACGCCTGATGCAGCTCCGCATCCTCTTCGTAATATTTACGCGGGTTGTAGCCCTCTTTACGCAACTTCTCGACCTGCGGCGTGGTGTTACCGAAGATAAAGATGTTCTCCTTGCCGACATGCTCCAGCATCTCGACGTTAGCGCCATCCAGCGTGCCGATTGTTAACGCGCCGTTCAGCGCGAATTTCATGTTACTGGTGCCCGACGCTTCAGTTCCCGCGGTAGAAATCTGTTCCGAGAGATCCGCCGCCGGGATAATGATCTGCGCCAGGCTCACGCCATAGTTCGGGATGAACACCACCTTCAGCTTGTTCTTCACCTGTGGATCGTTGTTGATCACATTGGCGACATCGTTGATCAAGTGGATGATGTGCTTCGCCACGTAATAGGCCGACGCCGCTTTGCCGGCGAAGATATTGACGCGCGGCACCCAGTCCGCCGTGGGATCGGCTTTGATGCGGTTGTAACGCGTGATCACGTGCAACACATTGAGCAGCTGGCGCTTATATTCGTGGATACGTTTGATCTGCACATCGAATAGCGCATGCGGATCAAGCACGATATCCATGTTCTTCGCCACCCAATCGGCCAGACGTTTCTTGTTGGCAAACTTGGCATCAGCGATCTGCTCGATAAACGCCGGATAATCGATTTGCGTGGTCAGCTCATTAAGCTGGCCGAGATCGGTACGCCAGTTGCGGCCAATCGCTTCATCCAGCACTTCCGACAGCGCCGGGTTCGCCAGTGCCAGCCAGCGGCGTGGCGTAACGCCATTGGTTTTGTTGCAGAAGCGGCCAGGGAACAAACGTGCAAAATCAGCGAACAGCGATTGCACCATCAAATTGGAGTGCAACTCAGACACGCCATTCACTTTGTGGCTCACCACCACCGCCAGCCACGCCATGCGAATGCGGCGGCCATCGTTTTCATCGATGATCGAGATACGCGACATCAACTCCCAATCATCCGGATAATAGTCCTGGATGGTTTTCAGGAAGTAGTCATTGATTTCAAAGATAATACTGAGATGACGCGGCAGGATTTTGCCGATCATATCCACCGGCCAGGTTTCCAGCGCTTCAGTCATCAAGGTGTGGTTGGTGTAGGAGAACACCTGGCAGGTCACTTCAAACGCATCGTCCCAGCTAAATTTCTGCTCATCGATCAGAATGCGCATCAACTCGGGAATCGCCAGCACCGGATGGGTGTCGTTGAGGTGGATGGCGATTTTATCCGCCAGATTGTCCCAGGTTTCGTGCATCTGCCAGTGGCGGTTGAGAATGTCCTGCACCGTTGAGGAGACGAGGAAATACTCCTGACGCAAGCGCAACTCGCGCCCCGAATAGGTTGAATCATCCGGGTACAGCACGCGCGAGACGTTTTCCGAATGGTTTTTATCTTCTACCGCAGCGAAGTAATCGCCCTGATTAAACTTACCGAGATTGATTTCATTACTGGCTTGCGCGCCCCACAGACGCAGCGTGTTGGTAGCATCGGTATCAAATCCGGGGATGATCTGATCGTAAGCCATTGCCACGATCTCTTCGGTTTCGACCCAACGCACGCGCGCGCCTTCGTGCTGCAAACGGCCACCGAAGCGCACTTTGTAGCGGGTATTAAAACGCTGGAATTCCCACGGATTGCCGTATTCCAGCCAATAATCCGGCGATTCACGTTGTTGCCCATCGACGATGTTCTGCTTGAACATGCCGTAATCGTAGCGAATGCCGTAGCCGCGTCCCGGTAAACCCAGCGTCGCCAGTGAATCAAGGAAGCAGGCCGCCAAACGTCCCAAACCGCCGTTGCCGAGGCCAGGATCGTTCTCCTCTTCCATCAGCTCGCTGAGATCGAGTCCCATCTCATCCAGCGCCTGATTGAGGTCGTCATAAATGCCCATCGCCAGCAATGCGTTGCCGAGCGTGCGTCCCATCAGGAACTCCATCGACAGGTAATAAACCTGGCGCACATCCTGCGAGAGTTGCGCGCGACTGGAGCGCAGCCAGCGTTCCACCATACGATCGCGCACCGCCAGCAGCGCGGCGTTGAGCCACTCATGCTTGTTGGCGATGGAAGGATCTTTACCGATAGTAAACATGAGTTTATAGGCAATCGAGTGCTTCAACGCGTCAACCGTTAAGGTGGGTGAGGCGTAGGTGAAAGGTGCATTCATATCAAGTATCCCAATCTCTCATTACAGCAAACGTTGATAAAGATCGCGGTAGGCTTGTGCTGCCACCTGCCAACTAAAATCCATCCCCATTGCCTGCCGCTGAACGTATCGCCAGAGTGCAGGTCGAGACCACAGAACAAATGCGCGCCGAATCGCTCGCAGCAGCGACCAGGCATTACTGTCTTCGAAGGTAAAACCGCTGGCCACACCGTCGGCGAGGTTCTCCAGCGAACTGTCTTGCACCGTATCCGCCAATCCGCCGGTGCGGCGGACCAGCGGCAGCGTGCCGTATTTCAAACCGTACAGTTGTGTCAGTCCGCACGGCTCAAAACGGCTTGGTACCATAATCACATCCGCGCCACCAACAATGCGGTGCGAGAAGGCTTCGTGATAACCAATTTGTACCCCAACGCGGCCCGGATGTTCCGCCGCCGCGGCAAGAAAACCTTGTTGCAACTCGGCATCGCCCTGGCCAAGCAGCACCAGTTGGCCGCCTTGCGCCAGCAAACCCGGCAGCGCTTCCAGCACCAAATCCAGCCCTTTTTGCTTGGTCAGACGACTGATAACGCAGAACACCGGCGCTTTGTCATCGACCTTCAATCCCATGGCAATTTGCAGCTGGCGCTTGTTTTCCGCCTTGCTCTCCAGCGTTTCGCTGTCGTAGCGCGCGGTGAGCAATAAATCATGCGCCGGATCCCAAATCCCCGGATCGACGCCATTCAATATCCCGCTAAGCCGACCTTCACGCAGACGCTGCTCCAGCAGCGCTTCCATGCCATAGCCGAACTCTGGGCGGGTAATCTCCAGCGCGTAAGTGGGACTGACCGCCGTAATATGATCGGCATAGAACAGGCCCGCCTTGAGATAAGAAATCTGCCCGAAGAACTCCAATCCGTGCATATCGAAGAAAGCACGCGGGATCTCAATCTCATCTAAATGACGCGCCGAAAACAGTCCCTGGTACGCCAGGTTGTGCACGGTAAACACCGTCTTCGCCGGGCGTCCGCGCGCCGCGATGTAGGCGCAGGTTAATCCGGCATGCCAATCATGCGCATGCACGATGTCCGGCTGCCAATTGAAGTCCAGCCCGCTGGCAATCTCCGCGCCCATCCACCCCAGCAAAGCAAAGCGCAGATAGTTATCGACATACGCAAACTGCGAGGTGTCGTGGTACGGGCTACCGGGACGTTCGTACAATCCCGGCGCATCAATTAAATAAATGCCAACACCGTTGAATTGTCCAAAAAGTAAGCGAACCGGTCCAGCAAAAGTTTGTAACTCCGCCAGCGTTTCAGTATCAGGAATCCCTTTACGCAGATCCGGATAGGCGGGTATTAACACCCGCGCATCCGTACCATCGGCTATTTGCGCCTGTGGTAATGCACCGACGACATCAGCCAGTCCGCCGGTTTTCAACAGCGGGAAAAGCTCTGAACAGACATGTAAAACCTGCATCCTGAACCCCTATTGTGTGTTCGCCTGCGTTCCCCGCGGCGAATTGCTGTGTGCCTTGTCGTTACTTACTGACCCGCTCCGGCCAATTTGGCCAGCATGGCGCGCGTCACCAGTACGATGCCCTCTTCTGAACGGTAAAAACGGCGGCTGTCGTCATCGGGGTTTTCGCCAATCACCATGCCTTCTGGGATTTCGCAGGCGCGATCAATTACGCAGCGACGTAAACGGCAGGAACGGTTGATCACCACGTCCGGTAACAGCACCGACGAGTCGATATTGCAAAATGAGTTGATGCGCACGCGCGGGAACAGCACCGAATTCACTACTACCGAACCCGAAATGATGCAGCCGCCAGAAACCAGCGAGTTCATCGTCATGCCGTGGCTACCGGAACGGTCCTGCACAAATTTCGCCGGTGGCAGCGGCTCCATGTGGGTACGAATCGGCCAGGTGTGGTCGTACATATCCAGTTCGGGGGTGACGGAAGCCAGATCCAGATTGGCGCGCCAGTATGCTTCCAGCGTGCCGACATCGCGCCAGTAAGGTTCCGCGCTTTCGTCTACCTGCACGCAGGAGAGCGTGAAGGAGTGCGCATAGGCCTCGCCGCTGGCGACAATTTTCGGCAGCAAATCCTTGCCAAAATCGTGGCTCGATTCTGGAATCTGCAAATCCTCTTCCAGCAGTTGATAGAGATAATCCGCGTTGAACACGTAGATGCCCATGCTGGCCAGCGCTTTGCTGTCGTCGCCCGGCATAGACGGCGGTTTCGGCGGTTTTTCGACAAAATCGATCACGTTATTCTCGGCGTCCACCGCCATCACGCCAAACGCCGTGGCTTCGGCGAGTGGCACTGGCAAGCAGGCAATGGTGCATTTCGCGCCACGATCGGCGTGATCGAGCAACATGCGCGAATAGTCCATTTTGTAGATGTGATCGCCGGCGAGGATCACGATGTACTGCGCGTTGTAGCGGCGAATAATGTCGAGGTTCTGCGACACCGCATCGGCAGTACCGCGATACCAATGTTCGGTCGCGGCGCGCTGCTGCGCGGGTAGCAAATCGACAAATTCGTTCATCTCTTCGTTGAACAGCGACCAGCCACGCTGGATGTGCTGCACCAGCGTATGTGACTGATATTGGGTGATCACGCCGATGCGCCGGATGCCCGAGTTGATGCAGTTGGACAGCGCAAAGTCGATGATGCGGAACTTGCCGCCGAAGTGCACGGCAGGTTTGGCGCGTTTCGCGGTAAGATCTTTCAGACGCGTTCCGCGTCCGCCAGCAAGGATCAGGGCAACCGTTTGTGTAGGGAGCTGGCGCGCCAGCATCAGATGATCTGTTCTATCTAATTTAACCATGTCTGACTCCTTATGATTGCTTTAGGAACACACACACACCGTGCGCGGGACCGTGCCAGACAGTTGTCAGGATGGGGTTATCTTCCCCGGCGAAAGGAGGAATGGCACGCCACTCTCCGTCTGGTAAGGCGACATCATTCACCGAGTCCGTGGCGTTTATTGTTATTAACCAGCGGCTGGAGAGCAGGATCTGCATTCTGTGCGTCCCCTGTTCCCACTCGTCGTTACTCAGTGGTTTGCCGCTGGCATTCAACCACTGCACGTTGCCGTCGCCTTCCTGCCACCAGCCATCCGCCGTCAGCGCGGGAATGCGCTGACGCAGATGAATCAATGCGGCAGTGAAGTCGACCAGTCCTAAATCATCGTGTTGCCAACTCAACCAGGTCAGAGGATTGTCCTGGCAATAGGCATTATTGTTGCCGTGCTGGCTGTGACCGCGTTCGTCGCCGGCCAGCAGCATCGGTGTACCCTGCGCCAGCAATAACGTGGTGAGTAATCCATGCACGCTACGCCGCCGCCGCTCAACGATGTCGAAATTAACCTGCAATCCCTCTTTGCCATGGTTATGGCTGAAGTTATTGCTGCTGCCATCGCGATTGTCTTCGCCGTTGGCCTGATTATGTTTGTTGTTAAAGCTCACCACGTCGCGCAGCGTGAAGCCGTCGTGGGCGGTTATGAGATTGATGCTGGCGTGCGGCAAGCGCGCCTCACGCTGGAATACGTCGCTGGATGCGGCAAAACGGCGGGCAAAATCGCCGTTGTTAAGCTGGCCGTGCAGCCAGTAACGGCGCGCCGCATCGCGAAAATGGTCGTTCCACTCGGCAAAATCCACCGGAAAGTTACCAACCTGATAACCGCCGGGGCCGATATCCCACGGTTCCGCAATCAGTTTGACCTGCGAAAGCAGCGGGCAGGCTTTGATGGCGGCAAACAGCGGCGCATCCTGGCGGAATTCCGGTGTACGCCCCAATACGCTGGCGAGGTCAAAACGGAAACCATCAACGTGGCATTCGCGTACCCAATAACGCAGCGCTTCTAACGCCCACTCCAGCACCTGTGGATGACTGAGATTCAGCGTGTTGCCGCAGCCAGTCCAGTTTTGGTAGTCACCGTTGCCATCCAGCCAGTAATAACTGGCGTTATCCACACCGCGCAGGGAAATCGTCGGCCCAATCTCTTCCAGCTCGGCGGTGTGGTTAAACACCACATCGAGGATCACTTCGATACCGGCGGCATGCAGCGCTTTCACCGCCTGTTTAAACTCCTGCAACGGCGATTCACCGGATGCATAACGCGCATCCACCGCCCACAAAGCAAACGGGTTGTAACCCCAATAGTTGCTCAAGCCCAAGCGCCGCAGGCGCGGCTCGCTGGTGAACTGCGCAATCGGCAGCAACTCCAGCGCGGTAATGCCAAGATGGCGCAAGTACTTCACCATAACAGGATGACCTAACGCCGCATAAGTGCCACGCAGCGTTTCCGGAATTTCCGGATGCTGCTGAGTCAAGCCGCGCACGTGCGCTTCATAAATCACCGTGTTACCCCACGGCGTGCGCGGTGGTTGGTCATCCTCCCAATTGAATTCGTCGGCGATCACCAACGATTTCGGCGCGACCGCCGCGCTGTCCTGCACATCGATTTCCTGCTCGCCGCCGTTAAAACGCGCATCGTCGGCGACATCGCTGGTGACCGCTTTGGCGCAGGGATCGACCAGCAATTTGGCCGGATTAAAACGATGCCCTTGCCGCGGTGCCCACGGGCCATGTACGCGATAGCCATAACGTTGACCAGGTTTCAGCGCCGGATAATAGCCGTGCCAGATATCGCCGCTGCGCGCTGGCAACGGGAAACGGCGCTCAACGCCATCCGCGTCAAACAGGCACAGTTCAACGTGTTCAGCGTGCTGGGAAAACAGCGTGAAGTTAACGCCGCGCCCATCGTAATGCGCGCCCAACGGCGTTGGCTGCCCCGGTTCCAGCATCAATCGCCCTCCCGCACCAGCCAGATGGTTGCCAGCGGCGGCAAGGTCAAACTCAGCGATTGCGGTCGTCCGTGGCTGGCGATTTCATCGGTGTGCACCACACCATGATTGCGCGTATCGCTGCCGTGATAGTCGTGCTGATCGGTGTTCATCACCTCGCGCCAACCTCCACGTTGATTGACGCCAAAGCGGTAGTTGTGGCGAGTGACCGGCGTAAAGTTACTGGCAACGATGATTTCATTGCCTTCGCGATCGCGGCGCACAAACACGAACACCGAGTTCTCGTGGTCATCAACCACCAGCCATTCAAAACCTTGCGCATCGAAATCGAGTTGATGCAACGGGGCAAAATGTTGGTAGCTGTGGTTGAGATCGCGCACCAAACGCTGCACGCCGTTGTGCCAGTTGTCTTCACCTTCCAGCAAATGCCAGTCGAGGCTGCTGTCGTGATTCCACTCACGGCCTTGGGCAAATTCGTTGCCCATAAATTGCAGCTTCTTGCCGGGAAAGCCCCACATCCAACCGTAATAGGCGCGCAGGTTGGCAAACTTCTGCCATGCATCGCCGGGCATGCGATCAAGGATCGAGCGTTTGCCGTGTACCACTTCATCGTGCGACAGCGGCAGCACAAAATTTTCGGTGTAGTTGTAGAGCATGCCGAAAGTCATCAACTGATGATGATAGCGACGATGTACCGGATCGAGTTTCATGTAATCCAGCGTGTCGTGCATCCAGCCGAGATTCCATTTGAACCAGAAGCCGAGGCCGCCATCTTCCGATGGGCGCGTCACGCCGGGATAATCGGTCGACTCTTCCGCCACGGTGACGCTGCCTGGCGCAGCGGCGCCCAGCGTGCGGTTGGTGTGGCGCAGGAAAGAGATGGCTTCGAGGTTTTCGCGCCCGCCAAACACGTTGGGCACCCATTCACCTTCGGCGCGGCTGTAGTCGCGGTAGATCATCGAAGCCACCGCATCGACGCGTAAGCCATCAATGCCGAAGCGTTCCATCCAGTACAACGCGTTGCCAGAGAGATAATTGCTGACTTCGCGGCGACCGAAGTTATAGATCAGCGTGTTCCAGTCCTGATGAAAACCTTCGCGCGGGTCGCTGTGTTCATACAGTTCGGTACCATCGAATTTCGCCAGGCCAAAGTCGTCGCTGGGGAAATGGCCCGGAACCCAATCAAGCAGCACGTTGATGCCGGCATCATGCGCCGCCGCCACGAAGTGACGAAACTCATCGCGCGTGCCAAATCGGCGCGTCGGCGCGTACATGCCGAGCGGCTGATAGCCCCAACTGCCGTCGAACGGATGCTCGTTAATCGGCATCAGTTCAATGTGGGTGAAACCCATTTCTTTTACGTAAGGAATCAGCTGCTCGGCTAACTCCTTGTAAGTCAGCCAATAATTGTTGTGACCGTGACGACGCCACGAACCGAGGTGCACTTCATAAATCGAAATCGGCTTATCAAACGCATTAGCGGCTTTGCGCTGTGGCTGCATTTCGGTTTTAGGCGGCAGGCCGCAAATCATTGAGGCGGTTTGCGGGCGCATTTGCGCTTCAAAGGCAAACGGATCGGCTTTAATGCGCATCTGGCCGGAGGCATCGACGATTTCGTATTTATACAGTTGGCCATTTACCGCGCCCGGCACAAACAATTCCCAAACGCCGAGTTCGCGGCGGAAGCGCATCGGATGGCGACGGCCATCCCAGAAGTTGAATTCGCCCACTACCGAAACGCGCCGCGCATTCGGTGCCCACACCGCAAATCGCGTGCCGTGCACGCCATCAATAGTGGTGCCATGCGCGCCCAGCGTTTCATAAGGGCGCATGTGCGTGCCTTCTCCCAACAGCCACGCATCCATTTCCGCCAGCAGCGGGCCAAAACGATAAGCATCATCAATCAGGTTTTGCTGGCCGTGCCAGGTGACCGCCAGTTGATAACCAAACAGGTTTTTACGACGTGGGATCACGCCGCAGAAAAAGCCGCGTGAATCGAGACATTTGAGTTGGGCGCATTTGCGTCCGGTGCTGGTTTCAATCACCCAAACATCAGAGGCATCTGGCAACAGCGCACGTACTTCGAGGCCTTCAGCAGTTTGATGCATCCCCAGCAAGGAGAAGGGATCGGCGTAATTCCCGGCAAAAAGGGCATTGATCGCATGGCGATCGGGAAGCTCTGACATGATTTCTTCCTATGATTTTGCGCAGGCGACCAGAGTCGGCAGGATTATCGCCTCGGGTGCGCTGCTTTTCATTGAGCCTTGGGGTACACCGCGAGGACATAACCGTCCGTGGGAAAGATCATCACCGTGTACAACAACTATTCAGTTCGAAAAACAAAAACAGTTAACAACCGGCACATCTCTGTTAAATCATAGCTTGGGGCTGGCAGAAGCCAGGGAGGATCGTGAAAAATTCTTGTCGGGCGAGCAAAAAGGGGAAGCGGATCACTTGTCAGGCGCAATTTGGGTTAATTTTTGCAGCCTGGGTTACATAAAAAAGGCCGGGAAACCCCGGCCTGTCTGGCTTACCGCTGCGCTTAATCCACCAGCAGACGCAGCATGCGACGCAGCGGTTCTGCCGCGCCCCACAGCAATTGGTCGCCAACGGTGAAGGCAGAAAGGTATTCCGGCCCCATGTTCAGTTTACGCAGACGACCGACTGGCGTGGTCAGCGTGCCGGTTACGGCGGCTGGCGTCAGTTCACGCATGGTGATTTCGCGGTCGTTTGGCACTACTTTCACCCACTCGTTATGCGAAGCCAGCAGCTGTTCGATTTCGCTCAGCGGCAGGTCTTTTTTCAGCTTCAGGGTGAACGCCTGGCTGTGGCAGCGCAACGCGCCGACGCGCACGCACAAACCATCCACCGGAATCACGCTGCTGGTACGCAGGATTTTGTTGGTTTCCGCCTGCCCTTTCCACTCTTCGCGGCTCTGGCCGTTATCCAGCTGCTTGTCGATCCACGGAATCAAGCTGCCCGCCAACGGCACGCCAAAGTTGTCGGTTGGCAAGGTGCCGGAACGGGTGAAATCGGTCACGCTGCGTTCAATATCCAGAATCGCTGATGCCGGATCTTGCAGCGATTTCGCCACGTGATCGTGCAGCATGCCCATTTGCGTCAACAGTTCACGCATATGACGTGCGCCGCCGCCAGAGGCCGCCTGATAAGTGGCTACTGAAGCCCACTCAACCAAATCGTTGGCGAACAGGCCGCCGAGCGACATCAGCATCAGGCTCACGGTGCAGTTGCCGCCGACAAAGGTTTTGATGCCGTTGTCGAGGCCCTGGCGAATCACGTTGTGGTTAACCGGATCGAGAATAATGATGGCGTCATCTTTCATGCGCAGCGTGGACGCCGCATCAATCCAGTAACCCTGCCAGCCACTTTCACGCAGCTTCGGATAGACTTCACTGGTGTAATCGCCGCCCTGGCAGGTGATGATAATATCCAACGCTTTCAGCGCCTCGATATCAAAAGCATCCTGCAACGCACCGGTCGACTTGCCGCCGAACGACGGTGCCGCCTGACCAAGCTGTGACGTGGAGAAGAACACCGGATTGATCACATCAAAATCGCGTTCTTCGCTCATGCGTGACATCAGCACTGAGCCAACCATGCCACGCCAACCAATAAAACCTACATTCTTCATTTTCTGTCCGTCCAGGCTTCTCTCAGAGGAAGCCCTGTGTAGTGCGAGAAAAAGACGGACCGGATAATCCCGTCCGTCTGCGTAATAATCAGGTTTACCTATGACCGTCAACTCTACAAAATGCAGCACTTCTGGCAAGTGAATTAATTCGATAAGCCTAACTTTTTCAGCAACACAACTAATAATGGCTACCCAACATGACTGAAATGATATCCGCGACCATACTGCTGCTGCTGATTATGGACCCGCTGGGCAACCTGCCGATTTTTATGTCGGTGCTCAAACATCTGGAACCCAAGCGCCGTCGCGTGGTGCTGATGCGCGAAATGCTGATTGCGCTGATTCTGATGCTGCTGTTTCTGTTTGCCGGTGAACGCATTCTGGCGTTTCTCAATCTGCGCACCGAAACGGTGTCGATTTCCGGCGGCATTATTCTGTTCCTGATCGCCATCCGCATGATTTTCCCCTCTGGCGAAAGCAGCACCAGCGGTTTACCGGCCGGTGAAGAACCGTTTTTGGTGCCGCTGGCAATTCCCCTAGTGGCTGGCCCGTCACTGTTGGCGACGCTGATGCTGTTGTCGCATCAATATCCCAACCAAATGACGCATTTAGTCGGCGCGCTGCTGATTGCGTGGGGTGTGACGGTGGTGATTTTGCTGATGTCAGGACTGTTTTTACGCTTGCTGGGTGATAAAGGCGTGAATGCACTGGAACGTTTGATGGGATTGATTTTGATTATGCTGGCGACGCAGATGTTTTTGGATGGGATTCGAACTTACCTGAAGCTGTAATGAAAAAGGGCGGCTATTGCGCCGCCCTCAATGCTTATTTCTGCTTCTTATCGATGGGTTTACCTGACCAATAACCGGCCAGCAGCGAACCTGACAAGTTGTGCCACACCGAGAACAGTGCGCCCGGCAATGCCGCCAGCGGCGAGAAGTAAAGCTTGCCTAACGTGGCCGCCAAGCCGGAGTTCTGCATACCGACTTCCAGCGCCAGCGTACGGCAGGTGGACTCATCGAAGCCAAACAGCTTGCCGCCCCAATAGCCGCCCAATAGACCAATCGCGTTGTGCAGAATCACCGCTACAATCACCATCAAACCGACCGAACCGATAAAGCCTTGGCTGCCAGCCACTACCGCGCTGATGATCAGCAAAATGCACAGCATAGAAAACGCTGGCAGATACGGCTCAACGCGACGCACCACGCTGTTCATGGTGTGGTGAATAATCAGGCCAAGACCAATCGGGATCACCACGATTTTCACGATGCTCAGCAGCATGCCGACCACATCCACCTGAATGTGCGTATCGACATAGAAGCGCGTCAGCAACGGCGTGGCGAACACGCCAACCAGCGCGGAAACAGACGAAATGGTCACCGACAGTGCCACATCGCCTTTCGCCAGATAGATCATCACGTTTGAAGCGGTACCGCTGGCGACGCTGCCGACCAGAATCATACCCGCCGCCAGATCCGCGGGCATCTGGAACAGTTTCGCCAATCCCCATGCCGCCAATGGCATCACTAAATAGTGCAGGAATGTGCCAGCGATAACCGGCGCAGGACGCACCAGCACGCGTTTGAAATCGTCGATGTTAAGCGTGACGCCCATGCCGAACATAATCAGCATTAGCAGATAAGTGACCCACGGGCCAATGCCGAGAAAAGTCGAGGGAGAGTAATACGCCGCGACCGAGAGCAGCACGGCCCAGAGCGGGAACAGGCGAGTAAGTTTGCCGAGCATGAAGCACTTCCTATTGGTTTTTTAATTTATGTTGCGTTGCCACAGATGAATTGCCGCGCGGGGAACGACCACAGCAGCGGACGCGGGATCATAACATTTCATTATCATGGCGTAAGGCGGGAAGTGGCTTCAGAGGGAAAATGCGGATCGGCTGCTGCCGATCCACGGAAATGATTAGAAATTACTCTGCTTTTTCCAGTAAAAAGCGGTAGATCGCACCACCAATCGCCGCACCGATAATCGGTAACAGCCAGAACATCCACAGCTGTTCTAATGCCCAGCCGCCCTGGAAGATGGCAACGCCGGTGCTGCGCGCCGGGTTAACAGAAGTGTTGGTGACGGGAATGCTCACCAAGTGAATCAGCGTCAGCGCCAGGCCAATCGCAATCGGTGCAAAGCCTGCTGGCGCACGTTTATCGGTCGCGCCCATGATCACAATCAGGAACACCGCCGTCAGCACCAGTTCGGTGATCATGCCGGCATTCAGGCTGAAACCGCCCGGTGAATGCTCGCCGTAACCGTTTGAGGCGAAGCCGCTGGCTGCCGCATCAAAACCGGCTTTACCGCTGGCGATCAGATACAACACGCCTGCCGCGGCAATCGCGCCAACCAATTGCGCGATGATGTAAGGCACCACCTGCCCCGCCGGGAAACGTCCGCCGACGGTTAAACCAATGGTGACTGCCGGATTGAAATGACCGCCCGAAATGTGGCCGACCGCAAACGCCATCACCAACACGGTCAAACCAAACGCCAGCGCCACACCAGCAAAGCCAATCCCTAACTCTGGAAACGCCGCAGCCAATACCGCACTGCCGCAACCGCCCAATACCAGCACGAACGTGCCCAAACTCTCTGCCACCAATCTTTGCATATCTATTCCCTCAAATAATTTAATGTTTTCGCGGCGGGATTATCGTTTTAGGCGATTAAAGCGCAACCGCTGATTGAGAGATTAGTGTGATTTTTAGGCAATTCCAGCGAAAACAAGACGGTTCTCGCCAGGAAGAATGGGGATCATCAGAAACGTCTGGTGCGAAAAGTTGGGTGTCGCTGGGCTTAATTTATTGTTTAGTAAAATTTACCAATAAAAAAGCCGGACCATGTCCGGCTTGATTTTATGCACTAAAAATTTGCCTTAAGAACCAAAAAGATTCTTATGCAGCGCACGCACCACTTCTTCAGCATCTGGCGTTGGCACCAGGAAGCACAGGTTATAACTGCTTGCGCCGTAACAGATCATGCGCAAATTGAACGGCTCCAGTGCGCCAAATACCTGTTTGCCCACGCCACAGGCTTTCGACAGGTTGTTGCCGATAATCGCCACCAGCGCCAGATTCTCTTCCACTTCCACGCGGCACAGTGACGAGAGCTCGGTAAGCAGCGCTTGAGTTAGCAAGCTATCGCCGGTCGTAGTCGAACCGGTGCTATCCAGGGTCAACGCCACGCTCACTTCAGAGGTGGTCACCAGATCAACCGAGATATTGTGGCGTGCCAGAATCGCGAACACTTCAGCAAGGAAACCGTGTGCATGCAGCATATTCAGGCTATGCAGCGTGACCAGCGTTTGCTTGCGGCGTAACGCCAGCGCGCGGAACAGCGGTGGATTCTGCGTTTCGTTGCATACGCGCGTACCGCCGGCAGCCGGATCTTTACTCGAACCAACAAACACCGGGATATCGCTGCGCACCGCGGGTAGCAGCGTGGCAGGATGCAGCACTTTGGCGCCAAAGATCGCCATTTCAGCCGCTTCTTCGAAGGTGATCTCTTCGATGCGTTTGGCGGTTGGAACCACACGCGGATCGGTAGTGTAGATACCGGCCACATCGGTCCAGATATCGATACGCGCCGCCTGCAACGCTTCACCCAGCAACGCTGCGGTGTAGTCGCTGCCGCCACGGCCCAGCGTGGTGGTGCGGCCTTTGATTTCGCTGCCAATAAAGCCCTGCGTTACCACCAGCGCTTCAGCCACACGTGGCTGCAATTGAGCGACCGTCAGCTCTTTCAACGTGGCGACATCCGGTTCTGCACGACCAAAACGATCGCTGGTACGCATCACTTTGCGCACGTCAAACCATTCGCTGTTGACCTGACGCTCACGCAGGATCTCGACGAACAGCAGCGTTGACATCAACTCGCCGTGGCTGACCAGTTCATCAGTTAAAGCATGTGAGGTTGCCAGCGAGGTGGCTTCAGAAAGCATCGCGATGTTTTCCAACATGCGATCAATTTCCTGGCGAATCACCTCAGGTGATTGCAAGCGATCGATGATGGCGTATTGGATGTTGCGGATTTCATCCAGCAAATGTGCACGCTGCTCAAGTTCACGGCCTTCCGCCAGCGCCACCAGCAGGTTGGTCACGCCAGCAGAAGCGGAGAGCACCACTAAACGAGTATTGGGATCAGACAGCACGACATCCGCGCTGCGGTTCATAGCATCGAAATCGGCAACGCTAGTGCCGCCAAATTTAGCCACGATCAGAGTTTGAGACATTTAACGAACCCCGTGTCAGGTTATCTTTCTTCCGTTTTTGGCGACGGAAGACATAGTAGCAGCCTAGGCACAAGAGAAGAGCAGAATTGGGCGGACAAGATCAAAGTAGACAAGTCACCAAAAGCGCTTCACCTTGCGAACCGTCCGACTGTGGACGATTCTGGTGACAACCCAGAGGATTCAGCCCCTGCAGCCGACAGTGCAACACCCCGCGTGTTGCCCCACCTCGGCGTCACACCCCCTGATGTGTTATCTGCGGATACGGATCCTCAAACACACTGCCTGGGCGACGCGCCTCTTCTGGCTTACACCCGGAGGTGTAAGTAGCGCGCATAAATTACTGATTATTTTCCCCCCTGTCCATCCCTGCAATTTGAGGATTTCTCACTTTTACACTTCGACAAGCGCATCGCAGAACAAACGCGCTGGCCCACATCGCCCTAAAGTGGTTTGCAGTTAAGACAAACGCGGCTTTTTTCTGACGCAGCACAGAGAAGTTTGCGGCAGTGCTGCGCAAAATCACCGCCGGATAAAACTGAAACGCTGCGGCCACGGTCACAAATTTTTTCCCTTCGCTTGCAACTGTGGTCATACTAATTCGCGTCGCAAGCATGCTATGGATGCCGGGCCAGCAGGATGCCCCGGATGGAATGACGGTTTTAATTTCAACTAGAGTGTTGCCATGAAAAATATCAATCCGACCCAAACCGCAGCCTGGAAAGCGCTGCAACAGCATTTTGAACAGATGAAATCGGTACAAATTTCCGACCTTTTTGCCCAAGATGCCGATCGTTTTGCGAAATTCTCTGCCACTTTCGATGACCAGATGTTGGTGGATTTCTCAAAAAACCGCATCACCGCTGAAACGCTAGAAAAATTGCAGGCGCTGGCTAAAGAGACCGATCTGGCGGGCGCGATTAAATCGATGTTCTCCGGCGAGAAGATTAACCGCACCGAAGAGCGTGCGGTGCTGCACGTTGCCCTGCGTAACCGCAGCAACACGCCAATCGTGGTGGATGGCAAGGATGTGATGCCAGAAGTCAACGCGGTGCTGGCGAAGATGAAAGGCTTCTCCGAGCGCATCATCAGCGGCGAGTGGAAAGGGTATACCGGCAAAGCCATCACTGACGTGGTGAACATCGGTATCGGCGGTTCCGATCTCGGTCCGTTCATGGTGACCGAAGCGCTGCGTCCGTATAAAAACCACCTCAACATGCACTTCGTTTCCAACGTCGATGGCACGCACATTGCTGAAACGCTGAAAGATCTCAGCCCGGAAACCACGCTGTTCCTCGTGGCATCAAAAACCTTCACCACGCAAGAAACCATGACTAACGCCCACAGCGCGCGTGACTGGTTCCTGAAAACCGCTGGCGATCAGCAGCACGTGGCCAAGCACTTTGCTGCGCTGTCGACTAACGGCAAAGCGGTGGGCGAATTCGGTATTGATACCGACAACATGTTCGAGTTCTGGGATTGGGTTGGCGGTCGCTATTCACTGTGGTCAGCGATTGGTTTGTCGATCATCCTGTCGATTGGCTTCGAGAACTTCGAGCAGTTGCTGAGCGGCGCGCATGCGATGGATAAGCACTTTGCTAACACGCCTGCCGAGCAGAACCTGCCGGTGCTGCTGGCGCTGATTGGTATCTGGTACAACAACTTCTTCGGTGCTGAAACCGAAGCGATTCTGCCATACGACCAATACATGCATCGCTTTGCGGCTTACTTCCAGCAGGGCAACATGGAATCCAACGGTAAATACGTCGACCGTGAAGGCAATCCAGTGGATTACCAAACCGGCCCAATCATTTGGGGCGAGCCGGGTACCAACGGTCAGCATGCGTTTTATCAGTTGATCCATCAGGGCACCAAACTAATCCCTTGCGACTTCATCGCACCGGCGCTGAGCCACAACGTATTGGCCGATCACCATCCAAAGCTGCTGTCGAACTTCTTTGCGCAGACGGAAGCGCTGGCGTTTGGTAAATCACGTGATGTGGTAGAGAAAGAGTTTACCGATGCCGGTAAATCAGCCGAGTCCGTCGCGCACATCGTGCCATTCAAAGTGTTTGAAGGTAACCGCCCGACCAACTCCATCCTGCTGCGTGAAATCACCCCGTTCAGCCTCGGCGCGCTGATTGCGCTGTATGAGCACAAGATTTTCACCCAAGGCGCGATTCTCAACATCTTCACCTTTGACCAATGGGGCGTTGAGTTGGGCAAACAGCTGGCGAACCGTATTCTGCCAGAGCTGGAAAATGACGCGGAAATTAGCAGCCACGATAGCTCCACTAATGGCTTAATTAATCGCTACAAATCCTGGCGTTAATATTCCTGCCAATTGATCAAAGGCGGCTAATTAGCCGCCTTATTTATGTCAAATATGGAATAACAATCGCAAAGCTTCTATTTATTGGCGCCGAGAAGGTTAGATAATTCTTAAAGTGCAGTAAGGAAATTCGCATTATTTGCAGATTATTCCGAACACCACTCGATAAAGAATGGCCCTAATTATGAGGACCAAATAGGTTATCTCACTGATAGATTTATTATTTTTATTTATCCCCCGTCAGTATTTTCTGAATTTTATCCTTTGATATCAATAGTTAATGCAAAAGTGAAAAATCCTGCCACCAGTGCGGGATCCCATCAGTTATTCCACTGTGAAAAATAATCGCCATTAAAAAAAGCAGTTATCGCCAATTCGCCTTATTTATCACCAGAATTGTCCTCACATTCCGCCCTCTTTTCCTCGCGCTGAACTCTGGTAATTTGTTGCCCTATACTGAACGCGCCCGAAATCTGGGTAAATCCTTCATTCATTTTATAAATGCAGGAAACGTTATGAAAAAACTGATGGTTGCTGGTGCAGCCTTACTTTACGTCGCCGTTTCTTCTGCTGCGATTGCCGCACCAGAGGAAGCTGGTGCTGCAGCAGGCGCGCAAGCGGGAGCAATCTCGTCCGGCGCGTCCACCGCTGTCGGTATCGGCGCGCTCGGCGCGTTAGTGGGCCTCGGCATTGCTGCTACTGGCGGCGGTGACGGTGCAAATACCGGTACAACAACAACCACCACAACGAGCACCACTCGTTGATGTAGCACCTTTAAGCATAACCACACAGTCGTGTGGTTATTTTTTGCTTGGTTTGATTAGACAGGGATACACAGTGCGCCGACTCTCTTTGCTACTCCTTTGCCTGTTGCTACAGGCCTGCACACAAACGCAAAAAGGCCTCGAACAAACCGTGAAGCTGGCCATCAGCGGCCCGGATGATGTCACGGTCACCGATGAACAAGTCAACAACCTGCCTTACGCCAGCATGTACGCGCGCGTTAATGAAGGACCACGTATTTTCGTAGTACTGGGTTACAACGAAAACGGCCAACAGAAATGGATCACCCAGGACAAAGCCATGCTGGTGATGCAGCACGGCCGTTTGGTGAAAACGCTGGGCTTGCCGAGCAACCTCACCGACGTCAGCAACCTGGCGCAAGATCCACTCGCCGATGCGCTGCACCTGCAAAACGGTGCCAGCTGGACGCGCGTGGTGCAGTGGCGCGAGCAGGATAAAGTGCGCGCGGCGACGGCAACCTCCACCTTCCAGCGCGGTGACGATACGGTGCTGGATATCGCCGGTGAACGCGTGCCGTGTCGCGTGTGGCAGGAAACCGTGCGCATGGAGAGCGTCGGTGCAGAATGGCAGAACACCTTCTGGATCGATAACCGCGATGGCAGCGTGCTGCAAGCCAACCAGATGTTGGCAGCCGATGCATTCCCTGTTGATACCACCATTCTGAAGCCGGCTAAATCATGAAAAAAATAACGCCACTGCTCGCCGTTTTAGCGCTGCTGACGGCAGGCCATGCGCTGGCTGCCAGCCAGGTTACCGTGCACGATGTGCAGGGAAAAAAAACGCTGCAAATCAATGATGCGCAGAATCTCAGCCAATTGCTGACCAACCCGGCGCTGCACAGTTGGTGGCCGGGTACGGTGATCGCTGAACGGGGTGCAACCGCTGTAGCGCAACAACAGCAGCAACAACTGCTGGCCGATCTGCGCGTCTGGCAAGCCGACAGCGGCGAGTCGCTGTCTGCCACCATTAGCGCGGTGATCCACCAGCTCAGCGCGGTGCCGGTTACCGGTCGCCAGTTCACGTCGCTCGATCCCGATGAAGTGCGCCTGCGCCCGCAAGCGAACCGCACGCTGCAAGGCAGCTACGACCTTTACACCCTGGCGCAGCCTACACAGGTGCTGGTGCTTGGCGCGCTGGAAAATCCCGGCAAAGTCAGCTGGCAACCGGGCCGCGAAGTGCGTGATTACCTCGACGGACACGATCGTTTGTCCGGTGCTGAACGCAGTTTTGCCACGGTGATTGCGCCGTCCGGCAAGACGCAGCAAGTGCCTATCGCTTACTGGAATCATCGCCACATTGAAGTGGAACCTGGCAGCATTATCTGGCTGGGATTCACCTCATGGAGCCTGCCTTGGGGCCACAGCGATTTGAATGAGCGCATGCTTTCCGTTCTGACTCACCGGATACCAGACTGATGAAAAAACAATTACTTCTCAGCCTGTTGGCTGCTTCTGTTTCCGCCGCTTGCCAGGTGCATGCGGAAACCTGGCCGGATCCGGTCGGCCCTTCGCAATCCGATTTCGGCGGCGTGGGATTGATGCAAACGCCCACCGCGCGTATGGCAAAAGAGGGCGAATTTAGCGTCAACTTCCGCGATAACGACCAATATCGCTACTATTCAGCCTCAATGCAGCTGTTCCCGTGGCTGGAAACCACCGTGCGTTATACCGATGTGCGTACCCGCCGCTACAGTGCGGTAGAAGGTTTTAGTGGCAACCAAAGCTATAAAGACAAAGCTTTCGATCTCAAATTGCGTCTGTGGCAAGAGAGCTATTGGCTGCCGGAAGTGGCATTTGGTTCGCGCGATTTGGGCGGCACCGGCTTGTTCGACAGCGAATATCTGGTGGCCAGCAAAGCGTGGGGGCCGTTCGATTTCAGCCTCGGCATTGGTTGGGGTTATCTCGGCAACAGCGGCACGATTAAGAACCCGTTCTGCTCCTACAGCGACAGTTTCTGTACTCGCACCGGCGGCGGCGAAACCGGCACCATCAACGGTTCACAGATGTTCCACGGCCCGGCAGCGCTGTTTGGCGGCGTGGAATATCGAACGCCGTGGCAGCCGCTGCGCCTCAAGCTGGAATATGAAGGCAACGATTATCAGGACGACTTTGCCGGTCGTCTGGAGCAGCGTAGCAAGGTTAACGTCGGTGCGATTTATCGCCTCACCGATTGGGCGGATATCAACGCCAGCTACGAACGCGGCAACACCTTTATGTTCGGCTTCACGCTGCGCACCAACTTCAACGATCTGCACCAATCGCATATCGACAGCGCCAAACCGGCATACAATCCGCAGCCGCAGGGCAATTTGTTGCAGCCAACGGTGGTGGCGAACCAGCTGACCGATCTGAAGTACAACGCCGGTTTGAACGGCCCGCGCATTCAGACCAAAGGCAGCACCTTGTATGTCTCTGGCGAGCAAAACAAATATCGCGACACGCGTGAAGGCGTAGATCGCGCCAATCGCATTGTGATGAATAACCTGCCTGCTGGCATTGATACCATTGATGTCACCGAATCACGCTTTAACATGCCGCAGGTGACGACGCGCACCAACGTTGAGAGCTTGCACAACGAGCTGGCAGGTTATCCGCTGGGACATGAGCAGCCGCTGCAACAAACGCGTGAGAATCCGGTTGATGCGGGCAACACCGAGCAAGGTTTCTTTATCCGTAAAGATCGCCTGAATTACAGCCTGTCGCCGGTGCTGAATCAGTCGGTGGGTGGGCCAGAAAGCTTCTACATGTATCAGGTTGGCGTGATGGGCAACGTCGATTACTGGCTTACCGATCACCTGTTGGTCGGCGGCAGCGTATTCGGCAACCTTGCCAATAACTACGACAAGTTCAACTACAACGGCGCACCGGCGGATTCCACCTTGCCGCGCGTGCGTACGCACATCCGCGACTACGTTGAGAACAACGTTTACGTTAACGATCTGCAAGCCAACTACATGGGCTATCTCGGCAACGGCTTCTACGGCCAGCTTTACGGCGGTTATCTGGAAACCATGTACGGCGGCGTGGGTGGCGAAGTGTTGTATCGTCCGGTGGATAGCAACTGGGCCTTTGGTGTGGATGCCAACTACGTGAAGCAGCGTGATTGGGACAACATGATGCAGTTCACCGATTACAAAGCGCCAACCGGTAATCTGACGGCATATTGGCGTCCGTGGTTTATGCAGGATGTGTTGGTGAAAGCCAGCGTTGGGCAGTATCTGGCGAAAGATAAAGGTGTGACGGTCGATGTGTCGAAGCGCTTTGACAGCGGCATTATGGTCGGCTTCTACGCCACCAAAACCAACGTCTCTGCCGAGCAGTATGGCGAAGGAACCTTTACCAAAGGCTTCTATATTTCGGTGCCGATGGATCTGTTCACCGTGACGCCAACCCGTGGTCGTGCGCAGGTGAATTGGGTGCCGTTGACGCGTGATGGTGGCCAGATGTTGGGCCGCAAATATCAGCTGTATGATCTGACGTCAGATCGCGATGCGCGATTTAATTGATTGATTGCATTGAAATAGTAGAAAGGTCGCCATGTAGGCGACCTTTTTCACTTAATCCGCGTCGTAACCGAGGTTTGGCGCTAACCAACGCTCGACTTCACTGACGCTCATCCCTTTACGCGCGGCGTAATCTTCCACCTGATCGCGCTGAATCTGCGCCACGGCGAAATATTTGCTCTCAGGATGGCTGAAGTACCAGCCGGACACCGCTGCGCCCGGCCACATGGCGAAAGATTCGGTGAGCTTCATGCCGGTATGCTTTTCCACATCCAGCAACTGCCAGATTGGCGCTTTCTCAGTATGTTCCGGACAGGCCGGATAACCTGGCGCCGGACGAATGCCCTGATAATTTTCGCGAATCAGCTCTTCGTTGCTGAGATTTTCATGGGCAGCAAAGCCCCAAATCACCTTGCGCACGCGCTCGTGCAGATACTCAGCAAAGGCTTCAGCCAGGCGATCCGACACCGCTTTCACCATGATTTTGTTGTAATCATCGTGCTGCTGATCATACGCCTCAGCCAACGCATCCTCTTCCAGTCCGCCGGTCACCGCAAACGCACCGAGGTAATCCGCTTTACCGCTGGATTTCGGGGCCACGAAGTCGGCGAGGCAATAGTTAGCGAAGTCGGTCTTTTCGGTTTGCTGGCGCAAGTGATGGCTAACGCACAACACTTCGTTGCGGCCTTCATTGCTGTAGATTTCGATGTCATCGCCCACGCGGTTAGCCGGGAAAATCCCCACTACGCCGCGTGGATTGAGCGTGCCCGTGCTGCTCAGCATATCCAGCATCGCGTTGGCATCGGCAAACAGGCGCTTGGCTTCCTCGCCCACCACTTCATCTTCGAGGATGCGCGGATATTTGCCCGCTAGCGACCAGGTCATAAAGAAAGGCGTCCAGTCGATGTAATTGCGCAGCGTTTCAATGCTGGCTTCCACTGGGCTGACACCAAGGCGATGCGCCACCGGCGGCGTATAGCTTTCCCAATCGATGGCGTAATCGTTGTCGCGCGCAGTTTGTAAGCTAACCGGCGGCGTGCGCGGCTTTTTACGTCCGTGCTGAATACGCACCGTGTCGTACTCTTTGCGCGTGCGCGCCACGAAATCTTCTTTCAAAGTGTCGGACAGCAGCGAAGACACCACGCCAACGGTGCGCGAGGCGTTCTGCACATACACGGTTGGGCCGCTGTAGTTCTGCTCGATTTTCACTGCGGTATGCGCTTTGGAAGTGGTCGCGCCGCCAATCAGCAGCGGAATGGTGAAGCCCTGACGCTCCATCTCTTTCGCCACATTGACCATTTCATCCAGCGACGGCGTGATCAAACCGGAAAGTCCGATGATATCGGCATTCTCAGCTATCGCGGTTTTAAGGATTTTGTCGCTCGGCACCATCACGCCCAGATCGATGATTTCGTAGTTGTTGCATTGCAGCACCACGCCAACGATGTTTTTGCCGATGTCATGCACATCGCCTTTGACCGTTGCCAGCACGATCTTACCG
Source organism: Pantoea sp. (assembly GCF_039594315.1). Classification (GTDB taxonomy): domain Bacteria; phylum Pseudomonadota; class Gammaproteobacteria; order Enterobacterales; family Enterobacteriaceae; genus Pantoea. Next base: position 79,103 of record NZ_JBCNNP010000013.1, read on the forward strand.
TTGCTGCGCCCGGCTTCTTTGCTGGCTTCGATGTAAGGTTCGAGGTACGCCACCGCTTGCTTCATCACGCGCGCTGATTTCACCACCTGCGGCAAGAACATTTTGCCCTCGCCAAACAGGTCGCCGACCACGTTCATGCCGGACATCAGCGGCCCTTCAATCACCTGGATCGGACGTTCAAAGCCCTGACGCGCTTCTTCGGTATCCAGCTCAATAAATTCGGTAATGCCTTTTACCAACGAATACTCAAGACGTTTCACCACGTCCCAGCTGCGCCATTCCGCCTGCTGTTTTTCCTGCTCGCCATCGCTTTTGTTGCCGCGATATTTTTCCGCCAGCTCCAGCAGCCGTTCGGTGCCATCCTCGCGGCGGTTGAGAATCACGTCTTCTACCGCATCGCGCAGCTCGGCTGGCAAATCATCATAAATCGCCAGCTGACCGGCGTTGACGATGCCCATGTCCATGCCGTTGCGGATGGCGTAATAGAGGAACACCGCGTGAATCGCTTCACGCACCGGTTCGTTACCGCGGAATGAGAACGACACGTTAGACACGCCGCCGGAAATCATCGCGTGCGGCAGTTCGCGCTTAATGTCTTCACACGCGCCGATGAAGTCCATCGCGTAGTTGTTGTGCTCTTCAATCCCGGTGGCAACGGCAAAAATATTCGGGTCGAAAATGATGTCTTCGGGCGGGAAACCGACTTCTTCGGTGAGGATCTTGTAGGCGCGGCGGCAGATTTCGATTTTGCGCGCGCGCGTATCGGCCTGGCCGACCTCATCAAACGCCATCACCACCATCGCCGCGCCGTAACGACGCACTTTACGCGCGTGCTCAATGAACGGCTCAACGCCCTCTTTCATTGAGATCGAGTTGACGATGCCTTTGCCCTGAATGCATTGCAGACCTTTTTCGATCACTTCCCATTTCGAGGAGTCGATCATGATCGGCACGCGCGCGATATCCGGTTCACCAGCAATCAGGTTGAGGAAACGCACCATTGCTGCTTCCGCATCCAGCATGCCTTCATCCATGTTGATATCGATGATCTGCGCGCCGTTCTCAACCTGCTGACGCGCCACATCCAGCGCTTCGTTGTACTTCTCTTCTTTAATCAGGCGCTTAAATTTCGCCGAACCCGTGACGTTGGTACGTTCACCAACGTTGACGAACAGCGAATCGGCCTGAATGTTCAGTGGTTCAAGACCCGCCAAACGGCAAGCAACGGGAATGTCTGGCAATTGGCGTGGCGCAACGCCTTCCACCGCCGCCGCCATCGCGGCGATGTGTTCCGGCGTAGTACCGCAGCAACCGCCGATAATATTCAGGAAGCCTGAGCGCGCCCATTCGCCAATTTGTTCCGCCATGATCGCCGCATCAAGATCGTATTCGCCAAAGGCATTCGGCAAACCGGCATTCGGGTGCGCGGTAACGTAGCCTTCAGCAATGCGCGATAACTCGGCCACATATTGACGCAGTTCGTCTGGTCCCAACGCACAGTTGAGGCCGAACGACAGCGCATCGGCGTGGCGCAGCGAGTTGTAGAAACCTTCGGTGGTTTGCCCGGAAAGTGTGCGGCCAGAAGCATCGGTGATGGTGCCGGAGATCATCAGCGGCAGGTCAACGCCCATCGCTTCCATCTCGGCTTTTACCGCGTAAATCGCCGCTTTGGCGTTCAAGGTATCGAACACCGTTTCAATCATGATGATGTCGGAACCACCGGCAATCAGCGCATGGGTGGATTCGCGATAGGCTTCCACCAGCTGATTAAAGGTGACATTACGGAACGCAGGATCGTTAACATCTGGCGAAATGGAACAGGTGCGGTTGGTCGGGCCTAATACGCCTGCGACGTAGCGTGGACGATCCGGCGTTTTCGCCGTCCAGGCATCAGCACTGGCGCGCGCCAGTTTGGCGGCTTCGAAGTTGATTTCGGCGGATAGCGCTTCCATCGCGTAATCGGCCATCGCAATGGTGGTGGAGTTGAAGGTGTTGGTTTCCAGAATGTCCGCGCCCGCGGCGAGATAGGCATCATGGATTTCGCGAATCACCTGCGGTTTGGTTAGCACCAACAAGTCGTTGTTGCCTTTCAAATCGGATGGCCAATCGGCAAAGCGGCTGCCACGGAAATCCTGCTCACTCAGTTTATAACTCTGGATCATGGTGCCCATGCCACCGTCCAGAATCATGATGCGTTGCGCCAGCTGCTGTTGCAGCATTTCTGTTTTAGTGCTCACTCTTGCCCCATCCACGTCATTGCGTTGGCTAATATGCCAGCCAGACATACTGGCACAACTTTTAGATGAGCAAAAGTCAGGGTAGATGAGACATTTTCAGGAATAACGCCCTACAGGTCTGACCAGAAAGTCAGCGTTTGCATTAATAGCGTTAAAAACGAAAATGGTTTCCAGCATTGATGCGAATTGGAGACGTTATGGCAACCCCCGTGCCCGCGAAACGCGGCAAGAAACCTCGTGCTACAACGACCACCGCCAGCGCGCCCGTTGGCGGGCAAGTCCAATCTTTAACGCGCGGCCTGCGTTTGCTGGAATTGATTGCTGAATCACACGGCAGCGTGGCATTGACCGAACTGGCGCAACAGGCCGGTTTGCCCAACTCCACCACCCACCGTTTACTCACCACCATGCAGCAACAAGGTTTTGTCCATCAGGTCGGTGACCTGGGCTTGTGGACCATTGGTTCACACGCGTTTGTGGTCGGCAGCAGCTTCCTGCAAAGCCGCAACTTGCTGGCGATTGTGCATCCGGTGCTGCGCAAGCTGATGGAAGATGCGGGCGAGACGGTGAATCTGGCGGTGCTGGATCTCAGCGATTATCAGGCAGTGATTATCGATCAGGTGCAATGTACGCAACTGATGCGCATGTCGGCACCGATTGGCGGCAAGTTGCCGATGCACGCGTCCGGCGCGGGTAAAGCGTTCCTGGCCCATCTCAGCGATGAGCAAGTGACGGCGCTGCTGCATCAAAAAGGGCTGCATCACTACACGCCGAAAACCCTGATGTCGCCGCACAGCCTGAAGGAAAATCTGGCGCTGATTCGTAAGATGGGCTTTTCACACGATGATGAAGAACACGCGCTGGGTTTGCGCTGCGTAGCTGCACCGATCTATGACGAACATGGCGAACCGTTTGCCGCCATCTCGATTTCTGGCCCAATTGCGCGCATGACTGATGACCGTATCACCGAACTTGGCGCGCTGGTGATCCGCGCCGCCAAGCAGGTGACACAAACCTATTCCGGCCGCTAAGCGGCTACCGAGGTATATCGCGCGCTAAACCTTTGATTGGCGCGCCACGCAATCACCTCTTCGATATGCCCTTGTCGAATGCGCGTTTGCAGCGCGCGCCACCAGTTGGCATCAAACAATTGCGGATGCAGCGCTTGCAGTAACTTGCCGGTCGCCGGTTCACTGCACAGCGCGTAGCGGAAGGTTTCCGGGAACACATCATCTGGCCCAACGCTGTACCACGGCTCGGCCTGCAACTCATCTTCTTCATAGCGCGCAGCCGGCACATCGCGGAATATCAGTTCGGTCATCGGGCGAATTTCGTCATAGTCGTAAAACACCACGCGACCATGCCGCGTCATGCCGAAGTTTTTAAACAGCATGTCGCCGGGGAAGATATTCGCCGCTGCCAGTTGGCGAATCGCATCGCCGTATTCACCAATCGCATGCTGACGCTGTTCTGGTGTGGCTTGCGCCAGCCACAGATTGAGCGGCTCCATGCGGCGCTCCAGCCACAAATGACGGATGATCACCACATCGTCGCGCACGTCGAGCTTTTCCGGGATGTCGCGCTCAAATTCTGCCATCAAGGCCGCCGGAATGCGCGCGCGTGGAATGGCGAAGTGCTCGAACTCTTGGGTATCGGCCATGCGTCCGACGCGATCGTGCTCTTTGACCATGCGATAACAGTCACGCACCTGCGCATCGGTGACCTCTTTTTGCGGCGCGAAGCGATCTTTAATCACTTTGAAAACGCGATCAAAACCCGGCAGCGTAAACACCATCATCACCATGCCGCGAATGCCGGGCGCGATGGTGAAATCTTCCTGGCTGTGCGCCAGATAGTGCAGATATTCGCGATAACATTCGGTTTTGCCGTGCTTCTGGCAGCCAATCGCCATATAACGTTCAGCCACGGTTTTGCCCGGCAGAATCGGTTGCAGCCACGCCACCAGCGCGGCTGGCACCGGCGCATATACCATGAAATAGGCGCGCGCGAAGCCAAACACAATGCTGGCGTCATCGCTGTCGGTGAGACAGGTATCGATCCATAAACGCCCCGCATCATCGCGCTGGATCGGCAGCAAACACGGCACCATGCCGCTGCTTAATTGCAAACGCGCCACAATCCACGCGGTTTTATTGCGGTAAAACAACTCGCTCGACACATCCAGCGTCGCCGTCGCCAGTTGCGCTGCACCAAACTGTTCGTGCAGATGGCGCACAATCCAGCCGATATCGCGGGTTTGATCCTGCCACGTTAATCGCAACGGAATGTCGTTCAGCACCTGACGCAAGGTTTCCTGCCAGCTTTGTTGTGGGCGATACAGGCGCGACAGCGGGCGCTGCGCATCCGGCGCCGGTGCGTACGGCTGCGACGGGAAGATAAATAAACGTTCGGGAGACAAATGGCTGTGACCTTGCAGCCGACAATAGACCGAATTAAAGAAACTCTCGGCGATTTCATGACGCGGATAACCCGGCAGCAGGCTTTCATAATGGCTTTTGACGCGCAGCCAAAACGCTTCATCCCAACTTGAAGTGTCATTAAGAATGCGCAGTTGATGGGTAACCAAGCCAACGTGGTGATCGTAAAGATGGATACGCGCTTTCATCGCCTGTTGTACCGCATGCCAATCAGCCTGTTCGAAGCGCTGTTGCGCACCAGCGGTGATATCCAGAAAGCGTCCATACTGCGCGTCAAAACCTTGCAGAATGGTATGGGCGATCAGCGATTCTCTTGGGGTCATCGGCAACGCTCCGCTATCGGTTTGCCAGAAAAGCGGTCGCCATGAATGGCGACCCTACGAAGTGCGGTGCAATGCGCACCGGCTGGCGGTTAAAACTGCGAGGCTTCGGTAGAACCGGTTAAGGCGGTCACGGAGGATTGGCCGCCCTGAATCACATTGGTGATGCGATCAAAGTAACCGGTGCCGACTTCCTGTTGATGCGAGGAGAAGGTGTAACCTTTATCGCGCGCGGCAAATTCCGGCTGCTGCACTTTCTCGACGTAATGGCGCATGCCTTCACCTTGCGCATAGGCGTGCGCCAGATCGAACATGTTGAACCACATGCTGTGAATGCCCGCCAGCGTGATGAACTGGAAGCGATAGCCCATGTCGCTCAGCGCCTGCTGGAATCGTGCGATGGTGCGATCGTCGAGATTCTTCTTCCAGTTAAACGATGGCGAACAGTTGTAGGCCAACAGCTTACCGGGATATTGCGCGTGGATCGCATCGGCAAAGCGCTGTGCCAGTTCAAGATCTGGCGTTGAGGTTTCGCACCACAACACATCGGCATACGGTGCATACGACAAGCCGCGACTGATAGCTTGTTCAATACCCGCATGGGTGCGGAAGAAGCCTTCCGAAGTGCGTTCGCCGGTGATAAACGCTGAATCACGCGGGTCGCAATCGGAGGTGATCAGATCGGCGGCATCAGCATCAGTGCGCGCAATCAACACCGTAGGCACGTTCATCACATCCGCCGCCAGGCGCGCCGCCACCAGTTTCTGAATCGCTTCCTGCGTCGGCACTAACACTTTGCCGCCCATGTGGCCGCACTTTTTCACCGCCGCCAGTTGGTCTTCAAAATGCACCGCTCCGGCACCGGCCTGAATCATAGATTTCATCAGCTCGAAAGCGTTGAGCACGCCGCCAAAGCCCGCTTCCGCATCGGCGACAATCGGCAGGAAATAATCAATGAAATCGTCATCTTCCGGCGACACGCCGCTGGCCCACTGAATTTGGTCGGCACGCTGGAAGCTTTGATTGATACGCTCCACCACGTTCGGCACGGAATTGACCGGATACAGCGATTGATCGGGATACATTTGCCCGGCCAGATTGGCATCCGCCGCCACTTGCCAGCCAGAAAGATAAATCGCCTCAATGCCGGCTTTCGCCTGCTGTACCGCCTGGCCGCCGGTTAATGCGCCAAGGCTGTTGATGTAGCCTTTGCTGGATTCGCCATTCAGCAGCGACCACAGCTTGGTAGCTCCACGTTCCGCCAGCGTGCACGCCGGATTGACCGATCCGCGCAGATTTATCACATCCTCAGCGCTGTATGGACGAGTAATTCCCTGCCAGCGCGCTTCGTTCCAGCTTGATTCCAGTTGTTTGATCAGTTGCGTACGATTCATAGCACTATCTCCAAATTCAAGGCAGCAGGCGGTAGCCCGGCAGAGTGAGGAAAGAAACCAGTTCATCATCGGTGGTGATTTGCGCCATCAGCGCGGCGGCATCGTCGAAACGTCCGTTGCGGCAACGTTCTTCGCCCAGGCTGTGTTGCAATGTTTGTAATTCTTCGGCCAGTAAGCGTTCAAACAGCGCCACGGTAACCGGCTGCCCATCGCTGAGAATTTGTTTGTGGTGAATCCATTGCCAGATGGAAGTGCGGGCGATTTCGGCGGTCGCGGCGTCCTCCATCAAGCCATCAATCGGCACGCAGCCGTTACCGCTGATCCACGCCTCAAGATATTGCAGCGCCACGCGAATGTTGGCGCGCATGCCCGCTTCGGTGCGTTTGCCACGGCAAGGCGCCAGCAGACGTTCGGCGGTGATCGGTGCATCTTGCTCACGCGTGATATGCAGCTGGTTGGGATGATCGCCGAGACGACGGTCAAACTCCTCCATCGCAATGTCAGCCAAACCAGGATGCGCCACCCAAGTGCCATCGTGACCATTGCTGGCTTCACGTGCTTTGTCCTCCTGCACTTTCTGCGTCACCCATAAATTGCGCTCGGCGTCTTTGCTCGGAATCAGCGCCGACATGCCGCCCATCGCCAATGCGCCACGGCGATGACAGGTTCGAATCAGTAAACGCGAATAGGCATCAAGGAACGGTTGATCCATGCTGATTTGCTGGCGATCCGGCAAGATGCGATCCGGATGTTGGCCCAGCGTTTTGATGTAGCTGAAGATGTAATCCCAGCGTCCACAATTCAGGCCAACGACGTGATCGCGCAGTTCCCACAGGATCTCATCCATCTGAAACACCGCAGGCAGCGTTTCGATCAATACCGTGGCTTTGATGGTGCCACGCGGCAGATCGAAGCGATCTTCACTGAAACGGAAGATCTCACGCCACCACGCCACTTCCGCCGCATGCTCGGTTTTCGGCAGATAAAACCACGGCGCGTGGCCCTTCTCCAGCAACGCTTCCACGTTGGTAAACAGGTACAACGCGAAATCAAACAGTCCGCCGGGAATCGCGCGGTCGCGCCACTCCACATGCTTTTCGTTGAGATGCAAACCACGCACGCGGCACATCAGCAACGCCGGATTGGCACGCAACTGATAGATCTTGCCGGTGTCGCTGGTGAAGCTCAGCGTGCCGTTAACCGCATCGCGCAAAGTTAATTGCCCATCGATCAGCTTCGGCCAGGTCGGCGCCAGCGAATCTTCGAAGTCCGCCATGAAAACGTTGACGTTGGCATTCAACGCGTTGATCACCATTTTGCGATCCGGTGGCCCAGTGATCTCGACGCGGCGATCTTGCAGCAGTTGTGGAATCGGGCGCACTTGCCATTCACTTTCGCGAATGGAAGTGGTTTCCGAATTAAATCCCGGCAATTCGCCTTGATCATAACGTTGCTGACGTTGTTGGCGTGCTTTGAGCAGCCGTTCGCGCTCGGGCGCAAAACGCACCACTAACGCGTGCAGAAAGTCGATGGCTTCTGGGGTGAGCAGCTGCTTTTCCTTGTGGGTAAAGGGCTGGCTGAAGGTTAGCGTATTGCTGATAACCGAGTCTGTCATGCGGGCTGCCTCCTGTGTTGATCCTTCGTCTGGCGATCGGATCCGGATGTAGGGTGATTTTTAACCTGCAAGATCAGAGCATAATGATTTTTATTTTATTTTCAAAAACTATTTCCATTTTCATCTTTCAGATGATTTATATCATTGATTATTATTTAATTTAATCTCTCGAATTAAAGGCAATGCATTCCACTGGTAAATTTCAGGCAAAAAAAAGCCGCGACATTTGGGGTTGTCGCGGCAGGATCTGTTTTGCTTTGGATTATTCGAGCGATGGATTCATGTGGCGCAGATCGAATGGCGTGATCTGATAAACGTAGTAGTTGAGCCAGTTGGAAAACAGCAGGTTACCGTGGCTGCGCCAGCTGGCACGCGGCGGCAGTTCTGGGTTGTCGTGCGGGAAGTAGTTAAACGGTACGTCCGGATGCAGACCCGCATCGTAATCGCGATGGTATTCGCCTGAAAGCGTTAACGCATCGTACTCTGGATGTCCGGTAACAAAGGCCAGACGCTTGTCTTTGCTCGCCATCAAATAGGCGCCGGTGGCTTCCGATTCCGCAAACAGTTCCAGATCGGTGTAATCGCGAATCAACTGGCTGGGGAAATCAGCATATCGAGAATGCGGTGCGAGGAAATTGTCATCAAAACCACGCGTTAGCAATGCATGAGGATGCAGAATCTGATGCTCGTAGACGCCAGATAATTTGTTCTGCCGTGTCTGCTTAGGAATTCCATACAAGATGTTAAGCGCCGCTTGTACCGCCCAACAGACAAACAGCGTGGAAGTGACGTGCTCTTTCGCCCAATGCAGCACGCGCTGGATCTGCGGCCAATAGGCAACATCATTGAAATCCACCAATCCTAAAGGTGCACCCGTGACAATCAAGCCATCGAAGTTGTCGTTTTGGATGTCTTCAAAGTTGCAGTAAAAGTTGTTGAGATGCTCACTCGGCGTGTTGCGTGATTCACGGCTATCAATGCGCAGCAGCTGCACATCAATCTGGAGCGGCGAGTTGGAAAGTAGGCGCAAAAACTGGTTTTCCGTTTCGATTTTCTTCGGCATCAGGTTAAGAATCAGCACTTTAAGCGGACGGATTTCCTGAACACTGGCGCGCGACGACGTCATGACAAAGACGTTTTCATCACGCAAGAAATTCACTGCCGGTAATTCGTCGGGAATCCTGATTGGCATAACCTACTCACCTCTTACTTATAACCGTATAAACGTTTAGACATCCAGATGCCCGACATTAGCCTGGTGCTTTGTGAATGTCGAGCCTTCATGCGGAATATGAAAATGTTTCAGCTTAAATCGGCAAACATCTCGACGAATGGCTGAATCACCGATGCCTCGCTGCTGGCGTGTCGATACAGCAGCCAGGTGCGGCTTTTCAGCGTTTCACCCGCAACCTGCAATGGCTGACAGCACAAGCGATCGGACAAAGGCTGGTAGCTCGACACGATGGCATATCCAAGACCACGCTCCACCATCGCCAGACACACTTCCAGCTTGTCCACTTGCATTGCGACACGCGGAGCCAATGTGAAATTCGCATTCCACCATCGCTCAATCAGATGGGTGATATGACCGCCATGATTGATACGAATCTGCGGCAATTGCGGTAATAGGCGCAGATCAAGCGGTTGCTGACTCACCAGCCAATAGTCATCAACGTCGACCAAGCGTTTGCCATCGCGCCAATGATAATCATCTTTGACCAGCGCGGCATGGACCTCTTCCCGCTGTAGCTTCTGGTACATCTCTTCGCTCAGACCGCTAACCAGGTTAACGCGAATACCGCTGTGCTGCGTGCTGAAGCGCGCGAGAATTTCCGGCAGGCGATAAGCCGCATAATTGCTGGTGACACCAAGGCGCAGTTCCCCCTGGCGCGGCTGCGTTAGGCTTTGCAAGGTTTGTCGCAGCAACTGCGATTCATTGAGCATTTTCGCCGCGTGCTGCGCCAGATAACGGCCTTGCGCGCTGAATACCAGCTGACGCCCGCTCTCTTCAAACAGCGCCACTCCCAACTTACGTTCTATCTGCTTGAGGCGATAACTCAACGCCGGTTGCGAGGTGAAAAGCTGTTCTGCTGCACGCGTGACGTTTTGGTGTTGCCACACCGTATGAATGATCAGCCAATCTTTTTCGTTCATCGCATCTCCCCGCTACGTTGCCATCCATAAAATAATTTTTGCCAACAGTGAGCAAGCAATAAAAAAGCTCAATTGGGAATTTGTGACGCAGAGGTTTATATCTGAACAATACATTTTAATTCAAAGCATTACTCGCACCATGATGGTGAGAGCATGATTGCAGGTGCACTATGTCAGAGCAGAAAGAAAAAATTATTTATGCCGTAAATCATTTGAGTGAGGCGATGGCGCTGTTGGCTCGCGATATTCATGCTCATCCTGAACTGAGCTTTGAGGAGCATCGTTCGGCAGCGGCTTTGCAGCAACCACTGCGCGAGGCAGGATTTGAAATTACTCAGCCATTGGCTGGCATGGAAACCGCGTTTCGTGCGCGCTATGACACGGGCAAAACTGGGCCGCATATTGCGCTGTTAGCCGAGTATGACGCGCTGCCCGATTTAGGCCACGCCTGCGGGCACAACCTGATTGGTACGGCTTCAGTTACCGCGGCATTGGCGCTGGTACAAAGTGGCCAGTGGCAAAGCGGCTGTTTAGAAGTGATTGGCACGCCGGCTGAAGAGGAAGGCGGCGGGAAAATTATCATGGCGGATCAGGGCATTTTCTCTGATGTTGATGCGGTGATGATGTTCCATCCACGTGAGAAAAATATGATGACGCGCGGCGCATTAGCCTGCGTGGATGCGGTATTCAAATTCTATGGCAAGGCGGCACATGCGGCTTCCGCGCCTCATCTGGGTGTTAGCGCGCTGGATGCGGTGATTCACACCTTTGTAGGCATCAATGCCCTGCGCCAGTTCTTCACTGATGACGTGCGCGTGCACGGCATCATCACCCACGGCGGTGATGCCACCAATATTGTTCCAGCCTATGCCGAAGCGAAGTTCTTGATGCGTGCGGCAACGGTAGGTGGATTACAAACCGTGCGACAGAAAGTCTTTGCCGCGGCGCACGCTGCCGCTGCGATGAGCGGAGCGCGTATTGAGATTGAAGAAGGCCTGACCTATGCCGAACGTAATAACAATCAAGCATTGGCGGCGCTTTTTCAGCACAACATCGAACATTTAGGGCTGACCGCCGAGGCGGCACCCGATCGCGGTGGCGTGGGTTCATCGGACATCGGCAACGTTAGCCAGCTGACCGCCGCTATTCACCCCTATTTACGCATTGGTGATGTGATCCCACACACGCCGGAATTCGCCATTGCAGCAGCATCGGAATCAGGCATTGACGCGATGTTGAATGCCGCCAAAGCGCTGGCGATGACCGCTTTTGATTTGCAATCCCCCCAACATCTTCAGGCCGTACGCCAGGAGTTTACTCGCTGGCATAGCGTCCATCATTCCGCTGGAGAACCATTATGAAAACAGGCTTAACCTTGCTGGCAACCTTATCACTGGCGCTGGCTAGTCAGGCATTCGCTGCCGGCGAAACACTGCGCGTTGGTGCAGATCTCAGCTATCCACCGTTTCAGTTCCGCGATCAAAATGGCACGCCAACCGGCTTTGAAATCGATATTACCAATGCTGTTTGCCAGGCCATACAGGTGAAATGTGAATACGTAGTAAGTAGTTTTGATGCTGAAATTCCCTCTTTGATGGCGAAAAAAGTCGATTTCATTTCCCCACTTGGCGCTACTGAGAAACGCCGTAAATCGATCGATTTCAGCGATTTTATCTACCATATCCCGACAAAATTGGTCGCGCATAAAGGCAGCAATCTGCAACCAGACGTCGCTTCACTGGTCGGTAAGCGCATCGCGGTTCAGCAAGGTTCGATTCAGGAGATGTATGCCAATAAATTCTGGGCACCTAAAGGCGTCGATATTGTGATGTATCCCGATCAGGATGTGATTTATCAGGATCTTGCCGCGGGAAGGTTGGATGGAGCATTGAGTCCGGGCGTTGCGGTTACCTTTGGTTTCTTGAATAAACCAGAAGGTAAGGATTTTGCGCTGACCGGGCCTGAAGTGCGTGATGATAAATTATTCAGCATCGGTTCGGCTTATGGCGTGCGTAAGGATGATGAGAAAACACAAAAGCTGCTGAATGAAGGGCTGGCGAAAATCATGGCGGATGGCACATGGGAGAAGATCAAGCAGCACTATTTCGGCGCACTGGAAATGAAGGTGACGCGTGATGTTGCCCAATGAGTTACAGCTGGCGATGCGGCAATTACTGGAGAAGTTCCAGCATTGGCATCGCTTATCGGGTAGCGCTGATGCCGAACACAGCATTGACTGGCTATGTGACTTTTTGCAGCAGAGGCAGATTTCCTTTCATCGCGAATATTGTCGATTGTGGTTAAGCGATCCGCTTTCCGCTTCGTTAACTCTGAATAGCGATCCCGATTGGCATATTCCAGCGAAAACGCGTTCCTTCTCTGCAGATTGTCCGCAAGGTGTCGAAGCCGAGTTGGTGTATGACGATCGTGCACTGACTTTTATCGCGGATTGTGAGCGAACGGAGTGGGAAAACCGGATGAAAGGGAAAATTGTCGTTGCTGATCAAGGATATGAAGACTACGTTCAGCGGTTGATGCAGGCGGGTGCCGCGGGTTTGATTCATATTTGGGGCTCCGCGGAGAGTGCACTGCATGAAGAAACTGTCGGCCCAATTTGGGGATCGCCGGTACCCGATGATCTGCTGCGCTATCCCACTCTTCCGGTTATTAGTATCAATCAGCAAGATGGCAAAGCGTTGCTTGAACGTATGCAGCAACCGCTACGGGCGAACATCATTACAGTATTGCATGAACATATCGCACGCTGTTCACTGCCGATCATTGAACTGCCCGGAGAAACTGAGGAGTTTGTTCTGCTCTCCAGCCATTACGATTCCTGGCATCAAGGCGTGACCGATAATGCAACCGGCAATGCGCTGTGTCTGGCGTTGGCACTGCATTATGCTCAAAATCCAGAGCAGCTGCGACGTGGCTTGCGCATCGCTTTCTGGCCGGGGCACTCCAATGGCCGTTATGCCGGCTCCAGTTGGTATGCCGATCATTTTCGTGATGAGCTGGTTAATCACTGTGTGGCTCATATCAATGTCGATTCGCCTGGCTGTGTCGGCGGCAGTGAAGTGGTGATCAATGCCAGCGGTGCGGAGTCCGTTAGCTGGCTGAACCAGGCGGTAGAAAAGGTGACAGGTTTGCCGGCCTCACGTATTTCCCCGCTGGGTAAAGGTGGCGATCAGTCCTTTTGGGGCGTCGGAATTCCGTTACATTTCGCACTGCGCGAAGAACCGGCGCTACGATCCTCACTTTCCCCCGGAAGTGGCGGCGGATGGTGGTGGCATACCGAGCAGGATACCCTGGATAAAGTTGATGATGCCCATCTATGGCGCGATGTGAAGATTCATCAGCATTGGCTGGATGCTTTATTGATGGATGAAGTGCTTCCGCTTGATGCGTCAAACTATTTGCATCAGCTACGTTCCGCATTGACGCAGTTGCAGTATGAGATCGATCCCGCTTTTTCGTTGCAGCCGATTGATGTGCTATTAGAACGTTTGATTCTTGAAATGGGATCAAAAAAAGTATCTGAGAAGGCGTTTGGATTGTGGCATCGCGCTCGCTATCGCGCATCTGATGATTTTCATCCCGACTTGAGCTTCCATGGTGGGGCCTTTCCCGGTTTGCAATTATTGCGCGGTCACCGGCAAGAAAATTGTAGCGAACGCTATTGGCTGATGCTTGAAACGCAATTCGTCCGCCAGCGCGATCGTCTGTGCGAGCTTTTTGCGTTGAGTTTGCAGCTAATCCTGCATGAAATCGGATGATTTTTGCTGTGTTTCTCTAATATTCAGACGTAAAAAAGCCCTGAACTCGCGTTCAGGGCTTCTTCAC
>NZ_JBCNNP010000014.1:0-87098 GCF_039594315.1 Pantoea sp.
TTGCCAAGCTGGAAGCGCTCCAGGAACGCCACGAGGAAGTGGAAGCGTTGCTGGGCGATGCCGGCGTGATTGCCGATCAGGATCGTTTCCGTGCGTTATCACGCGAATATGCCCAGCTTAGCGACGTAACCCGTTGTTTCCGCGAATGGCAGCAAGTGCAGGAAGATGTCGAAACGGCCGAAATGATGCTGGACGACCCGGAAATGCGCGAAATGGCGCAGGAAGAGTTAAAACTGTCACGCGAGAAGCGCGAAGAGTTAGAACAGCAACTGCAAGTGCTGCTGCTGCCAAAAGATCCCGATGATGAGCGCCCCTGCTTTATCGAAGTGCGCGCCGGGACTGGCGGCGATGAAGCGGCGATTTTTGCTGGCGATCTGTTCCGTATGTACAGCCGTTACGCCGAAGCGCGTCGCTGGCAGGTGGAAATCATCAGCGCCAACGAAGGTGAGCACGGCGGCTATAAAGAAGTGATTGCGCGTGTGATTGGCGATGGCGCTTATGGTCGCTTTAAGTTTGAATCGGGCGGCCACCGCGTGCAACGCGTGCCGGAAACTGAATCGCAAGGCCGTATTCACACCTCAGCTTGCACCGTTGCGGTGATGCCGGAACTGCCGGAAGCAGAGATGCCGGAAATCAACGCGGGCGATTTGAAAATTGATACTTTCCGTTCGTCCGGTGCCGGTGGTCAGCACGTTAACACCACCGATTCCGCCATTCGCATCACCCACTTACCAACCGGTATCGTGGTTGAATGCCAGGATGAGCGTTCGCAGCATAAAAACAAAGCCAAAGCCTTGGCAGTATTGGGCGCGCGTATTCACGCTGCTGAAACCGCTAAGCGTAATGCCGCTGAAGCCTCAACGCGCCGCAATTTGTTGGGCAGTGGCGATCGTTCCGACCGCAATCGTACCTATAACTTCCCGCAGGGCCGCGTCACCGATCACCGCATCAACCTGACCGTTTATCGTCTCGACGAAGTAATGGAAGGCAAGCTGGATACGCTGATTGAGCCGATTGTGCAGGAATATCAAGCCGATCAGCTGGCTGCACTGGCTGGACAGGATTGATGAACATCCGTCGCTGGCTGCAACACGCTGTGGTTGCGCTGTGTGGCGGCGATAGCCCGAAGCGTGATGCCGAGATTTTACTTGGCTTCGTGACGGGCAAATCGCGCAGTTGGATCGTGGCGTTTGATAACGCAGAGTTGGATGACGCGCAGATAGCCCAATTGAATGCGCTGCTGGCGCGACGCGTCGAGGGCCAGCCGATTGCGCATCTGGTTGGTGAGCGTGAATTCTGGTCGCTGCCGCTGCGTGTTAACGCGGCGACGCTGATTCCGCGTCCCGATACCGAAGTGTTGGTCGAACAAGCGTTAGCACATTTGCCAGCTAACGCCGCCTCGCTGCTGGATCTCGGCACCGGCACCGGCGCTATCGCTTTGGCGTTAGCCAGCGAGCGGCCAGATTGTCAGGTCATCGGCTGCGATCGTATTCCCGCCGCGGTGGAACTGGCGCAGGAAAACGCACAGCGTCTGCACATCAATAATGCCCAGTTCATACTCAGCCACTGGTTTAACGATCTTCCCACTCGACGTTTTGACCTGATTGTCAGCAATCCCCCTTATATCGATGCCGCAGATGAACATTTGCAGCAGGGCGACGTGCGTTTTGAGCCGCTGAGTGCGTTGGTGGCCGACGATCAGGGTTTGGCCGATTTGCGTTACATCATTCACACCGCGCCGCAGTGGCTGCAAGCTGGCGGCTGGCTGCTGCTGGAACACGGTTGGCAACAAGGTGAGGCCGTACGCGCCATTATGACGCAGCACGGTTATCACGCGGTGAGTACCGTTGACGATTACGGCGGCAATCCGCGCGTCACGTTAGGACAATTTTTTCAATAAGGAAGCACCATGGCGAGCTGGTATCCCCTGATTAAACATTTTCATCTGTTGACGGTAGCGATTACCATCAGCCTGTTTTTACTGCGTTTTTACTGGCAGTGCACCGGTTCAGCGCTGCTGCAACGCAAGTGGGTGCGCATTGCGCCGCACATCAACGACACCTTTTTGCTGCTAAGCGGCGCATTGCTGGTGATGATTACCCACTTTTATCCGTTCACGCCACAAGGAAGCTGGCTGACGGAGAAGCTGTTAGCGGTTATTATCTACATCGCCTTAGGTTCCGTGGCATTGAGCCGTCGCCCACGTAAAATGGGGACCCGTTGGATCGCTTGCCTGATTGCAATCGTTGCATTGCTGTTTGTGATCAAGTTAGCGATGACCAAAATGCCGTTATTGGGGATTGTATGACCTCGCCAGAGCAACTCGATTACAGTGAAACACCGTTGAGTGAAGCGGTGATTGGCGCCACATGCGCCATACGTAATGATTTTTCCGCGCCGTCAGTGCAACAGCAGTTGGCGGCGTTAGTCGATGAAGCCCGCGCATTCATCAGCAATGAAAAGGATGCCGATCTGCAGCTCGAGAAGCTGCTTGAGCTGTTCTATCGTCAATGGGGATTTGGCGGCGCCAGCGGCGTCTACAATCTGTCTGACGCGCTGTGGATCGACAAAGTATTGAAGAGTCGTCAAGGTACTGCGGTATCGCTGGGCGTGATTCTGCTGCACATTGCCGATGAGCTGGAATTGCCGCTGATGCCAGTCATTTTCCCGACGCAACTGATTCTGCGAGCAGATTGGCTCGACGGCGAAATGTGGCTGATCAACCCGTTTAACGGTGAAACGCTGGACACCCACACGCTGGAAGTATGGCTAAAAGGCAATATCAGCCCAACTGCGAAGCTGTATAACGATGACCTCGACGAAGCAAAAACCGTCAACGTGATGCGCAAGATGCTGGACACCTTGAAGTCCGCATTGATGGAAGAGAAGCAAATGGAACTGGCGCTCAACGTGAGCCAGGTTCTGTTGCGTATCGATCCTGATGATCCCTATGAGATTCGCGATCGTGGTTTGATCTATGCGCAACTTGAGTGTGAACACATCGCGCTGACCGATTTGACCTATTTTGTTGAACAGTGTCCTGAAGACCCGGTCAGCGAAATGATTAAAGTGCAGATTCACGCTATTGAACAGAAACAGGTCACGCTGCACTAAGCGCGACCCGAAAACAGGAAAGGAAAGGGCATGACACAGAAAGTAGTGAAAATCGGCGATATCAAGGTCGCAAACGATCTGCCATTCGTTCTCTTCGGCGGCATGAACGTGCTGGAATCGCGCGATCTCGCCATGCGCATCTGCGAACATTACGTGAAAGTGACCGAAAAACTCGGCATTCCTTACGTGTTCAAAGCCTCTTTTGACAAAGCTAACCGCTCTTCCATCAAATCCTATCGCGGTCCGGGTTTGGAAGCGGGCATGAAGATTTTCCAGGAGCTGAAGCAGACCTTTGGCGTGAAAATCATCACCGATGTGCATGAAGCTTCACAGGCGCAGCCAGTGGCGGATGTGGTGGATGTGATTCAGTTGCCTGCGTTCCTCGCACGCCAGACCGATCTGGTGGAAGCGATGGCGAAAACCGGCGCGGTGATCAACGTGAAGAAACCCCAATTCGTTAGCCCAGGACAAATGGGTAACATCTACGACAAGTTTGTCGAAGGTGGTAACGATCAGGTGATTCTGTGCGATCGCGGTAGCAACTTCGGTTATGACAACCTGGTTGTCGATATGCTCGGCTTCAACGTGATGAAGAACGTTACGCAAAACAGCCCGGTGATCTTCGACGTCACGCACGCGCTGCAAACCCGCGATCCGTTCGGCGCGGCATCGGGCGGTCGTCGTGCACAAGTGGCTGAACTGGCACGAGCTGGTATGGCGGTGGGCATCGCTGGTCTGTTCATCGAAGCGCACCCAGAGCCAAACAGCGCGAAATGCGACGGTCCATCCGCGCTGCCGCTGGATAAGCTGGAGCCGTTCCTGGTGCAGATGAAAGCGATTGACGATTTGGTGAAAGGTTTCCCAGAGCTGGATACCAGCAACTGATTGTTTTCAGATGTGAAAAAGGCGCCGATGGCGCCTTTTTTTATTTTCTGATCACCCTAAATGGCAACCGACAACGTTAAAGCATAATCGTCAACAAATACCCTGCAAACAGCGCCAGATGCGCCGCGCCGTTCAACACGTTGGTGCGTCCGGTGGAGAACGAAATGTGGCACAGGATCAGCACCGCACTCATCATCACCATCTGCGGCGGCTCAAGACCAAATACCAGCTGCTGACCGGTTAAAGTGGCAATGATGGTCACCGCAGGAACGGTCAATGAAATCGTCGCCAGCACCGAACCAAAGAACAGGTTCATCGCACGCTGTACCTGATTCATCAATACTGCTCTGATCGCGCCCAATCCTTCTGGCGACAGAATCAATAGCGCGACCAGGAAGCCGGTGAACTGTTTTGGCGCATCCATGGTTGTCAGCAAGCTTTCCAGTGGATTCGCATTCATTTTGGTCACGCTGATAACCGCAATCAGGTGCACGATCAGCCATGCGGTGTGCCACAACGAACTGTGCGCAGAAGGTTTGCCGTGATGCGGATCGCCATCATCGCCTTCATCTTCATGCTCATAAATAAACAGGCTTTGGTGGGTTTTGGTCTGAATCAACAAGAACACGCCATACATCGCCGCTGAGATCGCTGAGATAATCAGTGCTTGCGTAGTAGTGAAATTGCCGCCAGGTAATGCATTGGGGAACACCAGTACAAGAATCGCCAACGGGAAAATGGCAATCATGTACTGTTTAACGCCCGCCAAATTGACGTACTGCGTAGCAAACTTGCGGCCACCGAGCAGCAGGGCAAAACCAACCAAACCGGCGGTGACAATCATGATGATCGAGTAGAGCGTATCGCGCATCAGGGCGGGTGCGGCATCGCCAGTGGCCATCAGCGCGGAGATCAGGCTGACCTCCAAAATCACCACGGAAAGACTCAGAATCAGCGAGCCAAACGGTTCGCCTAAACGGTGTGCCAGCACATCGGCGTGACGCACTACGCTAAAGGCACTGCTTAAAATGGCGACCAGCGCCAGTAAGTTGATGCCGATCACCGGCAATAGCGCTGTCTGGTTACCGAAGAAGCTCAGCACCGCCAGCGCAGCGACAGGGAAGATCAGTGAGTATTCCGTATGGCGGGTTTTTTCATGTGCAGGCATTTACCATCCTCTCCGGCAAAAAGAACAAATCAGGCATTCATTGCCTGATAAATATAATGAGTTTTCTAGCGCTTAGCAGTTTAACTTTTCATCAGCCTGACTGCTGAGGCTTTACGCGATTTTACCAAAACGGAAAAATAGCCATAACATGATGAAACCCAATGTTATCGTCAGATAAAGCCTAATTTTCATTATGTTGAGGAAGGGTTTAAAAACATATAAATCGACGATATAAGTGATTAATCCTCAATATAACTATTACTTATCTCACTTTATATTTATTTCCTATTTATTGTGGCCGAAAATCGATGTTTACCCGGCTTGAGGCTTCAATGCCAAGCCATCCACAACTTGAGCACGCCGCAGTGATTGCGGCACGCTTCGCAATTATTTGCGCGTTATTCAAGTTCCTCGCCAGGCAGCCGATGCTATTTACAAACAATTTCCCTTTTGTGATCGGGGTCAATCTTGAAATTTTTGTTAAAAATGAATTAATGTCTTTTATTAAGACGATGCAGTTAGCGTCGCCTGTAGACATCATTTCAGAGAACCACACCAATAAGATGTCAGCGCAGTAGAGGAGACCACAGTGTTAACGCGGGAATTTTTGTTAAAAGCAGATTGTAAAACATCCTTCGGCGATATCGATGAAGCGCTGTTGTGGAGCTGCGAAAAACGCGCGGCTTCGTTATCCGCGACGCTGGCGTGTCGTCCTGACCAAAGTCCAGTGTGGATTTTTGGCTATGGTTCGCTGATGTGGAACCCTATTTTTGAAGCAGAAGAAGTGGCATCGGGTCGACTGGAAGGTTGGCATCGCGCATTTTGCCTGCGTCTCACCGCTGGTCGTGGCACCGTGACCGCGCCTGGCCGCATGCTGGCGTTGAAAGAGGGCGGTTCAACCAGCGGATTGGCGTTCCGTCTGCCGGAATCTCGCTTGCATGATGAACTTGAACTGCTGTGGAAGCGCGAGATGATCACCGGCTGCTATTTACCCACCTGGTGCGAACTGGAGCTGGATGATGGGCGCAGCGTCACTGCGCTGGTGTTTATCATGGATCCGCGTCATCCGCTGTATGAAAGTGACTCTTGCCGCCGCACTATTGCGCCGCTGATTGCGCAGGCGAGTGGGCCGCTTGGCACCAACGCGCAGTATCTCTACGCGCTGGAGCAAGAATTAGGTAAGCGTGGCATGCAAGAAGACGCGTTAACGCGGTTGGCCGCCGAGGTTCGCGCGCTACAGCAGAATACCGCAGCGCGTTAAGCGATTATTGTGCGGGATTAATCAGCCAGGTTCCGGGTTTATCAATGGTCAGCGATTGGCTGTGCACTTCGCTGCCATTGTGAACTTCAATACGGTAATTTCCCGCAGCCAGATTCAATGACGCAAAGCCGCTGGTTGACGGTTTGACATCTTTAGCTTCACCATTCAGCACCACGTTCTCTCCCGCTTGCAAGCGCAGATAAACCGTTGCCATGGTCGGCGCACTAGTCGCCGCATTGCTGTTTGCTGCCGCAGGCGGCGCGGCTGGCGTGGTACTGGCAGCCACTGGCGGCACATCGCTATGACGATTGGTTTTCCACACCACCAAAATCACCGCCAGCAGTGCGACGGCGGCAGCCGCCACTAAGCCCGGCGACAAGCGGCGCACGTTGCGCGGCGTTAACGGTTCTACAGATGCAGAGGCATGATTGACCGCCAACACTTGCGGCTCTGGCGTCACCATTACAGGTTCAGCAGGGGCGACAGGTTCAGCCACGGCCGGGAAGGTGGTCGACAGAGCCTCCACATCGCTCACCGGCAAATCAATCAAATTGGCGAAGGCATCAATGCTTTGCGGACGATCTTGCGGCTTCATGGCTAACGCGCAGTCGATAGCGTGCAGCAGCGGCAGCGAATAGCCTTCTGGTTTACGTTCTACCAACGGCTGATAATTATCTTCGATGCAACGCACCACGCTGACCGGCGGCGCATGGCCGGTGATCAAGTTGTGCAGCACTGCGCCTAACGCGTAAATATCGGTCCACGGACCTTGCTCGATTTCACCTTCTTCGCTGTATTGTTCAATCGGCGCAAAACCGGGCTTCAGCATGATCTCGGTTTCGTCAGACAGGTTGCCGATCTCTTTACGTGCTGAACCGAAATCCAACAATACTGGCAGCTGATTTTCCTGAATCTGAATATTGTCTAAAGAGATATCGCGGTGCAGATAACCAGCGGCATGAATGGTATCAATGGCACCAAACAGCGGCGGCAACAGGCGGCGAATCCAGCTTTCATCAATGCTATCAGGGCTAGTGATTTGCCACTCTTTCAGCGTCATGCCGCTGTAATACAGCGTGCCCATGTAGGCGGTGCCATTCTCTTCCCAGAAGCGCAGCACATGCAGCAAACCCGGATGATTGAAGCGCGCCAGCAGACGCGCCTCCTGGATGAAGCTATTGCGACCGGCGGTGAACAGTTTATTAAAACGTTCGCCACGCAGTTCCAGCGTCATATCAGCCGCGCGAACTGCCAGTGAAACCGGCATGTACTCTTTGATGGCGATGGTACGCTCGAGCTGATGATCCCAGGCACGGTAAACAATGCCGAATCCGCCGCCGCCAATCACTTCCTTGATTTCAAATTCATTAAACCGGTAGCCCGCAGGCAGGGCGTTAGGTGTATGGTTTTCGTTTGCCGACATAGTGAACTCTCTGAACACGTCCTGTAGCGCCCCGCCAAGTTCTTGACGGTAGCGACGACCGCTAATTAATTAATGTTACGCCAGGCACCAATCGCCGGATCGGCCAGATCCGCATGCAGGGTGTCAATCAGTAACACAGTCACTTTTTGCTGTGGCATAAATTGCGGCGACCACACGCCGCGTAACGTCTCAACCCGCTGTTTGATCGTATCGTTATCTTGATCCGCGGTTTTATCCATCTTTACTAACAACGTGCCATTGAAACGCCAGACATGTTGTTGCGCGTCAAACGGCAGCACCAGCCAGCTATCCTCGGCATCCGGGCGCGAAACAATCATGCGCTGATTATTCACCGAAACCACTTCCAGCGGCGGCCCGCTGAGTTTCAGGTTAGCGATCGGATAGCCTTGATAGAAATTCAGCGCCACGCTACGAGCTTTGCCATCGCTCATCAGCGTCATGTCGCTTGGGCCTTCCAGCCAACCTTCGGTCGAGCAGTGCTGCTGTGGGTTGTCTGGGATGAACAGCGATTCACCTTTGTCATCCCACCAGGTACGGAAATGGCAGCCGCCGGGCAGGGCAAAATGCTGCAATGGCGTGCTATCTGCCGGGCGCGACAGATCGAGCGGCGCAGCGTTATTGGCGGTGGCGCTGGCAGTGGCATCGTTCAGGACAATCGGACGCCAGTTCTGCAATTTAGCTGCGCTACCGTTTGCTAACACGCTGCCGTCTTTGTTGGTCATTTGCCACGGAAGCTCATCCAGCAAGCCGCATTGATTCGCCAGCAACGTGCCGACGCGCGGCAAGAAACTGGTGAGAATACTGGAATCGGTGCTTTTACCCGACACAATGCGCAACGGTAGCGTCTCTTTACACCAGTCGTTTGGCGCCTTGCTGGCCACGTCATCAATGTAGACTTCCAATGACAGGCTGGGTGAATACACCACTCGATAATCTTCTGCCTGCGCATTAAAGGCCAGCAACAGGGTTGCAAAGCCCGTCAACCACACTTTCATAAGAGTCCTATCAATAACGTGACGGCATAAAACGTGCCGCATCAGCCTGGGAGTAAAGCAGCGTCGCTTCCTGCGGTTCGCCAATCCAGACTGCCAGGGCGCTGAGATTGTCGCTTTTCACACTGCGGTTAACGGCTTGTTCCATCAAAGTCAGCCACTCTTCGCAGGCATTCACCATGCGCAGTGCCAGTTCCATTTCGTGGGTGGTGAGATTGAGCCAAAATCCGTCGCTGCACACCAAAAACGCATCGCCGTCGGTCAAGGCGATCACCTCGCTAAAGGTGGCCGGACGGGCGGGCTCAATACCGAGCGCATTATAAAGTAAATTACTGTTAATGCCGGTATTTTCATAGCCCGCTTCGCGCAATTGCTGGGCCAAACTGTGATCGCGTGTGACCTGATTTAGCACCCCATGACGGAAGTGATAAACCCGGCTATCACCAGCGTGCGCCCACCATGCGAGCTGTTTTTCACGGTCAATAAATAGCGCGGCAAGGGTGGTGCTCATGCGTGAAAAATTCGGATTGTTTCCCTGCGCTTCAACCAGCACCTGCTGGCAGCGTTCAATCGCTGCACGGGTGCTTTCTGGCGTGAATACAGCACTTTCATGCAGCTGTTTCAGCAAGGTGTCACGCACCAACTGTGCCGCCATATCGCCGCCGGGCAGGCCAGCAACGCCATCGCACACTAAAAAACAGGCTTTGTGATCATCTAACTCAGCGCCGGTGCGATCTTGATTTTCATCGCGCATGCCTTGCTGGCAGCGGCTGGCAAACATCATTTTCATGCGTCTTCAGTCCGCGTTTGGGAATCTTTGTACTGATTCACTTCCATATCGTAGGCATGCAGGAAGGCTTCACCGAACAGCGTGTGGAAGTCATCTTCGATCTCGCCAGCGGTGCGCTGATAGTGGCGCGAGAAATAGTCCCACAGCGCTGCTTTACGCCCGCCGCTGAACGCCAGCTTTGGCAAAACGCCATCTTTGCGCGCTTCCTCTTCCAGGCGCTGCGGATTGAAGGATTGCAGCATCGCCGCAATGATGGCGCGGATGCCGGCAATCATACCGAGCTGATGCGCCTGCAAATCGACCAGCGCATCACGCACCGCTGGTTCTGGCGGCATAAAGCCGGGCATCTGGCTTTGGTACATCTGCATCAACACGGTTTTGCCCGACGGCAAAATTTTGAAGGGATTATTCGCTTCATTGAGGATCATCGTCATGTCGGCTTTCACGCCGCGTTTGAGAATCGAACGCGAAGACAGCAGGGCGACGGTGCCTTGGGAAAACAGGCTCAGCATGCGTCCGGTGACGCGCATTTGCTCTTCGGTAATGGCGGTTTGATGGCCGTTATTCAGCCCCATCCCTTCCAGCAACGCGGCAATGAGTTTGTCTTGATCGACACCCGGCTGCACGCTGGGCAACGTTGGCGCATCGCTTTGCGGATCAATCGCCAAACGCGGGTCGTTGCGGCGTTCCTGGCGTGCGGCGGGTTCGGGAACGATCTCCGGCTCCTGCAACATGCCCAGCGGATCTGCATGACTCTCAGCAAACAATGCCAGCGGATCATCATGCTGACCATTAAGTTGAAGGGGATCGCGCACTTCCAATCCATAATCGCCAATTTGCAGCGTATCGCCATCGTGCAGCGCCACTTGCGATCCGCGCGCCAACGCGACGCCATTCAGCACCACCGAGGTGACGCTGCCTTGATTGGTCAAGCGGCATTCACCCTCTGCAGACAGGTGCACCAGCGCCTGCAAACGCGATATTGCGCGCGATTCATCAGGCAAAACCAAATCGTTATCTTGACTGCGGCCAATGGTGCCGCCGGGCGGTTTAAAGGCAACCGTCTTTGCGGGCACATCCGTATTGCACTGCACAATGGTAAATTGCATGAGTCATCCCGTTACGAGGCAAACGCCACGGCCTATTCAAACATCGGTGGATAGAGGCCGTTGCGGCCCGGCTGTGCACCAGACGCCGGGTTAAATAACAGCGAAAAAAGTTGCGCAGTAAGCGGGCCACTGTGTTTATGCGTGGCATGACCAAAACCGTCACTGCGATTACTCCACCAGTAGCTAATGTGCTGCTGCGGATCGAACCTGTCAGCCACTTCACGCCAGCTTAGCGTGCAGGGTAAATCTTCAAAACCAATCACATCCATGATGTCGCTGCGCTGAGTATCCGGCACCAGCAGCGGTGATAAGTGTTGCATCTGCTGTTCCAACGCGTCGGGATTCAGCCGGTCGCGCACCGCATGTAGCAGCAACGCGCCTAACTCCTGAAACCAGTCGCCGGAAACGCCCAGTTGCGAACTGTGCCAGCTATTTACTGGAAAACTGCGCAACGCCAGCAGCGGCCACGCGCGACCTACGCGATCGCAGGACGGCAATAAGCAGCCCATCTGCACGTGCTGGCGTAATGGCGAGAGCGGCAACACAAAGTTCCACACCGGCGCGCGCAAAAATTGTGCGGTATTGGCATCCGGTTGCTGATGCCACTGCATCAAACCTTGCTGAAACCAATGACTCCAGGGCGTCACGGTATTTTCACTCAGACGCTGGCGCAAAAAATCGCCGGTTGCCGGTAATTTGCCATACCAGCCAGGCGCAGTGTGTGTCGGCATCGTTACCTCACCATTACTCACTGTGTTTGGTCAATCGCTGCGAAACGGCCTGCGGCGCAATCGCCAGCATATTGCTATTGTCACCGGCATTTTTCAGATTCTCCGCAAGCTTGCGCATCATTAGCGCATTGTCACGCGCATAGGGCGAAGACTGGATTTGCTGGTCTAATAGTTGGCTCAGATGCCAGTCAAGCTGCTGCAAATCACGCGCGCTGACATCATTCGGCAAGGTGCGTTGTAAGTTCTGCATCAACCAGCCGCGCAGAAACTCGCCATCATAATTGCGCGGTTGATACAGCATCTGATACGCCCGCAGCGCATTGCGGCTGTATTCGTTATCGTTGCCGGGATCGTCACGCAGCAAATTGGTGATCTGCTGGGCCACGCGTGGCAACAGTAAAGACTTAAGGGCATTTTGATAAAGCGCCCACGCCGCATCGCTCACCTGGTTGCCGCGATATAAACCTACGCGCATGGTAAGCGGTGGATTGTCGAGGGAAAAACGCTCGGATAGCGGCAGTTTCACCAGGTTATTTAAGAAGGGTAGCAGATCAAAAATATTATCGGCGGGCTGATGAATCACCTGTTGACTTTGCGTGGTAATCGGCACGATGCGCGCCGCAACCTGGTCCAGATAACGCTGGTTTTGGATGTAACTGGTGAGCCACAAACCTGAAAGCAGCAGCAACGCGCCGGTTAGCGCGCCGTAACCAATCCAGTGAAACAGGCGATTGCGGTATTCCCAATGGCGATTGCTGCCCGCCAGGCCGCTTTCGCGGAACACCAAATCACTCAGCAAATCGCGAATAAAGAAGCTCTGCCCTTTATTGCCCGGAATCGGGCTGCTGCGATTGACGCTATCCCACGCCGCCAGGCTGCTTTCGCCAGTATGCGGCAACTGCAATTTGCGGTTCAGTTCGCCCATGATGCGGTCAAACGGTAAGCCTTCCTGGGTGCCGCTGGTGAAGAACAGGCCGCGCGGTGACCAGGCAATCGGTTCTTGCTGGCTGGAAAACACCACATCAAGATATTCATTCAACAATGGGCGCAGCGAGCTGAACTCTTGCGGGAACAGGAAACTGTCGGCGCGCTGGGTCAGATCGCGTTCTGCCGACATCACATTCGCCAACTGTTGCTGCAAGCGCTGCTCAACGTGTTGGTATTGCTGGGCAAAGCTGCGATGCCAATTGTCTTTATGCGGTTTGCCGGGTTCCCACGGGAACGTGAAGCCCCAAATCGCATCGCGCTGCTGCTTGCTCTGCGCGCCGTAGAAACTCATAAAGCCTTTCAGCAGATCGGTTTTGGTCACCATCACATACACCGGGAAATGAATGCCGGTGTGTTGATGCAATTCCGCCATGCGAGCGCGTAACGCGCTGGCCTGAGCGTGGCGTGCTTCGGCGGAATCAGTCAGCAGATCGGAGACGCTGATGGTCATGATCACGCCATTGATCGGCTGACGGGTGCGATAGCGCTTCAGCAGATTGATGAAACTCTGCCACTCTGCACCGTCACGCGCGCGCTGGCTCTCCTGCAAGGCATAGCGTCCCGCGGTATCGATTAGAACTGCGCTGTCGGTGAACCACCAATCACAATGGCGCGTGCCGCCGACGCCGCGAATCGCCGTTTTACCAAGGCTATCGGTCAGCGGAAACTCTAATCCGGCATTGAGCAGTGCCGTGGTTTTACCGGCACCGGGCGCGCCAATCATCACGTACCACGGCAATTGATACAGGTAGTGGCTTTGAAAACGCGCCAGCCAGCTTTTCTGATGACGACGACCAAATTGGGTGCGTTTTAAACGCAGCGCGGCTTCGCTAAAACGCTGGTTTAATAAGGTTTCGGTGGCCTGGCGATCGGATAACTCTTCCTGGCTCATCTGCTGTAAGCGATTGAGTAATTTGCTGTTGAACCAGCCGCGCCACAACGCCGGGATGAACTGGAATAGCAGCCACAGGAAGAAGAGGAAACCCACCGCTAACTGGCGCGGCAAAACCGGCTCCAACGGACGCGTATCGCCCCAGCTCCACAATGGGCCGAGCATCCACAGCACGCAGCTCAATGCGGTGACGCCAATCAGGCTCCACAGCAGACGATGGGTTAACAGATGTTGCAGTGATGCGCGCATCATTGGTCTCCCTGATGATTGCCGAGGGTTTCCGGGGTCGCAAACAGAGTGATTTCCACGCGACGATTACGCGCGCGGTTTTCGTTGCTGTCATTGGGTAGCAGCGGATTGCTGTCGCCTCGGCCTTCGGCTTTCACGCTGTGACCTTCAGCCAACTGCGGATTCAGCAATTGCGTCACCGCGCGAGCGCGGGCCGAAGAGAATTCATAGCTTGAGGCGAAACGGCCATCAACCGGGCTGTTATCGGTATACACCGACACCAGCACCGTGCCTTTGACGGTTTTCATCGCGCTGGCGACGTGCGCTAACAGCGCGCGGCCGACTTGATTCACCACGGTGCCATCGCTGGCGAACAGTTTATCTGCGGGAATAATCACTTTGCTTCCGAACGCGCCATCGCTCACTTCCAGCTGACCAGCGGCAATCACATCATTTAAGCGTTGATGGAGATCGAGCAATGCTTGCGGCGAAGTGGGGCGACGTCCGGGGGTAATTTGCGGTAGCGGTGTTTGGTAGATGGCGCGCAGCAGCGGTTCCGCGGCATTGCCAAGTCGCCAATTCAGGCCACTGTAAATCAAACAGGCCACCAAAGTGGCTAAGGTCACGCACGCCCACAGCGGCACCATCGGACGCGTCAAAGTGCTGACCAGCGGATGCACTTCCACTAGCGGCGTAACGGGATTGGCGTTGGAGGGACGATTTTCAGCAATCAATTGTGCCAGGCGTTTGCGGATGCCGTCACACTGCGCCCGTCCGCTGTCACTGCCGCGATAACGGCCTTCGTAGCCTAGCAATAAGCAATAGTGAATCACTTCCAGCAGCCACAAATGTTGCTGTGGGCTTTGCGATACGCGCGACAAAAGCTGGAATACCTTTTCGCCGCCCCAGCTTTCGTTATGAAACGTGACTAACATGCCATTGCCGGACCACACGCCGCGTGTGCCCCACGGCGTTTGCGCGGCGGCTTCATCTAATACGCTGCACAGGCAATAGCGCGCGCCGATGATCATCTCAAACGGCAAGCCGGCTTGTTTACAACGCTGTTCAAATAGACGGATTTCTTCGATCAATAACTGACGTAAACCCGCGGGATCGTCATGTGTAGCGGCCTGCCGTATACGTACCACGGCATTCAGGATCGGTGCTGCGGCATTAAGCAAAAGGTTATCATTGCTCGCGACAATGCCATCGCGCGCAAGGGAATCCTGAGTCATTAAATCTCGATTGTCCTGGCAAGGGCGAAAATCACAGTCCGCGGCATCAGAACCGCCGCGGACGCTGTGCGCCGGATTGCATTATCAGTCTAAAATCCAGGTCGCGGTATCGTTAGTGCGACAAGCTTTACTGGCACCACCTACGGCGACGCAGACTTGCTTGCTATTACGGCGGGGACGCGGACGATCGCTACGGATGGTAGCGTCGTAGCGACTGCTTTCCACACCGGCTTTCGGTGGAATATACCCAATCAACTGGCCGTTAGGTTCATCAGCCACGGCTAACCAGCTGTGTTCAACCCGACCCAATACTTCAAATGGTTTGGCGTTATCCAGATAACGCACCACTTTGCCACCGAAATCGGGCGTGGTCATAACGGACGCGGCATACAGCGCACGATAGCTCTCATTCACGGGCGTAAACTCGCCTGGCGCGGCCACCGCATTACGATGAACCAGCTTTACGCCGTTCACTTCGCTGGTGACCAGCGTATCGTCGTTAACTGGCGGTGGCGGCGCTTTACAACCGGCCAAGGTTAAAACCGCCAGCAATGTAAGCACGAGACTCTTATTCACCATGATCCTCAAATTTCATCAGATTAGCTGCAGAGTAATCTGCGGCACGAGCCATGAAGGCGGGCAGATTAGGCAGCGAGAAAGCCATCAAAAAAACAGACAGATTACAGAAAGATAGTGCTGAAGTAAGTCTACCTAAGACTTTTGAGAATTCAAACCATTGCACCCTGATAAATCCCGTGCTACCGGGCGAAAAAGCGACGCAGGCCGATGATATAAAACGCATAGTCACGGTGATAGATAAGCTAGGTTAATTTATTTGTGCGAGTTAGCAATAAACGGCTGCGCAGTGGCTTTTAGTCACTGCCAGGTCCAATCAAAAATGGTAAATAAGATTAATCTATTTCTTAAGATTAAAAAAGATTGCTCAACGAAACAATTTTGTGACTTTCGGAATTTCCGGGCGCAAATCTGCCCATTAAAACTACAGCACGGCATGGCTTTTGCTTTGAGTGGCATTTAAGACAAATTAAGGTGAATTGCACAGAAAATGTGCAGCTTTGCTTCGTCACTGTGCAAACCTGCCATTCAAATCAGCTCGCTCAAGGCAAAACCGCCCGAAATTCACAGTTTGGTGATTGGCACACACTTTGCAAAACACTACTGACATTGTGCATTTGTTTGGTTTACGGCAAAACGAGTGCTTTGGATAAAGGCGTCCTACACATGCTTAGTCATGGCGCAGGACGCCTTTTTTTATGCCTTTATTGTGTGGCTGTTATTCTGCACCTCAACGCAATTTCACTTATGGCTAAATAAACTCACATTTCTCCCCTTTAATCCGCGCTTTAGCCTGACCGGCTTTTGGCATTCTATGCTCAGAATTCCTGCTGGCTGAGGTTGTGCCGTGTCTGAAGAGAGTAACGAGGACAAAACAGAATCGCCCACACCCCACCGACTTGAAAAGGCGCGTGAGGAAGGGCAGATTCCGCGTTCGCGCGAACTGACTTCAGTGATGATGCTGTTGATTGGCTTACTGATTTTGTGGGTGGGTGGCAACAGCATGGCGGAACGGTTGGCCAGTATGGTTGCCACCGGATTCCGTTTCGATCACGGCATGGTGACGGATGACAAAGTGATCATCGCCCATATCGGCAGCCTGATTAAAGAAGCGATGATCGCAGTGCTGCCGCTGATGGGCGGTTTGGTGGTGGTGGCGATTGCGGCACCGATGGCGCTCGGCGGCCTGAATATCAGCGGGAAATCCATCAAGTTCGATGTGAAAAAGCTTAACCCGCTGAGCGGTATTGGTCGCATGTTCTCCGGTCAAACCGCCGCGGAGTTACTGAAGTCGATCATGAAAGCGACGTTGGTAGCTTTGGTGGCCGGTTGGTACATCTGGAGCCATTGGCAAGAGATGCTGCGTTTGATGAGCGAACCGCCGATTAACGCGCTGCATCACGGCTTGTCGCTGATGGCCGCTTGCTGCGGATTGGTGATGTTGGGGCTGTTCCCAATGGTCGGCTTTGACGTGTTCTGGCAGCTGTATAGCTACTTCAAAAAGCTGAAGATGACGCGCCAGGAAATCCGCGACGAACACAAACAGAATGAAGGCGACCCGCACGTTAAAGGACGTATTCGCCAGGCAATGCGCGCCGCTGCACGTCGTCGCATGATGGCCGATGTGCCAAAAGCGGACGTTATCGTCACCAACCCAACACACTACTCCGTGGCACTGAAATATCAGGAAGGCAAGATGAGTGCACCGAAAGTGGTGGCAAAAGGTGCCGGTGATATCGCCCTAAAAATTCGTGAACTCGCTAAAGAGCATCGCATCCCGATTCTGGAAGCACCGCCGCTGGCGCGTGCGCTATATCGACACACAGAAATTGGTCAGTTCATCCCCGGCGCGCTGTATGGCGCGGTGGCAGAAGTGCTGGCATGGGTTTGGCAGCTGCGGCGCTGGAAGCGTGAAGGCGGCCTGATTCCAAACAAACCAAAAAACCTGCCGGTTCCGGCAGACATGGACTTTGCAGGAGAGAACAGAAACGATGGCTAACTTAGCCGAGAAGCTGCGTTTACCGGGCAACTTTAAAGATACGCAGTGGCAGGTGCTGGCCGGTCCAGTCCTGATCATGTTGATCCTGTCGATGATGGTGCTGCCGTTGCCAGCCTTCATTCTCGACCTGCTGTTCACCTTTAACATTGCACTGTCAATCATGGTGCTGCTGGTGGCGATGTTCACCCAGCGCACGCTGGAATTCGCCGCGTTCCCCACCATTCTGCTGTTCTCGACGCTACTGCGCCTGGCGCTGAACGTCGCCTCAACGCGTATTATTTTGCTGGAAGGTCATACCGGTGCGGATGCGGCGGGACGCGTGGTTGAAGCCTTTGGTCACTTCCTCGTTGGCGGCAACTTCGCCATTGGTATCGTGGTGTTTATCATCCTCGTTATCATCAACTTCATGGTTATCACCAAAGGTGCCGGACGTATCGCCGAAGTTGGCGCGCGTTTTGTGCTGGATGGTATGCCCGGTAAACAGATGGCGATCGATGCCGATCTCAACGCCGGTTTGATTGGTGAAGAAGAAGCCAAAAAGCGCCGTACCGAGGTCACGCAGGAAGCCGACTTCTACGGTTCGATGGACGGTGCGAGTAAATTCGTGCGTGGTGATGCCATCGCCGGCATTTTGATCATGGTGATCAACGTCATCGGCGGGTTGCTGGTTGGCGTGGTGCAGCACGGTATGGATCTCGGCCATGCGGGCGAAACCTACACGCTGTTAACCATCGGTGATGGCCTGGTGGCGCAGATTCCGGCGCTGGTTATCTCAACCGCCGCCGGTGTTATCGTTACGCGCGTCGGCACCGATCAGGATGTCGGCGAACAGATGGTTTCCCAGCTGTTCAAGAATCCACAAGTGCTGATGCTCAGCGGCGGCGTGATTGGGTTACTTGGCCTGGTGCCGGGCATGCCAAACTTTGTCTTCCTGTTGTTCACTGCTTCATTACTGGGTCTCGCTTGGTGGCTGCGCGGTCGTGAAATGCAGCCGAAGAAACCGGCAGAATCCGCCAGTTTGGTGAAAACTCAGGAAACGCCGGCCACGGTCGAAGCCTCGTGGACCGATGTGCAACTGGAAGATTCGCTGGGTATGGAAGTCGGTTATCGCCTGATTCCGATGGTCGATCACCTGCAAAATGGCGAGCTGCTGGGACGTATCCGCAGTATTCGTAAGAAGGTGGCGCAAGAGGTTGGTTTCCTGCCGCCGGTGGTGCATATCCGCGACAACATGGAACTGCCGCCCGCGCGCTATCGCATCCTGATGAAAGGGGTGGAAATCGGCAGCGGCGATGCGTATCCGGGCCGCTGGATGGCGATCAACCCAGGTACCGCAGCCGGTTCGCTACCGGGTGAACCGACCGTCGATCCTGCTTTTGGCTTGGCGGCGATCTGGATCGACAGCGCCTTGAAAGAGCAGGCGCAGATTCAGGGCTTTACCGTGGTCGAAGCCAGCACCGTGGTAGCGACACATCTCAACCATTTAATTGGTCAATACGCCAGCGAGCTATTTGGTCGTCAGGAAGCGCAGCAACTGTTGGATCGCGTCACGCAAGAGATGCCGAAGCTGACGGAAGATTTGGTGCCGGGTGTCATCACCTTAACCACACTGCATAAAGTGCTACAAAATCTGCTGACGGAGCGCGTATCGATTCGCGATATGCGCACCATTATCGAAACGCTGGCGGAACATGCGCCAGTACAAAACGATCCGCAAGAGTTGACCAGCGTGGTGCGTGTGGCGCTGGGTCGTGCGATTACTCAGCAGTGGTTCCCAGGCAATGGCGAAGTGCAGGTCATTGGTCTGGATGCCACGCTCGAACGCTTGCTGCTGCAAGCGTTACAGGGTGGCGGTGGACTGGAACCTGGCCTGGCTGATCGTCTGATGGTGCAGGCGCAAGGCGCATTGCAGCAACAGGAAATGGCCGGCGCGCCGCCAGTGCTGCTGGTGAATCATCCGCTGCGTGCGCTGCTGGCGCGCTTCCTGCGTCGCAATTTGCCGCAGTTGATTGTGTTGTCGAATATGGAGTTGACCGACAATCGCCAGATCCGCATGACCGCCACCATTGGAGGCAAATAATGCGTCGTTGGTGCTGGGCGTTAATGATGTTGCCGATGATGTCATTACCGTTGGCAAGCGATGCCGCTGACGGTGCCTGGACCGCGAATGCCAGCGGGCCGAGCCTGGGTGTGCGTGGCAACTGGTTGATGACGCCCGCGCTGAAAGCACCTTCGGCCGCGCCGGGCAATATCTCGATTGTGAACTGGCGCTATCAGCTTAGCCGTCCCGCGCCATCGGGGTTAGTGGTGCGATTATGTGCGACTGACCGTTGTGTCGAAATTGAAGGGGCTAACGGCAGCACGCGCGGTTTAGCCAATGTCGCGGCGGATGAGACATTGCATTTAGCATTTGGTTTTCAAGGGCAGGGTGCGTTACCACCGGGTTTGCGGGTGATTAGCAGCCAGGTGACGGTGAATTATCAGTAGCTCGCTATTCGTCCTCAATAAGTATCAGTAGTAGAGAATGTGCCGCCGATGATATTTGGCGGCATTTTTTATCACTGTGTTTAATTTAAACCCTGTCATCACCGCCAACTGTTAAATTTCCCGTATGGTTTAAAAAACCGTCACGCATTCCGCTTACTGCGTTTTATCTTAAACTCAACAGCAATTGTTTTGATTGGTGCTAAATTTCATTATCCATTTCGTTTCGCTTGCCACAGCGCGATAGCTTACGGCTATGCGAGGAAATTAATGAAAGCGCTCATTTGGCTATCACTCATATTACTGGTTGGCTGCGATGCCAATGCGCCATATCGTAATGATATTGGGCAAACCTGCAGTGAACACAAAAGTGGCTGCGGCAGTTTTCTCGAACATCATAAAAATTATGATTTAGGTTTTATTGAATTTACCGAAAGAGGCAATGATTTCCATCCGGAAAATACCGCTAAGCTGATGGATGAAATTAAAAAATACGCGCAGGATCCTGGCGTAGCCGTGATTGTGTTTGTCCACGGCTGGAAAAATAATGCCAGCACTGAGAATGATAACGTTAAACAATTCCAACAAACGTTAGCGCTGGTTAGCAGTCCACGCGTAATTGCTAGTCGGCGCTTAATTGGGATTTATATCGGCTGGCGCGGCGAGAGCTTAAGCGGTTGGGGCGTGAAAGAGTTAACCTTCTGGGATCGCAAAGCAGTAGCGGAGGAAGTCGGACGGCGTGGTGTCACCAGCGCATTTCTTGATCTTCGTAGTGCGATTGGCGAAAAGAATAATAGCCTGTTGCTGATTACTGGTCACAGCTTTGGTGCGGCTGTTACGTTATCAGCTTTGCAAAGTACCTTAATGGAACGGATGCGCGTGGCGGAAAATGGCGGTGAATTGAAGCCGTTCAGTGATGGCGTGGTGCTGCTGAATCCAGCAATTGAAGCCAATCAAGGATTGATTTTAAAAGAGAGCAGCATGCGCATTGGCTATTTGGATAAACCGCAACCCACCATGATGTATGTGCTCAGTTCACGTGCAGATTACGCCACCAATCGACTCTTTCCACTCGGTCAGAATTTAGGCGTTAATCTGACGTGGAGCCACACCGTGCTCCAGCGTAACTATTATGGTTTTAAATATGCTTTATCAGAAATGGATTTAGATAACACCACTATTGGTAATTATGCGTTATTCAATACTGAATATATCAAAGATCAGGATACGACTCAGGTTGAAAAGCTCCCGCCTATTACCGCGTTGTCTGAAGAGAACATGCCAAAACTGGGTAAGTGGGAATTTATTTCCTATTGTGTTCCTAAAGCGAAATTAGCGACTCTAAAAAATAATTTTACTGATCGTTTGCCTTGCTTCGATCAAGATCCGATTAATTTCATATCCGTCCCGGCTTCGTTTATTGCCAGTCATAATGATGTGTTTAACAGCCATGTGAATGCGTTTATTGTCAGCGTGGTGTTAAAGGCGCGCTTTTATAATTTTGATGGCGCTATGACAGATCGTTTAAAACGCGTGCCGGCGGCATGCAGAAAAGGGGAACAGTTTGATTTCGAAGGCTGCTTCAACCTTTATCAGCCGATTCTTGAGGCGATGGAGCAAAAAAATACTCAGGCCAACTAGCCTGAGTATTTAATGACGCGAAATATTACATACGTTCGACGGTTTTGATGCCCAGCGTATCCAGACCTTGTTTCAGCGTTTTCGCGGTTAACGCGGCCAGCTGCAAGCGGCTTTGACGGATGTTCTCGTCCTCGGCAGAGAGAATTGGGCAATGTTCGTAGAAGCCAGAGAACTGACCGGCCAGGTCGTACAGATAGGCGCACATCACGTGTGGCGTACCATCGCGCGCAACCTGAGTGATCACTTCTTCGAATTGCAGCAAACGTGTGGCTAACTGAGCTTCACGCTCTTCGGTCAGCACGATGTCGCCGCTCAGGCTGTCGGCATCAATACCGGCCTTGCGGAACACTGACAACACGCGAGTATAGGCGTACTGCATGTACGGCGCGGTGTTGCCTTCGAAGGCCAGCATGTTGTCCCAATCGAAGATGTAATCGGTGGTGCGGCTTTTCGACAAATCGGCGTATTTCACCGCGCCGATACCGACCACTTCTGACAGATCTTTCAGCTCTTGCGCTGACATCTCAGGATTCTTCTCGCTGACCAGCGCATGTGCGCGTTCAACCGCTTCATCCAGCAAATCGGCCAGACGAATGGTGCCGCCGCTGCGGGTTTTGAACGGACGTCCATCTTTGCCCAACATCATGCCGAACGCGTGATGCTCGAGCGGTACCGATTCTGGTACATAACCGGCTTTACGCACGATGGTCCACGCTTGTTGCAGATGCTGATGCTGGCGTGAATCGATGTAATACAGCACGCGATCGGCGTGCAGCGTTTCGAAACGGTATTTGGCGCAGGCGATATCGGTGGTGGTGTAAAGATAACCGCCATCTTTCTTCTGAATGATCACGCCCATCGGTTCGCCTTCCTTGTTTTTGAACTCATCAAGGAACACTACGGTGGCGCCTTCACTGGTGACGGCTAAACCTTTCTCACGCAGATCGGCGACGATGCCTGGCAGCATGTCGTTGTACAGGCTTTCACCCATCACATCTTTACGCGTCAACGTGACGTTGAGACGGTCATAGACCAGCTGGTTCTGGCTCATGGTGATGTCGACTAACTTCTTCCACATGCTGCGGCAATATTCATCGCCGCCTTGCAGTTTCACCACGTAACCACGCGCACGCTCGGCAAAGGCTTCGTCGGCATCATAAGTGAGTTTGGCTTCGCGGTAGAAGGCTTCTAAATCAGCCAGCGCGATCTCTTCGTGATTTTCGTTTTGCTGCTTTTCCAGATAGGCGATCAGCATGCCGAACTGGGTGCCCCAATCGCCAACGTGGTTAGCACGGATAACGTTATGGCCAAGGAACTCCAGCGTACGCACCGCGGCATCACCAATGATGGTGGAACGCACGTGACCCACGTGCATCTGCTTAGCCACGTTGGGTGCCGAGTAATCCACCACGATAGTTTGTGGCGCGATGGCGCTGACGCCGAGACGCGGCAGTTGCAGCGCTTGTGCGGTTTGCGCCGCCAGCCATTGACGATCGAGGAAGATATTGATGAAGCCCGGGCCGGCAATTTCCACTTTGCTGGCGATGCCGTGCAGATCAAGATGCTGAATCACCTGTTCAGCCAGTTGTCGCGGTGCCTGACCGAGTTTTTTCGCCACGGCCATGATGCCGTTCGCCTGATAATCACCGAACTGAACCTTTGCAGACTGACGAACCTGGGGTTCGCAATCGGCAGGCGCACCCGCCGCTACCATTGCCTGACTGACTTTGTCGGAAAGAAGAGCCTGAATATTCACCGCGTTACCTTCATATGCTGAAAAGGCCCGCCAGCAGGCGGCGAGCCGATGTCGTCATCCCGCAACTGCGCGGCGGGACGGAAAAATAAGACGGGAAGTATACGTGAAATGTTAAAGTGCGTCAGCTTTTCGCGCGGATGAAAGGGGCACATCGGGCCTCGGCGCCGATTAACGGCGCCGTGGGTGACGACGAGGATTTTTAACGCTTTTGTCTTCTCGCACCTTCCAATGGCGGGAAATGGCAAATCCCATTAATGCAATCAGGACTGCGACAACAATGAGCATGGACATAAGGCCGTTCCTTGTAGTTGTGAACCACAAATTTATAAGAAAGGGTATCAAGCTGCAATTGTTTGTATCTTAAATAAGAGTTATCTCATTGTATTAACTATTCTGATTAATAACAGTGAGTTAAGCCACTTTCATAAAGTAACTGCTGGACCTGATTTGGCGATAAATCCGAAATGAATAAGCGATTTATGCGGTTTTCAGCCGATTCTGTGCTGAAATCGGATGAATCCGACAATTTTGTCAAGCGGAATCAATGCGTATCATTTTTTGAATTGATTAATAAACTTGAACTGATGTAGAGGTAATAGCGTGATGCAGAGCCACTTTCCTACGGAACTGGACGATTTAAAACAAGACCTGACTCGTTTTGAGCACTCTTTGGCAGAATTTGCTAATCGTTTAGGCATTAATCTGGCTGAGCACGAAGCCGATCACCTTGCCGTGCGCTGCCATCAATTCGCCACGGCGGAACGCTGGAAAGCGGGATTTTTGCAAATCGGCGCGCAATTTTCTGAAGCCATCATCAATGGACGCCCAATTTGCCTGTTCAAATTGCATCAACCCCTCAATGTGGCGGGTTGGCAAGTGGATGTGATTGAACTGCCTTGGCCGGGTGAGAAACTGTATCGCCATGAAGGGTGGGAGCATGTGGAGATCGTGCTGCGCGGTGAGCCGGAAACATTGGGTGTGCGCGCCATGGCGCTACTTGCAGATACTGCGCTGACGCAGCCGGGAATATCGTTTAAAACCAGTGCGCCGAAAGGGGAAAACGAGCGTTTGCCCAATCCGACGCTGGCCGTCACGGATGGGCAAACCACCATCAAGTTTCATCCGTGGCGACTGGAAGAGATCGTCGCCAGCGAACAGGGCTAACGGCGCGCCATTACGGCTTTTTGTAAGCGTGCAACCGCCTGTTCGAGCGTTGCGCGCGTGCAGCCAAAATTGAAGCGCACAAAGTTATCATCGCCAAAATCGCGCCCTGGCGAGAAGCCAAGACCGTGTTGCTCAAAGTAGTTGGTCGGGTTATCGACGTGCAGTTGGCTGGCATCGATCCAGCCAAGATAGGTCGCTTCTGGCGAGGCCATCTGCAATTCTGGCAACACGTTTACTTGCTCAACCAGCCAATCGCGATTGGCGCGCAGATAATCAAGCTGCGCAGCAAGCCATTCGTCACCTTCACGCCAAGCCGCTTCTGCCGCCACCAAGGCCAAAACATCCACGCCAGGCACAATGCCTTCACGCACGCGTTTGAAACGCTGGCGCAAATCGCGATTGGGAATGATCGCCATCGATGCGCCCAATCCGGCAATGTTGAAGGTTTTTGACGGTGAGATCAGTGTGATGCTGCGCTGGGCGGCATCTTCACTCAAGGCGGCGAAAGGAATGTGTTGAACATCGGGCGACAGCAATAAATCACAATGAATTTCATCGGAGCAAACGATTAAATCATGCTGCTGGGCGAAGGCTAATTGTGCTGCCAACTCCTCGCGGCGATAAACGGTGCCACCCGGATTTTGCGGATTGCACAGCATCAATAAACGCTCGTTACCCTGCATCGCATGATGGTCGAGATCCATCAGCCAACGATCATCCTGTAACTGCATCGGGAGATTAACCTGCACGCGGTCGGCTAATTTTGCTGCGCTGCGAAACGGTGGGTAAATTGGCGTGGGCGCTACCGTTGCTTGGCCTGATTCCGTGAATGCGCGGACCGAAAGATTCAAACCGCACACCACACCGGGCAGCAGCACAATCCAGTCCGGCTGAATCTGCCAGTTGTAGCGCTGCGCTAGGCGAAAAACTGTGATATCAATCAATCCGCTTGGCGTATCGCCATAGCCAAACACACCATGATCTGCACGCTTTTTAATGGCCTCAATCACACAGGGTGGCGAGCGAAAATCGGTGTCGGCGACCCACAAAGGCAGCACATCGCGATCACCATATTTGTGCCATTTCAAACTATCGCTGTGACGACGGTCTATCCATTGATTAAAATCGAATGCCATAGTGCGAGTTCCACGTAAACTGTTTAATTAAGCAGACTAACTGAAGCATTCCTCACGAGCCAGAAGTCATGAAAAGGAGAATGGTATGACGAAACTGGAAATTTGTTGCTACGGCATCGACTGTGCAATGACTGCGCAGCTGTCCGGTGCCGATCGCGTGGAGCTGTGCAGTGCGCCGCGCGAAGGTGGGTTGACGCCTTCAGCTGGCGTGCTGGAAGCCGCGCGCCGTGAAATTTCAATACCGGTACATCCAATCGTTCGCCCGCGCGGCGGCGATTTTTGCTATACCGCGCACGAGTTCGAGACGATGAAATCCGACGTTGCGCTAATGCGTGAACTCGGTTTTCCCGGCCTGGTGATTGGCATGCTCGACGAAGATGCACATGTTGATGTGGCGCGCATGCAGCAGATTATGACGCTGTGCGCTGGCATGGACGTCACTTTCCATCGCGCTTTCGATTTGTGCCACAGCCCCAAACGTTCGCTGGAAGTGCTGGCTGATTTAGGCATCGCGCGCATTCTAACTTCTGGGCAGCAACAAAGTGCCGAAGCAGGAATTGCATTGTTGCGGGAACTAAATGAACACAGCACGGGTCCGATTATTATGGCCGGTGCGGGCGTGCGTTTAAGCAATATCCAGAAGTTTATCGACAGTGGATTGCAGGAAGTACACAGCTCCGCCAGCCGCTTAGTCGCTTCGCCGATGCGCTACCGTAAAGCCGGTGTTTCCATGTGCTCCGAAGCGGAAACCGATGAATTCAGCCGCTATTGCGTTGATGGCGATGTGGTCGAAGCGATGAAAAGCATGACGCAAATGAGCGCCGTCCGCGTCGCCTGAGTTCTCACCAGTTTTGCCGCGCAGCACGCCAACGTTAATGACGTGATGTTTGCAAGTACCAAGCCCCAGTCCATCTTGCTGGGGTTCTTTTTATCTATCCCCTTCATAATTCAAACTACAGCTGCGTTGGCTGCATGTACTCGCCCAGGTCACTTACTTTAGTAAGCTCCCTGGGACTTCTACATTTGCCGCCTTGCTGTAGCTCGAATTATTTTGGGGATACTGAGCAGGGGGAGATAGCGCGATAGAGTAAATGATGCTTTGATTACTTGATGACTTAGCGCGGATAACCCTCATGAAATCCACTCCTTGTGCTGTTTTAGTGCTGTGTTTGGCTGGCTGCGGCAGTGCGCTGGCAGTCAGTACTGCGTGTCCGCCGATGAGTAAAAATATCACCAGCAGCAATAACTGGATCATGCTAGGTGGTGATGCCAAAGGCGCGGTGCGTCAGGTGGTGGCGGGTGAGTTTGGCAAAGATGTCGATTCACAAAAACGCGTGCTGGGGCAATTCGATCAGTGTGGTGATTTAATGGTCGCCGACATTTCCTATGACAAAAACGAAGGCAATGTGTTGCTGTCGATGGAACAGCACATCGCTCGCGTGCAGCGCGGTTGGGTGGCGGAATATGCCTACATGGTTAAGGTGATCAAAGCCGGGGAAGAGGAAGTGGTTGATAACCGTCAGGGCACCATCAGCTGGCAAATCGGTCAGCACGGCAATATTGTCAGCTCAACCGATAAATTCACCAGCATGGGCAAAGAGGGATTTACTGATACCACCTATCGCTACGACAAAAAGTTTAGGCTGGAGAAAAGTGTGGCGCGCGGCAGCGATAGCGCCAGTAATGGCGAAAACAGCTGGCGTTGGAATGCACAAGGATTGGTCACAGCAGCCAGCAGTGCGCGCAGCAAAGATACTTATAGCTATGACAACCAATGGCGGGAGATGCGGCTTAATGGCACCTCAACCACACCGGTAAGTACTTTGCGTTCGGTAGACGAATGCCAGTTGTGGGATGAAATCGGTAACTGCACGTTGAGTTATCTGCACGAGACCGAAGTGTTTGCCAAAGGCACCATCGAACGCCACTTGAGTTCGGCTTACAAGTATCAGTATTGGGACAAATCGCCATTGGCGGATGCGGATAACTGAGCATTGTTTCGCGCCGCGCACCTGAAAAGTTTGCGGCGCTAACCGCTTATTTTACCGTTTTACTGAAGGCATCAACCGCCACAATCGCGTTTGCGATATCTTCTGGTGACAGATTTGGATTGAGGTTTTTCAGCGTATCGCCTTCACTGTTCGCCAGCGCGCCAACCCGCACCAAATTCTCCCAGCTCTCGTTCTCCAGATGCAGCTCTTTCAAGGTGGTCGGCATTTTGATCGCGCGATAGAAACGAATATAACGCGCGATCTCTTCATCCGGACGCTGTTCCAGCACCATTTGTGTCAGCGTGCCATAAGCCACTTTCTCGCCGTGCGTCAGATGATGAATATCACCATCAATCGCGGTAAAGCCGTTATGAATGGCATGCGCACCCGCCAAACCGGCGTTTT
This sequence comes from Pantoea sp., assembly GCF_039594315.1. Taxonomy (GTDB): domain Bacteria; phylum Pseudomonadota; class Gammaproteobacteria; order Enterobacterales; family Enterobacteriaceae; genus Pantoea. Next base: position 27,989 of record NZ_JBCNNP010000014.1, read on the forward strand.
CAAAGCCCAATCCCGAAAGCAAGGTATTTGCCTCCACGACGGCTTCAACCGCAGGCGTCACGCGCTTCTCGCTCACGGCGGTGTAAGCACTGAAACCCCAGGTCAACAGAGTCTCTTCACAGGCACGCGCAATGGCGGTACCGGCAATAGTTGGATCGCCATTCACCATCGATTTAGCATGGGAACGCAGCACCGCTTGTGCCTCAACCCAGGTCGCCAGGCCATCGGCGATGCCCGATGCGAACAGACGTGCAGGCGCACTGGCGCATACGGCGGTGTCCACCAACACTAAATCCGGATTTTTGCTGTAGAAGCGATAGCTTTCGAATACGCCGCTATCTGAATAGATCACTGACAGCGCGCTGCACGGCGCATCGGTTGAGGCAACGGTCGGCACAATCGCCACCGGTTGTTTTAATTCATCCGCAATGGCTTTGACCGTATCCAGCGTTTTGCCGCCGCCCAAACCCACTACTACATTGCTGCCTTGAGATTTCGCCAGTTGGGTTAGGCGGTTGATCTCATTGCCTGATGCTTCGCCATTAAACTGCTGCCAGTGAAATTCAATCCCGGCCGCTTTTAAGGTTTTTTGCGTGCGCTCACCGACCAGCTTCCAGACAATTTCGTCGGCAACTAAAAACGCATGCTGGCCGAGCTCGGCGACATAAGTTCCCAGTTCATCCAGCACACCGGCGCCCTGTACATATTTACGTGGAGAAGAAAAAATGAATTTACTCATAACAACAACTCCTTGATGTGAAAAAAGCCGCTGCAGGTAAAGTGGCACAGAACGGTGACGGAAATTTAACCATTACTGGCAAGTTGAGAATTATTATCAGTTGCTGACGGGAGGTAACAAAAATCTTAAAAGGGCGGGAGAGAAGCAAAGACGCCGCGCGGTGGGGGCCGACGCGGCGGAGAATTTTACGGTTTGCGAGCGACTAACACGGCACGCAATGGCGCAGGATAACCTTCAACGGTTTTGCTGCTGTCGTTGGGATCCAAAAACTCGGCCAACGATTCGCTGGTCATCCAGCTAGTGCGACGTTGTTCTTCAACCGATGTCACTGCGTAATCGGCGATGCGTACATCAACAAAGCCGCACTTTTCCAGCCAGCTTTTAAGCGCCGCCGCGGACGGGATGAAGTACACGTTGCGCATTTGCGCATAGCGTTCACCCGGCACCAGCACCGCGTTCTCATCACCTTCAATCACCAGCGTTTCCAGTACCAATTCGCCGTCGCTGACCAACTGATTTTTTAACTGCATCAGATGATCAAGCGGCGAGCGACGGTGATACAACACGCCCATCGAGAACACTGTATCAAACGCTTGTAACGCAGGAAGTTGCTCGATGCCCAATGGCAGCAAATGCGCCCGGCGATCGTCACCTAACAATTTGCGCACTGCTTCGAATTGGCACAGGAACAGCTGCATCGGATCGATGCCGACCACCAACTTCGCGCCTGCGCCAATCATGCGCCACATGTGATAGCCGCTGCCGCAGCCAACATCTAGCACCGTGCGATGCTGCAATGGCGAGATGTGCGGCAATACGCGGTCCCATTTCCAGTCGGAACGCCATTCGGTATCAATTTCCGTGCCGTACAGTGAATACGGGCCTTTGCGCCACGGCATCAAATTACGCAGTAGGTTTTCAATGCCAAGGCGTTGGCGATCGGTGAGATCGTTGCGTTGCGCGCTGACGCTGTTAATCAGATCGAGCTTTTGAGGTTCCAGCAACGGCAGATAATCCACCGACTTTTCCCAATCACGAAACTTGCCGTGCAGGTTTTCACGTTGCCACTCGGCGACTTGCGCGGGTAAAACTTCCAGCCAGCGAGCGAGCGGCCCGGTGGCGATTTGCTGGTAAAACAGGCCAAAATCAATCATTTCAAAGCAACCAAAGAACCAAAGTTAAAGCACTGGAACCACAACTCCGCATGGGCAAAACCGGCGGTTTTCAGGCGCGCTTTATGCGCTTCCACGCTATCGGTCAACATCACGTTTTCCAGCATGCTGCGTTTCTGGCTGATCTCCAGTTCGCTGTAACCGTTGGCGCGTTTGAAATCGTGATGCATGTTGAACAGCAGTTCACCGACATCGGCATCTTCAAAGCTGAACTTCTCGGATAGCACCAGCGCGCCGCCTGGATTCAAGCCCTGAACAATCTTTTTCAACAGTTCAAGACGGGCCGGTGGTTCAAGGAATTGCAGGGTAAAATTCAGTACCACCAACGAGGCATTCTCGATATGGATATTCTGAATATCCGCTTCGATGACCTGCACCGGCGTATCGGCACGGAACGCGTCGATGTGGCGGCGGCAGCGTTCAACCATCGCCGGAGAATTATCCACGGCAATGATCTGACAACCTGGCACATGAATATTGCGACGCACCGAAAGCGTGGCGGCACCCAGCGAGCAGCCGAGATCGTAAACCTGACTGTTAGGCTGGACAAAACGTTCTGCCAGCATGCCAATCATCGAAATGATGTTGGAATAGCCCGGCACCGAGCGCTGAATCATATCGGGGAAGACTTCAGCCACGCGCTCGTCAAAGGTCCAGTCGCCCAATTTATCAATGGGCGCGGAAAATAGCGTATCGCGATCAGACATAATGATAGGTCCGGAGAGAAAACGGAAAGGGCGCTATTTTGGCAGAAACCGACCCAAGGTGCATCCGCTTTGCGTTTAGAACAAACTCGTTTGTTGCGGCCAGTCGGGCAAATCGCGCAATGTGGGTTCTAACTGCTGCAATTGCGGCCACAGCGCCTGGATTAGTGGAAACACTTCGCCCATATCCGGTGTATGAATAAACAGCATCGGATCGCTGTCTCTTTGCCACTCAGCAATTTTACTGATCCATGGCTGAAACAGTGGCACGCTCTCTGCAACGCTGTCGCTGCCGATAAAACGCACCATCGGCTGCGTGCTGGTGCGTACCGCATGCGGTGGCACGCGCGGCTTTTTGGATCGGGCATCCACGGCGGCGGCAGTTTGCGAGGTGGAGGCGTGTACCGGGCGGCTATCCAAAATCACGCGATTCACGCCGCGATCCAGCAAACCCCGATTCAATGCGCGTTCGGCTTCACCTTTAGCGAAAAATGCCGGATGGCGCACTTCAACGCCATAGCGAAAATTACGCGGCAAACCATCAAGGAAAGACCACAAATCGCCGAGCTGTGCCGGCGAAAACGCGGCGGGTAGTTGCAACCAATACTGACCGATGCGCTGACTGAGCGGATCGAGCAGGCGGAAAAACTCGCTAAGCAGTTCATCACAATCGCGCAGCGCCGATTTGTGACTGATGCTGTCGGGAAATTTAAAGCAGAAGCGGAAATCATCGTGCGTCATATCGCGCCAGCGCAGCACCACTTCGGGCTTGGGCAACGCATACAGCGTGGTGTTGCCTTCTACACAACCAAACAGTTGCGCGTAATCGGCCAGGGTTTCGAGGCCAAACTGTTTCCACTGCGCGTGCTGCCATTGCGGTAATCCAATACGAAGTGTCAAACGCGAACTCCTGAATCCTTTAGGGGCGGGAAAGTGCGGCTTAATGTAACCTGTTTTGATGTCGGCAGGAAAAACAGCGCGATAAAGCGTAATGAATTGTCCGCTTTGATCTGGCTCCACTTATCCTGCCTGGGTTTTTCCATTATAATAGCCGCCTTTTTTGCGGCAGCATCTCATAAGGTTACGCGGCCTGATGTTGTCTGGCAGCAGCGGCGAAGTTAAAAGGATACGTTATGCGTACAGAATATTGCGGACAGCTCAATCTGTCTCATGTGGGTCAGCAAGTCACTCTCTGCGGTTGGGTCAATCGCCGTCGCGATCTGGGTAGCCTGATTTTTATCGATATGCGCGACCGTGAAGGTATCGCTCAGGTGTTCTTCGATGCCGATCGTCAGGACGCTTTCCAGCTGGCATCTGAACTGCGTAACGAATTTTGCATCCAGATCACCGGTACCGTGCGTGCACGTGACGAAAAAAACAAAAACAGCGATTTGGCGACCGGTGAAGTCGAAGTCTTCGCCCATGAGCTGAACATCATCAACCGTGCGGAACCGTTGCCGCTGGACTCCAACCAGATCAACAGCGAAGAAGCGCGTTTGACCTATCGCTATCTTGACCTACGCCGTCCGGAAATGGCACAGCGTTTAAAGACACGCGCTAAAATTACCAGCTTTGTGCGTCGCTTTATGGACGACCAGGGCTTCCTCGACATCGAAACGCCGATGCTGACCAAAGCCACGCCGGAAGGTGCGCGTGACTATTTGGTGCCAAGCCGCGTGCATAAAGGCAAGTTCTACGCCTTGCCGCAGTCACCACAGCTGTTCAAGCAGTTGCTGATGATGTCCGGCTTTGATCGCTACTATCAGATCGTTAAGTGCTTCCGTGACGAAGATTTACGTGCCGATCGTCAGCCAGAATTTACCCAGATTGACGTAGAAACCTCGTTCATGACGGCCGAGCAGGTGCGTGAAAAGATGGAACGTCTGATTCGCGAACTGTGGATTGATATTAAAGGCGTGGATCTCGGTGACTTCCCGCAGATGACCTTTGCGGAAGCGATGAACCGTTACGGTTCCGATAAGCCAGATTTGCGTAACCCAATGGAGCTGGTGGACGTTGCCGACCTGCTGAAGAACGTGGAATTCCAGGTCTTCGCTGGCCCGGCTAACGACGCCAAAGGCCGCGTTGCAGCGTTGCGTGTGCCAGGTGGCGCGGCGCTGACGCGTAAGCAAATTGATGAATACGGCAAGTTTGTTGAAATCTACGGCGCGAAAGGTTTGGCGTGGATGAAGATCAACGAACGCACCAAAGGTTTTGACGGTGTACAAAGTCCGGTCGCTAAGTTCCTGACGCCGGAAATTGTTGAAGCGATTCTGAACCGTACCTCAGCGCAAGATGGCGACCTGATCTTCTTCGGTGCTGACCGTGCCAAAGTGGTGGCGGATGCACTGGGCGCGCTGCGCTTGAAAGTCGGCCGCGATCTGCAAATCACCGATGACAAAGCGTGGGCGCCGTTGTGGGTTATCGACTTCCCGATGTTCGAAGAAGATGAAGAGGGCGGTTTGGCTGCGATGCACCATCCGTTCACCTCACCGAAAGAGATGAGCGCTGAAGAACTGGCGAAAGATCCGGTGCAAGCGGTAGCGAATGCCTACGATATGGTGATTAACGGCTACGAAGTGGGTGGCGGTTCGGTGCGTATCCACAGCGGCAAAATGCAGCAAACGGTGTTCAGCATTCTCGGTATCACTGAAGAAGAGCAGCGTTTGAAGTTTGGCTTCCTGCTGGATGCGTTGAAATACGGTACGCCGCCGCACGCGGGCCTGGCGTTTGGTCTGGATCGTCTGACCATGCTGTTGACCGGCACCGATAACATCCGTGATGTGATCGCGTTCCCGAAAACCACTGCAGCAGCCTGTCTGATGACTGAAGCACCAAGCGAAGCCAACCCAGCGGCACTGCTGGATTTGGGCATTTTGGTCGCACCGAAGAAAGACAAGTTAGAGAATAAATAATGGGCTATAAACATCCGGTATCAGTGCTGGTGGTGATTTTTGCGCGAGATACTGGCCGGGTGTTAATGCTGCAGCGACGTGATGATGACAGTTTCTGGCAGTCAGTGACGGGCAGCCTGGAAGCGGGAGAAACCCCGCGCCAGGCGGCTGAACGTGAAGTGTCAGAAGAACTGGCTATCAACATCGCGGATGAAAAGTTAGTGCTGGACGATTGCCATAAACACATTGAGTTTGAAATCTTCCCGCACTATCGCCATCGCTATGCACCCGGCACCACGCACAATCGTGAACACTGGTTCCGATTAGCGTTGCCCGCCGAACGTGAGTTGTTGCTCAGCGAACATCTCGCCGCATGCTGGCTCGAACCCGCCGCTGCCGCAGCCCTCACCAAGTCCTGGAGTAACCGCCAGGCAATTGAAGAATTTATCTGAATGCTCGTCGCCGCGCGTTTTTCCCGCGGAGGATGAGCTAGTTTTTTAGGAATCTGGTGCGTGCTAAATGAACGCGCCAAGCAATATTAAACAGTCAGGCGTAATCGGCGCCGCGAGGTTGTTCACCGCCAGCGCACAGCAACCGGAGCGTACTTTTGTACGTGAGGATTGCGAGCACTGCCGGGGGACAAGATCGCAAGCAAGATAGCCTGCACCCTGTAAAGATCGGAGAGAAAGTAAGATGGCTGGACACAGTAAATGGGCAAACACCAAGCACCGCAAGGCTGCTCAGGATGCGAAGCGCGGTAAAATCTTCACCAAAATCATTCGTGAGCTGGTGACCGCAGCGAAATTAGGCGGCGGCGATGCCGGTTCTAACCCGCGTCTGCGCGCGGCGATGGACAAAGCGCTGTCCAACAACATGACGCGCGACACCATGAACCGTGCTATCGCACGCGGCGTAGGCGGTGAAGACGATTCCAACATGGAAACCATCATCTATGAAGGTTACGGTCCTGGCGGCTCAGCGGTAATGATTGAGTGCCTGAGTGATAACCGTAACCGTACCGTTGGCGAAGTGCGTCATGCCTTCACCAAAACCGGCGGCAACCTGGGTACCGATGGCTCAGTTTCTTACCTGTTCAGCAAAAAAGGGGTGATCTCTTTTGCGCCAGGCCTGGATGAAGATGCAGTGATGGAAGCGGCGCTGGAAGCCGGTGCTGAAGATGTGGTTGCCTATGACGATGGCGCGATTGACGTGTTCACCGCATGGGAAGAGTTGGGTGCGGTGCGTGATGCACTGGAAGCTGGCGGCCTGAAAGCGGACACGGCTGAAGTCTCCATGATTCCATCAACCAAAGCGGAAATGGATGCGGAAACGGCACCGAAACTGCTGCGTTTGATCGACATGCTGGAAGATTGCGACGATGTGCAGGAAGTTTACCATAACGGTGAAATCTCTGATGAGATCGCAGAAACGCTGTAATGGCGTTGCTTAATAACCCACTCACCGGAGACGCGCTGTGGCGATAATTCTCGGGATCGATCCCGGCTCGCGCGTCACCGGTTACGGTGTCATCCGCCAAACCGGCCGCCAACTGAGCTATTTGGGTAGCGGCTGTATCCGCACCAGCGTCACCGATCTGCCGTCACGCCTGAAGCTGATTTATGCGGGCGTCAGCGAAATCATCACCCAGTTCTCGCCCGACTATTTCGCCATCGAACAAGTGTTTATGGCAAAGAATGCCGACTCAGCGCTGAAGCTGGGCCAGGCACGCGGTGCAGCGATTGTCGCGGCAGTGAATCATGATTTGCCGGTTTTTGAATACGCGGCACGGCAGGTGAAGCAAACCGTAACCGGTACTGGCGGCGCAGAGAAAAGCCAGGTGCAGCATATGGTGCGCACCTTGCTGAAACTGGCGGCCAATCCGCAAGCCGATGCTGCCGATGCACTGGCCATCGCCATTACGCATTGCCATATGAGCCAGAATACGGCACGTATAAGCGATACCAAATTGGTGATGACGCGCGGGCGGATGCGATCAGGTTAAAACAATCATCTATAAGGCTGGATATGCATCCAGCCTTTTTTATGATATATAAACAGGCTTACTTACAGATTAAGGAATTGCTCAGGTGATTGGTCGTTTACGAGGCAATATTCTGGAAAAACAGCCGCCGCTGGTGTTAATTGAGGCGCACGGTGTCGGTTATGAAGTGCACATGCCAATGACCTGCTTTTATGAACTGCCGGAGATCAATCAGGAAGCGATTATCTTTACGCAGTTTGTAGTGCGTGAAGATGCGCAGTTGCTGTTTGGTTTCAATAACAAGCAGGAACGTACGCTGTTCCGTGAGCTGGTAAAAGTGAATGGCGTTGGGCCAAAACTGGCGCTGGCGATTCTCTCGGGCATGTCGGCTCAGCAGTTTGTTACCGCAGTGGAACGACAAGAGATTGCATCCCTGATTAAACTGCCTGGCGTGGGTAAAAAAACCGCCGAGCGCTTGATCGTCGAAATGAAAGACCGCTTTATTGGCATGCACGGCGATCTGTTTGGTGGTGATTCGACCTTTACGTTGACCACGCCTTCAGAAGCGCAGGAGAGCAACGATGCCGAAGCCGAAGCGGTATCAGCCTTGGTAGCATTGGGTTATAAGCCACAGGAAGCCAGCCGTATGATCAGCAAAGTTGGTAAACCAGATGCGGATTGCGAAACCCTGATTCGTGAAGCCTTGCGCGCAGCTATTTGAGGTAAAGCATGATTGAAGCCGATCGCCTGGTGTCGGGCAGTTCCTTTAATGAAGAAGAAACGCTCGACCGCGCCATTCGTCCCAAGCTACTGACTGAATATGTCGGCCAGCCGCAAGTGCGTGAGCAGATGGAGATTTTTATCCAGGCTGCGAAACTGCGTGGCGATGCGCTCGATCATCTGTTGATCTTCGGCCCTCCGGGATTGGGTAAAACCACGCTCGCCAACATTGTAGCCAACGAAATGGGCGTCAATCTGCGCACCACCTCGGGTCCGGTGCTGGAAAAAGCCGGCGATTTGGCGGCCATGCTCACCAACCTTGAACCGCATGACGTGCTGTTTATCGATGAAATCCACCGTTTGTCGCCGGTGGTCGAAGAAGTACTGTATCCAGCGATGGAAGATTATCAGCTGGATATCATGATTGGTGAAGGCCCGGCAGCCCGTTCAATCAAGCTCGATCTGCCACCGTTTACCTTGATTGGCGCCACGACGCGCGCCGGTTCTCTAACGTCGCCGTTGCGCGACCGTTTTGGCATCGTGCAACGTCTGGAGTTCTACAATGTGCCTGATTTGCAGCACATTGTTGGACGCAGCGCAGCGTGTCTGGGCCTCGCATTGAGCGAAGAGGGCGCGTTGGAAATTGCCCGACGTGCGCGCGGTACACCGCGTATCGCTAACCGCCTTCTGCGTCGGGTACGTGACTTTGCCGAAGTGCGCGCCAACGGCAACCTGAGTGGTGAAGTGTCAGCCAGCGCGCTGGATATGCTCAACGTCGATAATCAAGGCTTTGATTATATGGACCGCAAACTGTTGCTGGCGATTATTGATAAGTTCTCTGGTGGACCGGTTGGTTTAGACAACCTTGCGGCAGCGATTGGTGAAGAGCGCGAAACCATTGAGGATGTGATTGAACCCTTCCTGATCCAGCAAGGATTCATTCAACGCACGCCGCGTGGCCGGATGGCAACGCAGCATGCTTACAAACATTTTGGTATCAGTCGCGAAGAGTAAACCGGCATTATGCCGCCGGTTTTTTTGTCATGCTGATGATGAACAGCACGGCGGCGCACAACACCACTGAAGGACCGGCAGGCGTATCGTAGGTCGCCGAGAACGCTAGCCCGCCGGTTACCGCAATCACACCGACCATCACCGCAAAACCGGCCATCTGTTCCGGCGAACGCGAGAAACGGCGCGCGGTGGCAGCTGGAATGATCAGCAGCGAAGTGATGATCAGCGCACCGACAAACTTCATTGCCACACCAATAGTTAACGCCGTCACCAGCATCAACATCAGACGTGTGCGCTGGATATTAACGCCATCAACCTGCGCCAGTTCCGGGCTGATAGTCATCGACAATAATGAATTCCACTGCCACGCCATCACTGCCAGCACAATCGCGACGCCGCCGCCCATCATCCATAAGTCATCTGGCGTGACGGCCAGCAGATCGCCAAACAGGTAAGCCATCAAATCCACGCGCACGTTTTGCATCAGACTGACAACTACTAAGCCCAATGAAAGCGCACTGTGCGCCATAATGCCGAGTAGCGTATCGATAGCCAAATGAGGGCGACGTTCCAGCCATACCAATCCCAACGCCAGACAAACCGTCACCAGAATCACGGCGTAATAAGGATTTACGTTAAGTAGCAAACCAAATGCCACGCCGAGCAACGATGCGTGGGCGAGGGTATCGCCAAAGTAAGACATGCGGCGCCAGACCACAAACGAGCCAAGCGGACCTGCCGCTAATGCCAGCAGCACACCACCGAGCCAGCCGGGTAATAACAATTCAATCATAACGGGCCATTTCCTTTGCGCAGAACAATGCGTCCCTGTAAATCGTGACGGTGATTATGATGGTGGCGGTAAATCGCCAGTTGTTGCGCGCCGCGTGGACCAAACATCGCAATAAACTCGGGATGCTGTGACACCGCTTCTGGTGTGCCGGAACAGCAAATATGGTGGTTAAGACAAAGCACTTCGTCGGTCTTTGCCATGACCAGATGCAGATCGTGGGACACCATCAGCACACCACAATTGAGTTCGCGGCGCAGCTGGTCGATCAAATCGTACAGCGCGACCTGGCCGTTAACATCGACGCCTTGCGTGGGTTCATCCAGCACTAAAAGCTGCGGTTCGTTGAGCAGCGCACGTGCCAATAACACCCGCTGCGTTTCGCCCCCCGATAACTTTTGCAGCGGGGCATTGAGCAGATGTCCCGCCTGCACGCGTTTCAACGCGGGCAAAATGCCGTCACGTTTGGTGCCGCGCGAAAGACGCATAAAGCGCTCAACGGTGATGGGTAACGTCGGATCGATATGCAGCTTTTGTGGTACATAACCAATGCGCAAATTAGCGGCGCGCTTGACGCTGCCAGTGGTTGGTTTTAGCAGCCCAAGTACGGCGCGCACCAACGTGGATTTACCCGCGCCGTTTGGGCCGAGTAGGGTGAGAATTTTCCCCGGTTCGAGCGTCAGGCTAATGTTGGCAAGCACTGGACGCTGGGAGAACTTCACAGAGATGTTTTCGAGTGTGACAAGTGGCGGCATCATATTTACGGGTTGCATTGAATTTCGAATGTTATAATATCACATTCCATCACTTGGTCACGATGGAATGAAGTATTATGTTACACAATAAAAAACGTCTTATTTTTACCCTTACTGCGGCGACAATTGCGGCTGCCAGCGCGTTACCTGCCCATTCAGCCGTAGTGGCTTCAATCAAACCTCTAGGATTTATCGCAGCCGCGATTGCAGATGGTGTTACGCCGGTTGAAGTTTTGCTGCCAGACGGCGCTTCAGAACACGATTATGCATTACGCCCATCCGATGTAAAACGTATAAAAAACGCAGACTTAGTGGTATGGGTCGGTCCAGAGATGGAAGCCTTTTTAACCAAGTCAGCGGCAGAGTTACCCGCCACTAAAAACCTCGAAATTGCGGCCTTACCGGGCATTAAACCACTATTGATAAGCGGCCATGATGATGATGAAGAAGATGAGCAGGGTCACACTCATGGTCTCGACTCAGAAAATTCTGATCACCAAGACCCGTCTGATACTCATCATCATCACGGCGAGTTTAATATGCACCTGTGGATGTCTCCTGAGATGGCAAGGCAATCTGCGGTTGCAATCCATGGAAAATTATTGGAACTTATGCCGCAAAGCAAAGCCAAACTTGACGCTAATCTGCAGCAATTTAAGGCAGAATTAGCCGATGCAGACAAACACATTGGCGCGCAGCTCGCGCCGGTGCGGAATAAGGGTTATTTCGTTTTTCACGATGCTTACAGCTACTTTGAAAAACATTACGGTTTGTCACCTTTAGGTCATTTTACCGTCAATCCTGAGATCCAACCGGGCGCCCAGCGTTTACATCAAATACGAACACAGTTGGTTGAGCAGAAAGCCGTATGCGTTTTCGCTGAGCCACAATTCAGACCGGCCGTCATCGATGCCGTGTCCCGTGGAACCTCCGTGCGTAAAGGCACACTTGATCCGTTGGGCATGGATATCAGCTTATCCAAAGACAGCTATGTGAAATTCCTTTCACAGCTGTCGAGCCAGTATGCGAGCTGCCTGAATGGAGCATGAGGAATAGGTAAAAGTGCAGCAGATAGCCCGCTCTGTCGCCCTCGCATTTAATAATTTGCCGCGCCCCCACCGCGTTATGCTGGGTTCATTAACTGTTGTTACGTTGGCCGTCGCTGTATGGCGGCCGTACGTTTATCATCCCCATGATGTCGCGCCCATCGTAAAGACCATTGCGTTGGATAAAGACGAACTGCGCACGTTACTGCCTGAAGCCAGCGAGCCAATAGATCAGACTACGGAAGAGCCGGAGGAAGACATTCCTGCGGATGATATCGACAAAGATGTGCCGGATAATCCTAACGTACACGAATACACCGTTTCGTCTGGCGACACCTTAAGCAGCGCGTTGAACCAGTACGGCATTGAGTTAGGCGATATCAATGCGCTGGTGAGCAGCGATAAAGATCTGCGCAACATGCGTGTGGGTCAGCAGCTCAGCTGGACGCTGGATGCAGATGGTCAGTTGCAAACGTTCACTTGGGAAATGGATCGTCGTGAAACTCGTACTTATCAGCGTGCCGAAAATGGTAGCTTTAAGATGCAGCAAGAGCTGCAAAAGGGTGAATGGCAAAACAATGTCCTGAAAGGTGAAGTGCGCGGCAGCTTTGCCGCCAGCGCGCAACGTGCCGGTTTAAGCAGCGCAGAAACCAGCAACGTGATCAAAGCGATGCAGTGGCAGATGGATTTCCGCAAGCTGCGTGCAGGCGATGATTTCAGCGTGCTGATGTCACGCGAAATGCTCAACGGTAAAAGTGCGCAAAGCCAATTGCTTGGCGTGCGTCTGCGCACCGGCGGTAAAGATTATTATGCTTTCCGCGCGGACGACGGCAAATTCTACGATCGCAACGGCTCCGGCCTCGCGCGTGGTTTTATGCGCTTCCCAACGGTGAAACAGTATCGCGTTTCGTCCAACTTCAACCCGCGTCGTCTCAATCCGGTAACGGGCCGCATCGCACCGCATAAAGGTGTCGATTTTGCACTGCCAATCGGCACGCCAGTATTAGCGGTCGGCGATGGTGAAGTAGTGATGGCGAAGAACGGCGGTGCAGCCGGTAATTACGTTGCCATCCGTCACGGTCGCCAATATATGACGCGCTACATGCACTTAAGCAAAGCGCTGGTGAAACCAGGACAGAAAGTGAAACGTGGCGATCGTATCGCGCTGTCGGGCAACACCGGACGTTCCACCGGGCCACATCTGCATTATGAAGTGTGGATCAACAATCAGGCGGTTAATCCGTTAACGGCCAAGCTGCCGCGTATGGAAGGATTGACCGGCAAAGATCGCAGCACCTACATGGCGCAGGTGAAAACCTGGCAGCCTCAGCTGACGCTGAAATAACGCATTATTGCGGGCAACACGATAAAACCGACGGATTCTTCGTCGGTTTTTTGCTATCTGGCGCATGAAGATTGCAAAATTAGCCATCGTCACTATTATTGTCCGGTCATTGACAGAGGCGAGTGCATGGAAACCCGAAAAAAAAATAACAGTGAGTTTATTCCCGTTTTTCAACGATCTTTTCTGAAGCCGAAATACTGGGGCAGCTGGTTGGCGGTTGGTGCGCTGGCTGGCATGGCATTGCTTCCTGCCAAAGTACGCGATCCGATTTTGGGCGGATTGGGAAAGTTCGCCGGTAAGCTGGCGAAAAGTGCGCGCCGTCGTGCGTTGATCAATCTCTATTATTGCCTGCCTGAACTGAGTGAAGCGCAGCGCGAAGAGATTGCTGATCGTATGTTTGCTACTGCGCCGCAAGCGATGGCGATGATGGTCGAGCTGGGATTACTTAATCCGGCGCACGTGAGAAAACGCGTCGACTGGCATGGACGCGAGATTATCGAGCAGTTACAGGCGAAAAAAGAAAACGTCATTTTCCTCGTGCCACACGGTTGGGGCGTGGATATTCCGGCAATGCTGTTGGCTTCTGAAGGCCAAATGATGGCGGCCATGTTCCACAATCAAAGCGATCCGTTGATGGATTATCTGTGGAATACTGTTCGACGCCGTTTTGGTGGCCGTATGCATGCGCGTAATGACGGCATCAAACCGTTTATCGCCTCGGTGCGTCAAGGTTATTACGGTTACTACCTGCCGGATCAAGATCACGGCCCAGAGCACAGCGAATTCGTCGATTTCTTTGCGACTTACAAAGCCACCTTGCCGGCGGTAGGTCGCTTGATGAAAGTGTGTCGTGCGCGCGTGGTGCCGTTGTTCCCGGTGTATAACAGCGAAACCCATCGGCTGGAAATTTACGTGCGTCCGCCAATGGATGATCTGTTGGATGCTGATGACAACACGCTGGCACGGCGTATGAATGAAGAAGTGGAAGTGTTTGTCCGACCGCATCCTGAACAGTACACGTGGATTTTGAAACTGCTGAAAACCCGCAAGGACGGCGATATCGAGCCGTATGCGCGCAAAGAACTTTATCCACGCAAGAAGTAAAAAAGGGGCCGTTTGGCCCCTTTGTCATTCAATCGCTTCCACATGACTACGACGCTTGCGTTCGCGCAGGAATAACGTTACCAAGCCAAACCACAACACGCCCGCGGTAAAGTTGATGCCGCTAAACCACGGTGTGCCGCCGCTGAAATAGCCGCTTTTCGCCAGTTCGATGCCAATTGCCAAGGTCAGAATACTGATCATGCCGAGCATCGCCGCCACGCTGCCTTTGCCTTCGTTACTGGAGTAAAGCGTCAAACGATACAGTCCAGCATTCACCATCCCCGCACCAAATGCATACAAACTCAAACCGGCAGTCAGCAACAGATAAGTATGGCTATTGAGCAGGTTTGCCAGCAACGCGATGCTCAAGCCAATTAAAATCGGCCAGGCGGCAAATTTCACCGGTTGTTCAATCGGTACGCGGCCTGCCAGTTTACCCAGCGTGATGTTACCGGCAATCATCGCCAGAAAGACTGGCAGTTGCAGTAACGCATACTGCATGCGCGATAAGCCTTCATCGTGCATCAAAATCACTGGCGACAGCGCCACCCACGTCAGAATCGGGATAAACACCAATCCAATGGCAAACGATCCGTACATCACCTGACGATCACGGAACAAACGGCCGTAGCCGCGAGCCAGAGTCGGCAAGGCGATGGAATGGCTGCGATCGCCCGCGGTTTCTGGCATCACTTTCAGCAGCATGGTAAAGGCGATCACGCTGCAAATGGCGAACAGCCAGAACATGCTGCGCCACTCGCCAACGGTCAGCCACGCGGCACCTGCGAGAGGACCTGCCAACGGTGCTAGCAACGCGACATTGGCCATCAGCGCCATCATGCGCACAGCTAAAGCTTCATCAAACGCTTCCTGCACGGCCGCATAGCTGACCGCCCCAATGAAACACAAGCTGATGCCTTGCACGAATCGCAGTGCGACGAACTCTTCAATATTGCTGACCCATGTAGTCAGGATGCAAGCCGCCGCAAAAAACAGGATGCCAAACAGCAACACCGGGCGGCGACCATATTTGTCTGACAGCGGCCCCAGCAGCCATTGCAGCACTACGCCGCCCATCAAATAGGCGGTAAGCGAAGTTGAAACCCATTCCGGGCCAACACTGAACTCAGAGGTGACCAGCAGCATGCCGGGCTGGATCATGTCATGGGCGATATAGGTGGCGAACTCAAACAGCACCAGCGCGAGCGGGAACAGCAGCACGCGCCCAGTGAGTTGGGTTATAGGTTGATAGCGGGCCATCTGGCCTCCTTGTCAAAAAAATAAAAACGCGACTGCCAGGCAGTCGCGTTTGTCCATGTTGTTACAGCCGCTGTCAGAAAGGCGTATTAATCTACGCGCAGAACACGGCTGGTATTAGTGGTGCCGGTGGTCGCCATCACGTCGCCCTGGGTAACAATCACCAGATCGCCAGAGACGAGGAAACCTTTGTCGCGCAGCAGATTGACTGCATCGTGCGCAGCGGCAACACCATCATTGTTGCTGTCGAAGAACACCGGCGTCACACCGCGATACAGGGCGGTGAGGTTCAGCGTACGTTCGTGACGTGACATTGCGAAGATCGGCAAACCGGACGTGATACGAGAAGTCATCAGCGCGGTACGGCCCGATTCGGTCATGGTGATAATTGCCGAAACGCCTTGTAGATGGTTGGCGGCATACATCGCTGACATGGCAATCGCTTCTTCAACGTTATCGAACTGCACGTCAAGACGGTGCTTAGACACGTTAACGCTTGGGATTTTTTCCGCGCCGATACACACTTTCGCCATCGCAGAAACGGTTTCTGCTGGATATTGGCCCGCCGCGGTTTCCGCTGACAGCATGACCGCATCGGTGCCATCCAGCACGGCGTTCGCCACGTCCATCACTTCGGCGCGGGTTGGCATTGGATTGGTGATCATTGATTCCATCATCTGCGTTGCAGTAATGATGGTGCGGTTCAACTGACGTGCACGTCGGATCAACGCTTTCTGGATACCAACCAATTCTGGATCGCCAATTTCCACGCCGAGATCGCCACGCGCCACCATCACTACGTCAGAAGCGAGGATGATGTCATCCATGGCTTCTTGTGATGCGACGGCTTCAGCACGCTCTACTTTGGCCACCAGTTTGGCATCGCAACCGGCATCGCGCGCCAGACGACGTGCGTAGTTCATGTCTTCACCGTTACGCGGGAAAGAAACGGCCAAATAATCCACGCCAATTTTGGCAGCGGTGATGATATCGACTTTATCTTTCTCAGTCAGCGCGTCCGCAGACAAGCCGCCGCCGAGTTTATTGATGCCTTTATTGTTGGACAGCGGGCCGCCGACGGTGACTTCGGTGAACACTTTTACGCCCTGAACTTCCAACACTTTCAACTGTACGCGGCCATCATCCAGCAGCAGGATGTCGCCTGGTACCACGTCTTCTGGCAGGCCTTTATAGTCGATGCCGACTTTTTCTTTGTCGCCTTCGCCTTTGCTCAAATCGGCATCCAGCAGGAAGCGGTCGCCGACGTTCAGGAATACTTTGCCTTCTTTGAAGGTCGATACGCGGATTTTAGGACCCTGCAAGTCGCCGAGAATGGCAACGTGGCGGCCAAGTTTTGCAGCAATCTCACGTACTTTATTGGCACGCTGTTGGTGATCTTCTGGTGTGCCGTGAGAGAAATTGAGTCGAACAACGTTAGCACCCGCCGCGATGATTTTTTCGAGGTTATTGTCACGATCGGTAGCTGGACCGAGGGTAGTAACGATCTTGGTTCTTCTGAGACGTCTAGACATGAAGGACTCCGTTGGCAAAGTAGCGTGCCGCTCTCAAGTGACACGTTGTGTTCATCTATTCTATAGATTGATGGGCTGTGATTCGACTCACATTGTGAATGTGATGTTAATTATTTTCCTGCATCTGCTTTTTCCAGGCGCGAATCTTTCAGTGCTTCTTTCACTCGCTGCAAATTTTCACGAAAAGCGCTGCCGCGCTCAAGGGAAAAACCCGTCGCCAGCACATCTATCATGGTCAGTTGGGCCAGGCGGGACACCATCGGCAGGTAGATATCGGTATCTTCAGGGACGTCCAGCGTTAAAGCCAGCGTCGCTTCTGCCGCCAGCGGTGAACCCGGAGACGTAATTGCCAGCACAGTGGAAGCGTTTACACGCGCCAGGCGAGCAAGTTCTATCATATTTTTGGTGCGACCTGTATGCGAGATAAGAACAAACACATCATTTGGACCACTATTTATGCAACTCATGCGCTGGATCACAATATCTTCCGACCAGATGACCGGCAGATTAAAGCGCAGAAATTTATTGGTGGCATCGTGCGCCACCACGGCGGACGCACCTAAGCCAAAAAAGGCGATTTTATGCGCCTGCGTCAGCGCTTCTACCGCTTGCTGAATCACGGCTAAATCGAGTTGCTGGCTGACGCGGCTTAAACCTGCCAAGGCGGAGTCGAATATTTTATGGCTATAACTTTCGACACTGTCATTTTCTTCCACATCGCGGCTCACCCAGCTCGGAGCTTTAACCAGGCTTTGCGCGAGTTGCAGTTTGAAGTCGGGGAAGCCGCGCGATCCCATGCGATGGCAGAAGCGATTGACGGTGGGTTCGCTCACATCAGCGGCACGCGCCAGCGTTGCAATGCTTGAGTGCATCGCCTGTTGTGGATCAGCCAGAATTTGCTCTGCCACTTTGCGTTCTGATTTACTCAGCGAATCCAATTGCGTCTGAATCTGTTCCAGCATGGTTTAACCTAATGACCGTTAATCACTTTTCTGCGCTCACCCTAAAGTGAAATCGCTGCCAATTCTCAAGAATATACCGTGTAATACCGGTGCGCACGCAGCGGAGGACAAATGTAAACGCGAATTTTTTGCGATACTTTGATCGCTGACGTGTTTTGCCTCGACAACAATCGAAACAGAAAATCTGGATAAAACGCACACGACAACACACGTAACACCTTTATTACGTTCACAGTTAACGCCAGCAAACCGCGCGTTCGGGTTGTCCTGAACCAGCGAAAAACGTACATTGTGCTGTAAGAAAATTACAATAAGGACCCGGCGTGAAATGAATGTTAAGCCGGGTATATCCTGCAACGAGGAGAGGAAAATGGCGGTTACACAAACAGCCCAGGCATGCGATCTGGTGATTTTCGGTGCCAAAGGCGATCTTGCGCGCCGTAAACTGTTGCCATCACTGTATCAGCTGGAAAAAGCCGGTCAGATTCATGAAACCACACGCATTATTGGCGTTGGTCGTGCGGATTGGGACAAAGCCGCGTATACCAAAGTGGTTCGTGAAGCGCTGGAAACCTTCATGAAAGAGAAGATCGACGAAGCCCTGTGGGATACCCTCAGCAGCCGTCTCGACTTCTGTAACCTCGACGTAAATGACACCTCGCATTTCACCAAACTGGGCAAGATGCTTGACCAGAAAAACCGCGTCACCATTAACTACTTCGCGATGCCGCCGAGCACCTTTGGCGCGATTTGTGATGGCTTAGGCGCCGCCAAACTGAACGCCAAACCTGCACGTGTCGTGATGGAAAAACCGCTCGGCACCTCATTGGAAACCTCGCAAGAGATCAATGACAGCGTCGGCAAATATTTCGAAGAGAGCCAGGTTTTCCGTATCGACCACTATCTCGGCAAAGAGACGGTATTGAACCTGCTGGCGTTGCGCTTCGCCAACTCAATCTTTGTCAACAACTGGGACAACCGCACCATCGACCACGTGCAGATCACCGTGGCGGAAGAGGTCGGTATCGAAGGCCGTTGGGGTTACTTCGATAAAGCTGGCCAGATGCGCGACATGATTCAGAACCACCTGTTGCAAATCCTCACCATGATTGCCATGTCGCCGCCGTCGGATCTCAGCGCCGATGCGATTCGTGATGAGAAGGTGAAAGTGCTGCGTTCGCTGCGCCGTATCGATCAAACCAACGTGCGCGACAAAACCGTGCGCGGCCAATACACTGCGGGCTTTGTGCAGGGTAAAAAAGTACCGGGTTATTTGGAAGAAGAGGGCGCGAACAAGCAGAGCGCAACCGAAAGCTTCGTGGCGATCCGTGTCGATATCGATAACTGGCGTTGGGCTGGCGTGCCGTTCTACCTGCGTACCGGTAAGCGTTTGCCGACCAAATGTTCTGAAGTGGTGGTTTACTTCAAGAACCCAGAAATGAACCTGTTCAAAGATTCCTACGCTGAACTGCCGCAGAACAAGCTAACCATTCGTCTGCAACCGGACGAGGGCGTGGATATCGAAATCCTGAATAAGGTGCCGGGACTCGATCACAAGCATAAGTTGCAGACCACCAAACTGGATCTGAGCTACTCCGAAACCTTCAACCAGTCGCATTTAGCCGATGCTTATGAGCGTCTGCTGCTGGAAACCATGCGCGGCATTCAGGCGCTGTTTGTGCGTCGTGATGAAGTTGAAGCGGCTTGGGGTTGGGTCGATTCGATTATTGATGCGTGGAATGCCGATGCAGAAGCGCCGAAACCGTATCAGGCTGGCACCTGGGGACCAGTAGCTTCGGTGGCGATGATCACGCGTGATGGTCGTTCCTGGAACGAGTTCGAATAATTAAATGATGCAGAGCCCGCCGAATGTGCGGGCTTTTTTTTGCCCATAATTCATTTTTCTTAAAAATGAACTCGAGTTTCAAAAAAAATTGATATCCAATGGACGCCGCTCCAGCCAATCTTGTATGGTAGGTCCCAATTATCGACAGCGTGGTCATACGCCGTGCTGATGCTCTTAAGGAAACGTGATGAAGAACTGGAAAACGAGTGCTGAACAGATCCTGACAACTGGCCCGGTTGTGCCGGTTATCGTCGTTAATAAGCTGGAACATGCAGTGCCGATGGCCAAAGCGTTGGTTGCGGGCGGCGTGCGCGTGCTGGAAGTGACGCTGCGTACCCCAGTCGCAATGGATGCGCTGCGCGCGATGATCAAAGAAGTGCCTGAAGCGATTGTCGGCGCAGGTACGGTTATCAACACCCAGCAATTGAAAGAAGTCACCGATGCGGGCGCGCAATTTGTCATTAGCCCGGGCTTAACTGAGCCATTGCTGAAAGCGGCGGTAGAAGGTCCAGTACCGTTAATTCCTGGCATTAGCACGGTTTCAGAGCTGATGCTCGGCATGGATTACGGTCTGCGTGAGTTCAAGTTCTTCCCGGCGGAAGCTAACGGCGGTGTGAAAGCGCTGTCGGCGATTGGCGGCCCGTTCCCGCAAGTGCGTTTCTGCCCGACCGGCGGCATTTCTCCGGCTAATTATCGTGATTATCTGGCGCTGAAAAGTGTGCTGTGTATCGGTGGATCGTGGCTGGTGCCGAACGATGCGCTGGAAAGCGGCGACTGGGATCGTATTACACGCCTGGCGCGTGAAGCGGTCGAAGGCGCGAAATAAACGATGTGGCGGCCCAATTACGGGCCGCCCATATTGACTAACCTGTAACTTTCACCGCTGCCGCACTGGCTACAGCGCGCGCAATCGCTTCATCGGTATTTTCACCCGTCGCCAATGCCACGCCTAAACGGCGCTGCCCAGCAATTTCCGGTTTACCAAACAGACGCAACTGCAAACCTGCACCCAACGCGGCTTCGATATTCACGAATTGCACGTTGTTGCTGTTCAGTTCTGGCAGGATCACCGCCGATGCAGCAGGACCATATTGACGAATACCGCCAATCGGTAAGCCGAGGAAGGCGCGCACATGCAAGGCAAACTCAGAGAGATCCTGCGAAATTAGCGTCACCATGCCGGTATCGTGCGGACGCGGGGACACTTCGCTGAACACCACGTCATCACCACACACGAACAGCTCAACGCCAAACAAACCGTAACCACCCAGCGCTTTCACCACGTTGGCGGCGATGTCTTGCGCACGCTGCAGAGCCAGATCGCTCATCTGTTGCGGCTGCCACGATTCACGATAATCACCCTCTTCCTGGCGATGTCCAATCGGTGCGCAGAAGTGAATGCCGTCAACGGCGCTGATGGTCAGCAAAGTGATTTCGAAATCAAATTTCACCACGCCTTCAACGATCACGCGACCGGCGCCAGCACGACCGCCTTGCTGCGCGTAATCCCAGGCTTTATCCAGTTGGCTGGCTTCGCGAATGAAGCTCTGGCCCTTGCCGGATGAACTCATCACTGGTTTCACGATGCACGGGAAACCAATTTCGTGCGCAGCCGCGACAAAATTCTCTTTGCTGTCAGCAAACTGATACGTTGAGGTAGGTAAAGACAACTCTTCCGCCGCCAGACGACGAATGCCTTCGCGGTTCATGGTCAAGCGGGCCGCACGCGCGGTAGGCACCACTTTCTGGCCTTGTGCTTCTAATTCCAGCAGCTTTTCAGTGGCGATAGCTTCAATTTCGGGCACCACGAAGTGTGGCTTTTCCAGCGCAATCAACGCGGCCAGCGCATCGCCATCCAGCATGCTGATCACATGGCTACGATGCGCCACATGCATTGCTGGCGCATCGGCATAACGATCCACCGCGATCACTTCCACACCGAGACGTTGGCACTCCAGCGCCACTTCTTTGCCGAGTTCGCCTGAACCTAACAGCATGACACGCGTGGCAGCAGGGCGCAGCGCGGTTCCGAGAGTTGTCATAATTTCACCTTAGCAGTCAAAATGCGCGCGCAGTATATACGAAAACGTTTGCGTACTCACGTTTTCAGCCGATTATTCGGTGCGTTCGTCATCGCTCACAACTCCCGCCGCTTGCCTGGCATGTTAATGCGCAATCTGCTAATTCTTGCTGACGGTTTCGGGTTCTCCATAACGGAAGGGAAGAGATGAGCAGCCACTATTTCATCGGTATTGATGTCGGTTCAGCCAGCGCGCGTGCCGGGATTTTTGACGTTAACGGCGAGTTAATCGCCTCGGCCAAGCATCCAATTGCGGTGTTTCATGCCGATGGGCATCGGGTGGAGCAATCAAGCAACGATATCTGGCGCGCGGTGTGCCATTGCGTGCGCGCTGTCATGCAACAATCGGCGATTGCTCCCGCTCAGATTGGCGGCATTGGTTACGATGCGACCTGTTCATTGGTGGTGATTGATAAACAGGGCACGCCGCTGCCGGTTAGCGTGCAGGGTGACGCTGAGCGCAATATCATTATGTGGATGGATCACCGCGCCATTGCACAGGCTGATGCGATTACCGCGACACAATATCCGGTGCTGCGTTATGTCGGCGAGCGCATCTCACCGGAGATGGAAGTGCCGAAACTGCTGTGGTTAAAGCAGCACAATCCTGAGACGTTCCAACGCGCATGGCAGTTTTTCGATTTGGCGGATTATCTAACCTGGCGTTCAACCGGCGATTTAACCCGTTCGCTCTGTACCGTGACCTGCAAGTGGAACTATCTCGCGCATGAAAATCGCTGGGATGACGATTACTTTCACGCGGTGGGATTAGCAGAATTTCCAGAAGAAGCCTACGACCGAATAGGGCAACATATTGCTGCGCCGGGCACAGCGTGTGCCAACGGGCTGAATGCGCAAGCCGCCAAAGAAATGGGATTGATGCCGGGCACGCCGGTGGCAATTGGTATGATCGATGCGCATGCGGGTGGCATCGGTACGCTGGGTGTTGAAGCATCACCTGAAGGGCAGCTGGCTTATGTTTTCGGCACTTCGTCATGCACCATGACATCCACGCGCAATGCGGCTTTTGTGCCCGGCGTATGGGGACCCTATTTTTCGGCGATGGTGCCAGACTTCTGGCTAAGCGAAGGCGGGCAAAGCGCGGCAGGTGCGGCGATTGATCGCCTGCTGGAATTGCATCCCGCGGCGGTCGAAGCGCAATCGTTGGCACAACAGGCAAAGCTGCCGCTGCCGGTGTATTTGGCAAGCCTGGCTTTGCAGCGGATTGAAAACCCATCCGAAACGGTGCGGCTGGCAACCGAGCTGCATATTGTGCCGGAGTTTAACGGCAATCGTGCGCCCAACGCCGATCCGCACGCTCGCGCGCTGATTTATGGCTTGGGCATGGAACGCGATGTGGATAGCTTGATCAGCCAATATATCGCCGGGATTTGTAGCCTGGGATACGGCTTGCGCCAAATCATTAATGCGCAACGTCAAAACGGCATTCACACGCGCAGCATCGTGATCAGCGGCGGTGCAGGGCAGCATCCGCTGGTACGGCAATTAATGGCCGACAGCTGCGATTGCCCAGTTATCTCTACTCAATCTGCGGAGCCCGTATTGCTGGGTTCGGCCATGTTGGCGGCGGTGGCGAGTGGGCAGTTCAGTTCGCTGATTCACGCCATGCGCGCTATGACCAAGTCTGAGCAGACCTATCAACCCAGCGCATCACAGCAGGAAGTGCATCGCAAACGCTATCAGGCTTTTTTGCTGTTACAACAAACCGCCAAAACGGTGCGCGAGAACGGCCAATAAACGCGTATCAAACCTCACTTACACTTCGCGTGCGCTTGTCGCTTGGCATCGCGCGCGATCGGTGCCACGCTTGCAGCATGTTGTCTTTCAGGAAGAAGAGCCGCGATGAATCAACCCCAAGCGAAAAAAATCCCCTACGAAATGTCTCTGCACGGTGAAACACGCATCGATAACTATCACTGGCTACGTGACGACGATCGAGAAAATCCGGAGGTGCTGGCGCATCTGCACGCGGAAAACGATTACGGCAAAGCGATGATGGCCTCGCAGAACGCATTGCACGATCGGGTGTTGAAAGAGATTGTTGATCGCATCCCGCAACAAGATCACTCGGTGCCGTATGTGAAAAACGGTTATCGCTATCAAAGCCGTTATGAAGTGGGCAATGAATATCCGGCCTATTTCCGCCAGGCGATTGATGCGCCTGCGGATGAGCCGTGGCAACTGTTGTTGGATGGCAATCAACGTGCAGCTCACAGCGATTTTTACACCATGGGCGCGCTGGCCATCACGCCAGATAATCAAGTGATGGCGCTGGCGGAAGATTTCCTGTCACGTCGTCAATACGGTATTCGTTTCCGCAATCTTGAAAGCGGCAGTTGGTATCCGGAAGTGCTGAGCAATGTCTCTTCCAGCGTGGCGTGGGCCAACGATTCCCGCACGCTTTATTACGTGCGCAAGCATCCAAAAACGCTGCTGGCGTATCAGGTATGGCGACATGAATTGGGCCATCCGCAGTCCGATGATCAACTGGTGTATGAGGAGAAAGATGACACGTTCCATCTCAGCGTGCATAAAACCACCTCCGAACATTTCATCCTGATCGCGTTGTACAGCACCACCACCAGTGAAATTCTGCTGATTGATGCTGAATATCCTGATGCGCAACCGCAAACCTTCTGCCCGCGCCGCCGCGACCACGAATACAGCATCGATCATTACAATCATCAGTTCTTTATTCGCTCAAATCGCGATGGCAAAAATTTCGGCTTGTACCGCAGCGCGTGGCTGGCCGAATCGCGCTGGCAGGCGCTCATTCCAGCCCGTGACAACGTGGTGCTGGAAGATTTCCAACTGTTCCGACATTGGCTGGTGGTGGAAGAACGCCAACGTGGCGTTAACACCTTGCGGCAGATTAATTGGGAAAGCGGTGAAAGTGTCGGTATCGCCTTTGACGATCCGGCATACGTGACGTGGCTGGCTTACAATCCTTCGCCAGAAAGTGACACGCTGCGTTACGGTTACTCTTCAATGACCACGCCGACCACGCTGTTCGAACTGAACATGGAAACCGGCGAGCGGCGGGTGTTGAAACAGACGCCAGTGCCAGGTTTCAATTCCGATGATTATAAAAGCGAGCATCTGTGGATCCCGGTGCGCGATGGCACCGAAGTGCCGGTGTCGCTGGTCTATCATCGCAAACATTTCCAACGCGGCAACAATCCGCTGCTGGTTTACGGCTACGGCGCGTACGGCAGCAGCATGGATGCCAGCTTTGGTACCAGCCGCATCAGTTTGCTGGAACGCGGCTTTGTCTACGCGATCATTCACGTACGCGGTGGCGGTGAGTTGGGCCAGCAATGGTATGACGATGGTCGCCTGAAAAACAAAATCAACAGCTTCACTGATTTTATTGATGTCACCAACGCGTTGGTGGCGAAAGGCTACGGCAATCCACAACAACTGTATGGGATGGGCGGCAGCGCGGGCGGATTGTTGATGGGCGGCGTGCTGAATATGGCGCCAGAGCTGTTCCACGGCGTGGTGGCACAGGTGCCTTTTGTCGATGTGGTGACCACCATGCTGGATCCCACCATTCCGCTCACCACCGGCGAATACGATGAGTGGGGCAATCCTGAACAGGCCGAGTTTTATCACCTGATTCGCCAATACAGTCCGTATGACAACATCGAGGCCAAAGCTTATCCTCACCTGCTGGTTACCACCGGCTTGCATGATTCTCAGGTGCAATATTGGGAGCCGGCGAAGTGGGTGGCGAAACTGCGCGAGCTGAAAACCAACGATACGTTATTGCTGCTCTGCACGGAGATGGATTCGGGGCATGGCGGCAAATCGGGGCGCTTTAAAGCGTATGAAGGGGTGGCGCAGGAGTTCACTTTCTTGATTGGTCTGGCGCAGGGCAGCTTGCCAGACCGCGTCGATTATTGATCGTCCTTCACGTACTTGCGCAGCGTCTGCCGTAACGGTGGGCGCAAATCGCGCACATTCTCCAGCACCCAACGCAGATAGCCGGGATCTTTGCGCGCGATGCTGCCAATACTTTGGCCGCGATATTTGCCAAACGGGAACACATCGCCGCTGATGGGCGCAGGTTGACATAAACTCGCCATCTGCTCGGCATTCCAACCCGAGGTTTCCATAATGCGGATCAGCAGCGCGGCGGTGACGTAACAGTCGTAAAGCGCGCGGTGTGCGTGCAGATCGGCGGGCGGCGTGACATCCAACTTCAAACTATGGCGCAACGCCTGGTTGCCGTATTTGATGCCGGGCCACAGCTGGCGCGCCAGTGTCATGGTGCAGATCCATTCGCCTGGCATGGTGGGCAACATGCGACGATCAAAACTGGCGTTGTGCGCCACGTAATGCGGGCTGCCGTGATAACGGCCAATCGCTTCTTCGATGGTCGGCTTATCCGCGACCATCGCTTCAGTAATGCGATGTACCGCCATCGCCTGGCGACTAATTGGGCGATCGGGACAAATCAAATCACTCATGGGATTAACGATTTGACCAGCAATGACATCCACCGATGCCACTTCCACCACGCCACCTTGCAGGCCGCAGGTTTCGGTATCAATAACACGTAACATAAATTACTTCTGCTTAGGTTCGTAGGGCAGGCGCGACAGGCTAAGCGATGCCTGGCGATATTGCATCAAGCGCTGGCGGAACCAATCGCGCAGTGCTTCAGGTTGCTCGCGCTCTACCATTTCAGCCACCACCGGCATGTTGTAGCGCTCTTTAAACGCCACGCCAGCCGCGGCCAGCTCGACATTCACTTTGTCTTTCTCTTCCTGCGACAGCAGGGCAAGGTTTTGACTCATGTTTTTCTCCTGATAATCAGGGGCAAAAGTAATGGTTTCAGCCTCGAGGATCAAGGGAATTGGATCGCACCGCAAGTCTCGACACCTGCGGATCGGCGGCGTATCCTGCTGCCACGTTTGCGGAGCTTTGCCGCATGTAATAGGGAAGAAGTGATGAACAAAACTGCGTTTAGCCGTGGCGTAGCGTTGCTGTTGGCGTTCTCTGCGCTGACCTTCAGCCAGTTTGCACTGGCGCATGCCCATCTGAAAACTGCGGTTCCTGCCGATAAAATGGTGGTGCATAGCTTCCTGCATAATGCATCGCTGACTTTTACTGAAGATGTTGAGCCGGCATTCAGTGGCGTTGAAATACTGAATGCGCAGCATCAGCCGGTTGCGGCCGGCAAAGCCAAGCTGGCGGAGAACCAACACAATAAGTTGGTAGTGCAATTCGATCCGCCGCTGCAATCCGGCCAATATCAGGTCAACTGGCATGTATTGTCGGTTGATGGACACAAAACCAAAGGCAGCTACTCCTTTAGCATCAAATGAGTTTAAGCAGCGTGTGGATTGCCTTGCGGGCGATCCATTTCCTGGCCATTTTGCTTCTGACCGGCAGCGCTTTTTATACTGCGCTGCTGGCGCCTCGTCGCTATCGTCCGGTGTTGGCTAAGCGCCTGGCGCGGATGTTGATCATTTGCGTGGTCATCAGTTTTATCAGCGCAGTATTGATGCTGGCGACGCAAACCGGCTTGATGAGTGGTGATTGGCGCAATGTCAGCGACGTGGAGATCTGGCGTGCGGTGCTCGGCACGCGTTTCGGCCAGGTGTGGCGCTGGGAAATAGGTTGGGCTGCATTGAGCGTCATGGCGCTCCTGCTGCACGGTTCGCTGCGTCAAAACGCATTGCTGTTCAGTGGCGTTTTGCAATTGATCGCCTTAGCGGGCGTGGGCCATGCCGCGATGCGCGAGGGTTGGCCCGGCGTGCTGCAACAAGCGAATCACTCGCTGCATCTGATCTCTGCTGCATTCTGGGCCGGCGGTTTGTTGCCACTGTTGGTATTGATGCGCGAAGCGCGGCAGAGTGAATTTCGCATTGATGCGATTCGTTGCATGATGCGCTTCTCGCGCTATGGTCATCTGGCCGTGGCGTTGGCGTTGTTAACCGGCATCATTAATAGCCTGTTGATTGCCGGGACGCCGCTGAATTGGCAAATCACATTGTGGAGCGAACTGCTGGTGGCGAAAGTGGTGCTAGTGATGCTGATGATTTTGCTCGCAGTGATCAATCGTTATCTGCTGGTGCCGCGTTTTCACCGCGCGGCGGATGTGGCACCGCGACTATTTATTCGCCTGACGCTGCTTGAGCTGTTGCTGGCGATTGGGGTTATTGGGTTGGTGAGCGTGTTTGCCACGCTGGCACCGGCTTGAATGTGTCATTAAAGAAGATGAAATGAGGTCGATATTTTGCTGAAGAAACTGATTCCAGCTTGCGTATTGATGGCGCTGTGCAGCCAGGCGATGGCCGCGCAGATTATTACCGTCAGCCGTTTTGAAATTGGTAAAGACAAGTGGCCGTTCACCCGTGAAGAGGTGATGCTGACCTGTGAAAAAGATGGCGCGCTGTTTGCCATTAACCCAAGCACCTTGCTGCAATATCCGCTAAACGACAAAGCGCTGGCGCGTAACACCGCCGGGCAGGGTACATTGCAATCCATCGACACCATTGTGGCTGAAGATAAAGCCCATCCAGGCCAGAAAATGAGCCTGCAACCGATCATTGATCGTGCGCAGCAGCTGTGCGGTAAGTAATCCCTTAATTTATCAGGCGTAGCGCACAATTTTGTCGCTACGCTTGCTCTCACGTAGTGTCAGCGCGATCACAGAGTTGAACGCTTTTCATCCCGTTTATGACAGTTGGCTGGAAATTAATCACCCTTGGTCTACCTTTAAATGGCAAGGCGTCCTCGCCTGCAAAAAATGCCAACTTTTAGCGCACGGCTCTCAAAGAGCCATTTCCCTGGACCGAATATAGGAATCGTATTCGGTCTTTTTTTGTTTAGTATTTGGCATCAATGACTTATCGTAAAATCAATGAGTTAAAACCCATCCTGTTGCCTTCTGTTCTACTCTGCTGGAACCTCTGCCGCCACTTTGCCGCCATTATTCTTAGCCATTAACGCCAATGGATTACAGCGAATTGCATCTTCCAGATGATCCGGTGCGAAGTGGGCATAACGCATTGTTACTCTGATGTCTGAATGTCCTAGGATGCGCTGCAGAACGATGATGTTTCCCCCGGCCATCATGAAGTGGCTGGCGAAGCTGTGTCGCAGGACGTGACTCATTTGCCCCTCAGGCAACTCGATGCCTGCCAGACGAATGACGCGGTAAAACTGGCGATAGCACTCGTTAAAATAACGGTCTTTCCTTTCCTTCAATTCTTTATACAGTTCATCGCTGATCGGCACAGAGCGATTCTTTTTCCCTTTGGTATTGATGAAGGTGAGTTTATTCGGGGAAAGTTGAGTCGCCTTTAATGACGCAGCTTCACTCCAGCGGCATCCAGTTGAAAGGCAGATTTTAATTATGAGTGTCAGGTCATCATTGCCGTGAACTTTACAAGCGGCGAAAAGTTTTTGTATTTGCTCGCCGGTTAGCCAAGCCATTTCTTTTTCTGGCTGGTCAAATTCACGAATGTTTTTGAGCGGGTTGGGGTAAGAGATTTCACCGAGCCGCTCCAGTTCGTTAAACAACGCGCGCAGGAATGCATGCTCACAGTTAACGGTGCCAGGCGAGACTTTCAAGGATTTTAAGCTAGTCTTATAACCGTTCTGAATTTTGCCTTCCAACCGGTCATCACGATAGTGTGCCCAATCCTTTGCTGTTATCTCGGATGCAACAGGATTTCCCATTCCATTGCTGATGATATAAAGCTTTGCCAGGCGGCCTTTGTTATCGCTTAGGGCACGTCCATGCAATTTGTACCACAGCTCAACCAGCTCGTTTAATCTGCGCTTATCCTCTTTTTCTGCCAGCCACGGCTTTGCTTTCATCTCGTCGAGGGTGTATTGCTCGAAGGCGATCGCTTCGGCGCGGGTTTTAAATTGGCGCCTGACGCGTTTGCCTTCGCGCCCGTTGAGATAGCACTCGCACAACCATTTTCCGGTGCTCAACTTTCTGATTGCCATAACCAAGCTCCATCACAAAAAATGGTGCTAAATTACTGTATATAAAAACAGTATTCAATGTTTGTTTATCAGAAAGTAAACATGAAAAAGCCCGCGTAAGCGGGCTAAATTAGTGGAGTAGGGACGGTTGATGTTGTTGATTAGAGTACAGCGGAACTTTGTTTACCTGGCCGGGCGAAACAATGATTCCTGCAACTGACTCAAGGGTTTTGAAGGTGCAGCTGCAATTAATATTCTGGCACTGGTGATAGCGTTCTTTCGTCTCTTTAGAGACGTAACGGCTGCTCTTGGCGTGAGCCGCTGTCTGGCATAACGGGCAATGCATCATGTTGAAATCCTTAGCAAGTAAAGCAGGGCGGTTGAGGCTAATTTTGAATAAGCAAATCCCGGTTTGCAAATGACAGCCTAATTAGCCGCTTTCCGTTTCACCCTCTGACTCTGACTGATATTCAATGTCGGTGAGCAGCACCTCAAAATCGAGTTGTGTGGTGTAGCCGTTGTTGCTCAGGTTATGCGTCACTTTGCTAATGAGCCATGGCTGCGCATCGATCACCGATTTAAAGCCGCTAACTTTGACCGGTGTTTCGGGATACAGATCAGCCCGGCCCATTGCCAGCGTAAGTGAGAATTCAGCCACGCCACGCTGTAGCTTTTCCCACTTAGCTTTAGCAGCGCGCATCGCCGTTACTTTGCTTGAATAGACTGTCGTCAGCGTAAACACGTTGTCTTCGCTGCCTGCCAGATAATCTCCTTCTTTCGCTTCCGGTGGCTTAACAACCTTTGCTTTCGATTTCTTTGCTGCGGGATGTTCAAGAGCGCGGAGCTGCCGCACTTTCGTTTTGCGCTGCAGCTTCACTTTCTTAGGTTTTGGGTCTTTGGTGTGAAGCCAGCTTGCTGATACGCCGGTATAGGCGCCACGGTCAGCGATGCTGAAAGTGTGCCGATCACCATCTTTACGCGTGATGGTCATCTGTGGGATGGGTTTGCCGCTAATGGTGACGCCATTACCCGGTCGGATAAACAACAGACGACCGGCTTTTACTGCAGCTACCGCGCCATAGAGCGTGGCAAGGCGCGTCAGGAATTTGGCGTCGGTCTCTTGTGTCTGGTCAATATGCGCCACCGCAACCCCGGCAAAGCCATCAGCCAGCATAGGTTTAAGTTTATTGCGACCGGCAATCTGCGTGACAATATCGCCCAGGGTTGTTTCGTGGTAGGACACTTCGCGGCGTGAATTCAGTGAGCCGCGAAAATCAGCACTGCGGGCGCGAATCGTCATAGTGTCCGGCGCGCCGTGATGCTCGACTTCATCGACGGTAAAACTCCCTTTCCCGATCAGCGCTTGTCCTTTCCAGCCGAGAAACAGCGTTACCACAGCGCCGCGTACTGGCATCGCCAGTTGACCGTCTGCGTCGTCCAGCTCGAGGTCGAGCTGGTCAGCCTCAAAGCCGCGGTTATCGGTCAGCGTGAGCGATATCAGGCGATCACGAATGTTCGCTGTGACATCCTTTGAATTGACCGTCAGCATAAAATCAGGAGTTAAACGCGCGCCCATCTGCACCGGCAGGCCACTGATACCGGTCATCCGATCAACCCTCCCGCCTGTGAAATGAGATTGCCGGCCGCTGACTTAACGTTGCCGATGGCCGAGGTGATTTGCCCTGGTAGATTTCCCGCACCGCTGATAAGCCCATCGGCCTGCTTTTTCAGATCGCCAAACATTGATGTAAGAGACTCATCCACACGTAAGAGGCTTAGCGTAAACATGATTTTGCTGGCCGTACCGTTAGGGAAAAATTCGCTGTGGGTATTTGAAATGCTCTCGATAACGTACATGCCATAAATCATGCCGCTGCCACCAATTAGCGGCCATGCCATGCCCTCATCGGCCAACAGCCGAATCGTCATCAGAGAAATGGCGCCGCCAGTAATCTCGGGTCGAAGTTCTCCCGAAAGCGTGATTTTTTCGTCACCCGGCCCGATGAACTGCGCCGCCGGTCGCTGACCAAAACGGCTGTTAGTCGGCCAGCGATAATCGATGTTCTGCTGCAGCTCACCATAAGGCAGCGTCTGTCGCATAAATGGCATCATGCCGTAGATCATCATCATCACTTAATCCTCCCAGCTCATTTTGCTGCGATTCTGCGCCTGTCGGTTACGCTGCTCACGCGCCTGATGCTGCGCCATAAGTGCCAGCGCATCGTCTTTGCTCATGCCTTCATGCATGTTGATTTCATACTGGTAACTGTTCTGACTGCGGTCGGTAAATCCGCCCCCTGCGGACGGTGCCGACACGGGTCGATAGGGCGCACCACCCGTTGCCAGGCTGTATTGCAACCCGCCCGTATTTACGCCAGCGCCGCCCGTTGCTATCGGATCAGGTGAGGGGACTTTGTTTTTCAGACCATCAGATTTGGTGTCAATGATGCCGAGTTTTTCCAGCACCCAATCAATACCACCTCGCAACTGATCAAGAGCTTCTCCCGGTATCTTTAAAGCCTCCGCCAGCATGTTGCCGAACTTCTTACCCATCTCACCGGCAGAGGCCAGCTCCGATTGCGTGGACTTAACCGGATCCAGCAACTTGCCAAACCATTCCCAAAGCTCTTTGACCTTGCCGCCCAGCCATTCAAACGGCGGCTTTAGCGTGCCAAACGATTCACTTATCGGCCCCATCGCAGCAGTAAACCCGTCAGCAACGCCAGCCATAAATGCGCTGATAGGCTCCCAATATTTACGGATCATCAACGCACCCGCTACGACAGCCGCCACGACAGCGACGACCGGCAACGTGATTAAACCAAGCGCTGAAGTTATTGCACCACCTGCAATGCTAAATGCAGTGCCTAGAAAAGCCGCGCCTGCAATCAATGCGTTAATTCCCGCAACGACCGGCCATGCCACTAAACCAATTAATCCCAGCCCTGCGACTAGCGCAGTCGCCGCGCCGGTCAGCATGACGATTTTGGTTGTCAGTACAGGATTGGCTTTCACCCAGTTGCCAGCGGTGATAAGCCATTTGTTGGCGGTAGTCGTCAGCCTGCGAAGGGATTTATCCTGCTGTTCAAATACCTCAATGCGTACGTCTTCCCAGGCTGATGACAGGTTGAGCAGATCGCCATCGAGGTTATCAACCTGAACATTTGCCACCTGTTTAGCGGCTCCACCTGCTTTCATCAGGTAGCCGCGCTTTTCATCAAGCTTACCGTTTCCGGCGGCATCGATAAGGTTGATGGCACCTTTCATCGCTTCTTCGCCAAAAATGGTTTTGATGTATTCCGCTTGCTGCGCTGTGCCGAGCCGGTTCCTTTTGAATGAGGCATCAATACTTTTGAGAATGCCAAACACCGGCAGCATGTTGCCTTTGCTGTCACGGGTTTTGATTCCCAACTCTTTGAGGGCTGCCGGGGCTTGTCCAACAGGGGCCTGTAACCTGCTGAACACTGCGCTTCCACCGGTTCCCGCCATCGAACCTTTGATGCCGTTATCTGCCATCACACCAAGCATGGCGGTGGTGTCTTCGATGCTGGCACCAGCCGCGCGCGCAACCGGCGCGACGTATTTCATTGCCTCGCCCAGCTCAAGTAAGTTGGTATTGGACTTGGTGAAACCCTTCGTCATTACGTCGGAAACGCGCTGGATCTCCGCCATCGGAATTTTGAAAGCGGTCTGCATGTTGGTAACGATGTCAGCCGCCTCGGCAATATCGACCTTAGACGCCAGTGACAGGTTTACCGTCGACTCGGTTGACGCCAGTATGGCGTCGGCATCGTAGCCGGAACGGGCCAGCGTGCTCTGCGTACGCGCCACATCCGTTGGAGAAAATGCCGTACTGCCGCCAATGTCTCGCGCCTGTTTGCGGATAGCTGCCAGCTTAGGATCGTTTTTACCGGTATCGAGCAACGCCTGCGTTTCTGACATCTGCTTGTCGAATTCCATACCCGGTGCAATCAGCCTGCCTTCTGCATAGAGTGCGGCGCTGCCACCGGCAAAGCCTGCCGCGCCGGTATTGCGCACTTTCGCTGACAGCTCCTGCCCACGGCGGTAGCGTTCGCTGGTTCGGTTTAAGCGTTCCTGCTGCGCGTTGAGCCGTTGCAGTTCCTGTTTCTGCCGGTTCATCGCGAGCGTAGCTTGTGCCGAAGCGCTCTTGAGGCGCTGCTGTTCACTACTAAGATTGCGCGTGGAAATACCTGCAGATTTTAATGCCTCGCGCTGCTGCTGCACTGACAGGCGCAAAGAATTCGACTTGGTTTGTAGCTCTGCCGCTGCCTGCTTAGCTTTCTCAAGCGCACGCGCCTGCAGTGCCGTGGGCCGCTCAGCGCTCTTGAATGCCACCGCCAGCGCTGTCGCTTCGGCCTTGGCATCTTTGAGTTTCTGCTGGGTGATAGCAAGCTGCGCGCTGGTCTTGCGAAACCCTTCGATTTTACCTGCCTGCGAATCGAGGGCTTTGATGTTGTTCTGTGTCTGGCGGATCTCAGTGGCAAGCCCTTTGGTGGCACGTTCGACGGCTTTGAAGGGGCGCGAGGCTTTGTCTACCGCGTTTAGCAGCACCTGTACTCTGAGGTTATTGCTCATCCGGGGTTGCTCCGCTGCGGATAAAGGCTTTATGCCGCCAGCCCATCAGCTCGGCCAGCGGCATGTCGTACATTTCAGAAGGAGGCCAGTGGAATATCGTTGCAACATCGGCCATCAGATCATCAACCGTCAGGCCGCACGGCCATTCTATTCGTCCGACTTCGTCTGCAAAAAACCGATCACCTTGCCACCGAGCGAGATCAGGTCAATCGGGTCGAGGGCATTGCACTCAGCTTTCGTTAATGAGGGCAGGGTGATGCGCGGTAAAACGGTCAGCAGCGCGTCAACGTCAGACTGACAAAGATCGGCCAAGCGCACGCCTCGCAGACTTCCAGCCGTTGGTTTAATCAGTTCAACCTGTTTGATTTCGCTTTCACCCCGCTTAAGCGGAGTTTCAAATACCACGGTGTTTTCGTTCTGTTCCATCTTGGTTATCTCTTCAATTAAGTCAGCGCCGCGCTGGCGCTGGTTGCAGGTTTAAACCAAGCCGATGTTTTTGCGGCGCTGTTCGAGGCGGTCAACGCCGTTGACCTTTTCCACCATGTTGATGGTGTCGATTTCGATCAGCTCTTTGCCGTTCCACGTCAGCTTGTAGTAGGTGCACTTCGAGGTGATTTTGGTCTCGGTGTCTTCGCCCTGTTTGGCTTCACCAAAGTCAAAACTCTGGTGCTTACCGCGTACCTCAACCTCTACCGCGATCTCTTCGCCGGTATCGTCGCGCTGATAAGAACCGGTGAAACGCAGCGGCACGGCAGATGCACCCCATTGCGTGAGTACCAGCTCATCCATGCCGCCGATACTCCATTCCACATCAAGTGCGTCATCTTCCAATCCATTGTCGATGTGCGCCGCGCCGCTCATACCGCCCGCGCGGTACGGATCGAGCTTGCGTGCCAGCTTCGGCAGCGTGACGGCGGTGACGATGCCCTGATAGCTGTTTGCATCATTGAAAAGGTTCATCGCCTTTAGTTTGCGTGGCAGTGCCATTTATCCGGCTCCTTAGCTGTTAACGGATGCGGCGAAGTTCGCCAGATAGCTGTCGGTGATGCGCTGGCGTAACGTCAGGTCTTCCAGTGGCGGCACCGGCGTGTAGTCGTAATCGATAAAGAGCTTGCCCGCTTTCAGGGTGTCTTTATCGTTGGCGCTTTCGTCGTACCAGGCGGACGCGCCCAGCAAATAACCGGCGTTAACCAGCTCGCGGAATTTCGCGTTGATGCCAGCGATAATTTCGCGCACCAGTACCGGCGTCAGTGGCTTATCAACCGCCCACATATGCGCCTCGGCCATCGTGTCAGCCAGCACTTGGGCGGTGCGGGTGTAGTTCTCAAACTGGAACAGCGGATCGTCACTGCAGGTGCGGTTGCCCCAGAAGCGGAAACCGTCTTTGCGAATTAAGGTGGTGACGTCGGCTTCGTTGAGCAGGTCTGCATCAGTTCCAACCTGCTGCAAATCCCAGAACACTGACGCGGAGATGCCGGTTACACCATTCACACCAACATTCGACAGGGTTTTATGCCAGCCGGTGTCGTTGTCGATTTTGGCGCGCAAGCCCAGCGCACGGGCGGTGGCGTAAGCCACATCGGATTTATTTGCGGTGGTGTTCCATGCGAGGAAGTCCGGCCAGATCACCATCAGCTCACGCTGGCTGAAGTTGTCGCGATAAAGGCGGGCTTCGGAAATGGTTTTGCACTCCCACGCCGACACATAGGCGAAGGCGCGCAGTTGCTGCGCGATACTGGCTAGCGCGGTGGCAACTTCCAGCGAGTCGAGGCCCGGCACGCCGAGAATACGCGGCTTAACGTCGAGCTGCGTCTGTGCGGCAAGCAGTGCTTTCATGCCGGTGTACTGGCCATTTTGGTCAGTGCCGCCGATGATATTGGAAATGGTTTCAGCTTCGTCCGCGCCTTCTGCCACGCGCACCACAATGGTGACGGGCTTTGACTGATCGGCGATAGCCTGTAGCGAGGCAGAGAGCGTGCCTTTAACGCCAGCTTTGCCAACTGCGCCCTGCACGTTAGTGATCAGTACCGGCGTATTAAGCGGGAACGTTGCCACATCCGCATCCTGCGCGGTGCAGACCATGCCAACAATTGCTGTTGATACGGTAGAGATGGTGCGCGTGCCGTCATTGATTTCGACGACGCGGACACCGTGATGATAATCTGCCATCTGTTGCACTCCTGGTTAAAGGTGTGCTCAGAGTGTCAGCTCAGGCGGGGTGGTGCATGCGGTTGCAGTTTGTTGGTGTATAGGCGGATAAAAATAGGAGCAAGAATGCGTATTGGTGAACAAAATTATCAATTCTGCCGTTGCAGCGATATCGTTCGGGACGGGATGTATCTTGAGGTCACTCAATCCGTAGATGGAAAAGTTATCCAAATAGCAGAAGTATTTTTTTCTGATATCACGGCTGAATTTACGTTGTCCTGTTTTATTGAGGATGTTCCTTTAGGGCTGATCGAAGAACTCATCAGACGAGCAAGAAAATTGCTTCCGCCGGCCTGATTATGGATTAAAAAAACGCCCCGGCTATGCAGAGCGAATTATTCAGACAGGCTTTTCCGGCCAGTCAATATCAGGTGCTGCCGTTACATCAATCCGGCTCAGCATGACGCGGTACTTTTTCCACTCAGCGAGTCGCGCTGTTTCTTCGTCCGTCGCCATGCTGATATCAACCGCATCCTGGAGAGGGGCCATCGTCCGGTTGGCATCGTCCATTTCTGCGGCCAGTCGGCTGCTGGCAAGAAATACGGCGTCTTCTGCCTCAATAACCGGCGCGGTAAATACGCCGTCGCTGTAGAGGTAATTCACGTCCGGTTGCTCAGCCAGTGAGGTAATGTCCACCCAGACCAGCGACGGGTGATAGAGCTTTTCAGGCTTCACGCTGAGCGAGACGATTTCCTCGACGCGCTGATCCTCAATGCGGGCATACGTTTTCATCAGGTGTACTCCTCAATATAAATCACGCCGTGAGAACCAAAGTTTCCAATAAACGGATTATCGCGGACGCTGCCACCGCCGCCTGCACCAAACGTTGCCTGACGCCCCGTTACTGCACCTTCTGCACTGCGAATGCCTCCGCCCCAGTAACTCACGCCGCCATCACCGGAACCGCCGCGATAAACGTTAGTCGTTGCACTAATAAGGCCCGGCGAATCACTGCCGTCGCCGCCCTGAAGATTGATTTCTCCACCGACGGCAACACCCCCGCGCCCACCGTCACCGCCGGTTGCAGGAACGGCACCGTTAGCCGCCGTTATCACGCCGTTGAACGTGCTGCTGGAAGGCGTCAGCGTGTCGTCACCGCCACGGCCCACCACACCCGGATAAGTTTTAGTGTCGTCAACATCCAGCCAGGCAATCGCGGTAGCACCCGCGCCGCCGCCCGCACCGCGTGCACGGTAGTCCGAACCCCAGCCAAGGAAGCCGTACCCGCGCGCGCCACCACCGGTAATGATGATTTTGATTCGCTTCGTTCCCTGCGTGGGCTTGTAGCTGATCGCTCCGGGCGTGGTGAAAAGCTGACGGCCAATAAAGCGGCCCTTAAAGCTCTCACTAAGACCGAGATTCTCCAGTAGCTTTTCCACCAGTTTTGCATCTTTTATTTCTGACAGCGCATTGGCCGTTTGCAAATACTGCTCATGCGGATTGGCGGCATCAATGTGCTTTTTCATCACGCTATCGGTGTAGGCTTTCACCTCGATCACCGCATCATCCACGTATTTACGCGTTGCCAGCACCACGGATGGATCGATTTTAAGCGTCACAGCGCTGGTGCTGTTCACGATTAGAATCATGCGCACCGTCTGCGTGCGCCCGCTGCCCTCGGCAAGCTGCGGCTTGTAGGTCTCTGCGCAGTTCGCCACCGCAATCAGCACGCCGTCAGCGTCATAAAGTCCAATCTCACGAATCCAGAAACCGCCTTCGCTCTCCGGGATTATCTGCTCGGCAATAATCTGGCTGCTGTTCGCCGCGTCAATCGATAACGAGTTGAGCTGTGCGCGTCGCTTCTCGCCGATAAGTTTCGTCTGCGCCGGGTCTGGCGTGGGCAGCGTGCCGCCGCCGTCACCAACAGCCATTTCTTTAAGGTCTACTTTTGTGCCGAGCGCGGCGGCGTTCGCCAGCTTAGCCGCGCCCTGATTGGTCAGCAGGGCAAAATATTTTGTCGTCATGCGCTCACTTCCGTCAGGTCGATAAGATGCACCGCCGCACCGGAATACACCGGCCCGCCGACGCTGATAAGTTCAGGGGTGTAGGGATACACAGTCAGCTCGTCGCCGCTGTAACTGGCGACAGCAACCGGGATTGCGCCGTTTGCATCGAGATTGATGGACAGCCCGATCAGATGGCGGCTGCACGGCTTCGCGTCCGCGATTAACCGTTCCAGCTCGTTGTACATTTCCTCAGTGATGCCGGTATCCAGCACGCCAACATCCAGCCGAAATGTGCCTGGCGTTTCATTAGTCTTCCACCATTCGATAACGCGGATCAGATAGCCCAGCGGCTCAACCACGCGACGGATAGCGCCTATGGTTCCTTTATGGCGATGCACGTATCGCGCTGCCGCCACAACGGCGCGCTTGGTTGATTCACTCCAGCCAGAATCCCAGCGGTCAACCGACCATGCCCACGCCAGATAGGGCAGCAACTGCACCGGGCAGGTTTGCGGGTTCCATAGCTGTCGCAGTGGTACTTTCATCGTGCTGAGGATTACCAGCGCTTCAGCGGCGGCGACTTCCAGTGACGACGAGCCAGTAGGCAGCAGGCGATCACTCATCTGAACCTCCCACCGTCAGCGTGTAGCCAGTGCAATATGCCGCCTGCGTCTTGTCGAGCACCACGTCAGCGACAGGCTGAATCAGGTTAACGCGCTGCACGCCTTCAACATGGATAGCCGCATACAGTGCAGACAGGCGAATGTCGCGCCCCAGCCGTTTCTGTGCCGTCACGTAGGCGGCGAGTTTTGCCTCTGATGCCGCGCGGATGGGTTCAGCTTCCGGCCCCGGATAGAGATAAAGCTCAGCTTCGATGGCGTAATCAACGATCTGCGCCGACTGTACGCCTACGCGATCAGCGACCGGGCGCACGTTCTCATCGTTCAGCGCGGCATCCACCACAGCCAGCAGGTCATTGGCAGCGGTGCCATTACCCTCACGCGCCAGCACAGTTACCGTAACAACGGCGGGCGATGGACTGATGGCGGACGCATCCGCCACTCTGCCGTCGGCGCTTCGGGCGTGGTACTCATATGCGCCAGTTGGCCCGGCAACGCTTAAGCCTTCAAATGCAGCGGCGATACGGGCGCGAAAATCATCATTACTTTCCATCACCGCCGCCGTGGGCGGGATGGTCGCTTCATCTGCCGCTGTAATGGTCAGGCGCTCAACGCCATTATTCGCACCTAGCTGGTCGAGATCGTCGTCAAGCGCATAAGCCACCATCACCGCCTTAGCCGCTTCGTTGATGCGCTGGCGCAGAATCACTTCACGATACGCATTTTCCTGCAGCAGCTTCACGATGGGTTCAGATTCGAGCGCCAGCGTGCGGGCTACAGCGGCCTGCTGTTCTTCCGGGTAGAGCGAAATTAGCGTGGCTTTGCGCTCGGCCAGCAGGGTTTCGTAGTCCAGCGTTTCCACCACGTCAGGCGCGGGTAGCTGGCTCAGGTCGATAGTTGCCATGTTCTCAGCTCACAGGAACGGTTAAGGAAAAAGGTTGCGTCGTGTCGGCGCGGTTGCCAGTCAGCTCGACCACCATGCCGCCGTTGAAATCAGAATCGAAATTGATGCCGGTGAGTTTTACCCGCGGCTCCCACTGCAGGATCGCCATATAGCAGGCCGACATAATCTGCAGGCGTAGCGATTCGTTTTGCGGCTGGTCAATCAGCGCCGACAGCAGCGAGCCATAGCTGCGCCGCATCACCCGCGAGCCGAGCGGCGTCAGCAGTATGTCGCGCACTGAC
Source organism: Pantoea sp. (assembly GCF_039594315.1). Taxonomy (GTDB): domain Bacteria; phylum Pseudomonadota; class Gammaproteobacteria; order Enterobacterales; family Enterobacteriaceae; genus Pantoea. Next base: position 68,456 of record NZ_JBCNNP010000014.1, read on the forward strand.
TGACGGATATGGTCGAGGTCGTTAAGCGCCTCGCCGGTCTCCCGGCTCATGCCGATGTATTTCGCTGTCGTCATTGAGGCCCGTCCGTCCTGCTGCTTCCGCGCTGCACGCCGCCGTGATCGTGGTCATCCACAACAACGCCGTTTGAGTCGAATTTCCCGCCGCTGTGCTCAACGTTGCCGGACATCTTGCCGCCCTCTGAAAACTCGAACGTTTTTGCTTTCAGGTGCGCCGTGCATTCAACCTCTGGCGTGCTCAGCAGGATTTTTACCGCCGCCTCAATGGTTGCGGTTTGTATGCCTGTTGCTTTGAGTGCGCCGGTTTCCGGCTCGTACTCAATCACCGCGCCGTCAGGGAATGACCAGTGCAGAGCGTCAGCGGATGCAGATGGTGCGGGATTGTCATCAGAGAAGATCCCCGGCAGCACAAACCCGGTATCGAGTTCACCGCCGAGGCATAGAACGAGCACCTGCTCACCGATCGATGGCGCATTCCATGAGCGGGTTTTCCCCGCACGCGCAGAAAGCCAGTGAAGCCAGCCAGTAGTGTTATGCCCGGTATCCACGCGGCATAACCCGTCGTCCAGTTTTACGGCGGACACGGTGCCAATGCGGATAAGGTTGCGCAGCAGGCGCAGGATTTCGGAGAGTTGTTCATTCATGGTTTGAGAATGCATTAGATCAAGATGCATTCTCAATTTAAGAGAGTTTGCTTGTGAATGAACAAGCAGAAGGTTTTATTTATCTAAGATTCAAGAGAGTCTGTAATGAAAATGGAAAATCTTTCTTCATCAATCAGCCTTGTTTCGTCAGACCATACTGAAACAAACATATGGTGAATACCTTTGTACTCAGTTCCTTCCCAATGCCTTGCAAAGTAAATACCATCACCTTGATACACAGCATCGACATATTTTTGATGATTAGCACTATTCTCTTTTTGTTTAGCCTCCGCGCCAGTGTTTTCAACTCTGAATAAAAATCGCAACTTACGGTCAGGTATACTTTTGTATTTTACTTTGAATGATATCCCTGAGCCTTTTTTAATGCTTCTAGAGCATCTTTCATAATAATCATCCGATGGAAGATCCTCGGATTTTTTTAAGGTCGCAGTGATTTCAAGACTTTCAGGGTAGGAGTCAATTGGTGTAAGTTTTTTATAGAAGTCGTGATTTATTAAATATTGCCTATAGTTCTTAGGGCGGCCATTACTTGTCAGGTAATTCGGTTTAACAAACTCTTGCTTCTCAGGAACTCCTGCCTTTATTTTTTCCATTACACTAATTAGCTTTTCATCAAAACCTAACAACTCGACAAAATTTTCTCCTACCAATATGGAGTTCTTAGGAGCTTTTTGTTGAAGCTTGGCTGCTACATCAACATGATATGACGTTGCTGTGACTTCATGGGATCCATAATATCCATATGTCCCCCAAATAACCTCTTCGTCCTTACCATAATCAATGCCAATACGAATTCCTATTTTGTCCGCACCCATGCTTGAAAGCTTAGGTGAAACAACCTTCTCCATCATTTCAATAAGAAAGACTGAGCAATTAAGGGCATCAATAGCATGGTCCATTATCAAACCATCATTTTGCTTTCTATCACTCCTGAAGAATGCCATAACCGCATCCCCCATAATTCTGTGAACATGCCCATCGAATGAATCTATGGTTTCTATAGCACACCGAATAATATCATTTTTTATTTCGAATACTTCTAAGGGTGTATAAGTCACACCAAGCTTAGTCGAGCCAATTATATCCATAAATAATGTTATAGCATAACCATACCTTAGCTCACTCTTACCATCAATTTCATCAAAGTCTGGATGGCAACCGAAACTTTGCTGCATTAAACCATGCTTACCAAACTTATTTCGTACTAAGTTTTTAACACCGTAACTCTCTGGTGCAGAGGCAAGGCTTTCAGAACTTATTTTAGATCTTCCCCATTTAGATTCCATTAGAGATTCACTGGAATCATAAGCACTATCGCTTTTAATAAGGTTTGTAGAATTTCTTTTTGAAAGCGTCGCATCAAGAGAACGACCTAATCCTTTATAAATATCTTCGATGGACATGCTAACCTCTATATTTGAGATAATATTATAACCAAAATCATCAAGCCCAGTGTCAAAAGTGCAATAGTAATGCATTCAACAGAGTTTTTATGTTGAGAATATTTATCAATTAGAGCTTTTGAAAGTGTAAAATTCAATGATGCCAATGAGCTTATCATTTCAGATGAATTTTTTTCTCTAAGGCATGATATATAACCTTCAACATCTTTGTGGTAATGAATTGAGTCAACGAAGGAAAAAATATTCTTCTTAGTTGAGGGTTCCAGAAAGGGAACTACTCCTTTAAGAGAATAGAAAATTGCCATTAGTAATAGAATTAATGAAGCCAATGCAAACACAGATAAAACGTACTTATCTCCTACATTACTTAATCTATTAAGAAACTTATCATAATTAAGTAAAATTGCTGCAAGAAGCGCAGATGATAAGCTTAGTAAGATAGTTGATTTTGTATTGGCACTATTAAGATAAGCATCAGTTCTTAATATGATTTTCACCATGAGCTCAATTTTTTGCGCAGAATCATCTTTGCGGCTATCAGTAAAACGGCCCAATAAAAACTCCAGTCAATAGGATTAGTCTTTAAGAATATTAATGATCACTTCTTCAACCATGTCAAGACTCTGTCTATCAAGTCCCAGCAATGGCCTTGCTTCATAGTTTATTGCGTGTGCATGTTTTGATGGTCTATCACGAAGACCATAATGATGCACTCGTACCATCCGCTGAACACTCCCGGCGAATTCGACTAAAGCTTCATCGTTATTTGCTCGCGCCTTCATATACTTTGCGGTGCGAAGCTTCGCAAACATTTCACGCTTAACCCGCCCCTTTTTGCTGCGTATTGGCTGTGCCTTGCGTGGCTTAAAGGGTGTGCCGTCCGGAGCCTGCTGGCGCTTGATATTCTGCTGCTGACTGGCGCGCAGCTTCTTCGCGATATTGCGTGCCATCTCTTTGCGTGAGGACGGTGAAAGATTACCAATCAACGCATTCAGCCTGTCATTGACCAGTTGTAAGTCACTCATGGTCGCCACTCACTAACCAGATCACCGCCTGCATAGAGCTGCACGGGGCGCGAGTCGTTCTCCGGTATTGGATTTTCACCAACGTGATTAACGTGCAGTGCATCACCCACGCGTTTAACGATCACCCGTTCGCTCAGTTGCAGGTCAATACTGATATCGCTGGCCGTGTCGCTGATGACGTCCGCCTTGAACGTGAAGCCGGTCTGCTGCTTTTCTTTTGTCGCCATGATATCGGGTTCATTTACACGCAACCATTCCAGCATCGGCACAATCAGCAGATCGATATCGCCGGTGTAGTCAGTTATCACCATGTTCAGCCGGTACTGATATTCAAACGACAACGAGACGGCGAGCGTTGAGACAATGCGTCCGCTGTCGATGAACACATTCAGGCAGTCAGGGTTGCGCTGCAGCAGCGGCACGCTGTCGGTCAGCGCCTTGCGGAGTTGTTGAGGTTTCAGCATCGTGTTGCTCCTGGCACTCTTTAATGATTTCGACCTGCAGCCCGCAGGAGGCGAGCGCCGCCTCAAGCTGGCGATTGTCTGCCGCCAGATCGCCCGCCGTTCTCAGGCTATTTCCCGGCACCGGGCAGCTTGTCACGCGCGGACAGCCAATCCAGATAATCTCTGGCGCTGGTGAAGGCGGGACGGGTGTGCAGCCTGATAACATCATCAGGCAAAGCAGTAACAGACCAGTCACGAAGTATCGGGTTTGCATCGGTTTCCCTCTGTATGTGTGCTTCTCGCGTCAGCGCTCCGGCGCTGGCTTTGCCCTGCATCAGCCGCAGCGTGGCTTCGCGTTTCTGCCCTTCATTGTTTTCAGTTTTAAGCCGGGTAATGGCTTTATCCCGGCTCTCGATACCGGCTGACAGTGTGCCGATAACCCGCTGCGCGCTCGCCAGTTCATCGCTGGCAACCGACCAGCGCCAGCCGGTCAACGCCAGCGCCAGCAGTGCCACGGCTAAAAGCGTTCCCGTAATGCGAATCACAGCGCCCCCTTAAGGCACCATGCCAGCTCGCGCACGCGGCGGTTATCCAGCCCCTGATTAAACACGCCTTTCACGTATACCCAGCGCGGTAACTGATAGCAGGCTTCGCGCCAGCGGTTCTGGTTCAGCAGCTTCACCATTGTTGAGCTGCAGGCATTACCGGTGCCGACGTTGAATGCCAACGACACCACGGCGTCGTAAACCTTTTGCGGCACCTTCACGAACAGGCAACGCGTTAGCGCCTTTTCAGTGCGCAGCACGTTAGCGATAAACGTGCCCGCCGCCTGGCGTTCTGTGATGTTTTTGCCTGGTACCACGCCGACGGTGTTGCCGATGCCGTCCGTCCATTTGTCCGCGTCGCACTTGTACGGACTCAGGCGACAGCCTTCGTAATCGGCGATAAATTTCAGTCCCTCAACCGAGGTGTGCAGCTGCTGAAAGCCCGGCAGCGTGGCGGCAATCGCCAGCACCACGACAACCGAACAGCGCTTAACGGTTTGCAGATTCATAGTCACTCCGGCTGATGCGGCCCGTTGCAAAAAGCTGGTAGGTTTTGCGGCGGTAATACCAGCTCACCAGAAACATGCCGACGCCGAGCACCATGCCGAGGATCGTCGCCACGTCCTGCAGATCCCATTTACCGAGCCAGCCCATCACCACGGCAATGCTGTAGGTGATAAAGGCGCTGATGCGCTCCATCGTGATGTTCATGATTCAGTCCCAAAGGTTAACGGTCTCACCCGTTGACGATTCCGGCAGCTCAGGCAGATCGACCGGCCAGCCGTGCGGCAGTATCGGCCCGGCGTCGGCGAGGCCGGGGTTAGCATCAAAGACCGATTCCGTTACCTGCTCCGTGCGCCCGTAATGGCGATAGCAGATATCGTCGACGGTATCGCCCTGCAGCGCGTAAACCCGCGTCACAGCAGGCTCACGATGCAGTTAGGCCGCTCACCGACGCGGCTGATGCTGAACCGCGCGTCGCGCCAGTATTCGTCGGCGCTGGCCTCAACGTCTCCGGCCTTCTTCGTGCCGCTGGCGTCATAGCCGCGATAGCGCTCGGCAATGGTGGCGGCGGTGATCGCCTCGACGGCGGCGAGGTAGTGCGTGATTTTTTCGCTTACGCCGTCCAGCGCTTCCGCCGGGACGTCAGCGAGCATTTTGAAGCCCGCCGCCATCTGGTCGGTGCGCCAGTCGTACAGCTCGGCGTTCACTTCGCTAATCGCCGTTTTCACCGCCAGCCGCAGGCGCTGCGCGGTGACGGTTCCCTCGTAGCGCAGTGATTCGCGCAGTTGGTGCAGGTCGATATCAGGCCAGAAAAAGGTGTTCTTTACCGGCGGCTCGGCAGTCTCTGCCGGTCGCTGTGCTGCTATTACCAGCGTGCTCATAGTTGGCCTCAGAAATAGGTGGGCGGTGGAGGACGGCGCAGGCACTGAAAGTGCGTTGCCGTCCTGCCGCCCTGCGCGGGGTCGCGTCCGGTCAGCGGCTGGCCTGCGCCTGCTTTTTCATGGCAGTCGCCAGCCGCTCTATGTCTTTCTTCACGCCGCAGCCCTCATGCAACTGCAGCGCGCGTTTCAGGTGATGCATGGCTTCCAGAGTCCCGCCCGAATCGCGATACACATACCCGGCGATTTTGTGCAGCTTGGCGCGCACCTGATCGGGCATGTCTTCGGCGTCGGTCAGCCGGATGGTTTCAAGCAGCGGCGCAATATCGACCGCTTCTTTTGCCGTCCAGGCGCGTGTCGCGGCGCTGGCAACTTCTTCGGCCAGCAGGTACGGCAGGCTGTCTCGTTTGAATCCGTCGGGCGGTACCAGACCGTGCGTTAATGCGTAACGGGCGATTTCGAGCGCGCCGGTTACGTCGCCGGTGTCCAGCCGCCAGATCATGACGGTCATCACGATGGCATCCTGCGCGCCGCGCCCGCTGTTCATCACGCCTGCAATCCACGGCAGGTAGTCGGGCAGAAGCTGGCGCTTTAGCTCAGCCTTGCGCTCTACCGAGTGGACTTTTTTCAGGCGGCGCTTGTCCTCGTTCAGTTTTACGAGCATCTGCTCATAGCCGGTGGCGTGGCGCAGCGGGTTCGCATCCCGCTGCGATTCGGTTTCGGCCTGGACGCGCATCCGGTGACGGCGGGCGGGACTCAGCATGCGTTACTCTCCCGCTGCCGGGGTTTCGGTGGTGGCTGCTGCCGGTTTACTGAAATCACCCAGCTCGATGTTTTCAATCACGCAGCCCGCCGCATAGTCCTCCACCACGTAGTCCTCGTTTGCGGACTCGTAGTTTTCGATGCGGTCACGCTTCGGCACCTCTTCGATGTGGCGGCGCTGCGTGCCTTCCTGCCAGTAAATCGACAGGTTATCGGTGCGGGTGATCATCATGGCGTTGGCCGGGAAGTAGGGCACGCGCACGGCTGGCAGGTTGCCGATGCGCTTCTGGCTGATGATGACGTCAGCGGCAAGCTGCTCGGTGTTCGCCTGGTCTTTGTTCACGATCGGGAAATACTTGTCGGCCAGTAGCTGACGGCCCACGATAACGACCAGCTCCGGGTCTTCCTGATACCACGGCTCGATCAGGTTGTTGGTGGCGTCCATTACCAGCGCGTCGAGGTTGGCGTAGTCGCCGTCTTTGCCCACGCGGATTTTGGGCGAAATCACCGTGCCGTCTTCCTCCGTGATTTTGCTCATCACACGGCTCGGCGCTTCGTTGCGGTACTTCTGCAGCCAGCCCACCGCCACGTCCTGCAGCATCGGGTTGGCGGCGCGATTGGAGGTTTTGGCACGGTGCGTGCCGTTAAAGCCGATCATGATGCGGTCAAGCGCCTGGCGCTGGATGATGGAATCGCGCAGACGCGTCTGGAAATCGTCGTAGCGTGCCCACAGGTCAAGCGTGTTATAGCGGATGTGGAAATCGAAGTTGACCTGCGCGCACTCATAGCCCTGGCTATCAAGCGAAGAGAAATCAGCGGTTTCGCGCTCGTCACCGCCAGCGGTATCGGTGGTACTGGCAATCGAGCCGGACACGCCGACGCCGATTTTTTCACCCTTCATTTCCGGCACCGGCACGATGTTGATGCGGGTAAGAAACGCGGACGACTCCTGCACGCGGGTCATCAGCTTCTGCGTAACGGACGGCTCGACGCTGAATTTCTTGTTCATATCGTCGATTTCTACGCCGTTCAGCTCGGCGACGCGGGACATGTAGGCGTTAAATTTAAAGCGGGTATTCTTGCGCATTGGCGCTCCTGTTAATCAGTATTCGGGTTTACTCAGTCCGGCGTATCAGCAGTCGGTCTGCACGCTGCCTTTGTTGTCGCCGCCGGTCGCAGGCGGGCGACGGTTAAAGCCGCCGTCAGTTTTTGCCAGCGTCTCCTGCAGGGTGCTCAGCGCTTCGCGGTCTTTACCGGCTTCCAGCTCCAGCACCGCGATGCGTTCGGAAAAGGTTTTTTCCAGCGCGGCCACCTGCTGCGAGTGGGTTTCGCCGTTCTTCTGCACCTGCTCCGCGACGGCAGTAACCGCCGCGCTCACGTCGCTTAAGCGCTCGTCGTCGGTTTTCTCTTTGCGGGTAAACAGCTCTTTCACGCGGGACAGCAGCGAAGGGCCTGCGTCGGCTTCGTCGTAAAACTCGATCAGGGTTTCTTCGGCGGCGGTAAACAGGTTTTCTTTGTCCTGCTTGCGGGACGCCAGCGGGCTGGCTTTGGCGGTGGCGCTGAAGCTCAGGTATTCGGTGCCGAGGCTTGCAGGATCGTCGGTCACGGCCAGACCAATCAGATAGGCTTCGCCGGTGTCGGAGAATTTCGGGTTCACTTCAATCGAGGTGTAAACCTTCTGGCGTGCTTTAGTCAGCTCGACCAGCTCAGGCGTGGGATCGATGTAGCCAAACAGCGCGAGCTTGCCCGCCAGCGGGCCTTCGGTGATTTCTTCGGCTTCAACCTTCGTGACGTCACCAAAGCGGCGGAATGTGCTGTCGGCGGCATAGCCTTTAATGTGTTCCATGTTGACGCGTGCGCCGTAGACAGTGGGGTCATAGTTTTTCGCCATCTGCGAAATCCAGTCGCGGGAAATTTCGCGGCCGTCGGTGGTTGCGCCCTGCACAGCGATGCGGAAACGCTTTGCTTTAGTTGCCATTAATCAGGCTCCGGTCAGTGGGTTGGTTCGGTTCGGGGCCAGTTTCCCCGCCGCCGCCTAATCCCTCAACGCATCACCGCCCGCTCATGTATCAGCAAACAGCGAGTGCAGGCGCGCCCAAATTGCCACCGGTAGCCTTACCGGCATGAACATGACACCCGGCACCATCATCAGCGATCCGCGCCGTCAGGCTGCGCTGCTTTACTGGCAGGGATTTTCCGTGCGCCAGATTGCGGAGACGCTCGGACAGAAAACGCCAACCGTGCAGAGCTGGAAGCTGCGCGACGAGTGGGACAGCATCGCGCCCATCAGTCGCGTGGAAGCCAGCATGGAAGCGCGGTTGATTCAGCTCATCATGAAAGAGGTCAAGGGGAATGGTGATTACAAGGAGATAGACGCGCTAGGCCGCCAGATTGAACGGCTGGCGCGCGTGGAGCGCTACCGCAGCAGCGGCAACGAGGCGGACTTAAATCCCAACGTGCGCAACCGCAACAAGGGCGAGCGCCAGCCGGTAATAAAGAACGTATTCAGCGACGAGCAGACCGACAAGCTTACCGGCCTGTTTATGAATGGCTGCTTTGCGTACCAGCTCGGCTGGCATCAGGCCGGACTCGCGCACCGCATTCGCAATATCCTCAAATCCCGCCAGATTGGCGCAACGTTCTACTTCGCCCGTGAGGCGCTCATCGATGCGCTCACCACCGGGCGCAACCAGATTTTCTTATCAGCGAGCAAGGCGCAGGCGCACGTCTTCAAAAACTACATCCTCGACTTTGCCCGTCAGGTGGACGTTGACCTGAAAGGCGATCCGATAGTGCTGCCCAACGGCGCGCGTCTAATATTTCTCGGCACCAACGTGCGCACCGCGCAGAGCTACACCGGCAACCTGTACCTGGATGAATATTTCTGGATACCGAAGTTTCAGGAGCTGCGCAAAGTTGCCAGCGGCATGTCGCTGCACAAGAAGTGGCGCACAACCTACTTTTCCACGCCGTCGAGCCTGTCTCACAGCGCTTATCCGTTCTGGTCTGGCGAGCTGTTCAACAAAGGGCGCCGTAACAAAGATGACCGTATTGAGCTGGATCTCTCACACTCGCACCTGGCGAAAGGCGCGCTGTGCGCGACGGTCAGTGGCGGCAGATTGTCACGGTTGAGGATGCGCTGACCGGCGGCTGCAACCTGTTCGATATCGATCAGCTGCAGCTTGAATACAGCCCATCCGAGTATCAAAACCTGCTGATGTGTGAATTTGTCGACGACGAGGCCAGCGTGTTTCCGTTCGCCGAGCTGCAGACCTGCATGGTCGACAGCCTGGAGGAATGGACGGACTTCAACCCGTACGCGCTGCGCCCGTTCGACTATCGCCCGGTATGGATTGGTTACGATCCTTCGCATACCGGCGACAGTGCCGGATGTGCCGTAATCGCGCCGCCGCTGGTGAAGGGGGGCAAATTCCGCGTGCTGGAGCGCCACCAGTGGCGCGGCATGGACTTCGCCGCGCAGGCGCAGTCGATTAAACAGCTCACCGAAAAATACACCGTGGAATACATCGGTGTGGATGCCACCGGCATCGGTCAGGGCGTGTTTCAGCTCGTGCGCCAGTTCTTCCCGGCGGCGCGCGAAATCAAATATTCGCCGGAAGTCAAAACCGCGATGGTGCTCAAAGCGAAAGACACCATCAGCAGCGGGCGACTCGAATACGACGCGGGCCAGACCGATATCACGCAATCCTTTATGGCGATCCGCAAAACCATGACCGCCAGCGGAAACCGTTCAACCTACGAAGCGAGCCGCAGCGAAGAAGCCAGCCACGCCGACGTCGCGTGGGCAATCATGCACGCACTGCTTAACGAACCGCTCACCGCTGCCAGCGGCGGCGATAACCCTTCATTCATGGAATTTTACTGATGAGCAAACGCAAAGACCGCAGGGCATTCACCGCCCAATCCCAGCCTTCACCGGCAGCGCATCAGCCGTTCGAGGCGTTCAGCTTCGGCGAGCCAACGGCGGTGTTAGATAAGCGCGATATTATGGATTACACCGAATGCATTCATAACGGGCGCTGGTACGAGCCGCCGGTCAGCTTTCACGGACTGGCAAAAAGCCTGCGTTCAGCGGTGCATCATAGCTCGCCCCTTTACGTTAAGCGCAACATTCTGGCGTCAACCTTCATCCCGCACCCGCTGCTCAGTCAGCAGGAGTTCAGCAAGTTCGCGCTGGATTATCTGGTGTTTGGCAACGCCTTTGCCGAGCTGCGCCGCAACACGCTCGGTCAGCCGCTGCGCCTGGAGACGTCACCGGCCAAATATACGCGCCGGGGAGTGGAAGAGGGCGTGTACTGGTTTGTGGGGGAATGGAAGGAGGCGCACCGGTTCGATACGGATCAGGTGTTCCACCTAATCGAACCGGATATCAATCAGGAGCTGTATGGTTTGCCGGAATATCTCAGCGCGCTTAACTCCGCCTGGCTGAACGAGTCGGCTACGCTGTTCCGCCGCAAGTATTACCAGAACGGTGCACACGCCGGGTACATTCTTTATATGACCGACGCAGCTCAGAGCAGCAGCGATATTGAGCGCATGAGACAGGCAATGCGCGACACCAAAGGGATCGGCAATTTCCGGAACCTGTTTATGTATGCGCCCAACGGGAAGCCGGATGGCATCAAAATTCTGCCGCTTAGCGAAGTGGCGACGCGTGATGACTTTTTTAATATAAAAAAAGCCAGTCGTGACGATTTGCTGAGCGCGCACCGCGTGCCGCCGCAGATGATGGGGATTTTACCAGAGAATAGTGGAGGTTTTGGTGATGTTATAAAAGCATCTCAAGTATTTGTAAGGAATGAACTTCATCCACTGCAAGAAAGAATGAAAGAAATCAACAAACTTCTTGGCATTCAGGTGGTTTCCTTCAAAAAGTACACTTTCGAAACGCAATAAAACAGCTGATGCCAAGTAATTTCTTTTAGTTATATTGTGTACAAAATCTGTCGCAAGAACCCTAAAATTTCTTGATATTCATCGTTGTTCAATAAGCTACGATTATCTCCAAGTGAAATTATATTTGCATCATTCTTTTCCCACTGCTCAGGTATAGACTCAGTAGCAATAATTACCTGGCCTGCCCATTTGTCCATTGATAAGCTGACATCAAGCATACGGCTAAGATTCTTTTCATCTTGGCCAGATTGCTGCGGCGTATCAATTATAAATGGAAAAGCCGGAAATGCATTATTCTCATAAGTAACTGCAACGATACTACAATGTAGAGCTAAAACACTTCGTGGCCCAGAACTTCCTGTTGTTATTGGTTTCCTATGAAGTGAAATTCTTTTTGCGTATTCAGTTGCATTGATCTTTAATTTTCTACAATACTCTTGGTATTTAAGATTCAGTTTTTCACGAACTTCTCTTTCATGAGCCGCATTATCAAAGTGCTTCATCCATGAATAAAATTCATTTGCTTCTTCTTCGGTTTTAGCTATTTCACCTTGAATAATAGACGTTGTCACTTGAAGCGCATGTGTTAACACATCACTAGATTTAGAATTAACTATGTCGCGAAATGATACATTATCATCTGTAGCATTACGTTCTAATAGTGCATTTAGCTCATTTATTTCAATGATGCTATTAGCGTAGTTTTCCTTTAATAAAGCTTCCTTATCTCTTGTTTTGGCTAATTTATCTTTTGTTTCTACAATGAACGTATGCAATTGTTCAAATTCGGATGTTAAATCTACCCGGGCGTCTATGGACACCTTATGCATAATTCCGCAAGTTGGGCACTCTAACATTTCGCCGTCAGGAATATCAGTCAAGTAATTGATATCTAGAAAAGTTTCTTTTTCAGCAGCTCTAGCCATCCTCAAATCGTTCTGTAGTTTAGTTCTTATTATTGAATGATTATAGATTTCATTTTTAATTGTTGTTTGCTTATGACAGGTGTCTTTGATTTTCTGAGTTATTTTATAAATCTCCTCATTGAATTTATCAACATTGATCTCAAGCTTTTTCTGGGGTATGAAAGACTGAACCTTATTATGATACATTTCGCTAGATTTAATTTGTCGCGTCAGCTCTTTTGAATATAGTTTCTTTTCATCATACTTAACCTTCCATTTAAGATAGTCAGGGCTTTTAGCTCCTGTTACGAAGTCAAAAACTGTAGATTGCCAATTCGAAAATTGTGTCAGGTGAACAAAACTATTCCACTTTGATCCCCAACTTGAATCTTGATCAATATAGGATGAAAGAAGCATATATTCGGGGCCAGCATAATCATACTCACCATCATCATGCCGTTGCAATTTTAATTCTGTTTTGAAGAATTCAGAAAAAATTTTATTCCATTCTACTCCTGAAAAGGTTGAATGAATATTTTTTCTTATCAACATATCATGAATTATTTGATGCTTACCTTTCCTGTAGAAAGCATATGGAATTCCATTGAAAGTTAATATTAGAGCAACCGCTACATTTTTATCAAAAGTGCCAGCGTCTCTCAATGGGACTTCACAGCCTAAAGCCCATAAGATATGTTTAACTACCCTTGACTTTCCTGTTTCATTAACACCAAAGACCACATTTTTATTCGGGCTGAATCTTACTCTTTTCGCTTTCGCTTCTTTTTCTGATAGAATTAAAAGCTCTTTGTATACGACTGTTGATTTCATCTCTTCCATTCCTTTTATTCCTTACTAATTTCAACAGATTGTAAGTCTCTGACTGGTTTTGCATTTTTTATTACCATAGCTATTAAACAATTTATAATCTCGTCACTAAAAATATCATCTTCCTCAAGGGTTTCTTTTTTATAATGTATATATATTCTTGAGAATATATCATGGAGTTTATTTAGTTTTGATAACTCATCTATATTTGATTGATATATATTTTTAATTGACTCTAGGCACTTCCAAATTAATGATGTTCGATTAGATAATTCAATGCAGACATTGTTTACTGCATTGCGCATACCTTCACACATGATAAATGGTGCTAATTCTCTATCCAAACGATCTATGACCACGCCGACTTCAGTGACAGTGGATGATCGATTCCCATCAAATTTTCGCATGCAATTTAATAAATCTTTTCTAGTAATTCCTTTTTCTAATAGCTCTTTAAAGTTATTAGAGAACCTTTTTTTTCCTGCTTTAACCGTCATGTATTGAGCTATCAACATTACAATGCTTCTGGGTTTGGTAATTTCAAAATCAAATATACCATCCTCTACCATTTCGCTGAGAATTCCAGTGACGAATAAATGAGAATCATCAATTGGTAGATTAGTCTTGCTAAGAGTGAAGTCTTTTAAATCAATTGCTTCATCTTGCGGAAGACCTAATTGTTTTATGAGTGATGAAGTTATTTTTTCTTTTACTTCAACTGGTAGGCCGTGTAATAGTACTTCATCATTATTTACTTTTACTTTATCATTTTCATAGCTAAAAGTGGAGTTGCTAATAAATTCTAGTCTGACATTTTTACAAACATCAAATCTTTTTCTATGAAAGTACAATTTAGACAAAATAGAATAATTTTTTAAGCTTTTAGCCGTGGCTCTTTTAAACTGAGGTTTCGTTGGAGAGGTGTTGCTTTTATCGTCGTTATCAGTGTCGGCTTTAATTAATGATGGGACTGTCCAGCTGAAGCTGGATTCATTTTTCTTCAATTGTATAAAATGAATTTTATCTGGCGAAGTCGATGAGTTAATAATAGCAACATCCTGCTGCCATTCGAGAATAACTGCATAGTCTTCATCTGATTTATACCGAGTTAACGCTTCAGCTACGGCCCACCATACTTGGAAGCTGAAACCTCTGAAAGCATGGGTTCCTCCATTTTCATCACCTTCATAGTCTCTAAAAGCTTCTAGCATGATGGTGTCAATATCCATATGGCCTATCTCAATTAGGTGGAATCTTATTGAAATTATAATGCAAGCTAATGAATGAAATTTCCAGTACTTTAGCCATATGCCATTTCTCTGCGCGCAATGCTTTCCCCGCCACGCCTGCCCGCTTCGTGCATCGTTTTTAATGCAACTGCATGCCTCACCTCATACTGCGCCAGCTGTGGGCAGAAGGGCGATTAGCGATCCTGTTTGGATCATGCAAAATCACGCATGCACATGCGTTCTGCTGCAGCATCAAAAAAGCCACCGAAACGGTGGCTTAGTCGCAGCGCTGAAACTTCCAAGCGATCATTCGGCCTGGCAGTAGATAGCATCTTGGTAAAGTGAGGTGTCAATCGAACCGGCCATGTCACTGATCATCGACAGGGCCATTTTCAATTCATCTTCCTTGCAGTGTGCGATGAGTGATACGTCGGCTACAAATTGGATTCTGGCAACGGTCTCGCTCAGATTATCGATGTCCATCAGCTAATTAACTCCTTATCAATAAAATACACTGTATGTATAAACAGTATCATGGCGTTAAGGAATCGTAAACAATCGTATGGCTCGGATTTGTCCGACCGATGGATTATTGAACATTACTGCTTTTTCGATGCTGAGCGGCCAATGCCTCAAAACGCTGCAGGGCTGTGGAAGGTTTTCTACGTTCAACGAAAAGATGGCCGCTTGTTCCACTCCAGAATATTTGCGCGCCAACTTTGAGTTTGTGCCCCATCATCATGCGTGTAACTTCGCCTTCGGAAAGGGTAAGACGTGAGACATCATAAAAGCTGTCTTTGAGCTGCTTACGTTGATCGCGATATTTATCAGAAACCGGCGCCTGTCGTTTTTTTCGCGGTTTTGCAGGCGTGCTTTCATGCAATCTCTTTAAAATACGTCTTCTCTCGGCGCGGGTCGGCGAGCGCGTGAAGTCGATAGGGGGATCATCATCCGGCGGGGCCGTACAGTTATTGACAGAACTCCAAGAGGACGCGGACGCGCCCTTAACGTCAACGGACAAATCAACGGCACGCTTCGGCACCATCTTCCATTGCGTCAGTCTGGTTAGAATCGGCGTATCTGCGCCAGCGTCTGTTGCATACACGCCTTTGATGCGCATGGTTTCCTCGCCATAGACATTGAGGTCTTCACTCGGTTGATACCATGTACGTACGGCCAGTTCATCACGGCGAACAAATGCGCCGCCTTGTGCGTTAACGTAGCCAGCCCAATCGCCAGCATCTGCTGCGTCATGTGCAGCAGCGAACTCGATGCTGAGTCCGTGCGCGGTTTCGCTGTCTGCCATGCGGCGCAACTCGCGATAGACCGTGACCGGTGCGCCGCCAATGAACTGGAACTGGCGAATGTGCCAACGTGCCGCCCATGCTGAAACGGCTGAGGCAGTTTCTTTCAGCTCTTTGCCGCTCTCATCGTCCAGCTCGCCGTCGAGCGCATAGCCATCGATATTTTTTGAGATGTATTTCGCCACGTAACCGGTGGCACTGCCTTTATCGGGATCGATGGCTTCAGCATGAAAGCGCGCTCTGCGGGCCTTTTCGGTGGTTAGTTCAGTGCCATCTTCGCGCCATGCATAGTCGCTGATCACCTCACGCACGCGATCAACATTTTCAGGCAGCATAAACATCAGCATGTGCCAATGTGGAGTTGCATCGTGATGGGGTTCGGCAACACGTATGCCAAATATGCGGATTTCTTCACGATGCAGCTTGGCGCGAATTTTCTGCCACACGTTGCACAGATAACGCTGCGTATCTGCCGGGCTGGCACCATTCCACTTGCGGTTACGATGACCGGTCTTGATAGTGGCGTGGTATCGAGACGGGGCAGTGACCGTATAAAACTCGCCAACAAAGCCCATTTCGTTGCAGATATTTTCAAAGCCACGAATGCGATTCATCAACTCGCAGCGCTTAATGGCGGGATTCGACACGCTGGAATCAAACTTGTCGATTAAGCTGATCCTCTCGCCGGTTTCCTCATTCTCCAGCTCAAGCCCTTTAAGAAACTCACGCGTGCGGCGCTTTTGCTCGCGCCATTCCGACACCGTCATATTGCTGACATAGGGCGTATGTTTTTTGCTGACGTTGGCGAGGGCGATTTGCAGATGTTCACGCCATGACGCCGCAATACGACGCAGGCGGCCTTTCCACCATTTCTCGGTTTGCATGCGCATGATCGCGGGGGTGACTTCTTCCGGATCGAATAGGCGTGATGTGACTTTTTCCCACAATGGCGGTGTCTGATTAAACTCGCGAGTGATGGTAGCGGCGGTCATGTAAATGCGGTGCGTGTATTTATAATCTGATTCGTTGTCAGATTGAGCATGCGCCTGCACCAGTTCAGCCAGGGCAAAGTTGGCAATGTCGCCAGCCAGCAAATCAACATCGGCGCGAGCCATATCCGGCAAGCGGTTAAAACGACGCATTAACTCCCATAGCGCGCCGCACACTCTCGCCGCACCGATATCCTTAGTGGCGTTTTCTGTCAGCACATTAAAAGTGCCGGCCTTCATTTCGTCGAGCCGATATTTTGCATTCACACATTCGACGCGTGGCAATGTGCGCTCAACGAAAGTCTTTGTTAAGTACGCATTGGCACGGGCAATGCCCTGTGATTTTTCCAGCTCGGCGGCGCGCCGCCTGACATCGAGCTGAATCAGCGTCGGCTGCTGAGTGAGTAACTGCTCAGCATGCGCCAAAGCCGCAATCAACTGATCGCGGCTTCGCAGTTCCTTATAAGTAGGGTAGGGGCTGGCAATGGCTTCCCGTGGAGCATTCCACGGGTAAGCATAATTCTCTGTCATCAGGCTTTAGCCTGCAGATGTTTTCCGCGCTGCTCTTCAATTTCCTGACAAGAAACGCAGCGAGTAACGCCAAGATAGGCTCGCCGACGCAATTCAGGAATTGGGGCGTCGCAGTCTTCGCAGAAAGAAGCGCTAATCGCAGGGGCGCGGTTAACGATGAGCGCGATGTTACGTTCGAGCATTTCCTCGGTGCGCTGCTGCACAATATCCATTGAGTCGGCCATTAATGCGCCTCCGCAATTTGAGTTTGGATCTTTTCGATTTCCTGATGAAGTAATTCGGCGGCTTCAACCGGCGATAATTCGTCGTGGCGAATCTTTGCGGCCAGCATGTTCAGTCGATTAACCATCAGGTCAGCACGATCACGACGCTCTTCTTTACGCGCGTCATTGAGCATCATGTCGAGATCGATGTATGAAGCCGTATGTTTAGGTTGGGATGAATTATTCAGCATGTAATTTCCTGTTTTTGGGCAAAGAGAATCCCGGCGGGTTTACGCCAGTTAATTGCTTTGGGTAATTTAGTTAGAAAGCGTCATTCGCTTGGGGAATAAACTCACGACGGCTTTTAATTGGTTCATTGCACGTATGACGGCGGTTTTTTCATTGGTGTTTAATTCGCTAAAATCGGCGCTGTGTCGGTCTTTGCCAATATTTGCCAGGAAAAAGATGGCGCTCAGTGCGCGCTTATTGTCCTGATAGTTGCTGTCTCTAACATCACGCATTGAGTCGAAGAATCGCGATAAATCCTGTTCACTGTCGCCGCCCTTAAATTGCGAGCGCAACAACGCAACGTGATTGAGTGCCGCGACACGTTGACCGGCGCTCAGTTCGACAAGCATTGAATCGCCTTCGATAGCCATGATTTGCCTCTCTTGGGTGTTGCTTGAGTTCGTGGTGCGCCTGAAACCTCTTTAACCGGATGCCAGCTCTTACCGTTGTCACCTAAAATCCAGCCATGACCGTAAGACATTGACGGGCTTTGTCTTTTGAGCTGTGCAGCAAATGAAATCATGACTGCACCTCAGACCACGCCAAATGACGCGCCAAGACCGCTGATCGCATCGACAGTTGAAGTCAAAGCCGGGTTAGCCTGTATACGCGCTTGAACGGCCAGTGCGGCGAGGGTTAAACAACGAATACCGCTGTTAACGTTTTGCAGCAGGCTACGTTTGCAGCTAGCGCTCAATTGCTCTGTGGAGATTGCGCCAGCCGCTAACTGACCAACCTCAGCGGTGGCTTTCATCACATACAGCGGCAGTTTGTCGTTGGCAACTTCGTTCACCGGCACGCAAGGCAAGCACTGGATTTGCGCAAGTAAGCCATCAATGAGCGTCGCGTCTTCGGTAACATCGGTAAGCGTCAGAACCTCATGCACTGTCAGCTGATGGGGTTGATCTGGGTTGAGCTTGTTACGCAGAGTTTGGGCGCGCATTCCGGATTGCTTGGCGACGTCTTCCATGTTGTGTGATAAAGCGAATTTACGGCAGGCATCGTCATAATGCGCATGGGTAGAAACCTTGAAATCAAACATGTGCAAATAGCCCTCAACTTGCAAAATCAAGTTATGGTTTGATGTAGCGACATTTGATTGCCTGTTGACGATTCTTTTCGCGCCAGGCAGCAACATTGATAAGCGGATTGCCATGTTTGGTCATGGTGGTTTCTACCACTTCACCGGTCTTACGGTTGGTGCGGT
>NZ_JBCNNP010000015.1:0-82939 GCF_039594315.1 Pantoea sp.
TGTCATTATAATGTCGCCTGTTCATGCCTGCTCTGGTCGGCAAATCCGTTGTAATCAGGAAATTTCATGGAAAATCAACCTAAGTTGAATAGCAGTAAAGAAGTCATCGCCTTTCTGGCGGAGCGTTTTCCGCAATGCTTTAGCGCCGAAGGCGAGGCGCGTCCGCTCAAAATCGGCATTTTTCAAGATCTGGTCGAGCGTGTTCAAGGCGAATTAAGCCTGAGCAAGACGCAACTGCGTTCTGCCTTACGTCTATATACCTCTAGCTGGCGTTATCTTTATGGCATCAAAGCGGGTGCCATCCGTGTTGATCTCGACGGCAACGCCTGTGGCGTGCTGGATGAGCAACACGTAGAACATGCGCGCAAGCAACTGGAAGAAGCTAAAGCTCGCGTTCAGGCGCAGCGTGATCAGCAAAAAGCGAAGAAGCGCGAAGCCGGTGAAGAGACCGCTGAACGTCGTCCACGCAAGCCTGCTCCGCGTAAACCTGCTGCGAACGGCGATGCGCCGCGTAAGCCACGTCCACAGCAGGCACCGCGTGCCGCCGCTGCTGAGCGTACTGCACCGCAACCGCCGCGAGCTAAACCTGTTACTGACACCTCAACGTTGCAACCCGGCCAGAACATTAAAGTGACCGCAGGTAAAGGTGCAATGGACGCTACCATTCTTGAAATTACTAAAGATGGCGTTCGGGTTCAGCTCGCTTCCGGCATGGCAATGATTGTGCGCGCAGAACATTTGCAGTTCTGAAACGGAGGCTGACCCTGGCATGAACAATATTTTAAAGATCAGTATGATCGCGGGCCTGCTATTAGCAGGTCCCACCTTTAGCGCAGACAACATTACCCGCGCTGATCAGATTCCCCAGTTACACGAAGACCCGCAGCATCCTACCGTTAGTGAACGCGTCACCTCGCGTTTTACCCGCTCTCATTACCGCCAATTCGATTTGAATCAGGACTTTTCAGCGAAAATTTTTGATCGCTACCTGAATCTGCTCGATTACAGCCACAACGTGCTGTTGGCTTCTGATGTCGCGCAATATGCCGACAAGAAAACCACCGTTGGTGACGAATTCCGCAGCGGTAAATTGGATGTATTTTACGATCTCTACAATCTGGCGCAGAAACGCCGCTTTGAGCGCTATCAATACGCGCTGAGCGTGCTGAACCGCCCAATGAATTTCACCGGCAATGACACCATTGACATTGACCGGGCAAAATCGCCATGGCCGAAGAGCGTTGATGAGCTCAATGCGCTGTGGGATGCCAAAGTTAAATATGACGAACTGAGCCTGAAACTGGCCGGTAAAGATGACAAAGAGATTCGTGAAACGCTGACCAAGCGTTACAACTTTGCTATCCGTCGTTTAGCGCAAAGCAACAGTGAAGATGTGTTCCAGCTGGCGATGACCGCGTTCGCGCACGAAATCGATCCGCACACTAACTATCTTTCACCGCGCAACACCGAACAATTCAACACCGAAATGAGCCTGTCGCTGGAAGGTATCGGCGCCGTGCTGCAAATGGACGACGACTACACGGTGATCAACTCAATGGTCGCAGGTGGTCCGGCGGGCAAGAGCAAAATGATCAGCGTCGGCGATCGCATTGTTGGTGTCGGTCAGCCAGGCAAGCCGATGGAAGATGTGATCGGCTGGCGTTTGGATGATGTGGTGTCGAAAATCAAAGGACCGAAAGGCAGCAAAGTGCGCCTGGAAATCCTGCCAGCTGGCAAGGGCACCAAAACCCGCACCGTCACCTTAACGCGCGAGAAGATCCGTCTGGAAGATCGTGCGGTAAAAGGCACCGTGCATAACGTCGGCAAAGAGAAAGTCGGCGTACTGGATATTCCTGGCTTCTACGTTGGCCTAACTGACGATGTCAAAGTGCAGTTGCAGAAACTGCAAAAGCAAAACGTCGACAGCATTGTGATCGATCTGCGTACTAACGGTGGCGGCGCTTTGACCGAAGCGGTTTCACTGTCTGGTCTGTTTATCCCAAGCGGTCCAGTGGTGCAGGTACGTGATAACAATGGTCGCGTGCGTCAAGACAGCGATAACGATGGCATTGTTTACTACAAAGGTCCGCTGGTGGTGTTAGTCGATCGTTTCAGTGCTTCAGCGTCTGAAATCTTCGCGGCGGCGATGCAGGATTATGGTCGTGCGCTGATTGTCGGTGAGCCGACCTTCGGTAAAGGCACGGTGCAGCAGTACCGTTCTCTGAATCGCATCTACGATCAGATGCTGCGTCCAGAATGGCCTGCGCTGGGTTCAGTGCAATACACCATTCAGAAGTTCTACCGTATCAACGGCGGCAGTACGCAGCGTAAAGGTGTAACGCCTGATCTGCTGATGCCAACCGGCGTGGAAGCGGCAGAAACTGGCGAGAAATTCGAGGACAATGCATTGCCGTGGGACAGTGTAAATGCGGCAAGCTACACCAAAACCGGTGATATCGCGCCGATGGTGCCGCAGCTGACTAAAGAGCATGCCGACCGTATCGCGAAAGATCGTGAATTCCAGTACATCATGAAAGATATTGCGCGCTTCGACGCGATGAAAGACAAACGCAATATCGTGTCGCTTAATCTTGCGCAACGTGAGAAAGAGAATCATGAAGATGATGCACTGCGTCTTGAGCGAATCAACGCGCGTTATCAAGCCGAAGGCAAAGCGCCGCTGAAGAGCCTGGACGATCTGCCGAAAGACTACAAAGAGCCTGATCCGTATCTGGATGAAACGGTGAAAATCGCTAACGACATGGCGCAGTTGGAGAAAAACCAACCTGCTGCCGAAGCGGCGAAATAACCCTTGGCTTATGAAACAGCACCGCTTAGGCGGTGCTTTTTTTTAGGCTAAAATCATTGTTCAGATGCGTTAATGCGGCAAATAGCCGGCTTCAAGCTCTAATGTAAAGTTATGTCTTTTTAGGCACTTAAAGATTAAGGTTGCTTGAAAAGCGCAGCAATGACCCTAGGATAGATATCCGCGCATAAGCGCGAGAACAACTGAGGAAGATTAACTTTTATGATGCGTATTGCTCTTTTCCTGCTCACCAACCTAGCGGTGATGTTGGTATTCGGACTGATTCTGAGTCTGACAGGAATTCAGTCAAGCAGTGTTCAAGGTCTGATGATTATGGCAGGTCTGTTTGGCTTTGGCGGTGCGTTTGTTTCACTGCTGATGTCCAAATGGATGGCGTTGCGATCCGTTGGCGGTGAAGTGATTGAACAACCCCGTAACGAAACGGAACGCTGGCTGATGGAAACCGTTGGCCGCCAGGCTCAGCAGGCCGGCATTGCCATGCCGCAGGTGGCGATTTACCACGCGCCAGACATTAACGCCTTTGCGACGGGTGCACGTCGTGATGCGTCGCTGGTTGCGGTGTCGACCGGTTTATTGCAAAACATGAGCCGCGATGAAGCGGAAGCGGTGCTGGCGCACGAAATCGCGCACATCGCTAACGGTGATATGATCACCATGACGCTGATTCAAGGCGTGGTGAACACCTTTGTTATCTTTATTTCGCGTATTCTGGCGCAGATTGCTTCGGGCTTCTTGTCCGGCAACCGTGATGGCGACGAGAGCAGCAACGGCAATCCGATGGTCTATTTTGCGGTGTCGATGGTGCTGGAGCTGTTGTTCGGCTTCCTCGCCAGCTTGATCACCATGTGGTTCTCACGTCACCGTGAATTCCACGCCGATGCGGGTTCTGCGAAACTAGTTGGCCGCGAGAAGATGATTGCTGCCTTGCAACGTCTGAAAACCAGCTACGAACCGCAGGAGCCTAGCAGCATGATGGCGTTCTGCATCAACGGTAAAAACAAATCGTTGAGCGAGTTATTCATGTCGCATCCGCCGCTGGATAAACGTATCGAAGCGCTGCGCAGCGGTGAATACATCAAATAGTTGTCGTGTTTGAAATGAAAAGGGCGCCGATTGGCGCCCTTGCTGTTTCTACGATTCAGCGATTTCTCGTGACTGCGTCATACGCGCCATACTGACGATGGCGGCAACGCTGGCAAAACTGCCAGCCAGCAGCAGCGATGCGTGCGTGCCGCTGTCGTTAAACAAGTTAAACATCAACGCGACCAGCGCCGCACCGCTGCTTTGTCCAACCAGACGCGCGGTGCCCAACATGCCGCTGGCACCGCCGCTGCGATTGCGTGGTGCGGCGGTGATGATGGTGTGATTATTGGGTGACTGGAACAAGCCGAAACCGGCACCGCACAGCATCATGCGCCAGATAATGTCGGCATCGGTTGGTTGGCTTGGCAACAAGGCCAGCAAAAACAGCCCCGCAGCAAACATCGCCAATCCCAGGCCGCCTAATAATCCGGCGTGGAATTTCTCAATCAGTCGTCCGGCAATCGGCGCCATCACCATCGTCGCCAACGGCCACGGCGTTAATAGCAAACCGGTGGCAACTTCATCACGCCCAAGCACGTTTTGCAGGAAAAATGGCAATGCCACCATCGCCAGCATTTGCGCGCAGAATGAACAGATTGAAGTGCCGATTGATAGTGAAAAGATCGGGATACGTAGCAAATCTACCGGCAACAGTGGCACCGGCATCGCCAATTGCCGGCGCACAAACACCACGCCAACCAGCAGTAATGCAACCAACTCGCCAGTAATCAGCCAGCCATTTTGTCCTTGTGAAAATCCGCTTAACGCCGAAATTAGCAAACCAAAAAACAGCGCATTCATGATGGCGCTGGGCACATCAAATTTCTGCTGCTTAGCTTTTTGCGTGTTGTCTGGCAGGAAACGTAACGCCAGCCACAGCGCCACAATGCCCAGTGGCACGTTAATCAGGAACAACCACTTCCAACTGGCGATCGACAAGATTGCCGCGGCAACGGTTGGTCCCGCCGCACTGGAAACCGCGACGATCAGTGAGTTAATCGCCATGCCGCGCCCCAAAAAGCGTTGCGGATAGATGATACGTATCAGCGCGGTGTTTACGCTCATCAGCGCTGCGCCGCCAAAGCCTTGCAGCACGCGCGCGAAGGTCAGCATATTGAGCGATGAGGAGAGCGCGCAGAATAGCGACGTGGCGATAAACAGACCGAGACCCACTTGATAGACGCGACGATAACCGAGCATATCGCCCAGAAATGACAGGGAAAGAAGTGAGATGACGATGGCAATCTGATAGGCGTTAACAATCCAGATTGATTCAGCCGGGCTGGCATTGAGTTCACGGGCGATAGTGGGTAACGCCACGTTGGCAATCGCGCCATCCAGCACCGCCATCATGATGCCGAGCGCGATAGTTAAAATCGCGCCATAACGTTGTGGAACGGGTAATCCATCCTGAGGAGCAGTTGCGGGCATAAGTAGAATAAGTGAAGGAAGTGAATATCATCATGCTAATCAATTCGCTGGCGAAAAGCACCGCATTCATTGACATAAAATTACGTGCGAATGTGTCATGCCATGCAAGACATTGCCGCCGTTGTGGTAAAACGCCTATACTGCCGATTCTGTTCCATTTTTTTTGAAACACTGTCAAAAAAGGATACGCGCCATGGCGAGTAAGGATAACGATAAGCAACCCGACTCGGTTTCATCGGTGATGAAAGTGTTTGGCATTTTGCAAGCGTTAGGCGAAGAGCGCGATCACGGTATTACTGAGTTATCACAACGAGTGCTGATGTCAAAAAGCACCGTTTACCGCTTTCTGCAGACCATGAAAACCTTGGGTTATGTGGCGCAGGAAGGGGAAAGTGAGAAATATTCACTGACGCTCAAACTGTTCGAGCTGGGCGCAAAAGCGTTGCAGAACGTGGATTTGATTCGCAGTGCCGATATCGAGATGCGCGAACTGTCACGTCTCACCAAAGAAACTATCCATTTGGGCGCATTGGAAGAAGACAGCATCGTCTACATCCACAAAATTGACTCACTGTATAACCTGCGCATGTATTCACGTATCGGACGACGCAACCCGCTGCACACTACGGCAATCGGTAAAGTGCTGCTGGCATGGCGCGAACGTGCGGAAGTACAAGATATTCTGCGCGAAGTAGAGTTCAGGCGCAGCACGGCCAAGACCATTGTCACGGTGGAAGCGTTGCTTGAGGTGTTGGATCAGGTGAAGGCGCAAGGTTTTGGCGAAGATAATGAGGAGCAGGAAGAGGGCTTACGCTGCATCGCGGTGCCGGTTTTTGATCGCTTTGGTGTGGTGATTGCCGGGTTAAGTATCTCATTCCCAACCATCCGTTTTTCTGAAGAAGCGAAAAACGAATATGTCGCGATGTTGCATCATGCGTCGCGCAATCTGTCCGAACAGATGGGCTACCACGACTATCCTTTCTGAGTGAAAGAGCGGGCTGTTACCAGCCCGCCTGATGATCAGTTATCGACCACTTCGCCACTCTTCTTCAGCAACGGACAATCCGTTACGCCGACGATGCCGCTGTCTGTGTGCAGATACTGTGCTGTAATCATGCCGCGCGCGGTGAGGTAGCTACATTGCAACCCTAAACCAGCCGCATTCTTGTTGCTGCCAGTCAGCACGCCATAACCAGTCAATAGCATTGCTAGCCAAATCAGTGCCAGCACCATAATCGTTCTAACGAGTAATTTCATATTTTCTCCTTGTGATACAAAACGCAGCTGTTCCGAAGTTGCTGCCGGCTCTACTTTATCAGCATGCCGCGCTTTCGCCAGCGGATCGATCAGAGATAACTGAAAGAGAGAATCTTTGCGGGATAATCTGCTTTTAGCCGCCACCCATTATCTTTTGTGCCAGCAACGAGTAGAATCGGCGGCGGAGTAGAGGTTTGTTTTTTGACTACAGAGGCAGTTATGAACGAGTTAGCCGCAAACACCAGTCCGCTGTTTGGTTATGGCGTCCTGGCCATCATCATTATTGTGGCCTTTATTGCCTGGTTCTTCGTTAACCGGGCTAGCGTACGCGCCAGTGAACAGATCCGTTTATTGGAAGCATTAGTAGAAGAGCAGAAGAAACAGAATGTGCTATTACGTCGATTAGTTGATGCACAACCTGTCAGCGCAAAACCCGCAGCAGAGGAAGAAACAGAAGGGAAACGCGATTTTATCCGGATGATCCCCGAGCGCTAAGTACACAGCAAAACGTTTATCGCGATGGTTCTTCGTTATCAACTGCGCACTGAAATGGTGCGCAGTATCCGCAATAGGTTGCCATCGGTTAGTCACTATCATCTGAGTTAATAGCAGCGAAACGTTTCAAATGAATATCATCTAAGATTAATCCTGGTGCGCGTTTGTTAAATCAAGCCTTGAGATGTTCTTTTTAACATTTAATTGTTGAGTAGATAGTTAAAATTGAGATAAATGCCAGCAATTGATAATGCTTTTATATGGGGCGAATATAATTGTCCTTTCCTGATTTTGGTGCAAAACAATTAATAACTTATACCGCAGAAAACTATTTGTACAATATCTGTACAGGCGCAGTTGTTGGGTAACTGGCTAACTTTTTAGTGGAATATTTTAGTGATGCCATATTAGTGCAATATTTTTGGCGTAGCGTTATCCACTTTAATTGTACAGAATTACCCGACGCCGCTGCGCTTGACGAACCCGCTGTTTGGCGCTAACTGTACTGATGAATAAGCGTTTGTGCGCAGTTTAGGTTGATGCTGTCAATATGCTGAAACAGCAACGGCACGGTCAATTAGCTAATTATGTGCGTCACGTCGATCAGCGTTTAAAAATGGCTTGCCATTAATTTGCGGATATGTGATAACAAATCGTGGGTCAAACGAGGTACAGTTCTGTTTATGTATGGCATCTTCAGTAAAGAAGTTACGAGTAAAGACGTTGACGTTGAATACCGCTTCCTTGCCGAACCTTAAATTAGTGCCTCATTCAGTAATGTCTCTGGTTTATCTGTAAGTCTGCCTCCGGGCAATATAAACATCGAAAGGAAATTTGCGAAATGGCAAAGATTAAAGGTCAGGTTAAGTGGTTCAACGAGTCTAAAGGTTTTGGTTTTATTACTCCTGCTGATGGTAGCAAAGATGTGTTCGTACACTTCTCTGCAATCCAGGGCAATGGTTTTAAAACTCTGGCCGAAGGCCAAAGCGTTGAGTTCGAAATTCAGGACGGCCAGAAAGGTCCAGCTGCGGTCAACGTTACCCCAATCTGATTTCGCCCTCAGGCTCGGTGCCATGCACCACTGAAACGAATCTTAAAGCCCTGTTCATCGAGCAGGGCTTTTTCTTTGCACTTTCTGTTGCCGGATGATCAGGGTAAACTGCGCCGCGAATCGCTAACCCGGAGTTATCTATGTCTTTGATTTGCCCACTTTGCCATCAGCCTTTATTGCCGCAGGCCAACAGTTTCCATTGTGATGCGGGGCATCAGTTTGATCAGGCGAAAGAAGGGTACGTCAATTTGCTGCCGGTGCAGCATAAAGGCTCAAAAGAACCGGGCGACAGCGCAGAGATGCTGCAAGCGCGTCGCGCCTTTCTCGACGCTGGGCATTATCAGCCGCTGCGCGACAGCGTGGCGCAGATCCTCGCAGAGAAATTAGCCGCACAACCTGCGCAGGTGCTGGATATCGGTTGCGGAGAAGGCTATTACACTGCAGCGATGGCAGCGGCATTGCCGCAAGCGCAACTGTTTGGCCTGGATGTAGCGAAAGCCGCGATTCGCATGGCAGCGAAACGCTATCACGCGGTGAAATTCTATGTCGCTTCCAGCCAGCGTTTACCGTTTGCTGATGCGTCATTGGATGCGGTGGTGCGCATCTACGCGCCTTGTAATGAAAAAGAGCTGAGCCGGGTCATTAAGCCGGGCGGTTTCTTATTGACGGTCACGCCCGCCGCCCATCATTTGCAGCAGTTTAAAGCACTAATCTATCGCGAGGTGCAGCTGCATGCGGCGGAAGAGAAGGTGTATAGCGGGTTTAAGCAGATCGACCAGCAAAACCTGCATTACAGCATGACATTGAGCGGCGCGGCTGCGGTGAGCTTACTTCAGATGACGCCATTTGCCTGGCGCGCGCGTGAAGAGGTATGGCAAAACCTGGCGGCATCGAGCGAGTTTAGCTGCGATGCCGATTTCACCTTAACCTTGTGGCAGCGCGACTAACGCGCTTCTACCAGCGTGTTATAAATACGTTCCAGATCGTCGAGTTGTTTAACCGCAATCAGCAAGCGACGTTGTTCAAGTTGCATCACCAGAATGCCGTCTTCCGACAAGTTCATGCTCTGAATACGGCGATAATCGATCCACACACTGCCATAAAACAAACCGCTCTCTTTCATCAGCAGCTTCGGGCTGCGGATCCAGAAAATCCATATCGCCATAAAGCACAGCACCAACAGTAAGTTGGTGGTGAGCTGCGTGCCGTGATTGTCGATGTTGTTCCACAGCAGAATCAGCAGCAGCACCACGAAAATCGCGCTATCGATTTTATGGCGGCGACGTAAAGCGACACGCAGTTTAGTCGGGCCATTGCGGCGTGGCAGGATCGCTTCATCATAGATGGCGAAAAGCACAAAGCCCGCAATCAGCAGGGCAATCAGGGCGTCAGTCAGTGACATTGGGTGTTGTTCCTCAACCGAAATGACCTCAACGTTGGCGCTCAGGTCATGCCGCTCAAAATAAAATAGCCGGGAGACAGGCTCCCGGCGGTGATGATTACAGACCGAGCAAGCCGATCCAGTAACCGAAGATCCCGATGGCGAAGAAGCCAACGATAATCCACAAGGCGTTAACTTTGCGACGCAGCAGCCACATACAACCAAAGGTCAGCAACAGCGGAATCAGACCTGGCATCAACTGATCGAGGATCGATTGTACTGTAGTTACCGTGGTTTTGCCGGTCTGGTCGGTAATGCGTGATACCACCAGCGGCACATTCACATGCGTCCACTTGTTGACCAGCGCCCCCATGACAAACAGGCCGAGAATCGACGCGCCCTCCGTCAGTTTCTGCAGGAAACCGCCGCCCATATCGCTAACGATATCGACACCTTTACGGTAGCCGTACGCCACACCGTAATAACGCGTCAGCATACGCACCACGTTAAACAGAATGAAGAACAGCAGGGGACCCAGCAAGCTGCCGCTCATCGCGATACCGGCGCCGAGCGCGGCAAATACCGGACGAACCGTACCCCAGAAGATCGGGTCACCGACACCAGCCAGCGGGCCCATCAGACCGACTTTGATACCGTTGATTGCTGCATCGTCAATCGCTGCGCCATTAGCACGTTGTTCTTCCATCGCCATGGTTACGCCCAATACTGGCGCGGCCACATAAGGATGGGTATTGAAGAACTCCAGATGGCGTTTGATTGCCTGCTTACGATCGTCGTTGTTTTCTGGATACAGGCGACGAATCACCGGCACCATTGAGTAGCAAAAACCCAGCGCCTGCATACGTTCAAAGTTCCACGAACCCTGAAACAGGTTAGAGCGCAGGAACACACCGCGGACGTCGCCAGGGGTGAGTTTCTTTGGAGTGTTAGTTGTATCAACCATGATTTCACCTGTTCCTAGTCGAGTTCGTTATCGAGGTCATTGTTAGCAGGACCAGCAGTTGCAGCACCTGCAACGCGGTTATATTTCGGTGCCAACTGGATATACAGCACCGCCATCACCACGCCAATCACGCCCAGCGCGACCAGGTTGAAGTTGGTGAAGGCTGCAGTAACGAAGCCAAGGTAGAAGAACGGCATCAGGTAGCCTGCGCGCATCATGTTGATGACCATCGCGTAACCGACCACCACGATCATGCCACCCGCGATGTTCAGACCGTTGGTGACCACTTCTGGAATCGAGCTCAGCAGTTCCTGCACGATGCTGGTACCGACCGAAATCGCCACGATCAACGCCGGGATAGCGATACGCATCGCCTGCAAGACCAACGCCGAAACGTGGATCCAGCTAATCGCGCTCAGGTTGCCTTTCTCGGCGGCCTTATCGGCGGCGTGTTGGAAGGCCACGGTGATGGTACGCACGATGATGGTCAGAACCTGTCCTGCTGCAGCCAGTGGAATCGCCAGTGCAATACCAGCACCAACGCTTTGACCACCGGCAATAACCAGAATGGTTGAGATAATCGAAGCCAGCGCCGCATCCGGTGCAACTGCCGCACCAATGTTCATCCAGCCCAGTGCAATCATCTCCAGCGTACCGCCGATGATGATACCGGTTTTCATGTCGCCAAGGACCGCACCAATTAAGGTACAAGCCACCAACGGACGGTGGAATTGAAACTCATCAAGGATCGATCCCATCCCGGCAATACAAGCCACAATAAATATCAAAATGATTTGTAGCGTGGTTATCTCCATTGCATTTCTCCTCTGCAAGGTCTCTAAAATTCGCCCACGGATGCAGGCAAAGGGCGAACTACGGATTGACCTTGGCGATCAGGTCCATCATTTTCAGTCGCTGATCGCTGGACACTTTACGCACTTCCAGTTCGATACCGCGTTCGTTCAGTTTGCGGAACGCGGCGATATCTTTCTCATCCACGGATACCGCGTTGTTGACTTGCGTTTTGCCCTGGCGGAATGCCATGCCGCCGATATTTACGGATTTGATATCCACGCCTTGCTCAACAATCCGCACCACATCGGTGGGATTGGTGAACAACAGCATCACCTTATCCTGGCCATATTTCGGGTTGTTCCACACGCGCACCATCTTATCGACGTCCACCACGTGCGCGGTGACACCCGGAGGCGCAACCTGCGTCAGCAGCGTTTTACGCACATGATCGTTCGCCACTTCATCAGAGACGACAATAATGCGGGTGACATTGGTTTCTTTGGTCCAGCGCGTGGCCACTTGTCCGTGAATCAAGCGGTCATCAATACGCGCGAGGCCAATTTTCATGTGATCGCCCGGTCCCATCGGTTTTTGCGGTTGGGCAGGGGCTTTTGCCGCAGCAACGGGAGCAGCCGCAGCGGCAGGTGCAGGTGCAGGTGCAGGAGTTTCGGTTTTGAGGGCTTTAACGCCTTCGCGACCGGCTTCCACCGCGATATGAATCAACTCTTCCAACGAAGGATCGTCATCACGTCCCATCAGGGTTTCGACCAGCATCGGAATGTTGACGCCGGCGATGACATCGTAGCCTTGCTTGTCCACCACAATGCGGCTCGCCGCATTAAATGGACTGCCACCCCAAGTGTCGACCAGGAACAACACGCCCTTTGACGTGTCGAGATCGGCCAGTCGCGCTTGATACTTTTCGATTAGCGTTTCTGCATTTTCGCCGGGAACGAAATCAATCCATCCGACATTTTCTTGCTCACCCAACAGCATTTCTGCTGTTTTAAGCAACTGTTCTGCCGCCCAGCCATGTGTACCAATTACAATAGCAATGGTCACTTGCTACCTCCGTTCGCGTGGGAGATTCTCGGCATCGCCGGGAATCAATGAAAATTACCGTTAGTGTTTTAGGTGGTTCGTTCGTTCTGAGATGAAGAAATGCATCAATAAATAAAACGAAACTATCTGCTGCACAGCGATAAGGTCGCGATTTATTTTAGTGATCGAAAAAATAATTTATGTGATGTTTGTCAGCTATTCAGAGCGTAACGGCGCGAATGTACGCTTTTGCGCGTTATTCATCCGTTTGTGTAGATATTTGTAAATGTAATAAATTTTTTTGACGTTGTTGATGTAACTGATACATTAGCCATCTGTTTATTACTTAGGAGTACCGGGCTTCAGCTCACCTTTATGGACCGTCACCGACGTCGCTCAACATGTTCTTTGCGCTTCTCTGCGCATGCTTCAACGCTCTTCAGCGTTATATTCCCTGCTAACGAATACTCATCTCGCCCTCAAGCGCAGATGTCATTTCGCGTGCCCACTGTTCTGGTAAGGAGTCTTTGATGGAGTTTCTCTTCGACCCCTCAATTTGGGCGGGTTTACTAACGCTGATCGTGTTGGAGATTGTTCTCGGCATTGATAACCTGGTATTTATCGCCATTCTCGCCGATAAATTGCCGCCGAAGCAGCGCGATAAAGCGCGTTTGATCGGCCTGTCGCTGGCGTTGATCATGCGCCTTGGCTTGCTGTCGCTGATTTCGTGGATCGTCACACTGACGCGACCCCTATTCAGCGTAGGCGATTTCAGCTTTTCTGGACGAGATTTAATTCTGCTGTTCGGTGGTTTGTTCCTGTTATTTAAGGGAACCATGGAACTGCATGAACGGCTGGAGAACCGTGGGCTGGAACATCAGGGCAATAAAGGTTACGCCAGTTTCTGGGCGGTGGTGATTCAGATTGTGGTGCTGGACGCGGTGTTCTCGCTTGATGCGGTGATTACTGCTGTCGGCATGGTGAACCATTTGCCGGTGATGATGACCGCGGTGGTGATTGCCATGGGCGTGATGTTGCTGGCCTCGAAACCGTTGACGCGTTTTGTTAACGCGCATCCGACCGTGGTGGTGCTGTGCCTGAGCTTCTTGCTGATGATTGGTTTGTCGCTGGTGGCCGAAGGCTTTGGTTTCCACATTCCGAAAGGTTACCTGTACGCGGCGATTGGTTTCTCGATCATCATCGAACTGTTTAACCAGATTGCGCGCCGTAACTTTATCAAGCATCAGGAACATCGCCCGATGCGCGAGCGTACCGCAGAAGCCATTTTGCGCCTGATGGGCGGTCGTCAGCGCAAGCAAGCGGCGACTACGGAAGAAACTGCCTTGGCTGAAGCGATGCCGCAGGAAGCATTTAAGGACGAAGAGCGTTACATGATTAACGGCGTGTTGACGTTATCGCAGCGTTCAATCCGCAGCATCATGACGCCGCGCGGCAACATCTCTTGGGTTGATGTCACGCGTCCACTGGATGAAATCCGCATTCAGTTGCTGGACACGCCGCACAGCTTGTTCCCGGTCTGTCGCGGTGAGTTGGATGAAATCATTGGCGTGGTGCGTGCTAAAGAGCTGCTGGTGGCGCTGGAACACGGTATGGATGTGGCGACGTTTGCTGCCAATACGCCGCCGATTGTAGTGCCTGAAACGCTGGACCCCATCAATCTGCTGGGCGTGCTGCGCCGTGCCAAAGGCAGCTTCGTCATTGTGACCAACGAATTTGGCGTGGTGCAAGGTTTGATCACCCCGCTGGACGTATTGGAAGCGATTGCCGGTGAATTCCCGGACGAAGATGAAACGCCAGATATCATCGCCGACGGCGACGGTTGGTTAGTGAAGGGCGGCACCGATCTGCATTCGCTGCAACAACTGTTGGACCAGCATGATCTGGTGAAGTCGGATGAAGATCATGCCTCGTTAGCGGGTTTATTGATTGCGCAGAAAGGGCAGTTGCCGTTGCCAGGTGAAGTAATTGACTTGCCACCGCTGCACTTCCAGGTGATTGAAGCGACGGATTACCGTATCGATCTGGTACGCGTCACCAAAGATAAACCGTTCGACCACGAAGAACACGAAGAGTAATCTCTGATGGGTTGAACAAAAACGGCCATTCCTTGCGGGATGGCCGTTTTTTTATGTATTGCGCAGTGAGAAAGCTTAAGCGCTAAGCTGCGCCTGATGTTGCTCCAGCCACAGCGGGAAGTCTTCAATCGGCATTGGACGCGCGTAGAAGTAGCCTTGTAAATGATCGACGCCGCGTTCACGCAGATAATGCGCTTGCTCCGCGGTTTCGACACCTTCCGCCACCAGCGAAATATTCAGGCGCTGTGCCAGTGAAATCACCATATCGGTGACGGTGGCGTTGATGGCGTCAGTGCCAATCGCCGCAGTAAAAATCTTATCGATTTTCAGCACGTCCGGTTTGAGATCTTTCAGGTAAGCCAGCGAACTGTGGCCGGTACCGAAATCATCAATCGCCAGACGCACGCCAATCTCATGCAACTGCGACACCACGGATTGGTCGATCACCGGCAACGCATCGCGTTCGGTAAGTTCGACCACCAGTTTAGGAATCGGGTTAGCTGGCCACCAAATATTTTGCAAATCTTCGACAATCGCGCGGTCGCGAAAGTGGCTGGCGGCGACGTTAATCGCAATATGGAATGAAGGGCACTGTGGCAGATTTGGCAACTCATCCACCACCTTTGCTAGCACAAAACGAGTTAATGGCGCGATCAGGTTTTGACGTTCTGCCAGTGGAATAAAGACGTCTGGCGCAACCCAGCCCTGGCGCTGGTTGTGCCAACGCAGCAGCAACTCCATCCCATCACATTCGCCACTTTTGGCGTTAATCAGCGGCTGGCAATACACCATAAATTCGTTGGCGGTGATGCCATAGCTAATCTGCCAGCTCAAACTCATGCGATTGGCGGTGGCCAGCCAGACGATATAGCCGATCATTAAACTAAGCATCAGTGCCAGCGGCAATTGCGACGGCAAGGTGTTCAAGGCTAAACGCGCGGGAGAAGGGCCGTAAACGGTGATGCTGAACGGATAACGCAACGAAGCCTGATCGTAGGCCACTTCATCTTCAGAAGGTTCGGTAGGTTCGATCAGCGGATTACCGTATTCCAGGCTTTGACCGCCAACATTAAAGATGGCGCGTTCTACCCACGGTAACTGCGGCTCCAGCAGATAATTAGTCATCAATTCAATATTGATGACTTGCAGCAAACCTTCGTGATTATCCAGCGACTTGGGCGTCCACAACAACAATACTGGCGAGCCTTTTAATAGATCACTGTCGGTCGCCAGCATCATGCGCTGATTGTTAATCGCCAGCTCGGGATAGGTTTGGCTGAAGGAGAGATTTTGCGGGCCAAAAATGCTGGAGCAATACAGTTTGTCGTCTTGCACCAGAAAAACGGTGCGCACGGTTTGCAGCGAGGCGATCTTCTCAATCAACGGATAACGTACTTGGGCACAAGGCACGCCAACTAAGCCCAGCGTGTTATTGGCGGACACGTCCAGC
This sequence comes from Pantoea sp., assembly GCF_039594315.1. Classification (GTDB taxonomy): domain Bacteria; phylum Pseudomonadota; class Gammaproteobacteria; order Enterobacterales; family Enterobacteriaceae; genus Pantoea. Next base: position 15,872 of record NZ_JBCNNP010000015.1, read on the forward strand.
GGCGAGAACATGCGGTCAAAGCGTTCAATGGCGCGACTCGCAAAATTCAGTGACTGCTGCTCAATACGCGACTTCTCTTCGATATAACGAAAAGTCAGCGTCAGGATTAGCACCAGCGAGGCGATCACCAACGCAATAAGCAACCGCTTACGGCGAAATTGACCCACGAATTGCTGGGGAATGAGCATCAGTAACCACCTTGTAAAACAAAGATTGAAGCCAAATTAACGAGTAGGTTATCGGCATTGAGGCGGCCAGGTTTAGCGCGGCTGAATAAAAAAAACGGCACTAAAAAAAGCGCGGCCCCTGAGGGCCGCGCGCGAAAATTAATGTAACTGGTTTACTTAAACGGAGGTAGTCAGTTATGCATAAAAATGTGCGATTGTTGCTTTAATCGTCACCGAAGCGGCTAGTCGCACTGGACTTTAATCGCTAAACCACCACGTGAAGTTTCGCGGTATTTGGCGTTCATATCTTTGCCGGTTTCGTACATGGTTTCGATCACCTTATCCAGCGACACGCGCGGTTCGCTGGTGCGTCGCAGCGCCATGCGCGCGGAGTTAATCGCCTTCACCGAAGCAATCGCGTTGCGTTCAATGCACGGCACCTGAACCTGGCCGGCCACCGGATCGCAGGTTAATCCCAGATTGTGTTCCATGCCGATTTCAGCTGCGACGCACACTTGTTCAGGGCTGCCGCCGAGCAATTCCGCCAATCCAGCCGCCGCCATCGAACAGGCCACGCCGACTTCGCCCTGGCAACCCACTTCAGCGCCGGAGATGGAAGCATTCATTTTGTACAGCACACCAATCGCGCCAGAGGCAAGGAAATAGCGGATGAAAATATCGGGCGTAACCGGTTCAATGAAGTGATCGTAATAAGCCAACACCGCGGGAACGATGCCGCACGCGCCATTAGTCGGCGCGGTGACCACGCGACCACCGGCCGCATTCTCTTCGTTTACGGCCAACGCAAACATGTTGACCCAATCAATCACGTCCATCGGATCGTTGGAGTGTTTATTGGATGAAACCAGCAAGCGGCGCAATGAAGCCGCGCGACGTGGCACGCGTAATGGGCCAGGCAGCACGCCTTCGGTATTGAGACCGCGATCGATGCACGCCTGCATGGTTTGCCACACATTGCCAAAGTAAGCGTGAATTTCATCGCGGCTGTGCAGCGCCAGTTCGTTCTTCATTACCAGGCCAGACAGCGATAAACCACTTTCGCGACAATGACTCAGTAACTCTTTTGCCGAATGGAAAGGCCAAGGAACGGATACTTCGTTCAATACCGGCTGACCAAAATGTTCTTCATCAACAATAAAACCACCGCCAATCGAATAGTAGGTTTTGCTCAGAATCAGCAAATCACCGGCGAAGGCGAACACCGTCATACCGTTTTCATGCAGTGACAGGTTTTCACTGCGGAACACCATGCCGCCTTCACGTGGGAAATCGACTTCATGCGCGCCATTGGCTAACAGCAAACGTTCGCGCTGCTCTACGTCTTTGATAAAGGCAGGAATGCCATCGATATCGACGGTGGCGGGTTCGAATCCGGCCAGGCCCATGATAATTGCGATATCGGTATGGTGACCTTTACCGGTGAGTGACAGCGAACCGTAAACGTCGACCGCCACGCGCGTCACGTCATGCAGTTTGCCTTGTTCGATCAGCAAATCCACAAACTGCTTGCCCGCTTTCATCGGACCGACGGTATGTGAACTGGACGGGCCGATGCCCACTTTAAACATGTCAAAAACACTAATCACCGGTGACACTCCTCACAAATCTTATTCTGCACGGCACAAGCCGTTTATGCGGCTAATAGTAATCGCCCATGCTGCACAATGAGCAGCTTTTCGCATGAAATAAACTAATTATAACCCACAGAAATAGTTATCCATTTCTCAGGATGTGATGTGGATCGATATTCGCGGCGAGGCAAACGAAACGGGAGCGTTAAGGCAGGGCAATTTGCTGGCCTAGCGCGCGGATGATGCCCGCGGTCATGCCCCAAATAAAGTAATCCTCATACCACGAAAGCCACACCTGATGTTGGCGATGGCCACGGCGCAAAGTGAGATCGCTATAGCGACTGAGACGCAATGCTTCCGCCAGTGGCATGGCAAACGCGCTTTCCACTTCATCAGGATTAAGCTGCAAAGCGAGATTTTCCGGGATGATGCCGACTACAGGCGTGACGGCAAAACCGGTGCTGCTGGTGACCGGCGGCAGCACGCCGACAATCTGCACCTGATTGGGCTGAATGCCGACCTCTTCCTGCGCTTCACGTAACGCGGTGTGAATCAGCGAATCATCGCTGGCATCCTGCATGCCACCGGGAAACGCCACCTGGCCGGCATGTTTGCGCAGATGGGAAGAACGGCGTGTTAATAATAGGCCCGGTTCAGCGCCATCAATCACCGGCACCAGCACCGCTGCGCGTCGCCCGCTGATCACGCTTTTGCTCGCCGTTGGCGGCGGCTGCAACACAAAGCGGCTAAGGAATTGTTCGAGCGTCAAACTCATGTCACGCCTCATCACGCAGGCAGGGCAAGATGCGGTTCACCTTGTGGAAGGTTTCCTGATATTCGGCGTTGAGATCGCTGTCCGCCACCAAACCGCCACCTGCGGCGCAATACAGGTGCTGATTCTCGGCGATCAGCGTGCGAATGGTGATACTGGTATCCATGCGTCCGCACAAACTGAGGTAACCGATGCTGCCGCACCACGCATTACGGCGATGTGGCTCCAACTCTTCAATAATTTCCATCGCCCGAATCTTGGGCGCACCGGTAATCGAACCGCCGGGGAAACAGGCGCGCAACAAGTCAGTAGCTGTTAATGTTGCAGGTAAACGCGCGCGCACGGTACTGACCAGGTGATGTACTGCCGGAAACGGCTCCACGACAAACAGTTCCGGAACGCTCACACTACCGGGCTCGGCGACACGACCAATATCGTTGCGCAGCAGATCAACGATCATCAGATTCTCAGCGCGATCTTTCGCTGAATTTGCCAGTTTTTGCGCTTGCAGAAGGTCAGCTTCGACATCGTCGAGACGCGGCAGCGTGCCTTTGATTGGTCGCGTTTCGATCTCTTGCTGCTTCAATGACAGAAAACGTTCGGGCGACAAACTTAGCATTGCGCTGTTAGGTAAACGTAGAAAAGCGCTGAACGGCGCGCGATTGGCCTGGTTGAGTCGCAAAAAGGCTTGCCACTCATCACCGCGATAACTTGCCTCGAAACGTTGCGCCAAATTCACCTGATAACAATCACCGGCCTGGATGTAATCCTGCACTGCATGGAAGCGTTGCGCGTAGGTTTCGAAGCTCATGTTCGATTGCCATTCGCTGGTCAGGGCAAAAGCGTCCGTTTGCGGCGCAGTTTGCGCTTGCAGCCATTGCCAACGCTGTTCCACATCATCCAACGCCACCAGCGTTAAAGTTTGCTGCTGATGATCGGCAATCAATGCCCAATCATATATACCCACTGCCATATCCGGCGTGCTGAGGTCTTGCTCGGCGTGCTGCGGCAATGTCTCAAAGCGGCGGCCTAAATCGTAGCCAAACAGCCCAATCGCGCCGCCCTGAAACGGTAAATCAGGATCGAAAGCGGGCGCAGCGCCAAGCGCTACGCATTGTTGTTGCACCAGCAAAAGCGGATCGGCTGAAGAATAAATGATCTCATCACCACATTGAATTTCAGTGCTCTCACCGCGCGTGATCAGCGTGGCGCGCGGATCGGCCGTCATTATGTCAAAGCGATTATCGGCGTGATCGGCCTGGCCAGAGGTCAGCAACATCGCCCAAGATTGTTGGGCTAGCGGAGAGAAAAGGTGTAACAGCGTTTCAGGCGTATACTTCAGAACGAGGCGTTTTAGCATCATGGGACAAATCACTTCAGCAAGCAGGTCGCTAGCCTGCCATATTTTTTTGTTGCTGGCACCCGTTTGTTCCACGTGGTAATAATGCGTCCCCATTGCACCAGGAGCGAATTATGTTTACAGGTCTTCCAGCGTTATCTCATGAACAGCAGCAACAAGCGGTTGAACGCATCCAGGAATTGATGGCGGGCGGCATGTCGAGTGGACAAGCCATTGCGCAAGTGGCGCAGGAAATCCGTCAAACCTATAAAGGTGAGCGGGTTCGGGCGATGTTCGAAGACGATGAGGATGAAGAAGACGACAACGAATAACGCCCGATAAGGCTTACAGCGCGGCGATAATTTTAATTTCGACTTTATACTTCGGATTCATCAAATTGGCCTGCACGGTGCAGCGCACCGGCGCATTGCCAGGTGACACCCACGCATCCCAGGCGCGATTCATTGCCGGGAAATCAGCCTTGTCGACCAGGAAAATGGTCGCATCGAGGATCTTGCTTTTATCCGATCCCACTCGAGTCAGAATGGCGTCAATCACCGCCAGCGCGTTGGCGGTTTGCGCTTCCGCATCGTCATCGAGATTTTCCGGCACGCTGGTGTAATACACGGTTTGGTTGTGTACAACGGCTTCAGACATGCGGTGTTCGGCATCAATACGCGTAATGGTCATGCTTTTCTCCTTTGATTTTGCTGCGCTAGCCTGCCATATCCCAAGGGCGGATGTCATCTGTTGTGGTCGCCTGAGTGGAATCCTGACATAATTACAGTGGTTTTTACCTATTCGGTGAGGAAGTGTGGCAGACGATTTTGCAGCAGATGGCGCGCTCGCGCAGGCCATTCCGGGCTTTAAACCGCGTGAAGCACAGCGCGAAATGGCGCAAGCGGTAACCGAAGCGGTAAATGAAGGTGGCGAGCTGGTGGTCGAAGCTGGCACCGGCACCGGTAAAACCTATGCTTATCTGGCGCCAGCCTTGCGCGCCAAAAAGAAAGTGATCGTCTCGACCGGATCGAAAGCCTTGCAAGATCAGCTGTATAACCGCGATCTGCCCACCATTGCCCGCGCATTAAAATTTAGTGGCAAAACTGCGCTGCTGAAAGGGCGCTCCAACTATTTATGCCTCGAACGTCTTGAGCAGCAAAATCAAACCGGCGGCGATCTCAACGTGCAAGCGCTGGGTGATTTGATCAGCGTGCGCGGTTGGTCATCAGAAACCAGCGATGGTGACGTCAGCAATTGCAGCGGCGTGGCGGAAGATAGCCCGATATGGCCGTTTGTCACCAGCACCAACGATAACTGCCTCGGCAGCGATTGTCCGTTGTACAAAGATTGCTTCGTGGTGAAAGCGCGTAAAAAAGCCATGGATGCCGATGTGGTGGTGGTTAACCATCATCTATTTCTCGCCGATTTGGTGGTGAAAGAGGGCGGCTTCGGCGAACTGATCCCCGAAGCTGATGTGATGATTTTCGATGAAGCGCATCAGTTACCCGATATCGCCAGCCAATACTTTGGCCAACAACTGTCGAGCCGTCAGCTTCAGGATCTCGCCAAAGACATCATCATTGCCTATCGCACTGAAGTACGCGATGTGCAGCAACTGCAAAAATCAGCCGATCGTCTGGCGCAATGCGCCCAGGACTTCCGCTTAACCCTCGGCGAGCCCGGTTTTCGCGGTAATCTGCGTGATTTGCTCAGCGATAACAACACCATGCGCATGCTGACATTGCTGGATGATGCGCTGGAACTTTGCTACGACGTCATCAAGCTGTCGTTAGGCCGTTCTGCTTTGCTGGATGCGGCGTTTGAACGTGCGGCATTGTATCGCACGCGGTTAAAACGTCTGCGTGCCATTGATGAACCCGGCTTCAGCTACTGGTATGAATGCAACAGTCGCCATTTCACCCTCGCGCTGACGCCGCTTTCGGTGGCGGAACGCTTCCGTGAAGTAATGGACAATCGCAAAGCCGCCTGGATCTTCACCTCGGCGACGCTGGCCGTAAATGAACAAATGAGCCATTTCTCAAGCCGCTTGGGCGTGGACAACGCCAAAACGTTAATCCTCGACAGTCCGTTCGATTACACCCAGCAAGCGTTGCTGTGCGTGCCACGCAACATGCCTGAACCGAATCATCCCGGTGGCGCAAAGCAACTGGCACGCATGATGAAGCCGTTGATTGATGCCAACAAAGGCCGCTGCTTCTTCCTGTGTACCTCGCACAAAATGATGCGCGAATTAGCGATTGAATTTCGTGCCTCGATGACGTTGCCTGTCTTGCTGCAAGGTGAAACCAGTAAAGGACAATTGCTGAAACAATTCCTCGAAGCCGGTAATGCCTTGTTGGTGGCGACCAGCAGTTTCTGGGAAGGCGTCGATGTACGTGGCGATGCGTTGTCACTGGTGATCATCGATAAACTGCCGTTCACCTCGCCGGAAGATCCGCTACTTAAAGCGCGCATGGAAGATTGTCGTCTGCGCGGCGGCGATCCGTTTGCCGATGTGCAACTGCCCGATGCGGTTATCACCCTGAAACAGGGCGTGGGCCGTTTGATTCGTGATACCGACGATCGTGGCGTGTTGGTGATTTGCGATCAACGTCTGGTTTCACGTCCGTATGGCGGCTTGTTCCTCAACAGTTTGCCGCCAACGCCGCGTACCCGCGATCTGGCACGCGCTATCGAGTTTGTGCGTCAGCCGCTGGATCACTAATTTGTGCCATGCTGTGGTAAGATGCGCGCCATTTTGACTCTCTGAGGTTGTTATGTCCGTCCGAATTTTAGCCCTGGACACGGCGACAGAAGCCTGTTCTGCCGCGCTGCAAAATTTGCAGCAGATTGATGCCCGCTTTGAAATCGCGCCACGCGATCATACCCAACGCATTCTCCCGCTGGTTCAGGAGCTGTTGCTGGCGCAGCAGTTAGAATTGACTGCGCTTGACGCGCTGGCGTTTGGTCGCGGGCCGGGCAGTTTTACCGGCGTGCGTATCGGCATTGGCATTGCGCAAGGGCTGGCGCTTGGCGCTAATCTGCCAATGATTGGCGTGTCGTCACTAGCCACCATGGCGCAAGGTGCCTGGAGGTTAACCGGCGCTACGCGGGTGCTGGCGGCCATTGATGCCCGCATGGGCGAGCTCTATTGGGCTGAATATCAGCGCGATGAACACGGCGAATGGCATGGCGCGGAAACTGAAGCGGTGCTGAAACCGGAAGCGGCGCAGGCGCGTATTGCGGCACTCAGCGGTGAATGGACCACGGTTGGCACCGGCTGGCAGGCATATCCGCATCTGTTAACTTCCCCGGGCGCGCAGCTCATCGCCTCAGAGGTTTTATTACCGGCGGCGCAAGATATGTTGCCGTTGGCAATCAGCGCCTGGCAACGCGGCGAAGCGGTGGCGGTGGAAAATGCCGAGCCGGTTTATCTACGCAATGAAGTGGCATGGAAAAAGTTGCCGGGACGTTAAGCTACGCGCAACTTATCTCAGCGAGTTCAGTCTAATCAGAGAAATAACAGGAGAAGTGCTATGCCAATAAGTCGTAAAGGGATGTCTGGCGCTCTGTTAGCCTGCGCACTGCTGTTGAGCGGTTGTGTTTCGGTGCCAGATTCTATTAAAGGAAGTTCTGAGCTTCCACAGCAAGATCTATTACGGGTGATGAATGCGCCGCAATTGTATGTCGGCCAGGAATCACGTTTTGGCGGCAAAGTGGTGAAAGTCACTAATCTCAACGGCCTGACGCGTGTCGAGATTGCTACCCAGCCGCTGGATGACAGCGCGCGTCCGCGTTTAGGCTCCGCCTCGGTGGGACGTATATTTGCCGACATCCACGGCTTTGTTGATCCGATTGATTTGAATAACCAATACATCACCGTGCTCGGCAACATTAAAGGCACCGAAAAAGGTGACATCGGTAAAGCCAGCTACAACTTTGTGGTGGTGGATGTGCGTGGTTATCAGCGCTGGCATCTGACGCAACAAGTGATGACGCCACCACAGCCGATCGATCCCTACATTTGGTATGGCCCAACGCGCCATCGTGGTGGCTATTGGGGACCGAATCCGTATTGGGGCATGAATCTGGGCCAACCGGCGCAGGTACAAACCATCCTCACCGAATAACGTTTTATACTGACATTTTACGGCCCGGTCGCGGTGCTCGCGACCGGGCCTTTTTATTGGGCGCGCAACCGATGCGCGAAATTTAGTGATGCGCTTCGCAACCTGAAAATGCCGAAACAGGCAAACTGGTACAATCAGTTAAAATATTGTTAACAACTTTGATTGTCGAGGCGGCGATGGCTACACAACAAGAATATCGGGGTGATTCTTTGAATAAGGTTTGGCTCAAACGCTATCCGGCAGATGTGCCCGCAGAAATTAACGCCGATCGTTATGCTTCTCTGGTCGATCTTTTCGAACATGCCACACAGCAATATGCCGATCAGGTGGCCTTCATTAATATGGGGCAGCCGATGACCTATCGGCAACTGGAAAAGCAAAGCCGCGCGTTCGCAGCCTGGCTGCAACAAGGTTTAGGGCTGAAGCAGGGCGATCGCGTGGCGCTGATGATGCCGAATCTGCTGCAATATCCAGTCGCGTTGTTTGGCGTGCTGCGCGCGGGCATGGTGGTGGTCAACGTCAATCCACTGTATACGCCGCGTGAGTTGAAACACCAACTTAACGATAGCGGTGCCAGCGCCATTGTTATCGTCTCGAATTTTGCCCATACGCTGGAAAAAGTGGTGGCGGAGACGCCAATCAAACACGTGATGCTGACGCGCATGGGCGATCAGTTGGCTCCGGTTAAAGCCACGTTGGTTAACTTTGTCGTCAAATATGTAAAGAAGCTGGTGCCGAAATACCATCTTCCGGGTGCCGTGCCGTTCCGCAACGCCTTGCAGCAAGGCGCGCAGATGACCTATCAACGTCCAACGGTGACCAACGACGATCTGGCCTTCTTGCAATATACCGGCGGCACCACTGGCGTGGCCAAAGGCGCGATGCTGACTCACCGCAATATGCAGGCCAATCTGGAGCAAACCAAAGCCACCTACGGCAAGCTACTGCGTCCGGGCAAGGAACAGGTGGTTACCGCGCTGCCGCTGTATCACATCTTTGCCTTAACGGTGAACGGGCTGCTGTTCCTCGACCTCGGTGGCACCAACTTACTGATCACCAATCCGCGCGATATCCCAGGTTTCGTCAAGGAGCTAAGCAAATTCCCGTTCACTGCCATTACCGGTGTGAACACGTTGTTCAATGCGCTGCTTAATGATGCCAATTTCAACAAGCTGGATTTCTCGACGCTGCGCCTGTCTGCCGGTGGCGGCATGGCGGTACAAAAAGCGGTTGCCGAGCGCTGGGAAAAGCTTACCGGGCATTATCTGCTGGAAGGCTACGGCTTAACCGAGTGTTCGCCACTGGTGTCGGTAAATCCGTATGACATCACCTGCCATACCGGCAGCATTGGCTTGCCGGTGCCGTCAACCGATGTCCGCATCGTTGACGATGAAGATAAAGATGTTGCGCCGGGCGAACCGGGCGAGTTGTGCATTCGCGGTCCGCAGGTCATGGTGGGTTATTGGCAACGCCCGGATTCCACTGAGGAAGTGCTGAAAAATGGCTGGCTGCATACCGGTGATGTTGTTACCGTTGATAGCGAAGGCTTTATTCGCATCGTTGATCGCAAGAAAGACATGATTTTGGTGTCGGGCTTTAACGTGTATCCTAACGAGATCGAAGACGTGCTGATGCAGCATGAGAAAGTGCGTGAAGCCGCGGCGATTGGCGTACCGAGCGATCTGTCGGGTGAAGCGGTGAAAGTCTGCATCGTGAAGAAAGATCCGTCACTGACCAAAGAAGAAGTGCTGGATCATTGCCGTCGCCAGCTCACCGGCTACAAAGTGCCGAAAATTATTGAGTTTCGCGACGAACTGCCCAAAACCAACGTGGGCAAGATTTTGCGCCGCGAATTGCGCGATGAGGCGAAGCGAGAAGGGCAGTAATGCGCCATTCTCCTTAGGTTAACGCCGGCACTGTCCGGCGTTTTTATTGCTTTTAACATGGAGCGCTGCGCGGAGTTTGCCGCAGCGAGAAAGACAACGTGAATTACTCTTTGATCGACCAAAATGAGCAACTGGCCGTGGTGTGCGAGAAAGCTCGCCAACACGCTGCCGTGGCGCTGGATACCGAATTTGTGCGTACCCGCACCTACTATCCGCAGCTCGGACTGATTCAGCTGTTTGACGGCGACCAGCTAATCCTGATCGATCCCCTCAATATCAGTGACTGGACGCCGTTTGTGGCGTTACTGCAAGACAAGCAGGTCACGAAATTCCTGCACGCTGGCGGCGAAGACCTCGAAGTTTTCCTGCATCGCTTCAAATGCTTGCCCGATCCAATGATTGATACGCAAATTTTGGCGGCATTTTCCGGCCAGCCACTGTCGTGGGGTTTTGCCTCGATGGTGATGCACTTCAATCAAATCGAGCTGGATAAAAGTGAATCTCGTACCGATTGGCTGGCGCGCCCGTTAACTGAACGTCAGTGCGAATACGCGGCCGCCGATGTGGCCTATTTGCTGCCGATTGCGCATCAGCTGGTGGAGCAAACCGAAGCGGCCGGCAATATGGCGGCGGCGTTAAGCGAGTGCGATACGCTGTGTCAGCGTCGTCTGGATGTGCTGCAACCGGATGAAGCCTGGCGTGATATCACCAACGCATGGCAATTACGTCCGCGCCAGTTAGCCGCATTGCAGCGTTTGGCGGCGTGGCGCTTAAACATCGCACGTCAGAAAGATATGGCGGTTAATTTTGTGGTGCGTGAAGAGAATTTGTGGAAAGTCGCGCGCTTTATGCCGGGCAGCCTCGGTGAACTGGATCATTTAGGACTGAACGGCCATGAAATCCGCTTCCACGGCAAAGCGATGGTGGCGTTAGTTGCCGAAGCGCAGGCGCAAGACGAAGCGACATTACCGCAGCCGTTGCCCAATCTGATCGATCATCCGCATTACAAGCAAGCATTCAAAGCCATCAAGGCGCTGGTTCAGCAGGTGAGCGAGGAGAGCGGTTTCAGCCAGGAGTTGTTGGCCTCGCGTCGCCAGATTAATCAGGTGCTGAGTGTTTACTGGGGATTGAAGAACGCTTCGCGTACTCCAGAACTGCTGACAGGCTGGCGTGGTGAGTTACTGAAAGCGCGTATCGACGAGATTTTACAGGCGCTGTAAGCGGTAAGATTTCCCCTGCGCAACATCGCAGGGGAGAATCAGGAAACCGCTGTCATCATTTAGGAACGTCTTCCGGCTCCGGCAGGGTGACGTTAAGTTCCAGGATGGAGATATCGTCCCCTTTCTGATCCAGCTGAACGGTCACCATATCCGGGTCAATTTTTACGTATTTGCAGATCACTTCCAAAATATCGCGCTTCAGCTGTGGCAGATAATGGGGCTCACTGTCGCCCCTTCTGCGTTCGGCTACGATAATTTGCAGCCTTTCCTTGGCTATATTGGCTGTGTTCTTCTTACGGGATAAAAAGAAATCAAGTAATGCCATTGGTTATCCCCCGAACAGGCGTTTCAGGAAACCCTTCTTCTCTTCTTCAATAAAGCGGAAGGGGCGTTCTTCGCCAAGCAGGCGATCTACGGTATCAGCATAGGCTTTACCGGCGTCAGAGTTTGCGTCGAGGATCACCGGCTCACCCTGGTTAGAGGCGCGCAGCACAGATTGATCTTCTGGGATCACGCCAACCAGTGGAATGCGCAGAATTTCCAACACATCTTCCATGCTCAGCATGTCGCCACGGGTTACGCGGCCCGGATTATAACGGGTCAGCAACAAGTGCTCTTTGACCGGATCCTGGCTGTTCTCGGCGCGACGTGATTTAGAAGAGATGATGCCGAGAATACGGTCGGAGTCACGTACGGAAGAAACTTCTGGGTTGGTGGTGATAATCGCTTCATCAGCGAAGTACAACGCCATCAACGCACCGGTTTCGATACCTGCTGGTGAATCGCAGACGATAAAGTCGAATTCCATCGCCGCCAGATCATTCAGCACTTTCTCCACGCCTTCACGCGTCAGCGCATCTTTATCACGCGTCTGTGAAGCGGGCAGGATGTAGAGCTGCTCGGTACGTTTATCACGGATCAACGCCTGGTTCAGTGTGGCGTCGCCTTGAATCACGTTAACGAAATCGTAAACCACGCGGCGTTCGCAGCCCATGATCAAATCCAGGTTACGCAGACCGATATCAAAATCGATAACAACGGTTTTCTTGCCCTTCTGCGCTAAACCTGTGGCGATGGCCGCGCTTGACGTGGTCTTGCCAACGCCCCCTTTACCCGATGTAACTACAATAATGCGTGCCATAAATGTTGATTTCCTTAACAGAAGAAAAGGGGCTTAATTAAGTGTCTGAATGGAAAGCTCGCCCTCTTTAAGGCTTAGGCGTGCGGCTTTACCAAAGAATTCCGCTGGGATCTGATCCATCATCCAATACTCCCCAGCAATTGAAACCAACTCTGCGGCGAGGTTGGTGCAAAAAATTTGGCTGTCGCGTTGACCGCCAACACCGGCTAACGCGCGACCGCGCATCATGCCGTAAATGTGAATATTGCCGTCAGCCACCAATTCGGCACCCGCACTGACACTGCTGGTGACGATGAGATCGGCGTTGCGTGCATAAATCTGTTGGCCTGAACGCACCGGCGTATTAATGATGCGCGTTTTGCTGGCGGCATCGGCAACCACGGCCGGAACAACTGGCGCGGCTTCAATCACCGGCGCTGGCGCGCTGGCAGGTTTGCGATTCTCTTTCCCTTCAGAAAGCACCGGCAAACCGGCTCTGGCAATCATCTTTTTCAGGGCTTCGTCTTTGCAACCGCTCACACCCACGATACGCAGACCGGTCGCCATCACCGCTTGTTGCATCTGTTTCCAGTTAATATCGCCGGTCAGCGCGGAAACATTCAGCACCACGGGCGCATTGTGCAAAAAAGCCGGTGCCTGATCGATTTTGTCCTGTAGCGCCTGACGAATCACCTCGGGTTGCGAATGATGCAGATGAACGACGGATAGGGTAAAACTGCTTCCCTTGAATTCGATTGGCGTTTGCGACATCTGTGCTGACTCAGTCCTGTTTTACGACCTTTAAATGTGAGCCGATAAAATCGGCAATAACATCAATCGGTCAATATTCGAAGTTCTGCAAGCATGTTATAGTTACTGCTATATTCAGGCAAGTGACGCCATCGGTTAATTCGAGTAAAAAATATGTTTTGTGTGATCTACAGAAGCCCGCAACGTGAACAGACTTATCTGTATGTTGAAAAAAAAGACGATTTCTCACGGGTTCCGGAAGAACTGCTGCGCGGCTTCGGTAAACCCCAGCTGGCAATGGTGTTGTCGCTGGATAAGCGTGACAAGCTGGCTAACGCGGATATCAATAAAGTGAAGCAAGGTTTAAGTGAGCACGGCTTTTATTTGCAAATTCCTCCGCCGGTAGAAAGTCTGCTCAACATTCATCTCGATCAGGGTAAAAAAAGTTAATTCAGATTCATCTGTAAATATATCCTGTAGAAATAATCAGTGTTATTTGCGTTATTTAACTGCCCGTTTAAAATCTTTATTACGGGCAATTTCCCTCCCGGTTAGCTGATTTTGTTGTAAGCGATTAACGACTTTTGACAATTTCCGCCACGCCAGCCGCGATAAACCCGCTAATATATTCCCTCAACTCGCCGCGTTCCGGCAGTGAACCAGACTTATTCGCCAGCGATCCTGGCGGCAAACATAACCAAAGCAGGGGAATAGCATGTATCAGCATCGTAACTGGCAGGGCGCCTTGTTGGATTATCCGGTCAGCAAAGTGGTGTGCGTCGGCAGCAACTATGCGAAGCATATAAAGGAAATGGGCAGTGCCACGCCAACCGAGCCGGTGGTGTTTATCAAACCGGAAACCGCGGTGTGCGATCTGCGTCAGCCGCTGTCGATCCCGGCCAATTTTGGTGAAGTGCACCACGAAGTAGAGCTGGCGGTGCTGATTGGCTCAACACTCAAGCAGGCCAGTGAAGAACATGTGGCCAAAGCGATTGCCGGTTATGGTATTGCGCTGGATTTGACGCTGCGTGATGTGCAGGCCGGTTTGAAAAAAGCCGGTCAGCCGTGGGAAAAATCGAAAGGCTTCGATAATTCCTGCCCGCTATCAGGCTTTATCCCCGCCGCGGAATTCAGTGGCGATCCGCAAAACACCGAGCTGAAGCTGGTGGTGAACGGCGAAGTGCGTCAGCATGGCTCCACGGCCGATATGATCCACAAAATCCTGCCGCTGATTGCCTACATGAGCCAGTATTTCACCCTGCGCGCGGGTGACGTAATCCTGACTGGCACGCCAGAAGGTGTTGGCCCGATGCGTTCCGGCGATAAGCTGGAAGTCTCGTTAGCAGGGCACGGTATCACCACTCGCGTACTGTAAAACTTGCATCACCGCACCTGAACCTTTATAAGGTGCGGTCTTAATATCAACCCGGACCGCAATCATGACTGAACAACCTTTCTGGCAGACGAAACGCCTTGACCAAATGAGCGACGCAGAGTGGGAATCCCTGTGCGACGGCTGCGGCCAATGTTGCCTGAATAAGTTGCAGGATGCGGACACGGATGAGATCTACTTCACTAACGTTGCTTGCAATCAGTTGAACATCAAAACTTGCCAGTGCCGTAATTACGAACGCCGTTTTGAGTTAGAAGAAGATTGCATCAAGCTAACGCGCGAGAATCTCACCAGCTTTGAGTGGTTGCCACGCACCTGCGCCTATCGCGTATTGGGCGAAGGCAAAACCTTGCCAGCCTGGCATCCATTGATTGCTGGATCGAAAAAGGCGATGCATGCGCAGCGTATCTCGGTGCGATTTATTGCGGTGCGAGAGAGTGAAGTGCGCGATTGGGAAGAGCATATTATTGATCGACCGGATCGCAACGGTTAATCATGCAACAGGCAGCCAAGGCTGCCTGTTTTGTTTTCGCTTAACGGCCGAACAGATCGCGGCGTTTAGGCTTGAAAGGCTGGGCAATCAGCACCAACACCGCCACTAACAGATATGCCGCAAAAATCACGATCATCCACTGCGGCATGCTCCACGTCAGGAACGTCCAGCTACGCTCAGCGCAGTCACCGCTGGCGACGAATACTGAAGGCAACCATTTGTCCAGCGGCAACCAGCTTGGGAAGCGTGCGGCAAAATCACAGGTAACAAACGGATTGGGATGCAACTGGATCATAGTGTGATCGTACGAGAGACGCACACCTTCAATCGCGCTATAAAGCCAGATCAAAATAGCCGCCCAGCGCAGCGGCGTTTTTGGCGCAATCGCACCGACAATGCCCGCGCCCATCACGCCAAACAGGGCACAACGTTCATAAATACACATTACGCAGGGTTTGAGACCCATTACGTGTTGAAAATATAAAGCAGTTAATTCAAAAGCCAGTGCCGTCAAGGCCAGTAACGCCCAGGCGCCGCGTCCACGCGAGCATTGATTCAAATATCGCAACATATTGCTTTTCCAGTAACCGTTAATGTTTCGCAGTGTAAACCAAAAGCGCAACCGTGCCAGCCAGGCAACGGGAAAAAATCATGTACAAAAATGACTTAAGTCGGGTTGCAGGCAGAAAAGAGGATAAATCGGGTGATTTGCGTCTGCATTGGTAAGCGCAGCGCAATCGTATGCTTTTCCCTAATGCGAACCAGAATTCACGGCTGAATTTTGCGCCAGCGCGCGCTTTTAATCGGTTGGCAGGCTATTTCCGCTATAGCCGCTCTGGTATGATGAGTCGCATTACGATAAAGAAAGCAACGAGAAATAAATGCTATGGTGATTAAGGCGCAGAGCCCCGCGGGATTTGCTGAAGAGTATATTATTGAAAGCATCTGGAACAGTCGTTTTCCGCCGGGATCCATTCTACCTGCCGAACGTGAGCTTTCTGAACTGATTGGCGTAACGCGCACCACCTTGCGTGAAGTGTTGCAACGCTTAGCGCGTGATGGCTGGCTGACCATTCAACATGGCAAGCCGACGCGTGTGAATGATTTCTGGGAAACTTCCGGTCTCAACATTCTCGAAACGCTGGCGCGACTCGATCACGACAGCGTGCCGCAGTTGATCGATAACCTGCTGTCAGTGCGCACCAATATCGCCTCGATCTTCATTAGCCGTGCGTTACGCCATCATCCAGATAAAGCACGTGAAGTGTTGGAGAATGCGCTGAGCGAGGAAGACAAAGCGGAAGCCTATACCGAGCTGGATTATCGCGTATTCCGTGGTCTGGCATTCGCCTCAGGCAACCCGATTTATGGCTTGATCCTGAACGGCCTGAAAGGGCTGTATATTCGTGTCGGCCGTCACTATTTCTCCAATCTGGAAGCGCGCGAACTGGCGCGTAACTTCTATCAGCAATTAGCTGATTTGTGCGTGGCAAATCCATCGCAGGAGCAGATTGTCGATAGCGTGCGTGCCTATGGACGTCGCAGCGGCGAGATTTGGCACAAGATGCAGAAAAGCATGCCAGATGATTTAGCCAGCAAGCGCTAAAAGAAAAACCGGACTTCGAAGTCCGGTTTTTTTTGCCTTATAAACTTGGGCTTCGGGCGGGCGAACGATCCAACAGCTCCACGCTGCCGTCTTCATTCTGTTGTTCCAGAATCACGTCAAATCCCCACAAGCGATGCACATGTTTCAGCACTTCTTTGCGGCTCTTATCGAGCGGCGCACGTTGTTGTGGTACATAACGCAGCGTCAAAGAGCGATCGCCGCGTAAATCAACGTTATACACCTGAATATTCGGCTCCAGATTGCTCAGGTTATATTGTGCTGAAAGCTGCTGGCGAATAGCGCGATAACCGGCTTCATCATGAATCGCCGCAATTTCGAGGAAGTTATTGCGATCGTCATCCATTACCGTAAACAGGCGGAAATCGCGCATCACTTTCGGCGACAGGAATTGGCTGATAAAGCTTTCATCTTTAAACTCACGCATGGCGAAATGCATGGTTTTCAGCCAATCGGAACCGGCTATATCCGGGAACCAATAGCGATCTTCTTCAGTTGGCGATTGGCAGATGCGTTTGATGTCCTGGAACATCGCAAAGCCAAGCGCATACGGGTTAATGCCGTTGTACCACTGGCTGTTATACGGCGGCTGGTACACCACATTGGTGTGGCTGTGCAGGAACTCCATCATAAAGCGTTCTGACACTTTGCCTTCATCATACAGATGATTGAGGATGGTGTAGTGCCAGAAGGTTGCCCAGCCTTCGTTCATCACCTGAGTTTGTTTCTGCGGATAAAAATACTGGCTGACTTTGCGCACAATGCGCAGCACTTCGCGTTGCCATGATTCCAGCAACGGCGCATTTTTTTCCATGAAATAGAGTAAGTTCTCTTGCGGCTCAGAAGGGTAGCGCGATGCTTCAATATGCACCGACTCCTTCTCTTTGCGCGGCAAAGTACGCCACAGCGTATTCACCTGGCTTTGCAGATACTCTTCGCGGCTTTGCTGGCGCGCTTTCTCTTCCTGCAACGAAATCTTCTGCGGGCGTTTGTAGCGATCAACGCCGTAATTCATCAGCGCGTGGCAGGAATCCAGCAGCCGTTCGACCTCTTCCACGCCATAACGCTCTTCACATTTTGTGATGTAATTACGTGCAAACAGCAGGTAATCGACAATCGAACTGGCATCCGTCCAGCTGCGGAACAAGTAGTTATTTTTAAAGAAAGAGTTGTGACCGTAACACGCATGCGCCATCACCAGCGCTTGCATGGTCATGGTGTTCTCTTCCATCAAATAGGCGATACACGGATTGGAGTTAATGACGATTTCATACGCCAAACCTTGCTGACCGTGCTTATAACGCTGCTCGGTTTCAATGAATTTCTTACCGAACGACCAATGCGCGTAGTTAATGGGCATGCCGACGCTGGAATAAGCATCCATCATCTGTTCGGAGGTGATCACTTCGATTTGGTGCGGATAGGTATCCAGCCCGTAGCTTTTGGCTACCCGGTCTATTTCCGCCAGATACACATCGAGTAATTCGAATGTCCAGTCGGGACCATCGCTGAGTCGTTTGCTGTTGCGGGTTGGCTCGTCAAAGATTGTCGTCATAGCGCACCTCTGTTTTGCAAGCGGCAGGTATTATCCTGTCACGATCGTTTAAGGCCTCATCCTGAGCAAGATGGCCCAATAAAACTGAGCGAACACTTCAATGATAGTCCACTGTCGCTTATCCGAAACCGGATCTCAATTGAATTCTTTTGGCAGAAAATCATTCGAAATGCGCCAGTTAAGCGCTGGCTAATGACAAGTGTTGGTATTTAATTAATTATCAGAATAAAACTCTGTTTATAAGCCTAATGTATGACTGCGGCGCTTTCTCCTGAAAAAAGACAAAAGCACTGCCTGATGCATAATAATTTGCTGGTTAATGGCTTTAAGGCATAAAAAATCCTGATTTTTGACCCGCTGCATGATTTCAGTGTGCAGATAAGTGAAAAACATGTGAAATATGTCGGTCGAATGTAAGATTTGATTGGTGGTGAAGTTATGCTGCTTTGGGATGGGTTATTAGTTAATTATTCTTTTGCTGCGACGAGGGGCTTATGCGCGTAGTGATTCTTGGTAGTGGTGTGGTTGGCGTTGCCAGCGCCTGGTATTTGGCACAGGCCGGACATGAAGTGACCGTAATTGATCGCCAACCCGCTGCTGCGTTGGAAACCAGCGCAGGTAATGCTGGGCAAATTTCTCCCGGCTATGCGGCGCCGTGGGCCGCACCTGGCGTGCCGCTTAAAGCCGTCAAATGGATGTTCCAACGCCATGCGCCGTTGGCGGTGCGTTTGGATGGCAGCAAGTTCCAACTGGAATGGATGTGGAACATGCTGCGCAATTGCGACATGCAACACTATCAAGAAAATAAAAGCCGCATGGTACGCATCGCGGAATACAGCCGTGATTGCCTGAAAACGTTGCGCGCCAGCACCGGCATCGCTTATGAAGGCCGTCAGGGTGGCACGCTGCAATTGTTCCGTACCCAACAGCAATTCGAAAGCGCCAGTAAAGACATCGCGGTATTGCGCGATGCGGGCGTGCCATACGAACTGCTTGAGGCACATCAGTTAAAAAGCGTTGAACCGGCGTTGGCGGCGACCGCGCATAAGCTTACTGGTGGATTGCGTTTGCCCAACGATGAAACCGGTGATTGCCAACTCTTCACCCAACGCCTGGCCGAAATGGCGGCAGCGGCAGGCGTGACCTTCCGCTACAACACCTCAGTCGATCAGTTGCTGCGTGAAGGCAATCGGATTTATGGCGTGAAATGCGGTGATGAAGTGATCAAAGCCGATGCTTACGTGGTGGCGTTTGGTTCTTATTCTACCGCGTTGCTCAAAGATATTGTGTCGATCCCGGTTTATCCGCTGAAAGGCTATTCGCTAACCATCCCAATCAAAAATGCCGAGGCGGCACCGGTTTCCACCATCCTTGATGAAACCTATAAAGTTGCGGTGACGCGCTTTGATGATCGTATCCGCGTCGGCGGCATGGCGGAAATTGTTGGATTTAACACCAAACTGTTACCCGCACGACGTGAAACGCTGGAGATGGTGGTCGGCGATCTCTATCCTGAAGGCGGATATATCGAACAAGCCACGTTCTGGACCGGATTACGTCCGATGACGCCAGACGGCACGCCGATTGTTGGCCGCACGCCGCTCTCTAATCTCTATCTCAATACCGGACACGGTACGCTGGGATGGACGATGGCTTGTGGTTCCGGTCAGCTGTTGGCCGATATTATTTCCGGTCAGAAACCGGCAATCGCCGCAGATGATTTGTCCGTGTTGCGCTATTTGCCAGGTTTTGAGCCACATCCGTCGCCACTGCGTAACGCTAACGCAGCGCGTTGAAGTTTCAGGGAGAGTAACAGCATGTCACGTCCAACCGGTGCCACCATCAATCAACAGGCGCTGCGTCATAATCTGGCGGTGGTGCGCCAGGCGGCACCGCAATCTCATGTCTGGTCGGTGGTGAAAGCCAATGCCTATGGTCACGGTGTGGCTCGCGTGTGGCAAAGCCTGGCAGAAACCGATGGTTTTGCGCTACTGAATATGGAAGAGGCGATTTTGTTGCGCGAGCAGGGATGGAAAAAACCGATCCTGCTGCTGGAAGGTTTCTTCCATGCGGAAGATTTAACGCTGATTGATCGCTATCGTTTGACCACCAGTGTGCACAGCAACTGGCAGATTCAGGCGCTGGCGAAGGCACAGCTCTCTGCGCCAATTGATGTCTATCTCAAAATCAACAGCGGCATGAATCGACTCGGTTTCCGTCCTGAACTGGCGCACGCGGCGTGGCAAAAACTTCGCGCTTTGCCGAATGTCGGCGAAATGACCTTGATGGCACACTTTGCCGATGCAGAAAATCCACAAGGTTTGGTTGAGCCGCTTAAACGCGTGGAGCTGGCGGCGGAAGGTTTGAATTGCCCACGCTCGTTGTCCAACTCGGCGGCGACGCTGTGGCATCCAGAGGCGCATTATGATTGGGTGCGTCCTGGTATCATTCTTTATGGCGCATCGCCAAGCGGGGATTGGCAAGATATCGCCAGCACCGGATTGCAGCCCGTGATGACGTTGAGCAGTGAGATCATTGGCGTGCAGCAACTCAATGCGGGCGACGGCGTCGGTTATGGCTATCGCTATCACGCCAGCGGCGCGCAACGCATTGGCATTGTGGCTTGTGGTTATGCTGATGGTTACCCGCGCCACGCGCCAACCGGTACGCCCGTGTCTGTCGATGGCGTGCGCACCCAAACGTTGGGCGCCATCTCAATGGATATGATGATGATCGATCTAGAACCCTGCCCGCAGGCCGGGATTGGCTCAAAAGTGGAGCTTTGGGGTAATCAGGTGAAGATCGATGAAGTGGCGAAAGCCGCCGGAACCGTGGGCTACGAGCTGATGTGTGCGCTCGCACCACGCGTTCCGGTTGAGGTTATTTAAGCGCGGTCACGCGACCATGCATGTTCTTGCTGCAGCGCCAGGCCGTCAGTGCCAGCGCTGCACCCACCAACATCATCAATGCCAGTGACGATTTTTCTGCCACTGGCAATGCCACAATCGCCATGCTGCCGCCGGCACCACACGCCATCTGAATAAAGCCTTGCAATGCCGCCGCCACGCCCGCTTGCTGCTGATAAGGTTCCAGTGCATAGCTGGTGGCCGGGCCGATGGTAAACGCCAATCCGGCGACCGAAACGGCCACCGGAATCATGTACAGCGCCCAATGGTTTTGCCATGCGGCGGGAAACAGCGTGGTGCCAATCACCAACAAAATTGCACCGGCTAGCATCAAGGCGAAGCCCATCGCCAGACAAAACGGACGTCCGGCTTTACGGATGGTTTTATTCACCACGGCGCTGACCAGCATGATCCAGAAGCCGTTGGCGCCGAAGGCGAAGGAGAATTGCAGCGGCGTCAAACCGCCTTCGGTCATCAACACGTGTGGTGCTAAGGAAACGTAGGTCAGCACCATGCCCAGCGCGCCAGCATTGGCGAAAGCGAAGGCGAGGAAACGCGGTTCACGGGCAATTGCGGCATATTGCGCAATCGGTAAGCCTTTTACTCGCAACGTATCCGCGGGGCGCGTTTCTGGTAGCCACAACACCACAATCAAGCCAATCACCACGGCATAGCCGCACAGGAACCAGAATGGCATGCGCCAGCCGTAGGCTTCAGCCAGAATTCCACCCAGCAAAGGGGCGAGGGCAGGCACGATATTCAGCGCGCCATTGAGGAAACCGTACGCACGTGCTGCATCTTCGCCGCTGAGACGATCGCGCACGCCGCTAAATGCCACCACCGCACTACAACATACTGCGCAGCCTTGAATGATACGCGCGAGGAAAAACACCGGCCAAAGCGTCGCGGTAGCGGCAATCGCGCTGCCAATGATATACAGCGCCAAACCAATCAGCGCGATCGGCTTACGACCGAAGTTGTCCACCAACGGACCGGTCACCAGTTGACCAATGCCCATCACCAGTAAAAACAGTGGAATGGTAAGCTGGATTAAACTCACCGGGCTGTTAAGACCTTCGGCGATTTGCGGCAGTGTAGGAAGGTAGAGATCAATGCCCAGCGGTGCCAGTAGCACCAGGCTAAGAAGTATTAGAGTGAATTTTTGCATTACGAACCGAAACGACCAGTTAAACAAGCGGGAAGGGTAATGACATTGCCGGGAAAAAGAAAGCCGAATAGAGAAAGGCAGAAAGAAAAAGCGATGCCTGCCAGCCGGCACAGGCATCGCGTCGAGGGTATTAGTAAGCGCCGTCGCGGCGTACTACTACGCCAGCGGTTTTGAACAGGATGGCGATATCGGTCCACAACGCCCAGTTCTTCACATACCAGGAATCGAAGTACACGCGGGTGTCGTAATCGATGTCGTTACGGCCACTAACCTGCCATAAACCGGTCATGCCAGGTTTAGCCATTAGATAGTAATCCACATCACCGGCATAACGTTCCAGTTCAGCTTCAATCACTGGGCGCGGGCCAACCAGGCTCATTTCACCGCGAATCACGTTCCACAACTGCGGCAGTTCATCGAGACTGGTTTTACGCAGGAAACCACCAATCTTTGTCACACGCGGATCGTTTTTCAGTTTGAAATCACGATCCCATTCAGCACGCGCTTCTTCGCTGGTGGCGAGCAGGTTTTGCAATACTTCCTGCGAGTTGGTGACCATAGAACGGAACTTAAGGCATTTGAATTTCTTGCCATCTTGTCCAACACGTTCATGACCATAAATCGCATTGCCGCCATCACGTTTCACCATCGCGCACAACAGACCAAATACCGGCCCGAGGAACAGCAGTAGCAGTGAAGCCACCACGATATCGAAGGTGCGTTTCAGGAAGCGTGAAGAGCGTTTTGCCAGATTGTTGCTCACACGCAGAATCATCACTTCATGGCTGAAGATGAAGGACATATCGGTGCCGTACAGCGGCACACCGCGTAGCGTTGGGATCACCGAAATGGAGCGGCACTTCATTTTGGACAAGAACTTCAACCATTTATCGCGCACCACTTGCTGCTCAAATTCGGTGGCGACGATAAATTGGGTGTTGTCACGATCCATGGTTTGCCAGTTGATATCTTTCCAGGTAATCACCGGTACACCGTTACATTTTTCCGGCTGCTGCTCATCATCCAGTGAGATAAATGCTTGCACGTTGTAGCCAAGGATCTCCTCACTTTGCAGCGCCGCGTAAGCTTCCATAGCATTTTTACCGGAACCGATAATGATGGTTTCCTTCTGCCATTGGCCTGCACGGTTAATCGCGCGTTTCACTACCGCACGCATCAGCGGCAGCAGCAGCAGGGCGTAAGTCCAGCTAAACACCCAAACCATGCGCGAGAAATCCCACTTGGAGAAGGCAATCAGCGCCAAATCCAGCAGTGAGAAAACAAACAGGGTTTTGATTACTTCTTTCAACTCAAACCAGAACGGTTTGCGGTAAGTGTAGTGACGCATGCGTACCCAAAACCACGCGGTACAAAGCACGGATAAACCTAATTGTGCAATAAAACGGTATTCAATCTGCTGAGGCGGAATAAAGGTATCCAATTCGCCCCAAATACCTTGAACGGTAGCGGCAGATAAAAACAATGCCAAATTTAATGCGATTAAATCCGAGAAACTAAGTGCGACTTTTGCGATGAGGTTTTTGCGCAGTCCGCTCCATGAGCGGGTTGCATCATTCATTATCAAAGTACTTGCCATAAAACCTGCTCTCTTTTCTTAAGTAAAAGATGGCCTGACCAGAATCAAGTACGCGCTCAGGAGTGGTCTGCTGAAATGGATAAAGAAGAATATTTTCAGCGAGATATGAGTCAATGCTGCCATAAGCGCTGCATGGAAAGGACCGTTTGAGACGTGATGCACGTCACGAAAAGCTGCAGCAACGTTTAAGAGTATGCAGGAGTTATTTGACAGAGTTAATATGGAAATAGTCTGAAAAGGAAAGAAATGACTAAAGAAATAAAACGCTAGCGAATTGAATAATAAGGTTAAAAGTTAAATTACTGCGAATATAACGCTTCATTTTAAGACTACTTTTCGGAATCACCGCCATGAGAGGTAATGGCGGCGAATGTTTCCTAAGCCGGTTTTTTTAGCACCCACAGATCATGCTGCTTGTCATAATGTCCGATCTGCAAATCAACGGCTTCGTCATCAATCCATGCAGGTACACTTGTTTCCACATCCCAGCCGTCGAGTTGATGACTCAGGCCGGGATTGGTGTGGCAGGGAATACTGACGGTATCCAACTTGTCGGTATTGAACTCTGCATCCACGATTTCGTAACGCCCAATCTTCACCACGTGTCCCATTACTTTCTCCCGTATTAACTGGGTTGAATAGTTCAGCATAGTCGCTGACACGCAGTTTACGAGCGTTTCAGACTCGGATTATTCCTTCTCTTCCATCACGCGCACGCCGACTTTGACGATTTGGTTGTCCTCTTTTTCGGCTACGGTCCAGGTCAACTGGTTCCATTCCACCTGATCGCCGACCACCGGCGTGCCGCCCAGCAAGCTCATGACTAACTGCCCCAGCGATTGCTGATCGTTGGTTTTTTCATCCAACTCGAGGCCGTAAATCTGCGCCACATCTTTTAAGCGCGCTTCGGCATCAAGGATGAAGTCACCGAAGAAACGCTGATCAAGCGCGACAGGTGGTGATTGGCTGAACATTTTGCCCAATGCCGGTAAATCACGTTCACGCCCAATCACACACAGCACATCACCTTCTTTCAGGCGTGTATTGCCGTTGGGATGCATCAGCACGTTATCGCGGAACAGGGCCGCGATACGCGTCTCTCGCGGCATCTGTAAATCGCGCAATGCTGCGCCGACGCACCATTTATCCGCACCTAACTGATAGATGAATTGTTCCCACGGATTTTCCGGATGAATATCTAAACCGACGCGACTGATCGGCGATGCCGTTGGCGGCACCACCACTTTGGCGCGTTTGGCGGCATAGCCCAGCGAGGTGCCTTGCAGCATTAATGAAACCAGCACCACGAAGAAGGCGATGTTGAAGTAGAGTTTGGCGTTTTCCAATCCGGCCATCATCGGGAACACGGCAAGAATAATCGGCACGGCGCCGCGTAAACCGACCCAACTGATGAAAATGCGTTCGCGGCCGGTAAAGCCTTTGAAGGGCAGCAAACCCACCAAAATCGAAAGCGGGCGCGCCACCAGAATCAACCACAGCGAGAGAATCATGGCGGGTACGGCGATGTGCCATAAATCAGATGGCGTAACCAGCAGGCCCAACACGATAAACATCCCGATCTGACTGAGCCACGCCATGCCATCAAAGGTTTGCAAAATACCGTGGCGGTTGCGGATTGGGCTGTTGCCCAGCAAGAAACCGCACAGATATACCGCCAGAATGCCGCTGCCTTCCATCACCGTGGTCAGCGCAAACACAATGATGCCACCGCTCACTGCCAGCAGCGGATACAAGCCTTGCGCCAGATTGATACGGTTGATCAGTTGCTGCAATGCCCAGCCGCCGCCGAGACCCAGCACGATGCCGAGACCGAATTGCTGCACCAGATGCACCACGAACATCCAGCTTAGGCCGGATTGACCTTGCTGAATCATGTCGATCAGCGTGATGGTCAGAAACACCGCCATCGGATCATTGCTGCCTGATTCAATTTCCAGCGTTGAACTGACGCGTTCGTTGAGGCCCTTGTCACCTAACAGCGAAAATACCGCGGCGGCATCGGTTGAACCGATAATCGCGCCAATCAGAAAACCCTGCATCAGGTCGAGCTTAAACAACCATGCCGCCGCCACGCCGGTTAAACCCGCTGTAATCATCACCCCGACGGTGGCGAGCGATAGCGCTGGCCCAAGCGCTACCTTGAGCGAGGTGGCTTTGGTACGCATGCCGCCATCCAGCAAAATAATGGCCAAGGCGAGGTTCGAGACCAGATAGGCAACCGGATAATTATCGAAGGCGATGCCGCCAATGCCGTCAATCCCGGCCAACATGCCTAAGGCCAGAAAGATCACCAGAATTGGAATGCCCAAACGTGATGAAAAGGAACTGAGCAAAATACTTGCTGCAACCAGCACTGAACCAATAATAAACACACTGTAAATCATGCTGGTATTCAACGGCGTTCTCCTGCGGCGGGGACTAAAAAGACAAACTGCGGGGAATTCACACAGACAAGATGGAAAGATAATGCCTTATCAATAACTTGTCAGCGCTTAATTGCACATTTTTTCATTCTATGGGCCAGCATCCCATATAAGGTTAATTTTGTATGAAAAAACAACAGGTTTTTGCGGGGGAATCAGTGGCGGTGCGGAAAAGAAAAAGCCGGTCATTGACCGGCTTTACAACTTAGGCTTCGGCAGCTTGTTTGTGGAAAAGCTCCCTAAATACCGGATAGATGTCTTCTGGCTCGCGAATGTGTTGGATCGCGAAGTTATCAAACATTGCCTGCAGGTGTTCATACTCGCGCCACAAGGTCTGGTGCGCGCGGCGCGTGATTTCGATGTAGCTGTAATAACGCACAACCGGCAAGATATGTTTGGCTAAAATCTCGTGGCATAACGGAGAATCATCAGCCCAGTTGTCGCCATCTGAGGCTTGCGCCGCGTAAATATTCCATTGCGCAGGGTCATAGCGCTCTTTTACCACTTCATCCATTAACTTGAGCGCACTGGAAACAATGGTGCCGCCGGTTTCCTGCGAGTAGAAGAACTCTTGTTCATCCACCTCTTTCGCCTGCGTATGGTGGCGAATATAGACCACATCAACGTTCTTGTAGGTGCGGCTCAGGAACAGGTACAGCAAGATATAGAAACGCTTGGCCATATCTTTGGTCGCCTGGTCCATCGAACCTGACACGTCCATTAAACAGAACATTACCGCCTGGCTGGACGGTTCTGGGCGTTTTTCAAAGTTCTTGTAGCGTAAATCGAATGTGTCGATAAATGGCACACGTTCGATGCGCGCACGCAGTTCAGCAATCTCTTTGCGCAAACGCTCCTCTTCCAGCAATTGCGCCGGTTCGCTGTTCTCCACCTCAGCTAAGGTGGCTTCGAGTTCATGCAACATGCGACGCTTGCCCGCTGTCATCGCCGTGCGGCGTGCCAGCGAGTTTTGCAATGAGCGCACCACGCTGATATTGGCAGGTACACCATTCGAGGTGAAACCGGCGCGGTGCGTTTTGTACTCATTCAATTGACGATGCTGATTTTTGCGCAGATTCGGCAACGCCAAATCCTCGAAAAGTAAATCGAGATACTCATCTTTTGAAATATTGAAGACGAATTCGTCCTGGCCTTCGCCATCTTGACTGGCGTTGCCTTGACCACTGCCGCCACCGCCGCCGCCACCTTGTGGTCGCTCGATGCGGTCATTTTGCACAAAGTGATCGTTCCCAGGATGAACGCGATGGCGACTGCCGCCACGGCCCTGATGGAAACTTGGCTCGTTAATATCGTCAATTGGAATCGAGACCGATTCGCCGCTCTCGACATCGGTCACCGAACGCTTATTGATGGCCTCGGAGATCGATTGCTTAATTTGCGCCTTGTAACGGCGCAGAAAGCGCTGCCGGTTGACGGCGCTTTTATTCTTACCGTTGAGACGCCGATCGATAAAATAGGCCATAAATATCCCCCAAACTGCATTGCAAGCTTAGGCCGGGACCCCCCGGCCTCCTGTTGCAGCGCCGAAACGCTGCTTCGCTTACAGGCGTCGATTATGACGATTTACGCACGCGCAGATACCATTCGCACAGCAAACGCACTTGCTTGCGGGTATAGCCTTTTTCCATCATGCGATCGACAAAATCATCGTGTTTTTTCTGCTCGTCCGTTGAAGTCTTGGTATTGAACGAAATCACTGGCAGCAACTCTTCGGTGTTTGAGAACATTTTCTTCTCAATTACCGTGCGCAGTTTTTCGTAACTGGTCCAGTTCGGATTACGACCGCTATTTTGCGCGCGTGCACGCAGCACAAAGTTGACGATCTCGTTACGGAAATCTTTCGGGTTACTGATCCCGGCCGGTTTCTCGATTTTCTCCAACTCGGCATTCAGTGATTCACGGTCAAACAACTGGCCGGTGTCCGGATCGCGATACTCTTGATCCTGAATCCAGAAGTCAGCGTAAGTTACATAGCGATCAAAGATGTTCTGGCCGTATTCGGAGTAGGACTCCAGATAAGCGGTTTGAATCTCTTTGCCAATGAACTCCGCATATTTCGGAATCAGATAACCTTTCAAGTGCTCCAGATACTTCTCGGCCAAATCTTGCGGGAATTGTTCGCGCTCGATCTGCTGCTCCAGCACGTAGAAAAGATGTACTGGGTTAGCTGCCACTTCGGCATGGTCGAAGTTGAACACGCGTGACAAGATCTTAAAGGCGAAGCGGGTTGAAAGGCCGTTCATCCCTTCATCGACGCCAGCATAGTCGTGATATTCCTGCCAGGATTTCGCCTTCGGATCGGTATCCTTCAGGCTCTCGCCATCATAGACGCGCATTTTGGAGTAGATGCTGGAGTTTTCTGGCTCTTTCAAACGCGACAGGATGGAGAAGCGTGCCAGCGTTTCCAGTGTACCCGGCGCGCATGGCGCTGTGGTCAACTCACTGTGATCCAGCAATTTGTTGTAGATCTTGATCTCTTCCGAAACGCGTAAGCAATACGGCACTTTGACGATGTAAACACGGTCAAGGAACGCCTCATTGTTCTTGTTGTTACGGAAAGTCACCCATTCTGATTCATTCGAGTGCGCCAGAATGATGCCGTTAAATGGCAGGGCAGAAATCCCTTCAGTACCGTTATAGTTACCTTCCTGCGTGGCGGTCAGCAGCGGATGCAGCACTTTGATTGGTGCTTTAAACATCTCGACGAATTCCATCACACCTTGGTTGGCACGGCACAAAGCACCGGAATAACCGTACGCATCAGGATCGTTCTGCGCGTGATTTTCCAGTTTACGGATGTCCACTTTACCTACCAGCGCGGAGATATCCTGGTTGTTCTCATCGCCTGGTTCGGTTTTGGCAATCGCCACCTGTTCCAGAATCGATGGCCACACTTTCACCACTTTGAAGCGGGTGATATCGCCGCCAAATTCATGCAGGCGTTTCGCCGCCCACGGCGACATGATGGTGCCGAGATAACGCCGCGGCACGCCATACTCTTTTTCCAGAATATTGGCGTCTTCCTGCGGGTTGAACAGGCAAAGAGGATGATCGTTTACCGGGCTGCGCTCGCCGTCAGCGCTCAACACATAGATTGGCACGCGCTGCATCAGCGCTTTCAGCCGTTCGGCCAGTGAGGATTTACCGCCACCGACGGGACCCAGTAAATAAAGAATCTGTTTCTTCTCTTCCAGACCCTGCGCGGCGTGTTTCAGGTAGGAAACGATTTGCTCAATCGCTTCTTCCATACCGTAAAACTCTTCAAAGGCAGGATAGCGTCCCATGACGCGGTTGGAAAAGATGCGGGAAAGGCGTGGCTCTTGCGCAGTGTCAACCATCACCGGCTCACCGATAGCCATTAATAGTCGTTCGGCAGCGTTGGCATATGCACTGCGATCCTGTTTACAGATGGCGAGGAATTCCTGTAGTGAGAATTCTTCGTCCTTGGCAGCTTCATAACGCTGACGATAGTGATCGAATATGTTCATAGCGATGCCCGTCCTTTCGTTTTTAGCACAGGTAAAGGAGCGTAATAAAAAGGTCTAGCAGCTCCCGGAAGATATTCTTTATTGAGTACAGCAACCCTTATGCCAACCTGA
Source organism: Pantoea sp. (assembly GCF_039594315.1). Taxonomy (GTDB): domain Bacteria; phylum Pseudomonadota; class Gammaproteobacteria; order Enterobacterales; family Enterobacteriaceae; genus Pantoea. The sequence goes on from NZ_JBCNNP010000015.1 coordinate 45,648, forward strand.
CGTTTTTTTATCGGGATACACAATTCCTATGGTTACTCTGCTCGTACAAAAAGTCTCGTCTTACATTTAACTGTAGAAGGCATTCAGAAAATCTGCAGCCACTTTTCTCCTTATTTAGCGATATATCAATAACAAAGTCTCATAAGCACGGAGGCATTAAACCTAAGCATAGCGGCCTTTACGTCGCCTCAGATAATTCCGCCGGCCAGTAAGAACAGCATCATTAAACGTTAACCGATGGCTAAAATTTGGTTAGACTCTGCGTGTGATTGTTATATTAATGGACTGATTAAATTGTGAACCAATTCAAACTTAAAGCGCTTGCTCTGGCTATTCCTTGTTATTTTGCGGCGTTCGGCACTCATGCAGAACCCTTATCTCTCGGTGCATCGGTCATTTATGCAGAGTCACCTTATCGTGGTGGACAGGACCGTTACATTCCGGTTCCTGTCATTAATTATGAAGGCGAAAACTTCTGGTTCCGCAGCCTACAGGGCGGCTATTACCTGTGGAAAGATCCGCAGAATCAGCTGTCGCTGACGGTGCTGGGCTCGCCGCAGCAGTACGATCCTAAAGACAATGATTTGGGCGACATGAAAGGGTTGGATAAGCGCCGTATGACGCTGATGGCCGGTGCCAGCTATCGCCATGTTGCTGATTGGGGCATTGTGCGCACTGCGCTGCTCGGTGACGTATTGAATAACAGCAACGGCATGTTATGGGATATCACTTATTTGTATCGCTTTGATTTCGGTGCCTTCAGCTTAACGCCAGGCATCGGTGCGTTGTGGAACAGCGCCAATCAAAACCGCTACTACTACGGCGTTTCTTCACATGAAAGCGCGCGTACCGGCATCGCCGAGTATCATCCTGATGATAGCTGGTCACCGTACGTTGAGATGAACGCCAGCTACCAAATCAGTGATAGCTGGAATGCCAGCCTTTCGGGTCGTTATACCCAGTTCGCCAGCGAAATCAAAGACAGTCCGATGGTCGACAAAAGCGGCCAGTTCACATTATGGACCGGTGTCAGTTACACCTTCTAATAATGAAATCCAACGCCTCGCAATGAGGCGTTTTTATTACATTGCACCAATAACGCGCCCCACAATGGAGCAGAAGGAGGAGTGATGAAGACCATTACATTTCATGGTGAAGACGCATTACCCGCAATCGGTCAAGGTACCTGGTACATGGGCGAAAATGCTGCGCTGCGTAATCAGGAAGTGACGGCATTACAGGCGGGATTGGATCTTGGATTAAAAGTGATTGATACGGCCGAAATGTACGCTGAAGGTGGCGCTGAACAGATCGTTGGTGAAGCGCTACGCGGACGCCGCGATCAAGCTTGGTTAGTGTCGAAAGTTTATCCGTGGAACGCCGGTGAAATGGACGCAGTTGAAGCGTGTGAACGCAGTTTACGTCGTCTGCAAACCGATTATCTCGATCTCTATTTGTTGCACTGGCGCGGTGATGTGCCGTTGGAAGAGACGATTCGCGCCATGGAGTCCTTGCAGCAGCAAGGAAAAATCCGCCATTGGGGCGTATCCAATTTTGATCGCGACGATATGCTGGAATTGTGGAATGAGCCGGGCGGGAACGCGTGTTTAACCAATCAAGTGCTTTACCATCTGGCTTCGCGCGGGATTGAATATGATTTGCTGCCTGAATCTCAGCAACGCGCTATGCCAATCATGGCGTATTGCCCATTAGCACAAGCCGGACGTCTGCGTCAGTCGCTTTTTGAAGACGCAAAGTTGCAGCAAATTGCACAACAGAAGGGCATTAGCGTGGCGCAGTTAATGCTGGCTTGGGTAATTCGACAACAAGGTGTGTTGGCCATTCCTAAAGCCAGCAGCATCGCGCATGTGCAACAAAATGCCGCGGCATTGAACATCCAACTCAATAACGATGAGCTCGCCATCATTGATCGCGCATTCCCAGCACCGCAGCACAAAACGGCGCTGGATGTGGTTTAGCGACGCCGCAGCGTCGCTGTAATATCACTTATTGACGACGCGAAGTGTGGTTCCCAAACGTGCTGGGGATTCGCCGGTGCTTTTCAGCGGCTTACTAATACGCGCGGTTTCTACGCAAACCATGGTTTTGTAGCCTTCATTGGCCATGTCCGCCATGCTGCATGATAATTCTGGACCTGGATTCCACGTGACAACGTCACTTTGATAATGGTGATAAACTTCGATTTGACGTTTACCCGCTTTATCATGGATCACGTTGCAATCATCCGCGGCGGTATGCACACGATCGACACGGCTCGAGTATGTTTGCTTACCGTCAGAAGACGTACCAATTTCGTTGCTATTGACCTTATCGATGTAAATATTACCCAATCCGCTCACTTCAACTTGCGCAATATCCGCAATCTGGAAGTAGGTGTGCAAAGCGGCGGTAGCTTCATAATCACCATAAGCTTCTAATTCAATCTCACAGTGTTCGGCAATGCGGAAACGGGCGAGCAGGGTGAAATCATGTGGCCAGAGCTTCTTGGTGTGGGCGTTGCTTTCTAAGGTGAAAGTCAGCATCACTGCTTCGTCATTCTCATCATGTGCGGTCAGCGTCCACGGCAAATTGCGGGCAAAACCATGAGCAGGCTCGCCAGCAGGGCCAAACCACGGCCAACAGATCGGCACGCCACCACGTATCGCTTTACCGGAAGTAAATGGCGTTTTCTCACTGAGCCAGATAACTGGCTGCTGTCCGCTGGGTTGCCAGGACAGCAAATGTGCACCTTGCAGCGCAATCGCCGCGCGTACCTTAGGATGGCTGATCACCACAATCGGCAAATCGCCCAGTTGGCGCTGAGACAAATACGGGGTGATTTGGTTTACTACCGGCAGAGTATAGAGCGTATCTTGCATTGTCAGACCTTCTCATCATCCAGTCGAAAAAAAAGGGGCGACCGAAGTCACCCCTTGTCTGTTCACAGGTTAGCTTACTTAGAAGCAACGAGTGCAATCAGGTCCAGAACCTTGTGTGAGTAACCTGTTTCGTTATCGTACCAGGAAACCAGTTTCACAAAGTTGTCGTTCAGAGCGATACCTGCTTTAGCATCGAATACTGAAGTCAGGGTTTCGCCGTTGAAATCGGTAGAAACCACATCGTCTTCGATGTAACCCAGAACGCCTTTCATTTTGCCTTCTGACTCAGCTTTGATCACTGCACAAATTTCTTTGTAAGTGGCTGGTTTTTCCAGACGTACAGTCAGGTCAACAACAGAAACGTTTGGAGTAGGAACGCGGAACGCCATACCAGTCAGTTTACCGTTCAGCTCTGGCAGAACTACGCCTACAGCTTTAGCTGCACCGGTAGAAGATGGGATGATGTTCTGAGCAGCGCCACGACCGCCGCGCCAGTCTTTGTGAGACGGGCCATCAACAGTTTTCTGAGTAGCGGTAGTTGCGTGAACGGTGGTCATCAGGCCTTCAACGATACCGAAGTTGTCGTTGATGACTTTAGCCAGCGGTGCCAGGCAGTTAGTGGTGCAAGACGCGTTAGAAACGATGTCCTGGCCTTCATATTTGTCGAAGTTTGCACCACGAACAAACATTGGGGTCGCATCTTTAGATGGACCAGTCAGAACCACTTTCTTCGCGCCAGCGGTGATGTGTTTACGTGCAGTTTCGTCGGTCAGGAAGATACCGGTTGCTTCAGCAACAACGTCAACACCCACTTCGTCCCACTTCAGATTAGCCGGGTCTTTCTCAGCGGTAACACGGATTTTCTTACCGTTAACAATCAGTGCACCGTCTTTAACTTCTACAGTGCCATCAAAGCGACCGTGAGTAGAGTCATACTTCAGCATGTAAGCCATGTAATCGGCGTCGAGCAGATCGTTGATCGCGACGATTTCGATGTCAGAACGCTGCTGTGCAGCACGGAAAACGATGCGACCGATACGGCCAAAACCGTTGATACCTACTTTGATAGTCATATATTCCACCAGCTATTTGTTAGTGAATAAAAGGTTGGCTGTAAAATTACAAAAACCTTACCAGGCGTCAAGCGGAATCGTGTCAATTGTTGCGACAGGTCAATTCCAACGCCAGGAATAATTCGTTGCGCAACCGCTTGCGCAGCACCCTTATTGCGCGCCTATGTTACGCCGAATGCGGGCTAAAAAGGGATGAGATTTGCAAAGGGTGATCAGCGTCACAAAATCGCGCTGTGGATGATCAGCCGAAAGCGTTAGCACGAAAAAAGACCCGATAAATGTTGATCGTTTGTTAGAATACTAGTCGATTTTTTCAGAATGACACTCCGGAACTCAAAATGGCTAAAGACACCGCACCCGAGGCAAAAATTGCGCAGCTTTCCGAAATGCAGCGCTACGTAACTCAGCATCGTGGAACGGAACCTCCGTTTTCTGGCGCCTTGCTGCATAACAAGCAAGAAGGGATTTACCACTGCCTGGTTTGCAACTCTCCGCTGTTCCTCTCCGAAACCAAATACGATTCCGGTTGCGGCTGGCCAAGCTTCTATCAACCTTTCAATGACGAAGCGATTCGCTATCTGGAAGATGACTCGCATGGCATGCATCGTGTTGAAATTCGTTGCGGTAATTGTGATGCGCATTTGGGGCATGTGTTCCCGGATGGCCCGCAGCCCAGCGGTGAACGTTATTGCGTGAACTCAGCCTCGTTGAATTTCACTGACGAGCAGGGCAACCAGCAAGAGGGTTGAGCATGAAACAAGAATTGGAAGCGATGCTAGCAGCGATGACGCCGGAAGTGTACGAGCGGTTAGCGACGGCGGTTGAAATCGGAAAATGGCCAGATGGCGTGGCGCTGACACAAGAGCAAAAGGACAATTGCCTGCAACTAGTGATGCTGTGGCAAGCGCGTCACAACGACGATCCGCAACATATGTCCATCGGTAAAGGTGGCGATATGGTGACCAAATCGAAGAAACAACTTAAAGAAGAGTTCGGAATCGAGCCGGATGTCACGCGGATTAACTTGCATTGAGCAGTAAAAAGGCTGGTTCTCACCAGCCTTTTTTCAGATTAATACCGCACCTTGCGCAGCCATCTGCTTGAACGCCGTTTCGCTGTCATCAGGATTGAGATTCACGCCGCGGCAGCCTTCTTTAACTACCTCAACGTTGTAACCCAATTCCAGCGCATCCAGCACGCTGTATTTTACGCAGTAATCGGTGGCAATCCCCAACATGACTAAGTCGCTGATGCCGCGCTCACGCAGCCAGCTATCGAGTTCAGTCTTACGGCGATGGCCGTTGTCAAAAAACGCGCTGTAGCTATCAACGTCTGCATCGCCGCCTTTGTGGAACACGGCGTCAATCAAGCTGCGATCGAGGTCAGGATGGAAATCCGCTCCGACAGAGTTTTCAATGCCATGATCGGGCCACCAGATTTGCGCCAAGCCGTTGAGCTCACCCAGCGTATACACCGGTTCGCCAGAGATTGAAGCAAAGCTGCCGTGGTTGGCTGGATGCCAATCTTGCAAGGCCACCACACATTCACCCCGGTCGCGGAACGCACGCGCAAAGCGATTTGCTACCGCGACCGTTTGGTCACCATCACGCACCGCCATTGGGCCGCCGGGGCAAAAATCGTTCTGAATATCGATAATTATCAATGCCCGCTTCATTACTTTCGCTCCGTATCAATCTTCAGTCAGTTCGCCGCGTAAATTCTGCTGCATTTTGGCACGAATTTCGGCGCTGGTGAGGTTCTGGCTCAACAAAAAGTGGAGTTTTGTTAACGTCGCCTCAACAGTCAGGTCAAAACCGCTGACCACGCCGGCGTGTTCCAGCGCATTACCGGTGGCGTAGCCACCCATATTCACTTTGCCTGACATGCATTGCGTCAGATTCACTACCACGATGCCACGCTCGCTGGCGTCGTGCAGTTCGGCCAGAAATTCAGCATTTTGCGGCGCGTTACCCACGCCGTAAGAACGCAGAATCAAGGCTTTCACCGGTTGACGCAGGAAGTTGCGCACCACGTCGGCGGAAATGCCCGGATAAATGGTCACCACACCAATTGGCTGCGGAGTAATTGGATGCACAATCAGTTCGCCTTGGCCTTGCGGTGCAGGCGGAGTATTGAGGCGACGAATATGAATGCCGGCTTCCAGCAGTGGAGACAAGTTCGGCGAAGCGAAAGCATTGAAGCCATCGGCATGCGCTTTGGTGGTGCGGTTGCCGCGGAATAGCGTGTTGTTAAAGAACAGTGCCACTTCGTTAATCGGATAATTTGCCGCGACATACAGCGAGTTCAGCAGGTTTTGCTGACCATCGGAGCGCAATTCCGCCAGCGGAATTTGTGAGCCGGTCACAATCACCGGTTTGGCAAGATTTTCCAGCATGAATGACAGCGCTGACGCGGTGAACGCCATGGTGTCGGTGCCGTGCAGAATGACAAAGCCGTCGTACAGGTGGTAGTTCTGCTGAATATCATTGGCAATCGATTGCCAATCCTGCGGCGTCATGTCCGAAGAATCCATCAATGGCTGATATTCATGAATGGTAAATGCAGGCATTTCAGGTCGATGGAATTCTGGCATGTTCGCCAACTGCTGCTGTAAATGACCTGAAACCGGAATGTAGCCTTGCGCCGAGCGTTGCATCCCGATGGTGCCGCCTGTGTAGGCTACATAGATATTTTTCTTTTGCATGAAGAAACTCAGACTTGCCTTAAAACGCGCAGTATAAGTGGATTGCGAACGAAAAGCAGCCCGACCAGCGGCCGGGCTGTAAAGATTAGCGTACGTTGCCGCAGTTGAGGCAGAAAGCGTAGCGGTTTTGCGGATCGTTGAGGTTATTGAGCAGTCCAGGTTGCTGTTTAACCGCGCTCATGACATCTAACATGGGCGCCGGCAACCAAACTTTCAGAGCTGCGGGCAATACCGCTTGCGCTGATGCGTTCATCTGGTTCAGCAGCAAATCAATCACGCCCGGATCATCTTGATACCAACTCAGTTGCGCCTTATCGACTTTCGCCAGTTCGGCGGCTTTCGCCACCGCATCGTCAAAGTCACCCAACGCATCGACTAAGCCATTGGCTTTCGCATCGCTGCCGGTCCACACGTGACCTTGCGCGATGGCATTGATTTGCTCTGGCGTTTTGTGGCGCGAGGCTGCAACCAAACCAACAAAGTTGCGATAGCCATTTTCGATGGTCATCTGCATCAATTGTTGCACTTCAGTTGGCAGAGCTTTGGTGGTCGCCACATCCGCCAATGGCGAGGTTGCCACGCCATCAGTGTGCACACCAATGCTGTTCAGGCTGTTTTCGACCGTGTTAATCACGCCAAAGATACCAATGGAACCGGTCAAGGTGCTTGGTGCGGCAACAATGTAGTCGGCTGGCGTTGAAATCCAGTAACCACCGGATGCTGCCATGCCGCCCATTGAAACCACCACCGGTTTGCCGGCATCATGCGCTGCCGCCAACTCTTCACGAATGGCTTCTGAAGCGGTCACGCTGCCGCCGGGGCTGTTCACGCGCAGTACAATCGCTTTAATTTTTGGATCCAGGCGTGCATCGCGAATCTGTGCCGCAGTGGTATCGCCGCCGACATTACCGGCGCTTTCTTCACCATCCATAATCGCACCGCTGGCAAGAATGACCGCGATATTGCCATCCTGACTTTGCGGCGGTTGTTTAACGGTGTAATCATAAATGCTGACGTTACGATAATCGTTATTCGCCTTATCCCAGCCAAAGGTTTTCACCAATTCCTGGTCGGCAGCGGCACGCGTATCCAGCTTATCCACCAGCTTATTGTTCAGCGCATACTTGGCGGTATCGCCATCAACGGCTTGTAATCCGCTAATCACGCCAGCCGCGCCCGGGAACAACTGATCGGCGGTAATCTGACGATTGGCTGCAACCGTGTTTAAGTAGTTCTGCCAAAGCTGGCCAACCCAACGTCCATCAGCATCACGCGCCTCTGGCGACATATCATCACGCAGGAACGGTTCAACCGCAGATTTGTAGGTGCCAACACGGAAGACGTGCGAGTTGACCTTCAGCTTGTCCAGCAAGGATTTGTAGTAAAGCCCGTTAGTGGCGAAACCGTGCAAATCCACGGTGCCTTGTGGCGACAAGTAAACTTTATTAGCGTAGCTGGCGATGTAGTATTGCGCCTGGCTGTAGCTGTCGCCAATTGCGTAAATCGGTTTGCCCGCATCGCGGAATTCACGCAGCGCTTTGCCGACATATTGCAATGAAGGCTGATCGCCGCCAGCGAAATCGCGCAGTTCTAACACAATGCCGGTAATGTTTTTGTCGGTTTTCGCCTGGCGAATCGCGTCCACCACATCGAACAACGAGTTCTCTTGCAGACGATCGCTACTGGAACCTAACAACTGGCGGCTGATACGACTCAGACGATTGCTGACGGAAGGTTTATCAACCAGCACGCCGCTCAGATCGATTTTCAGTGCGCCTTGTTGCACCGGTTCACTGCTGTTTGAACTGGACACTTGCAGCCAGATCCCGACGCCTGCAAGGATCAAAACAATAAGAAATAAATTAAGAATAAATTCCCGAATAAAATTCAGTACCCGCCAGCTCCAGTGGAACAGACCGGAAATAATTCGCCACAATGTGCGCATAAACTCTCCATATTCACGTAGCAGGGCAGCCAGCACGTGCTCTGCCCCGATGTCGGGTTCATCCTAAAGAGCGGCGTGCGAAATGTCAGCAGGAAATCGCGCCAGACTGTTACAAAAGATCCCGCTGTGCCAGGATTAGCCCACGCTTTTTTATTCACGGGAGAAGAATAATGGATGCATTGGACTTATTGGTTAATCGTCGTTCAGCTTCACGTTTGGCCGAACCGGCACCTGCGGGTGAAGCCCTGCAAAATATTCTGCATGCAGGCTTACGCGCACCGGATCACGGCACGATGCAGCCGTGGCGTTTCGTGATTGTTGAGAATGAAGGACGCGAACGTTTCAGCCAGTTACTTGAGCAAGCCGCGCGTGAAAGCCAACTTGATGAGAAAGCGATCGACAAAGCCACTTCTGCGCCATTTCGTGCGCCGATGATCATCACCGTCGTCGCGCGTTGCGAAGAAAACGCCAAAGTGCCGCACTGGGAACAACTGATTTCAGCCGGCTGCGCAGTGATGGCGATGCAGATGGCTGCCGTGGCACAAGGATTCAATGGTATCTGGCGAAGTGGCCCGTGGACCGATCATGCGTTAGTTCGAGATGCCTTTGGCTGCCGCGAACAGGATGCGATTGTCGGCTTCCTTTATCTCGGCACACCACAATTGAAAGCCAATACCACAGTGGTCGCACCCGACACTGCTGAGTTTGTCAGTTATTTCTGACAGACAGCGGCGAGCTTTTGCGGCAGGTTATGCGTCGTTGCAGAGATTGCACATAGCCTGTGCGAAAGATCGAGGTTAGGTCGTGCAACACTTACCACCAACTGTCAGCCAGGCTAACATAGCGCCTTCTGATCAGCGCATAAGGAAGCCGCCATGAGTGAACCTCTTCGTCTGACGCAATACAGCCACGGTGCTGGTTGCGGCTGCAAAATTTCGCCGCAGGTGTTGGAAACCATTCTGCGTAGTGAATTAACGCCGTTTCACGATCCTCAACTTTTAGTTGGCAATGAAACGCGTGACGATGCCGCAGTCTATGATCTCGGCAACGGTACCGCGGTAGTAAGCACGACAGATTTCTTCATGCCGATCGTTGATGATCCTTTTACCTTTGGCCGCATCGCCGCTACCAATGCTATTAGTGATATTTATGCCATGGGCGGGAAACCGATCATGGCGATCGCGATCTTAGGTTGGCCAGTGAATGTGCTGAGCCCAGAAGTGGCGCAGCAAGTGGTTGAAGGTGGCCGCGCGGCTTGTCAGGCCGCAGGCATCGCGCTGGCGGGCGGTCACTCGATTGACGCACCAGAACCGATTTTTGGCCTGGCGGTAACAGGCATTGTGGATGTGGCGCGCGTAAAGAAAAACAGTGCGGCACAAGCTGGTTGCCAGTTGTTTCTCACTAAACCGCTGGGCATTGGCATTCTCACCACGGCTGAGAAAAAAGGTCTTTTGCGGCCGGAACATCAGTCGCTGGCGGCTGATGTGATGTGCCAACTGAACCAGGCAGGCGCAGAATTTGCCAAACTAAACGGTGTTAGCGCCATGACCGATGTGACAGGTTTCGGTTTGCTCGGACACTTGAGTGAAATCTGCCTCGGTTCAGGATTACGAGCTGAAGTGATTGCCGCTCAGGTGCCGCGCCTCGCAGGTGTGGACGACTATATCGCGGCAGGCGCGGTGCCGGGCGGCACCAGCCGTAATTTTGCCAGTTATGGTGAACATATTTCGCCGTTGGATGATGCCACGCGCGCACTGTTGTGCGATCCGCAAACGTCCGGTGGCCTGTTGGTTGCGGTTCAACCCGGTGAGATAGAAGAATTTCAATGCTGCGCGCTGCAAGCTGGCGTTCAAGCCACAGCAATTGGCGAATTATTTAACGCCGAATCCGATCTTCCCCTGATTACTGTAGTCACCTGACGTTAAGGAACGACGCCATCCATGCGTTTGTTTATTGCCGAAAAACCCAGCTTAGCGCGTGCGATTGCTGATGTGTTGCCGAAACCACACCGACGTGGTGACGGCTATATTGCCTGCGGCAATGACCAGGTTGTGACCTGGTGTGTTGGACACTTACTCGAACAGGCGCAGCCTGACAGTTATGACAGCCGCTACGCGCGCTGGAATCTGGCCGATTTGCCGATCATTCCAGAGAAGTGGCGTTTGCAGCCGCGTCCTTCCGTCGCCAAGCAATTGAAAGTCATTGAAGGCTTGTTGCAACAAGCCAGTATGGTGGTGCACGCAGGCGACCCCGATCGTGAAGGTCAGTTGCTGGTGGACGAAGTGCTGGATTACCTGCAACTGGCTCCCGAGAAAAGAAAAACCGTTCAGCGCTGCCTGATTAACGATCTCAATCCTTCCGCTGTCGAGCGCGCAGTCGGGCGTTTACGTGAAAACCGCGAGTTCATCCCGTTGTGCGTTTCCGCGCTGGCGCGCGCGCGTGCCGATTGGCTATACGGCATCAATATGACGCGAGCCTTTACCTTGCTAGGCCGTAATGCCGGCTACGATGGCGTACTGTCGGTCGGGCGGGTGCAGACGCCGGTACTGGGCTTAGTGGTGCGGCGTGATGAAGATATCGAGAACTTCATTCCTAAAGACTATTTTGAAGTCAAAGCACATATCGTCACGCCAAAAGAGGAGCGCTTTGTCGCCAGCTGGGTGCCAAGCGATGCGTGCGAGCCGTGGCAGGATGAAGAAGGTCGCTTGCTGCATCGTCCGCTGGCCGATCATGTGCTTGAACGTATCAACGGCAAACCGGCGTTGGTTACCGGCTATAACGACAAACGCGAATCCGATACGGCGCCGTTGCCGTTTTCTCTTTCTGCGCTGCAAATTGAAGCCGGTAAACGCTTTGGGCTTAGCGCGCAGAATGTGCTGGATTGCTGCCAGCGTCTGTACGAAACCCATAAACTGATCACCTATCCGCGTTCTGATAGCCGTTATCTGCCCGATGAGCATTTTGCGGGTCGGCATGCGGTTTTAAACGCGATTCAGGCACATCAACCCAATCTGACGCCGCCCGCTGATTTCAATCCCGATCAAAAAAACCGCTGCTGGGACGACAAAAAAGTTGACGCGCACCACGCGATTATTCCCACGGCGCGCGCCAGCAAGGTCAGCCTTAGCGATAATGAGGCTAAGATCTATGAACTGATCGCCCGGCAATATCTGATGCAATTCTGCCCGGATGCGATATTCCGTAAATGTGTCATCGATCTTGAAATCGGCGGGGGGAAATTCATCGCTAAGGCGCGTTTCCTGGCGGAAGCGGGTTGGCGTGCATTGTTAGGCAGTAAAGAGCGCGATGAAGATAATGACGGCACGCCGCTGCCGGTAGTGAGCAAAGGGGATGAGCTGCTGTGTGAGCGCGGCGAAGTGCTGGCTAAGCAAACGCAGCCGCCGCGTCCATTTACCGATGCCACATTACTTTCTGCCATGACTGGCATTGCGCGCTTCGTGCAGGATAAAGAATTAAAGAAAGTTCTGCGTGCAACCGATGGATTAGGTACGGAGGCGACGCGAGCAGGCATTATTGAATTATTGTTCCGTCGTACATTCCTGGTGAAGAAAGGTCGCTATATTCACTCAACAGAGGCGGGCAGGGCGCTGATCCATGCGCTGCCGGAAATGGCGGCGCGCCCCGATATGACGGCGCATTGGGAATCAACGCTAACGCGGATTAGCGAAAAATCCTGCCGTTATGATGAGTTTATGCAACCGCTAGTCAGCACCTTGATTGGTCTGATCGGTGAAGCGCGGCAGCGCCCATCGTTGCAAGCGTTTCGCGGCCTGGCTGCGCCAGCCTCTAAAAAGAAAGCAAAACCGAAATCGACTCGACGCAAAACCAAGGAGACAGAGTGATGCGTAATACCATGATGTTGTTAAGCATACTGCTGTTGTGCAGCACTTCCGCGCTGGCAAATCGCCAACCGGAAAACAATCGCGGTGGCAATACAGACGTGGTGGTGGATATGCCACCTGAAGTGTGGACGCAAGGACAAAACAATCAACAAAGTAATTGCATGCAGTGCTGCACTTATGAAAATCGTAGCTACTCAGAAGGCGCAGTGGTTAAGGCTGAAGGTGTGCTGTTGCAGTGTGGGCGTGATGACAAAGTGTTAGGAACGAATCCGCTAATCTGGAAAATCATCAAATAAAAATGCGTGGCGTTAACACGCCACGCAGCTTCATCAAAACTGGAACGTTGACCAAACCGGCGCGTGATCTGACGGTTTCTCCATGCTACGAATGTCGTAGTCGATGCCACTTTCAATACAGCGCGAGGCCAATGGCTGACTGGCCAGCAACAGATCGATGCGCAGACCGCGGTTATCATCAAAACCTTTCGAGCGGTAATCAAACCAAGAGAAACGATCGTTAGTCTCAGGGTATTTAGCACGCCACGTATCTACCAATCCCCACTGCAATAGGCGGTCCATCCATTCACGCTCTTCAGGCAGGAACGAACATTTGCCGGTGCGCAGCCAGCGCTTGCGATTATCTTCACCGATGCCGATGTCGAAATCAGTGCTGCTGATGTTCATGTCACCCATGATCAACACTGGCTTATCGACAGCGAGTTGTTGCTCAAGATAATCCTGCAAATCGCGATAGAACTTCTCTTTAGCCGGGAACTTGGTGGGATGGTCACGGCTTTCTCCCTGCGGGAAATAGCCATTGATTACCGTGATAGCGCCAATCGGGCTAGGAATTTCCGCCATGATTAAGCGGCGCTGGGAATCCTCGTTATCGCCTGGAAAACCGCGACTCACTTTAATCGGTTCGGCTTTGGTCAGCAGTGCGACACCGTAATGGCCTTTTTGCCCGTGATAAAACACGTGATAACCCAACTTGCTGACATCTTCGAGCGGGAACATGTCGTCATGTACTTTGGTTTCTTGCAAGCCGATAACATCCGGTTGATGCTGTTCAACCAGCGCTTCAAGTTGGTGTGGGCGCGCACGCAAACCATTGATGTTGAAAGAGACAAATTTCATTTCGCTGCCATTTTTATCCGCAAAAGGTTGGCAGGATGGTAACGAGTTTTACTGCAAAAGTCATGGTGTGAATCGGGAGGTAATAACGATTAAAGCGAGTGGAATAAACAGGAGTAGTGCAAGGATGGTGGTGGGAGAAGGATTCGAACCTTCGAAGTCTGTGACGGCAGATTTACAGTCTGCTCCCTTTGGCCGCTCGGGAATCCCACCGGGGATATTTTTGCATTGTGGCTTTAAAAACAGACGATTCAGATGGTGGTGGGAGAAGGATTCGAACCTTCGAAGTCTGTGACGGCAGATTTACAGTCTGCTCCCTTTGGCCGCTCGGGAATCCCACCACTGGCCTGAATCATTGCGTCTTAAAGCGGGGCGCATCATACCAAATGCGCCTGGCCTGTAAAGCGCTGTCAGGTAAAATAAAAATCGTTCGCCCACTTTTTAGGCGTGGCGCTGAAGAGTTGTGCAATTCAGCGCCGAAGTGATTAAAGAATAATCGTGCGGTTGCCGTAAACGAACACGCGCTGGCCCAACACTTTGTATAACGCGCGGCTCAAAACGTTTTTCTCTACATCACGTCCCGCGCGCATCATCTCTTCTGCGGTGTAGCTGTGATCGACGTTGATGACGTCCTGCATGATGATTGGACCTTCATCGAGGTTGTCATTCACGTAGTGCGCGGTCGCACCGATGATTTTTACGCCGCGTTCATAAGCTTGATGATATGGGCGCGCACCGATAAAGGCGGGCAAGAAAGAGTGGTGGATGTTGATGATCTGATTTGGGTAGCGCTGCACAAATGCTGGCGTCAACACGCGCATGTATTTAGCCAGCACGACGTAATCAGGCTGATAGCGGTCAATTTCATCCGCCATACGGTTGTCATGCTCTTCACGCGTGTGGCCTTCGTGGCTCACCAACACAAACGGAATATCAAAACGCTCTACCAGCGATCGCAACGTTTCATGGTTACCAATGACCGCTGCAATCTCCATATCGAGACCACCAAACGCGCTTTTCATTAGCAAGTCGCCCAGGCAATGCGCCTCTTTGGTCACCAGAATCACCACACGGCGACGGCCTGCGCTCTGCAACTCACGCACGGAACCGGCTGGCAATGCGCCATCTAAATCAGCGAGCAAAGTATTGTCGTTAAAAATACCTTCTAACTCGGTGCGCATGAAAAAGCGCCCGGTGCGGTGATCGACAAACTCATTGTTTTGTACAATGTTAAGTTCGTGCTTGTAGCAAATGTTGGTGATTTTAGCGATGAGACCTTTCGCATCAGGGCAAATGGTACGTAATACTTTTCGTTGGATGGTTTGCGCTTGCATCTCGATCAGAGTCCTGTCAAAGCGATGAATGGTAAAGCCGTTGTGCATACCCGTCATACTTTGAGTTGCAGCTGCGTTGGCTGCGTGTGCTCACCCCAGTCACTTACTTTTGTAAGCTCTTGGGGATTCACCCACTTGCCGCCTTACTGCAACTCAAATTATTTAGGGTTTATCTGTCCAGATTAGCCACAACATTTTTTGTATTTTTTATCGGAGCCACAAGGACAGCGATCGTTACGTCCCAACTCAGGCGTTGTTCCGTCAACATAGTACCAGCGTTGATCCTCGCGAAGAAAGCGCGAACATTCATAGATCGCTGAAGTCCGGCCTTTTTCGAGGTATCGCGCAAAAAACGTTACAAACGCTTCATTCTCATGGCTTCCATGATTACAACGAGTTACATTCAGACCAAGCCATTCAGTGCCGGAAAAACTTTCGGATAATAACGTCTCAAGATCGGCCACGCGTTTACTGGGGTGCCAGGTTTCAGCCAACCACGCCGCATTCTTCATGACATAAGCGCTATAACGTGAACGCATTAATTGTTCAGCGCTGGCGGGGATTGTCTGGCCATCCAGATAGGGTTGGCAACATAGGCTATACTCCTTTCCGCTGCAGCAAGGGCACTTTTCAGACACGTCATCTCCTGGAAGTGATTAAAGTAAATTAAAGCGTGCGCTATGTTAGCCGACTGTCAGGCGTGATGCTATGTACCAAACCCATCACGAGGTGAGATGAGAAAAGTAAAGATTGGGCTGGCATTGGGTTCAGGTGCCGCTAAAGGCTGGTCGCACATTGGTGTAATTAATGCGCTAGAACGGGCTGGCATTGAAATCGACGTGGTTGCAGGCTGCTCTGTAGGCGCGCTGGTCGGCTCAGCCTACGTTAATGGCCGGCTCGGCGTGATGGAAAAGTGGGTCAGCGCGTTCCGTTATTGGGATGTCATCCGCTTGATGGATCTCTCCTGGCAACGCGGCGGATTGCTGCGCGGAGATCGCGTGTTTAGCCACATCCGCGAGCTGATACCCAATGAACTGATTGATGACTGCAAGAAACCATTCGGTGTAGTTGCAACCAATTTGAGCACCGGGCGAGAAGTGTGGTTAACCGAAGGTGATTTACATCAGGCAGTGCGTGCTTCTTGTAGTATGCCAGGCTTGTTACCACCCATTGCCTACAACGGTTATTGGCTGGTGGATGGCGCAGTGGTTAATCCGGTGCCTATTTCGTTAACGCGAGCCTTGGGTGCAGATATCGTCATTGCTGTTGATTTGCAGCACGACGCGCATTTGATGCAGCAAGATCTGCTGTCAGTAACGCCACAAAGTGGTGAAGAAGCGGCGGCGGCAGAAGCGCTGAGCTGGGGTAAAAAATTGCGCCAACGCCTCATCGGCATGACGCAGCGCCGCGCTAATCAAACGCCAGGTGCGATGGAGATCATGTCGACATCGATCCAGGTTTTGGAAAATCGCCTAAAACGAAATCGCATGGCAGGCGATCCGCCGGATGTGCTTATCCAGCCGTTTTGTCCGCAAATTTCTACTTTGGACTTTCATCGTGCAGAAGAAGCCATCGCGGCAGGTAAAGCCGCTGTTGAGAAAAAAATGGATGAACTATTACCGCTGGTCCGTGGCAGATAGTCTGGTTGTTCATTCACCGAAGTTGTTACTTCAGTCAATTCTGAAAGGCACAACTGCATTTTATGAACCACTATTGAAATATCTGGTACGCAGGGGGAGAGAATGGAAAAACCGCTAATCGGCAAAAAGATACTCATTGTCGAAGATGAGGTCGTTTTCCGTTCATTGATCGACAACTTATTGACGCATTTGGGCGCCAGCACGCTGGAGGCTGGCGATGGTTTGGATGGTTTAACCTTGCTGTCCGCGCAATCAGTGGATTTGGTGATTTGCGATCTCGAAATGCCACGCATGGGCGGCATTCCCTTTGTTGAGCGCATCCGCAGTCGCGGCAATAATGTGCCGATCCTAATTATCTCAGCTACGCAAAATATGGCGGACATTGCCCATGTTTTACGGCTTGGTGTGCAAGATGTATTGCTTAAGCCGTTGAAAAACCTTGAGCGTTTTCGCGAAGCGGTGTTTGAATGCCTTTATCCCTCCATGTTCACGTCGAAAGTGGAGGAGGATGAACAGCTTTTTCAGGATTGGGATGCGTTGGTCAGCGATCCTACGGCGGCATCAAAATTACTTAAACAATTACAACCGCCAGTACAGCAGACAATTGCAAATTGTCGCATCAATTATCGCCAGTTGACGATGGCTGAGCAGCCGGGGCTGGTGCTGGATATTGCCGCTCTCTCTGAAAACGATCTGGCTTTCTATTGCCTGGATGTGACTCGCGCGGGAGATAATGGTGTGCTTGCTGCGCTGTTATTACGTGCGTTATTTAACGGTTTGCTACAGGAACAACTCTCCGGACAAAAGCAACGATTGCCTGAATTAAATGGGCTGTTGCGGCAGGTTAACATGCTGCTACGTCAAGCCAATCTCAGCGGCCAATTTCCACTGTTGGTCGGCTATTACCATCGGCAATTAAAAAACCTGATTTTGGTTTCCGCCGGGCTCAACGCGACTTTGCACATTAATACCCACCAGATTCAACTCAGTAATGGCGTGCCGCTTGGTACTATGGGCAGCACGCATCTTAATCAAATCAGCCAACGTGCCGATGCCTGGCAATGCCACATTTGGGGTGCCGGCGGCAGGCTTCGTCTGATGCTTTCAGCTGAAGAATGACCCATCAGATTTAAATTTTTCGCGGGTTGAAGACAGGGCCAAAGCTAAGCTTTACACTTGGGTAATAGTCTTAAATTCCGCGGATTAACTCCATCCAGGATAAATCCGTCTGATAGTAACTGGTATACTCATTTCGTTTTTAAACCGACATATCAAGTATTAACTTGAACGGCCTATTAAGAGAGGTATTTAGATGTCTGCCTATAAGACTAAAGTAAAAAAAGCGGTAATCCCTGTTGCAGGTCTTGGTACGCGTATGCTGCCTGCGACTAAAGCTATTCCAAAAGAGATGTTACCGCTGGTCGATAAGCCGTTGATCCAGTATGTCGTGAATGAGTGTATTGCTGCAGGCATTAACGAAATTGTACTGGTTACCCACTCTTCTAAAAACGCCATCGAAAACCACTTTGATACCAGTTTTGAGCTGGAATCTATGCTGGAAAAACGTGTTAAGCGTCAGCTGTTGGATGAAATCCAATCTATTTGCCCGCCACACGTAACTATTATGCAGGTTCGTCAGGGTATCGCGAAAGGTTTGGGCCACGCGGTAATGTGCGCACATCCACTGATCGGTGATGAGCCATTTGCCGTAATCCTGCCAGACGTAATCATCGACGAATACGAATCTAATCCAGCAACAGAAAACCTGGCAGAAATGCTGGCGCGCTATGAAGAGAGCGGCCGTAGCCAGATCATGGTTGAGCCAGTTGCTGACGTGACTGCTTACGGTGTGGTTGACTGCCAGGGCGCAGATATTGGTCCGCGTGAAAGCGCGCCAATGGTGGGTGTGGTTGAGAAACCAAAAGCTGCTGAAGCACCTTCAAACCTGGCAGTAGTGGGTCGTTACGTGCTGTCTGCAGAAATCTGGCCACTGCTGGCGAAAACCCCTCCGGGCGCAGGCGGCGAAGTTCAGTTGACTGACTCCATTGCTATGCTGATGGAAAAAGAAACCGTTGAAGCTTATCACCTGACCGGTGTTAGCCACGACTGCGGTAACAAACTGGGTTACATGCAAGCATTTGTTGAGTACGGCGTTCGCCATCCAGTATTGGGTAAAGATTTCACCCAATGGCTCGAAGGCGCGGTAGGCAACAAAAAGTAACTCAATAAACACAGGATAATTCAATGAAAGTCACTGTATTTGGTATCGGCTATGTCGGTCTGGTTCAGGCTGCGGTGTTGGCCGAAGTCGGACATGACGTTCTCTGTATTGATGTCGACGAAAAGAAAGTCGAAAACTTAAAGAAAGGCCACATTCCGATTTTTGAACCGGGCCTGACACCGCTGGTAATGTCGAATTACGAGTCGGGTCGTCTCAAGTTCAGCACCAATGCGGAAGAAGGCGTAAATCATGGCGTAATGCAGTTCATCGCTGTGGGTACACCACCCGATGAAGACGGTTCTGCCGACCTGAAATATGTGACTGCGGTTGCGCGCACTATTGCGCAGCACATGAGCGATCATAAAGTTGTTATCGACAAATCTACGGTACCGGTGGGTACTGCAGATCGCGTTCGTGCGGTAATGACTGAAACTCTGCAAAAGCGCGATGTTAATATCGCCTTTGATGTCGTTTCAAATCCGGAATTCCTGAAAGAAGGTGCTGCGGTTAGTGACTGTATGCGTCCGGAGCGCATCGTTATTGGTACCGATAATGAAGACGTTGTTGAGCTGCTTCGTGAACTTTATGAGCCGTTTAACCGTAATCACGATCGTATGATTTTGATGGATATTCGCAGCGCTGAGCTGACTAAGTATGCGGCTAACTGCATGCTGGCCACCAAAATCAGCTTTATGAACGAAATTTCCAACCTGGCAGAACGTTTGGGAGCCGACGTTGAGAAAGTGCGCCAGGGGATTGGTTCAGATTCCCGTATCGGTTATCACTTCATCTATCCAGGTTGTGGTTACGGTGGTTCATGTTTCCCAAAAGACGTGCAGGCACTGATTCGTACTGCTGAGTCAATCGGTTACACGCCACGTTTGCTGCAAGCGGTAGAAGATGTCAACGATTCACAGAAGAACAAGTTGCCAAGCTTTATCAAGCGCCATTTTGGCGACGACCTGCGCGGCAAAACGTTTGCTCTCTGGGGACTGGCGTTTAAACCAAACACTGACGATATGCGTGAAGCATCAAGCCGTGTGCTGATGGAAACCTTGTGGGAAGCCGGTGCGACAGTGCAGGCATTTGATCCAGAAGCAATGGATGAAGCACAGCGAGTTTACGGCCATCGCGACGATTTGAAGTTGATGGGTACCAAAGAAGCGGCGCTGCAAGGCGCAGATGGCTTAGTCATCTGTACTGAATGGCAAAACTTCCGTGCGCCAGATTTCGATGTCATCAAATCCGCGTTAAAACAACCCGTGATTTTTGATGGTCGTAACCTGTATGATCCAGAGCGTATCAGCAAACGCGGCTTTACGTATTATGCAATCGGCCGCGGAGCGTCAATTCAAATCGTAGAATAATGAGGGATGTATGAAGTTTCTGGTCACAGGCGCGGCAGGTTTTATTGGTTTTCACGTAAGTCAGCGCTTGCTGGCGGCCGGTCACCAGGTTGTAGGTATCGACAATCTGAATGACTATTATGATGTCAGCCTTAAACAAGCTCGCTTAGATCAGATTACGCAACATCCTGATTTTATTTTTGTAAAAATGGACCTGGCGGATCGCCAGGCCATTTCTTCTTTATTTTCCGAACATGCATTTGAGCGCGTTATTCATTTAGGCGCACAAGCAGGAGTACGTTATTCCATCGCTAACCCGCATGCTTATGCGGAAGCCAACTTGATCGGACATCTCAATATTCTTGAGGGTTGTCGTCATCATAAAATTGGCCACCTCTTATATGCTTCATCCAGTTCCGTCTATGGATTGAATAGTAAAATGCCTTTCTCAACGGACGATTCCGTTGACCATCCGGTCTCTCTCTATGCGGCGACCAAAAAAGCTAACGAATTGATGTCGCACAGTTACTCCCATTTGTACCAATTACCCACAACGGGATTACGCTTTTTCACCGTGTATGGTCCTTGGGGCCGCCCGGATATGGCGCTGTTTAAATTTACCCGTGCGATGTTGGCCGGTGAATCGATTGATGTTTACAACAATGGTCAAATGACGCGCGATTTTACCTATATTGATGATATTGCTGAAGCCATCGTCCGTTTGCAGGATGTTATTCCACTGCCAGATGATAAGTGGACGGTGGAAACCGGTTCAACCGCCAGCAGTTCTGCACCTTATAAGGTTTATAATATTGGCAATAGCCAGCCGACGAGTTTGATGACGTATATTCAATCACTTGAAAAGGCGTTGGGTATTGAGGCTAAGAAAAATATGTTGCCAATGCAACCCGGCGACGTGTTAGGAACCAGCGCAGATACGCAACCGCTCTATGATGCGATTAATTTCCGTCCGCAAACCGGAGTAGAGCAGGGCGTGCAACAGTTTGTTGATTGGTATCGTCACTTCTACCAACAATAAACGTACATAAAAAAAGGAAGCTAGATGCTTCCTTTTTTCTTACCTGGTCAAAAGTGAATGAGTTTTAACTCACCACAATCCGAAGCATCGAAACGATTACAATAAGAAATCGTCCAACTGTTTACCTTGTTCTTCAATTGCTTTTTTAATCATTGCTGGTGTGCGACCCTGGCCCGTCCACGTACGGTTTTCACCATTTTCGTCAACATAAGAATATTTAGCAGGACGTGCAGCACGCTTAGCTTTGCCCGGTGCTTTGGTTTCAGAAAGCGCTTGTAATAACTCATTAGGATCGATGCCGTCGGCAATCAGCATCTCGCGATACTGCTCCAGTTTACGGGTACGCTCCGCGTTTTCCGCTTGCGCATGAGTATCTTCTTCACGACGCTCATTCACCACAACTTCGAGTTTTTCCAGCATCTCTTCTAACGTTTCCAGAGAGCATTCCCGAGCCTGCGCGCGCAATGTACGGATATTATTAAGAATTTTAAGTGCTTCGCTCATTGTCCTAATCTCAAAATATATTAAATGGAGTTGTTCTGCCGACTCATAATAGTGGTGCAAAAAAATAACTGCAATAGCCAGATTTAAAAGCAAAACGTAAAATAAAAAAATGGCTAACTTTTAGAAGGCAAGAGTAAATATAATTATTGAATCGGTAATCTTTTTTAGTTAAACCGAGTTTCAGGCCGTAAAGTTCCACACCAATCATTATGCTTCTTCCGGAATAGTAATGAATAAAGTTTAGCCATCATCTCTGCTTTATCAAAACGTGCTGTCTTTGACGTCTGCTGGAGATTTGACGCTTGCAGGTGAAGTTAATTTAAGCATTCGATAAAAACAATGCATCACTACAGTTATAAAGGTTTGTGATAAACTGCGGCGCATCAGATTTAGGCTGCGATGAGATTTTGCTTATGGCTCAACTTTATTTTTATTACTCAGCAATGAATGCGGGTAAATCAACAGCTTTGCTTCAGTCTTCCTATAACTATCATGAACGTGGCATGCGTTCGTTGGTGTACACTGCCGAAATTGATGATCGCTTTGGTGCCGGCAAAGTCAGTTCCCGAATTGGCCTGTCGTCTCCTGCATTTTTATATAACGCTGAAACGAAATTAGATCAGGAAATCGCCGATGAACACGCTAAACAACCGGTGCATTGTGTACTCGTTGACGAAAGCCAGTTCCTGACGCGTGAACAGGTTAAAGCGTTATCGGATGTCGTCGATAATCTTGATATTCCGGTTCTCTGTTATGGCTTACGCACCGATTTTCGTGGTGAGCTATTTGTTGGCAGTCAATATTTGCTGGCTTGGGCTGACAAGCTGGTTGAACTTAAAACCATCTGCCATTGTGGACGCAAAGCGAGCATGGTTTTGCGACTGGACGCGAGCGGCAAGCCCTTCAGTGAAGGTGAACAAGTGGTTATTGGCGGAAACGAACGTTATATTTCGGTGTGTCGCAAACATTATAAACAAGCGATAGACGAAGGTTCGTTGAAAGCGATATATGGATCACAGCCTCCTCAGGTCTAGCTCTCTAGCCGCATAAAAAAACCCGCCGAAGCGGGTTTTTTCATTAGCGTTATTTAAACTTTTTTCGCTTTTTTCTCAACTTTCAGCTCAGCTTTACTCTCCACAACTTTCTCATCAAGCGACTCTGAGAATTCACGGCCGTAGAAGGTATCCAGCATAATTTGTTTCAGTTCAGCAATCAGCGGATAACGTGGGTTGGCGCCAGTACATTGGTCATCAAATGCATCCTCAGCCAATTTATCGACTTTAGCGAGGAAATCAGCTTCCTGCACGCCAGCTTCACGGATTGAGGTTGGGATCCCCAGTTGGGTTTTCATCTCTTCCAACCATGCCAGCAATTTCTCAATTTTCTGAGCTGTACGGTCACCAGCAGCTGACAGACCCAAATGGTCGGCAATCTCAGCGTAACGACGACGTGCCTGTGGGCGATCGTACTGGCTGAAAGCCGTCTGCTTAGTTGGGTTGTCATTCGCGTTATAACGGATAACGTTCGAAATCAGCAGGGCATTAGCTAAACCGTGTGGAATGTGGAACTCAGATCCCAGTTTGTGCGCCATTGAGTGGCAAACACCCAAGAAGGCATTCGCAAACGCGATACCTGCGATGGTTGCAGCATTGTGAACACGTTCGCGGGCTACAGGATTCTTAGCGCCATCACGATAGCTCGCCGGCAGGTTCTCTTTCAGCAGTTTCAGTGCTTGCAGTGCCTGACCATCAGAATACTCGTTCGCTAATACTGAAACGTAAGCTTCAAGTGAGTGGGTTACCGCATCCAGACCACCAAATGCACACAGTGAACGTGGCATATCCATCACCAGGTTAGCATCAACAATCGCCATATCTGGAGTGAGCGCGTAATCCGCCAATGGATATTTTTGACCGGTTGCGTCATCGGTTACCACGGCAAACGGCGTAACTTCAGAACCAGTACCGGAAGTGGTGGTGATGGCAACCATGCGCGCCTTCACACCCATTTTCGGGAATTTGTAGATACGTTTACGAATATCCATGAAGCGCAGGGCCAACTCTTCGAAATGCGTTTCCGGATGTTCGTACATCACCCACATAATTTTTGCGGCATCCATCGGTGAACCGCCGCCAAGAGCGATGATGACGTCAGGTTTGAAGCTGTTCATCTGCTCTGCACCTTTACGCACGATGCTGAGTGTTGGGTCGGCTTCAACTTCAAAGAACACTTCAGTTT
Organism: Pantoea sp.; assembly: GCF_039594315.1. Taxonomy (GTDB): domain Bacteria; phylum Pseudomonadota; class Gammaproteobacteria; order Enterobacterales; family Enterobacteriaceae; genus Pantoea. Next base: position 69,567 of record NZ_JBCNNP010000015.1, read on the forward strand.
CGATACCGTGTGATTTGAGTACGCGAGTCACCTGGTCGGCATAACCGTTGTTGAACAGGAAGCGGTCAGTCACGATGAAGGCGCGTTTTGCACCGTCAGTTGCCACTTCTTCCAGCGCGATTGGCAGTGAACCACGGCGGAAGTAAATAGACTTCGGAAGTTTATGCCACAACATATTTTCAGCTCGCTTGGCCACGGTTTTCTTGTTGATGAGATGTTTAGGTCCCACGTTTTCAGAAATGGAGTTACCACCCCATGAACCACAGCCCAGCGTCAGAGACGGAGCCAGCTTGAAGTTATACAGGTCGCCGATACCACCTTGTGAAGCAGGGGTGTTGATCAGGATACGCGCGGTCTTCATCTTGTCGCCAAAGTAATGCACGCGTTCAATCTGGTTGTCCTGGTCGGTGTAGAGGCAAGAGGTATGACCGATACCGCCCATCGTCACTAATTTCTCTGCTTTATCTACTGCGTCGTGGTAATCCTTCGCACGATACATGGCTAAAGTTGGAGATAATTTTTCGTGGGCAAACGGTTCAGATTCATCAACCAACTTCACTTCACCAATCAGAATCTTGGTGGTGGCTGGCACGCTGATTCCCGCCAGCTCAGCAATTTTGGTTGCGGGTTGTCCAACGATTGCCGCGTTCAGAGCACCATTTTTTAAGATGATATCCTGAATAGCTTTGAGCTCTTTGCCTTGCAGCATGTAGCCGCCATGGCTGGCGAAGCGTTCACGTACGGCATCGTAAGCTGAATCCACCACAATAACGGATTGCTCTGAAGCACAAATTACGCCGTTATCGAAAGTTTTTGACATCAGGATGGAAGCGACTGCACGTTTAATATCAGCCGTTTCATCGATAACCACTGGGGTGTTACCGGCACCCACACCAATCGCTGGTTTACCAGAGCTGTATGCCGCTTTCACCATGCCCGGTCCGCCGGTTGCAAGGATCAGGTTAATATCTGGGTGATGCATTAATTGGTTCGACAGCTCAACAGAAGGGACATCAATCCAGCCGATGATATCTTTTGGTGCACCTGCGGCAATGGCGGCTTGCAGTACAATATCAGCTGCTTTATTGGTCGCATCTTTGGCACGCGGATGTGGAGAGAAGATGATGCCGTTACGCGTTTTCAGGCTGATTAACGCTTTAAAGATCGCAGTAGAAGTTGGGTTGGTAGTTGGAACGATACCGCAAATCAGACCAATCGGCTCAGCGATGGTGATAGTACCGAAAGTGTCGTCGGTAGCGAGAATACCGCAGGTTTTTTCATCTTTATAGGCGTTGTAAATGTATTCAGAGGCGAAGTGGTTTTTGATCACTTTGTCTTCAACAATACCCATACCAGATTCTGCGACAGCCATTTTGGCCAGAGGAATACGGGCATCTGCGGCGGCGAGGGCGGCAGCGCGGAAAATTGCATCAACTTGTTCCTGACTAAAATTAGCGTACTCACGCTGTGCCTTTTTAACACGCTCAACCAGTGCATTTAATTCGGCAACATTAGTAACGGCCATAGTGCTCTCCTGAAGGAAGTTAAACTCTTTTAGTAAACAAGCCTGAGTCCAGAAGTATAGTCGCGCTATGCTTATATATTGGTCAGGTTAGCCATGATTTGCGTTTGCTTACTAAAAGGGTTTCCTGGTCAAGATGCTTAATGCTCAGAAGTGGTTTCGATGCGGTAAGATTACCCCTGATGGGGTAGGTGAATTTTGATGCAGATCAATTCAAGCCCAAGCTGACACCTTTCAGCACCAACTTTTGCAAGTAAAGTTAGCGAGGTGTGCCACACAATCAGCACGCTTCAGCTTCATCGCGATAACGGGGAATTAACAGTAGTTGAATGAACTGGTTATTAATGTTTTTAGTAGCATAAATTTCTGCGTAACCCTCTGGTTTTATGCCCGGCTTATGCACTACATTAAGCGCGATTTTATCCTGAACCTTCCCGGAGCCCATTTTGAATCCTGTGTTACTTGACCTTTCCGGCTACATTAAATTTTTTGTCGGTCTATTTGCTCTGGTTAATCCGGTAGGCATCATCCCTGTTTTTATCAGCATGACCAGTTACCAGGGTGTGGTTGAGCGCAACAAAACCAACCTGACGGCGAATCTGGCCGTTGCGATTATTCTCTGGACATCCTTATTTTTGGGTGATGGCATTCTTCACGTGTTTGGTATCTCAATCGATTCATTCCGGATTGCCGGCGGCATTCTGGTGGTGACTATTGCCATGTCGATGATTAGCGGGAAGCTGGGTGAAGATAAGCAGAATAAGCAGGAGAAATCAGAAAGCGCGATCCGTGAAAGTATTGGCGTGGTGCCGTTAGCTTTGCCGTTGATGGCGGGACCGGGTGCCATCAGTTCCACCATTGTGTGGAGCACCCGCTATCATAGTTGGCAAAACCTGATTGGTTTTAGTCTTGCGATTGCTATTTTTGCGTTTTGTTGTTGGTTGCTGTTCCGTGCTGCACCGTTAATGGTTCGCGTATTGGGTCAAACTGGCATCAACGTTATTACCCGTATCATGGGCCTATTGCTGATGGCATTAGGCATCGAATTCATCGTTACTGGGATGAAATCAATTTTCCCAGGTTTATTGAATTAAATGCCGGTTATTTTTCCCCGCGACTCAATGTTGTGAACCAAATTGGTGCAATATGGTTTTTTATTGCACCGATATGATGCTTTAATTCATGCTGCTTAACTCACTTCTTCAACCATCACTTTTACTACTTACCTAATTTCACTCAGTATCAATTTCACAGAAGATTGTGATGATAGTCACAGTTAATTGCTCTACATAATTTTTATTAGCTAGCATTACAGAACACTTAGTATCGTATTTAATAACGAATTATGCGGTGTAGACATTTTTTTATAGCTTAATGAGTAAATGTTATGAGTTTTAAAAGATTAAGGCTAAAACATCGACAAATATTGGTTAAATATCAATTTAATCAATATATTACTAGATAATTCACATTGATAATTAACACTTTTCCTGTTCAGGCGAACGTGATAAAAGAGAATCCGCTAACATTTTTGTAGTTTAGCTTTGGCGTGCGGGCATTTGTTCTGATAATTTTCGGCACATCGCAAATTTTTTAACTGATAGTGACAAATGTGTACGCTTCTTGCTTACAGGCTATCGGGTTTATGATTAAGGTTGATATTTGTTGATGAAATCCATGGCAGCGAAAATAACGGCATGTTCAGCGCTGGCTTTATGCCTCACGGGAATTTTGGCTCAAAGCCAGGCAGCGCAAGTTCCAGCAGGTACGCCATTATCAGATGCACAACGCATTGTGATAAATAACGGCAGTGAAGTGGCCACGTTAGATCCGCACAAAGCCGAAGGTGTTCCAGAATCAAATGTCATGCGTAATTTGCTTGAAGGGCTGGTTGAAACCGACAATAACGGTCAAGTAGTGCCGGGTGTGGCAGAGAAGTGGCAGAGTGAGCAGGGCCGCATTTGGACCTTCACCCTGCGCGATAATGCGCGCTGGAGCAACGGCAAGCCAGTCACCGCGAATGATTTTGTCTACAGTTGGCAACGCCTGGCTAATCCAAAAACCGCCTCACCTTACGCCAGCTATCTGCAGGCGGCCCATATTGCCAATGTTGATGCGGTGATGTCGGGCAAAGCAACTCTCAATCAACTCGGCGTTAAAGCGCTCGACGATCGTCATCTGCAAGTCACTCTTTCTGAGCCTGTTCCCTATTTTGTTGCCATGCTGGCACACAGTGCCATGAAACCTGTTTATCGCCCGGCGATTGAGCAATGGGGCGAGCAATGGACGCAACCGCAACATTATGTGGGCAATGGTGCGTATACCTTGTCTGAGTGGGTGGTGAACGAAAAGATCGTGCTGAAGCGTAATCCTAATTATTGGGACAATGCGCATACCGTGATTGAAGAGGGCGTGTTTTTGCCGCTCTCTTCAGAAAATAGCGACATTAATCGTTATCGCAGCGGCGGCACCGATATGACCAACAGCGCTGTGCCGCCGGAGATGTTTAAAAAGCTACATCAGGATCTTGGCGATGAAGTGAAAGTCAGCCCGCTGTTGTGTACTTTCTACTATGAAATCAATAACAAAAAAGCACAGTTTACTGATGTTCGTGTGCGTACGGCACTGAAGCTAACGCTTGATCGCGATATCATTGCGCAAAAAATCATGGGGCAAGGTCAAATACCTGCGTATGGTTTAACGCCGCCGTTTATTCATGGCATCACTCTCTCTCCGCCAGCCTGGTCGCAACAAACACAAGCCGAGCGCAATGCGAGCGCTAAACAGCTGCTGGCTGAAGCCGGTTTTAATCAACAAAATCCACTGCGTTTCACCCTGCTATATAACACTTCGGAACAGAACAAGCGGCAAGCGATTGCTGCGGCGTCGATGTGGCAAAAGAACTTGGGTGCGGTAGTGACGTTGCAGAATCAAGAGTGGAAAACGTTGCTGGAGACGCGTCATCAAGCGCAATACGACGTGGTTCGAGCAACGTGGTGCGCCGACTATAACGAGCCATCGACTTTCCTGAATATGCTATTGAGCAATTCTTCCACCAACACCGCATTTTATCAAAGCCCCGCCTTTGATCAGCTCATGCAGCAAACGTTGAGTGTGGCGGATGAGGCGCAGCGCGCGTCCCTTTATCAGCAAGCTGAAGCGCAACTTGATAAAGATTCGGCAATTATTCCGGTGTATTACCGGGTTAGCGTTCGACTGGTCAAACCTTGGGTGGGCGGTTTTACCGGTAAAGACCCGCAAGATATGCTGGGATTGCAATACTATTACATAAAGAAACATTGAGTAATGTGGTGATCCGGCGCTACAGTCGGGCGGCACATTACCGTGGTAAACCCTGAAGGGTGATGAGGATCTCTGTTCAGACAGGCAGAGATCACCTGGCAACAGGGTACGCCAGGCGAGCAATCGACCTGGTAAAGATAATAAAACTGGAGCGTAATAATGAACAACATCACGAAAAAAAGCCTGATTGCTGCGGGCGTATTAGCAGCAATCGGCGCGCTGGCAGGGAATGCCGCGCTGGCCGCAACGGTACCAGCAGGCGTTGAATTGGCAGCAAAACAGGAGTTGGTGCGCGGTAACGGCGACGAAGTTCAGTCGCTGGACCCACATAAAATTGAAGGTGTTCCTGAAGACAACATCGCGCGTGATCTGTATGAAGGTTTGATCACCAGCGACAGCGATGGCAAACCGGTCCCGGGCGTGGCGGAAAGCTGGGAAAACAAAGATTTCAAAGTCTGGACTTTCCACCTGCGTAAAAACGCCAAATGGTCTAACGGCGAGCCGGTAACCGCACAAGATTTCGTTTATAGCTGGCAGCGTTTGGTTGATCCAAAAACGGCATCACCTTACGCCAGCTATCCTCAATACGGCCATATCGTCAATGTTGATGACATCATCGCCGGCAAAAAACCAACTTCCGATTTGGGCGTAAAAGCCATCGACGATCACACGCTGGAAGTGACGCTGAGCGAGCCTGTTCCGTATTTCTACAAATTGCTGATCAACTCAGTGATGTCGCCTGTATACAAACCGGCGATCGATAAATTTGGCGATCAGTGGACGCAGCCGCAGAACTGGGTCGGTAACGGCGCATTCAAGCTCGAATCACACGTGATTAACGAGCGCGTTACTTTGGTGCGTAACCCAGAATATTGGGATAACGAGCACACCGTGCTGAACAAAGTGACCTTCCTGCCAATCAACTCAGAAGTCAGCGACGTAAACCGTTACTTCTCAGAAAATGGCAGCGATATCACCTACAACAACATGCCAATTGAGCTGTTTAAAAAATTACAGCGTGATAACGGCAAAGAGCTGATGGTTAAGCCATATCTCTGCACCTACTACTACGAAATCAACAACCAGAAAGCGCCATTTACCGATCCACGCGTCCGTACCGCGCTGAAACTCGGTCTGGATCGCGACATCATGGTGAACAAGGTTCTGGCGCAAGGTCAGCAACCGGCTTACAGCTTCACACCGCCAGCAACAGATGGCATGGAACTGCTGCCACCGGATTGGTTCAAGTGGGATCAGAACAAGCGTAACGAAGAAGCGAAAAAACTGCTGGCCGAAGCCGGTTATACCGCTGATAAGCCGCTGACTTTCAACCTGCTGTACAACACTTCCGATCTGCACAAGAAATTGGCCATTGCCGCCTCTTCGATCTGGAAGAAAAACATTGGTGTGAACATCAAGCTGGAAAACCAGGAGTGGAAAACCTTCCTGGATACCCGCCATCAGGGCAACTTCGACGTGTCACGCGCGGCATGGTGCGCGGACTACAACGAGCCAACGTCGTTCCTGAATATCATGTTGTCTGACAGCAGCAGTAACACCTCGCATTATAAGAGCGCTGACTTCGATAAAGTGATTCACGATGCCGTTAAAGCCGCAGACGATAAAGCACGCGTAGCGGATTATCAGAAAGCGGAGCAGATCCTGGATAAAGACAGCACCATCGTGCCGGTTTATTACTATGTGAACGCGCGTCTGGTGAAACCATACGTCGGCGGTTACACCGGTAACGATCCGCTGGATAAAACCGTCGATAAAAATCTGTATATCATTAAACATTAATAGCACTCAGGCTATCGACAGTGGCGGTGCTGCGGCACCGCCTTTTTACTTTGTGAAGCAACAGCCTGGTAGGTACGGCAATGTTAAAATTCATTCTGCGTCGGCTTTTAGAAGCCATCCCGACGCTATTTATCCTCATCACCATCTCATTCTTCATGATGCGACTGGCACCCGGCAGTCCTTTCACCGGCGAACGTGTGCTGTCGCCTGAGGTGATGGCCAATATCGAAGCGAAATACCACCTAAACGATCCGATTGGTAAACAATATCTGAGCTATCTGGTGCAGTTGGCGCATGGTGATTTTGGCCCATCGTTTAAATACAAAGATTACTCAGTGAATTATCTGGTGGGTCATGCATTCCCAGTGTCTGCAAAACTCGGCTTGGCTGCCTTCTTCCTGGCAGTGGTGTTGGGTGTAACCGCCGGTGTTATTGCCGCCTTGAAGCAAAACAGTTTGTGGGATTATGCCGTGATGGGGGTCGCGATGACCGGCGTGGTGATCCCCAGCTTTGTCGTGGCACCGTTACTGGTGCTGGTATTTGCGATTACTTTACGCTGGCTGCCGGGCGGCGGCTGGAACGGCGGACAATGGAATTACATGCTGTTGCCGATGGTTGCGCTGTCATTGGCATACATCGCCAGCATCGCACGTATCACTCGCGGTTCAATGATCGAAGTGATGCACTCCAACTTCATCCGCACCGCACGTGCTAAAGGCTTACCGCTGCGTCGTATCGTGTTGCGCCACGCGCTGAAACCAGCGATGTTGCCGGTACTTTCTTATATGGGACCCGCGTTTGTCGGCATCATCACCGGCTCAATGGTGATTGAATCGATCTATGGTTTGCCAGGTATCGGCCAGCTGTTTGTGAACGGTGCCTTAAACCGTGACTATTCGCTGGTAATGAGCCTGACCATTCTGGTTGGTGTGCTGACCATTCTGTTTAACGCCATCGTTGACGTGCTGTACGCCGTGATCGATCCGAAAATCCGTTACTGATTGTGGAGCTCGCCCATGATGTTAAGTAAGAAAAACAGCGAAGCTCTGGATGCCTTCAGCGAAAAACTGGAAGTCGAAGGGCGCAGCCTGTGGCAGGATGCGCGTCGCCGCTTTATTCATAACCGTGCCGCCTTCATCAGCTTGCTGGTGTTGCTGGTGATCACGTTGTTCGTGGTGTTCGCACCGATGTTGTCACAGTTCAAATACGACGATACCGATTGGGCAATGATGTCTGCCGCGCCGGATACCGTTTCTGGACACTGGTTTGGTACCGATTCATCGGGACGCGATCTGCTGGTGCGTGTAGCCATCGGCGGTCGTATCTCGTTGATGGTCGGAATTGCTTCAGCACTTATTGCCGTGCTGGTGGGTACGTTGTATGGCTCATTAGCCGGTTATCTCGGTGGCAAGATTGACTCAGTCATGATGCGTATTCTGGAAATCCTCAACTCCTTCCCGTTCATGTTCTTCGTCATCCTGCTGGTGACCTTTTTTGGTCGTAATATCCTGCTGATCTTTGTCGCGATTGGCATGGTGTCCTGGCTGGATATGGCGCGTATCGTACGCGGACAGACGCTAGGGCTGAAACGTAAAGAGTTCATTGAAGCGGCGCAGGTTGGCGGCGTGAGCACCTTTAACATCGTACTGCGCCATATCGTGCCGAACGTGCTCGGTGTGGTGGTGGTATACGCCTCGCTGCTGGTGCCGAGCATGATTCTGTTCGAATCCTTCCTCAGTTTCCTTGGTCTGGGCACTCAAGAACCGCTAAGTAGTTGGGGCGCGTTGCTGAGTGATGGTGCTAACTCGATGGAAGTGTCGCCGTGGCTGCTGATGTTCCCAGCCGGTTTCCTTGTGGTGACACTGTTCTGTTTTAACTTTATCGGCGATGGCTTGCGTGATGCCCTCGACCCGAAAGATCGTTAAGGAGTTTCCCGATGACCATACATGAATTTCAGCCAGCAATGGCTGCGCGTGCGGGAAACAGTAACCTGCTGCTGGACGTAAAAGATCTGCGCGTTACCTTTAGCACTCATGACGGTGATGTCACTGCTGTGAACGACCTCAACTTTTCACTGCATGCCGGTGAAACGCTGGGAATCGTCGGTGAATCCGGCTCGGGTAAATCACAAACCGCATTTGCCTTGATGGGCCTGCTGGCGAAGAATGGCCGTATTGGCGGTTCAGCAAAGTTTAATGGCGAAGAGATTCTTAATTTGCCTGAGAACAAGCTAAACAAGCTGCGCGCAGAGCAGATTGCGATGATTTTTCAGGATCCGATGACGTCGCTCAATCCTTACATGCGCGTCGGTGAGCAGTTGATGGAAGTGCTTAAACTGCACAAAGGCATGAATAGCGCGCAGGCGTTTGAAGAGTCGGTGCGTATGCTGGACGCGGTAAAAATGCCGGAAGCACGCAAGCGCATGAAGATGTTCCCGCACGAATTCTCCGGCGGTATGCGTCAGCGTGTGATGATCGCCATGGCGCTGTTGTGCAGACCAAAACTGCTGATTGCGGATGAACCTACCACCGCACTGGATGTGACGGTGCAGGCACAGATCATGACATTGCTGAACGAACTGAAGCGTGAGTTCAATACGGCAATTGTGATGATCACCCATGACCTTGGCGTGGTGGCGGGGATTTGCGACAAAGTGTTGGTGATGTATGCCGGTCGCACCATGGAGTATGGTCGCGCGTGTGATGTGTTCTACCATCCTGCACATCCGTATTCAATTGGCCTGCTCAGTGCGGTGCCGCGCCTGGATGCAGAAGGGGAATCACTCACCACTATCCCAGGCAACCCGCCGAACCTGTTGCGCTTGCCGCAGGGTTGTCCGTTCCAGCCGCGTTGCGCCTACGCGATGGACATTTGCGCCAAAGCGCCGCCGCTTGAGCCTTTTGCCGAAGGTCGGTTGCGTGCCTGCTTCAAGCCGGTGGAGGAATTAGTATGAGCACCGTTATTGAAGAGAAAAAAGTCTTGCTGGAAATCGCCGATCTCAAGGTGCATTTCGAGATTAAAGATGGCAAACAGTGGTTCTGGCAGCCGCCGCACATGCTGAAAGCGGTGGATGGTGTCAGCCTGCGCCTGTACGAAGGTGAAACGTTGGGCGTGGTCGGAGAATCGGGCTGCGGTAAATCGACGTTAGCGCGTGCCATCATCGGGCTGGTGAAAGCCACCGAAGGACGTGTCGCATGGTTAGGGCGTGATTTGCTGGGTCAAAGCCAGGAAGAGTGGCGTCAGGCGCGCAGTGATATCCAAATGATCTTCCAGGATCCGTTGGCATCGCTCAATCCGCGCATGACAATTGGCGATATCATTGCTGAACCGCTGCGCACCTACTATCCGAAGATGCCGCGCGAGGAAGTAAAAGACAAGGTGAAAACCATGATGATGAAGGTGGGCTTGCTGCCTAACCTCATCAACCGTTATCCGCATGAGTTCTCTGGCGGCCAATGTCAGCGTATCGGCATTGCTCGCGCCTTGATCCTTGAACCGAAATTGATCATTTGCGATGAACCCGTATCGGCGCTTGATGTGTCTATTCAGGCGCAGGTGGTGAACCTGTTGCAGAAATTGCAGCGTGAAATGGGCTTGTCGCTAATCTTCATCGCGCACGATTTGGCAGTGGTAAAACACATCTCCGATCGCGTGCTGGTGATGTATCTCGGCCATGCAGTGGAGTTGGGGACTTATGATGCTGTATATAACAATCCGCAGCATCCGTATACGCGTGCGCTGATGTCAGCAGTGCCGATTCCCGATCCGGATCTGGAGAAAAATAAGCAGATTCAGTTGCTGGAAGGGGAATTGCCGTCACCGATTAATCCGCCATCGGGATGTGTGTTTCGGACGCGTTGCCCGATTGCTGGACCGGAGTGTGCCAAGACGCGTCCGTTACTGGAAGGCAGCTTCCGCCATGCGGTTTCTTGTTTGAAAGTGGATCCGTTATAATAAGCCATCCGCTCAAAACGAAAACGCCGGGCAATTGCCCGGCGTTTTTACATCGTTCAGTCGCTTACTCACGCCACAGGATATGGCAGAGTTTATGATCTTTCTCGCGGCACAATAGGACGCGTGCAAACACATCGGTAATCGGCTCACCGTCGGCTTCACCCAATCCAATCACCACTTCGGCGAAGAAGTCAGGGTTGAGATCGAAATCCACATGCTCCTGCCAATCTTCTGCAGGATCGAACAGTTCTGCGCCGCCACGTTCTTCAAATTGCAGATTAAAGAGAATGATGTCAGCGGGGTCAAGGTTGTCACCGGCCAGCTCAAGAAAAATATCGTAAGCCTGCTCCAGCGTTTCATCTTCGGTAAGGCGATTATTTAAATCCATGATCATTCCTGCTTGCCCTGAGGCGGTAATATTTTCGCTCGTTTTACAGTAAAGGACTAAAGAAGTAAAACAGTCGTTCAACGATACGTTGCCACCAGGCACGTTTGGCCCAGCGCGCACCGTCCAGTAAGCGTGAACGGGCAATGTAGTCATCTTGTACGGTGGCGAGATCGCTGCCAAAACCGTCATCATCCACTACTAATGTGATCTCAAAATTAAGCCACAAACTGCGCATATCCAGATTAACGGTACCGACTAAACTCAATTGTCCATCAACCAGCACGCTTTTGGTGTGAAGCAAGCCATCTTCGAACTGATAAATCTTCACGCCCGCTTCCAGCAATTCAGTAAAGAAAGCACGGCTAGCCCAGCCCACCAGCAACGAATCATTATGACGAGGCACAATAATGCTCACTTCAACGCCACGCAACGCGGCGGTGCAAATGGCATGCAGCAGATCATCGCTGGGAACAAAGTAGGGCGTGGTCATGATCAACTGCTCGCGCGCTGAATAGACCGCTGTCAGCAGCGCCTGATGAATCATATCTTCCGGGAAACCGGGGCCAGAGGCGATCACCTGAATGGTATGGCCGCTTTCCTGTTCAAACGGCATCACATTGCCATCCGGTGCAGGGGGCAGAATGCGTTTGCCGGTTTCAATTTCCCAATCGCAGGCATAAACAATGCCCATGGTGGTCGCCACCGGGCCTTCCATACGCGCCATCAGGTCAACCCATTGTCCTACGCCCGCATCTTGTTTGAAGAAGCGTGGATCAACCAAATTCATGCTGCCGGTGTAGGCGATGTAGTTATCAATCAGCACCACTTTGCGATGCTGGCGCAAGTCCATACGGCGCAAGAACACACGTAGCAAGCTTACCTGCAACGCTTCAACCACATCGATACCTGCATTGCGCATCATGTTGGCCCACGGGCTGCGGAAAAAGGCCACGCTGCCGGCAGAATCCAGCATCAACCGACAGTGCACGCCACGCCGTGAGGCCGCCATCAACGATTCGGCGACTTCATCGGCAAATCCACCTGGCTGCCAGATATAAAACACCATTTCGATGTTGTGACGGGCGAGTTGGATATCTCGAATCAATGCATGCATCACGTCATCGGCGCTGGTGAGTAATTGCAACTGGTTGCCTTTTACTCCCGCCACACCCTGGCGATGACGGCAGAGATCAAACAAGGATTGCGCTACATCGCTGTGTTCGCTGGCAAAGATGTGGCGGCATTGTTTGAGGTCGTTAAGCCATTTCGCGGTTGAAGGCCACATGGTGCGGGCGCGTTCAGCACGTCGTTTGCCTAAGTGCAGCTCACCAAAGGAGAGGTAGGCGATTATACCCACCAGCGGCAGTATGTAGATGATCAACAGCCAGGCCATTGCTGAGGTGACCGCACGACGTTTCATCAGGATGCGTAGCGTGACACCGGCAATCAGCAGCCAGTAACCAAACACTAGCAACCAACTGATAAGGGTATAAAATGTGGTCATTAAGTGGACATCCTGTTCGCGCTTTGTTGAGCAAAGTTTACGTGCTGATCTCAGGGAGTGAAACCTTTAATCGTCGATGACAGTTCGATGAAGCTTTCGATTTGGCATTTCGTAACAGATCTTTATAATGCCTGCCGAGTTTAGCCGGTCTGAGAGGATGTGATGAGACGAAGCAAAAATGAAGTGGCGCGCTGGAGAATGTTACGTCAGGTACATCGCCGTCGGGCGCGTTGGCTGGAAGGGCAGTCACGTCGTTATAAACGCATCCACACTATTCGTCATCAGGTGGCGCAGCAGCATCGCCGCTCCATTCTGTTTATCGCGCAAACTTTCTAATCGGACTACGCGGCGTTTAATGGCCGCGTAACACCAATACGACATTTACTAACTGCAATGCCGCCGCCAGCACAATCATCATAACAATTTGCTGGCGAGCGTTGCGCCAGCCTTGCTGACGCCAAACCCAAAGTGCTCTGCCAATGAGGGCGAGAACCGCCACCAGCAGTAAAACTGATTGCCACATAGATTAGAAAACGCGTTTGAACGGCTTCACCGCCACTTTTTCATACACGCCAGCGGCAATATAAGGATCATCCTTGGCCCAGGATTCTGCCACTTCTAATGAAGAGAATTCGGCGATGATCACCGAACCGGTAAAACCTGCTGGGCCAGGATCGTTACTATCAACAGCCGGCAACGGACCTGCTGCAATCAGTCGACCTTCATCTTGCAATAGCTGCAAACGAGCAAGATGCGCGGGACGTACCGAGTTGCGTTTTTCCAGTGAATCAGCGGTATCTTCCGCATAAATGACGTAAAGCACGATGGGATACTCCCGTTAGACTTGCCGAAATTGCGTGACACGTTAAGTGATCGTTAATCAGAGTGCAAACGAAAGATAA
>NZ_JBCNNP010000016.1:0-81251 GCF_039594315.1 Pantoea sp.
AATAATGGCAATGGCGCCCAGCTTCGTGCTTCCCACCCGGCGACCAAGACACTATCCCCGGGCGGTAAAGAAAAAGCCGAAACGCTATGCGTTCCGGCATGTCTGAGGCTTAACTGACGAGCATTACGCCATTTATGGTGACCGATTTATCCCGTCCTTTACCAGAAATGCTACCAAGAGCGCATCGCGTTCGCCACTGATTGCCGGCAGCGGCGCCGCATCACTGACAGAATCGCCCTGTTGCAGCCGCTCATTCTCGATACGCACAATGCCATCCAACACGCTTATCCACGTCGAAAATCCGGCGCGCTGCGGCGTTACCACCTTCACACCACGCTGAAGTTTAAGATCATAGACATACACCGCCTGGCGCAGCCTTAACGGCGCATCACTTTCTGCTGGCCCTGCCAGTAGCGTCCAGCTATTTACCGCACTTTCCGCATCGCGCGTAAAGCTATTAACCTGCGGTTCGCCGCCTAGCTCAGTAGGTTGAATGTAAGCTTGCAGCATTTCAGTGGCGACAAAAGGCGCAGACTCCGCATAGCGTAATCCTTCACCCGCGCTGATGCTCATCACGCGCCGCGCATTGAGTGCCTGCTGCTCACCATTTTCGCGAGTATGCAGCAACGATCCTCGCCAAACGTAGTTGAAAATTTCACAATTTTGCCGCGTCTGCTGTGGAATGCTGGCATCCACTTGTAATGACATTTGGTCGATAATAGCCAGTGGACCAAACGCTTCACCCGGACGCTGACGACGAATGCTAAAGGGGCCATATTCAAACACCTGGTCACGATCGGCACGCAGAATGTTCATCATGAAAGTCCTCAATAATGTTTCGATAGCAACCATCATAAAGGCGTAAAAGTGTGTGAACAGAGTGGTAATCTGTTCGCTTAAATCAGTTTTTTTGAATGATGATTAAATAACGTAATAATCAGTACGCGTTAGGGGAATTTTTGCGTAAAATATCCTCTTTGTCCTGTGAGCTAAATAATATGAATCGAAGTGAACAAATACTTGCCGCCGCCGAACAATGCATGCGACTAAAAGGTTTCCATCAGACTTCGGTTCAAAACATCGCTCAGCAGGCCGATGTCAGCATTGGTTTGATTTATAAATATTACAAAAATAAAGAAGCGATCATTGAAGCGTTGGTGACCAATGTGGTTCAACGCATGATTACGCTGTTAAATGCTGACTTTGAGCGCATTGCGCATATGGACGTTCACTACCATCAAGCCGAAGACATTGTGCCCGTCGAAGTAGAAAGCAGCATTATTCTGCTTATGGAAGTGTCATCGGAAGCCACGCGTAACCAACGTATTCAGCAAATCATGAAGGATGCGTGGCAAGAATTAAAAAATAACTTTATTACGCAAGAACAACAACGTCATCCTGAACAAGATGCCAACGCGATTCACACCCGTTTATATGTGATGTCGCTGATTATCGATGGCATCATTATTCGTCGCTGCATGAAACAAGCAGATATTTCACCCGACTTTATGCCTTTTTTTAATGCGATGGTTAATGATGTTTACCCACATGCACCAGCATAAAATTATCCAAAAAGATGCTGACTAAGAATACGGTTTACGCGCTGTAATTCCTGCTGTTCAAGATCGTTATCAGCAAAAGCACGACAGGCTACGCCATCGACTAATAGCAATAAAAATTGGATGCGATTGCTGCGTTGCGTAGCGCTGCTGGCTGGCGATTTTATGGCAAATGCCTGATCCAGCTCTTCACGCAGTAATTGTTCTTGCTGTGCCAGAATTTCACGCACTTGTTGATCGCGTGCAGCCTCCGAATAGGTTTCCAGTAATAGCCGTCGATCCTGAATCGGCCAATGCTGCCAAAAAACCGAATCCGCATCGATAATATCTTGGGTTGATATTTGCAACGGTAAATGTTCTAACAAAAATAGACGCCAATTCTGCGCAATACTTTTAATGGTTTCAGTGACGATTTGCTCTTTACTGCTGAAATAACGGTATATCTGCCCTGCTCCCAAGGCTGATTCCCGGCTAATGTCGGCCATGCTGGCACCATGAAAACCAGAGCGGCTAAAACACATTTTTGCTGCCGATATGATTAACTGCTGGCGCTGATGAATAAATTCATCCTGCTCGGTCTGGCTCACATTAGCTCCGAAATAAACAATGATGTCCCACTATTTTTATATCAACATCATACGTGATGAGCTACGCGCATAACACTCTGACTGTGTTTCGAATATTTACCACCATCATCGGCCGCTGTAAGGTCGCCATTAATGGCGACCCATGATGATTACTCTGCTTTAATATCCGACTCCTGCAACGCGGTACCGCCGCCCATCACCTTATAGAACGTGATCAAATTCAGGTAATAGGCTTGCTGCGTACTCACCAAACTGGTTCTGGCGCTATACAACGTACGCTGGGCAGTTAGGGCATTGAGATAAGTATCGACGCCGTTGCGATAGCGCAGATCCGCCAGACGATAATAGGTTTGCGATGCCGCGACATTACTGCGTTGGCTGCTGAGTTGGTCATTGATGGTGCCACGTCGTGCCAACGCATCCGCCACTTCCCGGAAGGCAGTTTGTACCGCCTTCTCATACGCCGCCACGTAATACTCTTTCTGCGCTTTGGTGTATTTCAGGTAGGCAACGTTATAGCCACCTTTGAAAATCGGCAGCGAAATGCTCGGCGCAAATGACCAAATTCCAGCACCATTCTTGAATAGCGTCGATAAATCGGCGCTGCCCACGCCGCCGCTGGCAGTGAGCGAAATGCTGGGGAAGAAATTGGCGCGCGCCGCACCAATACTGGCGTTAGCAGATTTAAGATTGTGCTCGGCTCGCAACACATCAGGACGATTCAGCAACGCATCCGACGATACACCGGCAGGCACCTCGTGCAGCGCGTTGCCAATCGATTCGATGCGGGTCGGCAGCAGATTATCCGGCACGCTGCGCCCCACCACTAAATCCAGCGCGTTTTTATCTTGCGCCACCAGCGTGGTGTAGCTAGCAACGTCGGCCTGCGCAGATTGATAGGTGGTTTCCGCCGACGAGACATCCACCATCGAAGCGATGCCATTTTCCATCTGCTTGCGCGTCACTTGCCACGAATCTTGCGCGCTGGCAGCGGTCTCCTGGGCAATGGCTAAATTGCTGCGATCGGCGGCCAGTTGCAGCCAGTAATTCACCGTGTTGTACAGCACCGTAAGGCGCGTGCTGCGTGCGCCCTCCAGGGTGCCGAGATAGGTTTCATACTGTTCGCGCGTCAGGCTCTGATTTTTGCCAAACAGATCAAGTTCAAACGAGCTGACGCTGCCCTCCGCCGAGTAGCTGTTGATGATGGCCGTTTGGTTGCCTGTGCCGGTTAACGCGCGTGAACGGCTACCGCTGACGCCCGCGCTAACAGTTGGCAACAGATTGGCTCGCTCCTCGCCGTATTGCGCATGGGCAGATTTCACACTCGCTACCGCTTCCCGCAAATCGCGGCTGCTATCCAGCGCCATCGCCACTACCTGACGCAGTTGCGCGTCCAGCACATAATTCTGCCAGCTCAGGTCGCGATAGTTCGCCGCTTGGGAATTTTGTAGTGGTTTTAAGGCTTCCACGCTCACCGCACCTTGCGGGCGCTCATAATGCGGATCGAGTGAAACACAGCCCGCCAGCAGCGCGGGGATAAAGATCATTAAAAGTTTGGCAGACATGTTATTCCCCCGCCTGAACGTCAGAACGCGCTTCGTCATGCGGTATCGCCGGGAACATGCGGCGCACCAGAATAAAGAACAGCGGTACAAAGAAGATGGCCAGCAAAGTGGCAGTTAGCGTGCCGCCGATGATGCCGGTACCAATCGCGATACGGCTATTGGCACCCGCGCCGGTGGAGATCGCTAGCGGCAGTACACCGGCGGTAAACGCCAGCGAGGTCATAATGATCGGACGCAAACGCATCGACGCTGCGTGTGTCGCCGCCTTGACCAGATTTTCCCCTTTGCGGTAATTCTCTTCAGCGAACTCGACGATCAGAATGGCGTTCTTCGCCGCCAAACCAATAATCGTCAGCAAAGCCACCTGGAAGTAAACGTCGTTTTCCAGCCCGCGCAGGCTGATCGCCAGCAACGAACCAATCACGCCCAGCGGCACCACCATCATCACCGAGAACGGGACTGACCAGCTTTCATACAGCGCGGCGAGGCACAGGAACACCACAATCAGCGAGATGCCATACAGCGACATCGCCTGGTTGCCGGAGAGTTTTTCCTGATACGACAAGCCGCTCCACGCGAACGTGGTGCCGGCTGGCAGTTTGGCGGCGAGCTTTTCCATCGCACTTATCGCGTCGCCCGAGCTCTTACCTGCGGCAGCCGAACCTTGAATTTCGTAGGAAGCCAGGCCGTTATAGCGCGACAACACATCCGGGCCGTACGCCCATTCAGACGAAGCAAACGAGGAGAACGGCACCATGGTGGTGTTGCTGCTGCTATCGGTGCCGCGCACAAACCATTGATCAATATCATCCGGTTTGCTGCGGAACTGTTGATCGCCCTGCATATAGACCTTTTTCACGCGACCACGATCGGTGAAGTCATTGATGTAGCTGCCGCCGATAGCGGCACTCAAGGTGTCGTTAATGTCGCTGATGGTCAGGCCGAGTGATTGGGCTTTTTCATCGTCGATATTGACCTGCAACTGCGGCAGATCCGGCAAGGTGTTGGCACGTACCGCGATTAAAACCGGATCCTGGTTGGCTGCAGCAATCAGCTGATTACGCATTTGCAGCAGCTGATCGCGGCTGGTGGCGCCGCGCCCTTGCAACTCAAAGGTAAAGCCATTCGATTGCCCCAAGCCAGAAACTGACGGCGGCGACAACACGAAAATCTGCGCATCACGAATGCTGGCGAGATTGGCCATTGCACGCCCGGCAATCGCATCGGCACTGTTTTCGCTGCCTTTACGCTCGCTCCAGTTCTTCAGCGAGATGAAGCCAATCCCGGCGTTTTGGCCACTACCGGCAAAGCTGAAGCCGTTAACCAGCATGCTGACATTAACGTTGGCTTTCTCTTTGGTGGCGAAATATTCCTGCACCTGGCGACGCACTTCGCTGGTGCGGTTTTCCGTGGCGCCCGGTGCCAGCTGATATTGCACCATGATGTAACCCTGATCTTCAGTCGGCAGAAAGCCGGTGGGCAAACGCAGATACATCACCGCGCAGCCCGCTAGCAACACCGCATACAGCAGCAGATAACGCACCGAACTGTGCACCACATGACCGACACCGTTGTGATAACGCGCCTGCACGCGCTGATAACTGCGGTTGAACCAGCCGAAGAAACCTTGGTTGCCGCTGTCGGCGTTATGCGGTTTAAGCAACGTGGCACACAGCGCGGGCGTGAGCGTTAATGCCACGATCACTGACAACACCATCGATGAAACAATGGTTATAGAGAATTGACGGTAGATAACGCCGGTCGAGCCGCTAAAGAAGGTCATCGGCAGGAACACCGCCGACAGCACCAACGCGATGCCAATCAGCGCGCCAGTGATCTCTTTCATCGATTTCTCGGTGGCTGCGCGCGGCGGCAAATGCTCTTCGCGCATCACACGCTCTACGTTCTCCACCACCACAATCGCATCATCCACCAGCAAACCGATGGCGAGTACCATGCCGAACATGGTCAAGGTATTGATCGAGTAACCAAACAGCGACAGCACGCCAAAGGTACCCAACAGTACCACCGGCACGGCAATCGCCGGGATCAGCGTGGTTCGGATGTTTTGCAAGAACACAAACATCACGATCACCACCAAAATCACCGCTTCGATCAGCGTTTTCACCACCTCTTCAATCGATATTTTGACGAAATCGGTGCTATCGAGTGGATAGGCAATTTCATAGCCCGCGGGCATGCTGCTGCGGAACTCATCAATAGTCGATTTGATCTGTTCTGCGGTAGAGAGCGCATTGGCACCAGACGCCAACTGCACCGCGATACCGGAAGCCGGATGTCCGTTCGCTAGCACGTTGGCGCTGTAATCCTCATCGCCCATCTCGACGCGCGCCACATCGCTAAGATGCACCACCGAACCGTCGGTTTGGCTTTTCAGTACGATATTGCGGAACTGTTCTGGCGTTTGCAGGCGCGAGCGTGAGCGTACCGTCGCCACTAATTGCTGCTCTTTGCTGGCCGGTTGCGCGCCTAATTGCCCGGACGAGACCTGGGTGTTTTGACTCTCTAGCGCGGTGGTGACATCAGATGGCATCAATGAATAGGAGGCCAATTTGGTCGGATCGAGCCAAATGCGCATCGCGTATTCCGCACCAAACACCTGCACGCTACCCACGCCCGGCACGCGCGCCAGCGTATCTTCCATGTTGCTGACCATGTAATCGGCGACATCGGCAGACGTGCTTTTGTTGGTTTTGTCGTACAGCGCGAGGATCAGCAGGAAGTCACTTTGCGCCTTCTCAACCGTGACACCTTGCGAGGTCACCGAAGTCGGCAAGCGGCTCTCCGCCTGTTGCACTTTGTTCTGCACCTGCACCTGGGCAATGTCGGGATCGGTGCCTTGCTGGAAGGTGACGTTAATCTTCACCTGGCCGGTTGAGGCGGTGCTGGTGGAGTCGAAATAAAGTAAACCGTCTAAGCCGGTGAGTTGCTGCTCAATCACCTGCGTGACGCTGCTCTCCAGCGTTTCGGCAGATGCACCGGTGTAAGTCGCCTGAATGCTGATTTGCGGCGGCGCGACATCGGGATATTGCGCGATTGGCAGGCTATTAATGCTGAGGATGCCAAACATCATAATGCAGATGGCGATTACCCAAGCAAACACCGGACGGCGTATAAAGAACTGAGCCAACATGGTTATTCGCCTCCGCTGTTTGCGGTGACTTCAACGGCTTTCACTGCCATGCCCGCCTGCACTTTGGCTGTCCCTTCGACAATCAGTTTGTCGCCGCTGCTCAAGCCGTTGGTGATCAGCCAACTGCTGCCGATGACCCGATCGGCAGTAACCGTGCGACTGGCAACTTTGCCGTCTTTATCCACCACCAAGGCGTTGGCATTGCCTTTGACATCACGCGTAATGCCTTGCTGAGGTGCCAGAATCGCATCAGCCTTCACACCGTTGGTGACGCTGGCGCGCACGTACATGCCCGGCAGCAATTGGTGTTGCGGATTGGGGAAGATAGCCCGCAAGGTCACGGTGCCGGTGGCTTCATCAACCGCCACTTCAGTCAGCTCCAGTTTGCCGGGCTGATCGTAAGTGCTGCCGTCCCCCAGTTTCACCGTCACGGGCACTTCGCTGTTTTGCTGCAACGAGGCTTGCTGTCGCTTGAGTTTCAGCAACTGCACGCTGGATTGAGTGAGATCGACGTAAATCGGATCGAGCGCGCGAATGGTGGCTAACGCGGTGGTTTGCGCCGAAGTGACTAGAGCGCCCGGCGTCACCGAGGAGATGCCAATGCGACCCGCAATCGGCGCTTTGATTTTGGTGTAATTGAGATTGATGCGCGCGCTTTCGACCGCGGCGCGATATTGGTCCACCGAGGCGACGTTCTGTTGATAAGTCGCCAGTGCATCATCGGCATCCTGGCGTGATACGCCGTTTTCTTTCACCAGCGCACTGTAACGCTGCGATTTCAGTTGGCTGCTTTTGACCAAGGCCTGCGCGTTTTTCAGCTGCGCCAGCGCTTGATCGTAACTGGCTTGGTAGCTCGCCGGATCGATTTGATACAGCACTTGTCCGGCGCTGACTTCATCACCTTCAGTGAACAAGCGCTTTTGGATGATGCCGTCAACTTGCGGACGCACTTCAGACACCATACTGCCCACCACGCGGCCAGAAAGCTGGCTATCAAGCGTGACGGATTGCGTGTGCAGCGTTTTCACGCCGACTTCGTTAGGCATAGTGCTGGCTGGCTGAGTGCTGTTTTGGTCGCAGGCGGCAATCAACATCACCACGCTGGCGATAACGCTGCGTTGAAAATTCTTCATGAATAACCTTGTAGTGAACGTTCATTCTCAGCGCAAAAGTCTATCAAACCGTCGATGGGCACGTATGTCAGGAAAATGAAAAGATGGATCGGCGAGGTTTATTCGTTTGCCCATCAACACACAGCACGATTTTGTAGGGTCGCCATTCATGGTGACCTGCAGTTTCAGATGCACGTTCATTGGTCACCATAAATGGCAACCCTACGAATGATTGGCCAGCCTGTTGATGATTGCGCGTTGCTGTAAGGTCGCCATTTAGGGTGCCCCTTGTGACTCCTGCACAGAAAAAATTGGCGCTGACTGCCCTTTTGTACTGCAATTGGAAACATGAAATTTATTAATGCAGAGAATGAAAGATCATCAGGTTACATTTTTACCGCAGATATCGTTGCCTTAGCTTGAAATTACAACATTAATAAAAGCTAATTTGCGTTATGCAGCCATTTAACCCTACAATTAATTCTGAAAACTTTGGGAAAGATGATTTTCAATAAATAACCTACAGGAAAGATTACCCAAGGTATTTTACCTACCATTGATCATTACCAGTGGCTATATTCCTGCGCGACACCTTCTTCCAGCCATAACTATTCCCTATATTAAAAATTTATTATTCCCGTAAAGAGAAAGAAATATATTCAACTCCACTTTACGCCAGGCCAATTAATCCGCGGCATCTGCATAAATCATCTCAAACCATTCCCCTTTCACAAAAATGTCATAATATCGTTAAGGAATCGTTTAGGATGTTTCTTATCTTCACAGGGTCCAGTAAATATTATAAAAATGCTCACGTTATAAAAATTTATCCCACATCAGGTTCGCCAATATCCGCTGATATTCGCGCGCCACGGCTTTTTATTGCCGAATGAATATAGGCAGCAAAAATTAAAAAAAATTGCTGCCCGTGCGGTAGCTATGCCGAAATAAAAACAAAGGGCAATTATGGATCGTGTCGTCGTTGCGCATTCACCTCTGACTGAAACGCTATTTTTCAAGAGCATGACCGGTCATGAGGCGTTGTCATGTTGCTATCAATACAACATAGAATTAACCAGCAAAGACAACAGCATAGCGTTACCTGACTTACTGGGAAAACCCTTAACATTGGTGCTGCAACCGCGTCCCGGCGTCATTCGCTACCTGAGCGGCATCATCACCCGCATGGCGTTTCTCGGCCATGAGAAACACCGTGAAGAATATTATACTTATCGTGCGGAGGTCAGACCTGAATTATGGTATCTGACGCAAAACCACGGTTTTCGTATTTGGCAAAATAAAACTGTTACTCAGATCATAGAAATGGTCCTGAATGAGAATGGCATTCTTTTCGAAAACAAACTCACCGGCACATATCGTAATTGGGAATATTGCGTCCAATATCAGGAGAGCAGTTACGATTTCATTCAGCGCATGATGGAACATGAAGGTATCTATTTTTATTTCACTCATGAAATGGATAAACAGACGCTGATTTTAGCTGACGCCCCTTCTGCCCATCAGCCCTTCCCCGGTTATGATTGCATTGAATATCACCAGGCGGCCGCAGGCGGATATGTCAATGACGAGAGCATTAATATCTGGCAATCGACAGCCGCCATTTCCCCCAGTCTTTATCAACATGACGATTACAATTATCTGGAAAGCAACGCTGATCTTTCCGCAAATGGTCAAGTTGCCGAATCCCACGCCGAAAAAACCGCCACGCAACGCGAATGGCCGGGACAATATCAACAACAAGGCGACGGCCAAAGCTACGTCACGGTACGCCAGCAAGAATTAGCCGCCCGCCAGTTAGCGTCTGACGGCGTGGGTGATGCGTTTGGATTAGCGCCAGGCTACCAATTCACGCTGAATAAAGCGCCACGCGACGCCGATGAAGGCCAGTCATTTCTGGTTACCGCGGTCGATTATCAGTTGGTGGAAAACAGCTACGTCAGTAACGACGAAGATTTCACCCGCCACCGCTTCTGCTTCCAGGTTATCCCCGCCACCGTCAACTGGCGTCCACCGCGCGCTACCCGTTGGCCACGCACCAGCGGACCGCAAACCGCCGTGGTGATTAACGCACCCGACGCCAGCAAAGGCGACAAAAGCGTGGTGGCGACCGACGATCATGGCCGCGTGCGCGTTAAATTCCTGTGGTTCAAGCCCGATAATGAACAGGATCTCTACTCTTGCTGGTTGCGCGTCGCCAGCGGTTGGGCCGGCAGCCAGCAAGGTTATTATCAAATCCCGCGCGTTGGCGAAGAAGTGGTGGTCGATTTCATCAACGGCGATCCGCACATGCCGGTGATCACCGGCCGGGTATTTAACAACCTGCAAACCCAGCCGGTTGGCGAGAGTTTGCTGACCATTGGCAGCGAAAGCGATGTGGCCGACAGCGACACCATCACCGCTGAAGTGGCCGAAGCATGGTCGTGGTCGAAAAGTGGTTTCTGGTCACGTTCCGTCGGCAACAGCGATGCCAGCAACGGCAACTTCATCTCGTTTGAAGATTTGGCTGACGAGGAGTCGCTGGATATTCACGCGCAGAAAGATCTCAATATTTCCGCCAATAACGCCATCAAAATTTATGCCGGTAAAGATGGCGATGGCGCACTAAAAATCTGGGCGCCGGGCAAAGTGACGTTGCACAGCAACGACACCGTTTCCACCAGCGCGCCCACCACCTATCACACCTCGCGCGGCAGCTATTACACCGTGACGGGCGCCAACTTCACCACCACTGGCATCGGTTTAACCATCAACGGCGTCAACGGCACGGTCAATGCGGTCAGTAACGTCGCCGCCAGCAGCACCGACTTTGCCGTTAAAGGCATCAGCATGGATTACACCTACCTCAAACGCAGTAAAACGCAGGTGGAGTACAAAGCCGATTTGCAACGCTTCGAGCAGGTGCCGTTTTACAACCTGCGCATCGGTTTGATGTCGATTCAGAGTGGCGCGACCGGCGTGACTGGCGATAACAGCGGCATCAAACAGAAGATTCAGGATCTCAAAGATGAGATGAACACCCGCAAGGAAATCAAAGACGAAGCCGACGCCAAGAAGAAAACCGAGTGGGAAGAGAAACAAGGCGAGAAAAACACCGCCAAACGCGACGCGCGCAATAACGAAAACAATCAGCAAGATCAAAACCCGGCCAATAACCAGAACCAACAGCAAGATGCACCGAATCAAAACCAGAACGACAATCCGCTGGATGACAGCGAACTCACGCATAACCCGTGGGCGGATTCATAATGCAGATCATCAAACCGACCCGGCTCAGCCTGCTGTCGCGACCTTACCGCTGGCAGCAGCAAAACCAATTGGGCGTAGCGGCGATGACGCTGCTGGATATGTCCGACACGCCCGTGCTGCATGATGAGCAGTTGCTGTGGCAGCGCGTACGCGAAGAGGTGCAATCACCGGACGGCATCTTTGACCTGGCGTTGCCGAAAGCCTGCGCCGAGTTTCTCGCCAGCGGTTTCGGCTACCGAAAATATCTAACCGATGAACACGGCTGCGCACTGTCGATTCAGGTTGGCGAGTTACGCAAACAACAGCGTCTGGAAATTGCGCCGCACAACAACGCACAACCCGCCGCGTTCCATGCGCTGGATTTTAATCATGCCGATCGCCAGGCGTTGATGGGTAAAAATTACGACGACAACTGGCTGAAAAACGATTATCCCGGCTTCGCGCGCGACACCGACTGGCGCGTGTTCAACCAGGCTCCCGCCGATCAATGGTGGCCGCAACGCGATGCGATGCCTGCGGGCGCGATGTGGCGCATTGAGCATATGCATCCCGAGCATGCGCTGCTGCAAGGCAAGTTACCCAAGTGGCAAGTACGTGCCTTTATCACTCGCCAGCGCCACCATGAGACGTTATTTGAAGAGATAGCGATGCGCGCCACCACCGTGCACTTTTTGCCGCATTGCCAGCAGATGCTACTGATTTGGCACGGCAATATCGCCATCAATGAAGATGACGCTAGCGATGTGTTGTCGCTGCTGGCAGCGCTGGAAGTGGCGGGTCAGCCGCAGACGCTGGCACATTATCAGCATATCCAGCAATTGCGCACGGAAGGACCCGACGCGAGTTTGCGTGCGTTGCGCGACGACGATTTGATTGCCGCAGCAATCCTTGCGCATGCACCGAACAATAATCCGCCCGCCGCTCGCCAGCCGCTGGTGGAAAATCTCGCGCGCTGGGAGCAGCAGCAACGCCAGCAGTTCGATCGCCCGGCGTTGCAAAAAGGTGCCCCGCTGCCCGCGGCTAACGGCCTCGATGATTTCCAGATTGAACACGATGTAGCCGCGCAGTTTGCGCGTCACGAAGTGGCAGCAGAAAAGAATTATCAGCAGATGATGGCGCGTTATCGTCAGGAGCAACAGCGCAATGCCACAGACGAGCTGGATCGCACTGACGGCGCGACGCATTACCAGCAGCAGCGCGCCGAGTTACAGGCCAATCCGCATCTGCATGCCACGAACGATGCCAGCCTGGCGCGCAGTGAGCAGGCGCTATTAGATGGCTATCGCCAGACGGCGCAGCACCTACACGCGCCGCGCCGCCTCAGTCTCGAGGAATCCGCGCGCCAGCGTCAGCAGCTGTTGGCCTGCATGGCTGGCGACAAAGATGCGCGCGGATTGGACTTCACCGCCGCTGATTTGTCGGGCCTCGATTTGCGCGGCATCGACTTGGAAAATGCCCTGCTCGACAGCACCGATTTCAGCCATTGCCAGTTGGATGGTGCCGATCTGCGCGGCGCGGTGCTGGTCCGTGCTGAATTCCACCACAGCAGCCTCACGCATTGCCTGTTCGATGGCGCGAATTTAGCACTGGCGCAAGGCTGGCACAGCGATTTCAGCGACAGCAGCTTCGATGAAGTGGAATGCGAAAACATCCAGCTGGAGCATTGTCGCTTTCAGCGCGCGCTGCTGAGCAATCTGTTTATCCAGCAGGCGAGCATTCAGCATTGCGACTTCAGCCACGCACAGCTTGAACGCTGTGACTGGATGGATCTCGCGCTCTCGGCACTGGAGTTCACCCAGGCGCACATCGCCAACTGCAACCTGATTCGCTGCCAACTCAAACAGGTCAATTTCAGCCAGATTCGCGCTCAAGGGTTGTCGTTGGTGACCTGCGAAGCGGCAGCAATCAATTTTGACGATGCCCAGCTCAAGCAGTGCATGTTCGTTTCCGACACACAGCTGGCGCACGCCCGCTTCCGCCGCGCCGCGCTGACCGAATGCAATTTGCGTGATGCGCAGCTGCAACACGCCTGCTTCGACCAGGCGCAGCTGGAAAACAGCGATTTCAGCGCGGCCGATTGCCGCCACGCCAGCCTGCAAGGCATGCGCACCCGCGATAGCCGCTTTGTGCGCACTCGCTTTGACGGCGCGCAACTCAACGGCAGCTTGCTGCTGGGTGCCGACCTGCAAAAGAGCCAGCTGATTGGTTGCGATCTCAGCGACTGCAATCTATTCCGCGCCGATATGTCGCAAACCCTGCACGATAGCAGCACTTGCTTTGATGGCGCGCTCACCGACGGCATGAAAACTTTGCCGCAGCGTCAGGAGCCGCGCGTATGACGCCGCAACAAATGCAACACGCCATCAAACATGGCGAGATTTTGCAGGGATTCGTCGCGGAAGATCGCGACTTCAGCGGCCTGGATCTGTCCGGCGGCAGTTTTATCGCCATGGATTTGGTCGGCGCGGATTTTCGCGGCTGCAACCTGCATGAAACCCAATTCAACGAATGCCTGCTGGTCGGTGCGCAGTTTGCCGACGCGCAGTTGCAGGAAACGCTGTTCAACCAATCAAACATGACCGGCGTGCAGTTCCATGGCTGCACCCTCACCGATTGCCTGTTTAACGCCTGCCAACTGGCGGAAAGTGATTTCAGCGAAACGGTGCAGATTAACAGCCAATTCAATCAGGGCGATCTCAGTGACAGCGCGTTTCTGCTGGCCTCGCTCCACCAATGCGGTTTTCTCGCGGTGATGCTCGATCAGGCGTTGCTGCGCCATATCAGCGCCGAACAATGCACATGGATGAATGTTGATCTGCGCCGTTGCGATCTGCACAGCAGCCGCTTCTCGCTCAGTACGTTTTACCAGTGCGATCTGCGCGGTGGCGATTATCGCGAGCAGTGTTTTGAGCGCTGCCAGTTCACTGAAAGTCAGCTGGAGCAAGCCAGCTTCCAGCGCGCCAATCTGCAACAGAGCAACTTTAGCCAGCTCAGTCTGCGCGGCGTGGATTTTCGTGGCGCGCGGCTCACTCAGGCGCTATTTAGCGGCAGCGATCTCAGCGATTGTCGTTGCCAGCAGGCGCAATTTAATCAGGCGATGTTCCCTCATGCCACGCTGGATCAGGTGGATTTCACTCAGTGCCAATTGCAGCGCAGCGTGCTGCATCACGCCAGCGCGCGTGGCGCGATTTTCCAGCAGGCGGCGTTGCATTACGCCGATTTTTCCTGGGCCATGCTGGATGAGGCCGATTTACGCGACGCACAGTTTTGCGCCACCCGCCTGCATCGCGCCAGTCAGCACCATACGCAGTTCAGCCAGCGCGATGGCCTCATCGAACAGGATGATGCGCTGTTTGCCGCCGAAGCCTGGCAGCCGCAACCCCGCTCAACACCGCAAGAGGATCACCATGAATCACGCTGAAAAAACCGTGGCGCTGCCGCTGGAATTGCCGCTTCAAGCCGAAGGTCAGGTGGTTGGGCTGGAGCCAGATGGCTCGGTGCAGGTGGTCAGCCACGGTCGCCGCTGGCACTGCCCGCGCGCCGCTAGCTGTTTACTGACGCCGCAGCTACACGACCAGGTTTTGCTGTGTCGCGCCACCGATCAAATGTGGCTGCTGGCGATATTGGTGCGCGCCGAACCGCAGCAGGCGGCGCAATTGCATTGCGAGGGCGATCTCACCATCAGCGCCAGCCGCAACCTTAATCTGCACAGTCCGACTTTGCAGCTCAACGCCGAACGCGGTGACTGCGACATCAAACAGCTGAACTATCGCGGTGAATCCGCCTCGGTATGGATCTCGCTGAGCCGCCTGTTTGGCAAACGCTGCGAAAGCGTATGGGAGAGCGTCAGCCAAATCAGCCAACGCCTGTTGCGCCGTACGCACGATATCGAGCAGGTGCGCGCCGGGCAGTTAGATATCAAAACCAGCCAGCTTACCCGTTTGCATGCGCCGACCACTTTTATCAGCAGCAAAACGCTGACGCGCATCGACGGCAAACAGATTCACATGGGTTAAGGAGCAGCAGCATGTTTGCAAATTGTCAGTGTGGCGGCAGCGATCAGGCGATTGCCGATGTGTGCAAAACCCCGGCTCCGGTGACATTCGTCAATCTGGCGCTCGGCAATACCGCGCTGCCCACCGCCAGCACCATTCTGTTTGCTGGCATGCCGGCGCACAACCTCGCCACCATCACGCCGATCACTCAGGGCGATGAAGCGGGCGTGCTGGGCGGCGTGGTTTCCAACACCTTTATGGGCATGTCGCGTCATCTCACCGGCTGCAACTCGCTGCTATTGCAAGGTATGCCCGCCACGCGCATGACCAGCGTGACGCAACAAAATGTGGCGAATGCGCCGGGCGTGCGCATTACGCCAAGTCAAACCCTGATTTCGCTGCTGGCAATCTAACTTTCTGGAATGATTGAGAAAAAATGAAA
The DNA here is from genome assembly GCF_039594315.1 of Pantoea sp. GTDB lineage: Bacteria > Pseudomonadota > Gammaproteobacteria > Enterobacterales > Enterobacteriaceae > Pantoea. The sequence goes on from NZ_JBCNNP010000016.1 coordinate 15,682, forward strand.
AACACTAACAAACTGATCTCTCTCGCCATGTTATTTGCATTGGGGATCACCGCCGGTTGCCATCAGGCACCGATTATCACCGCCGACACGCTGGAAACCAGTGAAGTCAACGGTGTGAAGCTGGTGCATATGCACATCATTCAGCCGCCGCAAAGTTTCACCGCCGTCAACCAATCCTATCGCGCGCTCTACCCGGTTTCTCTGATTAACCGTCCTGATTACGGTGGCATGCGTATGGGCACCTTAACCGCCGGTCAACCGTTGCAGGTGCTGGGCGCAGTCGAAAATAACTGGCTGGCGGTGGCGACCGAAGATGACGGCAAACTTAGCGGTTATATCCCGTTGAGTTCCGCCGTGCCGGAAGATCGTTACGACGCGACGTTGAAAGCGCAAGCCGCGCAACCGCGCCGCGCCCAGCAGCAATGTATTGGTCTCGGCGCAGGCGACAAAGCCTGCCGCAAAGGCCGTTCCTCAACCTGGATTATTCAGTGATGCGCCGCCAGCTGCTGTGCGCCGGGTTGGCGTTGATGCTCGCGGGCTGCGCATCCTCGCCGCCGCAACCGGCCAGTTGGCAATTGGCGTTGAACAGCACGCCAGACGCCAACAACGGCGCGCCGCTCAAGGTGCGGGTGTTTGTGCTGCGCTCGGATGCCAATTTCATGTCGTCAGATTTCTACTCGCTGCAAAACAACGCTTCAGCGGTATTGGGCAGCGATGTGATCGACAGCCAGCAACGCTTTCTCACGCCGCAGCAGCCGCAGCAAATGCTGAATGGTTCGCCGAATCCTGAAGCCCGTTACCTCGGCGTGGTGGCGGAATATGCCGCCATCAATGGCAAAAGCTGGCGCGTTTCGGTGCCACTCCCTGCGCCGAGCGCAACGCATTTCTATCAGTTCTGGCGATCGGGGCCCGATGCGCTTAACGGGCGCATCAGCGTCACGGCCACCGGGCTGCATCCCGCAGCGAATAACGATTAAACAGTTGAGGAAGGCGCTATGCACACCGCAGACAAAGTGATTTGGAGCGAAGGGATGTTTTTGCGTCCGCACCATTTCCAACAATCGGAACGTTGGCTGGAAGCTTACAGCCGCAGCTGGGGCAAGTTGCAATGTGCGTGGCACTGGGGATTTATGACGCTGGCGTTTGATCAGGGCTTATTGCGTCAGGGCAAACTGGCGATTGCCAGCGCCAGCGGTATGTTCCCCGACGGCACGCCGTTCACCATCAGCGGTGCCAGCAATGCCCCGCCGCCGCTGGAATTACACGATGTACAGGAGCCGATCACCGTGGTGCTGGCATTGCCGGAACAGCGTCAGGGGCAAACCGAAGTGATTTTTAGCGACAGCAACGATTCGCTGGCGCGCTACCTCAGTGAAGATCGCGAAGTGGACGATCTCAACGCCTCTTCAGTGGGCCGTGCGCCGATGCAGTTTGGTCGCCTGCGTTTATGCCTGATGCCGCAGTCAGAATTGAATGCCGAATGGACCGCAATCGGCGTGGCGCGCATCAAAGGCAGCGGCAACGATCGCGCGCTGCAACTCGACAGCGATTACATTCCGCCGCTGCTAAACGGTCACGTTTCACCGGTCATCAGCGCCTTTCTCAACGATATGCACGGTTTGCTGCAACAGCGCAGCGAGCAGATGGGCGCGCGCTTGCAACAGGCCGGTCGCGGCGGCAATAGCGAGATGATCGATTTCATGCTGCTGACGTTGATTAACCGCCACATCGGCCAGGTGGCGCACAGCCGCCGTTTGCCGCAGCTGCATCCCGAGCGCTTATTTAGCGAATGGTTACAGTTCGCCACCGAACTGGCGAGCTGGTCGCCGTCGCGCCGCCCCAACGATCAACTGCCGGTGTATGACCACGACAATCTCTATCTCAGTTTCAGCCGTTTGATGATTCAACTGCGCCAAAGCCTGTCGCTGGTGATGGAGGAGAACGCGCTGCAACTGACCTTAACCGAACGTTCGCACGGGCTGTATGTCGCCACGGTGTCAGATGTCAGTTTAATCCGCGATTACGGCTTTGTGCTGGCGGTGCGCGCCGATCTGCCGAGCGAAGTGTTGCTAACTCACTTCCCGGCGCAGATGAAAATCGCGCCGGTGACGCGCATCCGCGATTTGGTGCAACTGCAACTGCCCGGCATCGGTTTACGTGTGATGCCCGCCGCGCCGCGCCAGATTCCGTGGCACGCCAACTATGTCTATTTCGAGCTGGAGCGCAGTGGCGAGCTATGGCAGCAGATGGCGAAAGCCGAAGCCTTTGCGCTGCATCTGGCCGGGGAATTTCCGGGGCTCGACCTGCAACTTTGGGCACTGCGCCACGCGCGCAGCTAATCACGGAGAGCGTCCAACATGATGCAGCCGCAATCGCTACCTGCCGAACTGATCGCCACCACCGAATATGAAAATCCATTGGTGGCACGCGCCAATCCGCTGATCAACGCCATCGCGCAACTGCGCCATTCGGTAGCGCATGACAATCCCGAAGGGCTGCGTCAGCAGTTGATCGATCTGGTGCGCCATTTTGAAGTGGCTTGCCAGCAAGCGCAGTTGCCGTATGAAACCATCGTCGGCGCACGCTATTGCCTGTGCACCTCGCTGGATGAAGCGGCGGCCTTAACGCCGTGGGGCAACCGCCATGTTTGGCCGCGCAGCGGCTTGCTGGTGACCTTTCATAACGAAACCTGGGGCGGCGAGAAGTTTTTTCAGCTGCTGGCGCGACTGTCGCAGCATCCGCAGCAAAACATCCTGTTGCTGGAGTTGATGAACGCCTGCCTGCTGCTGGGGTTTGAAGGCCGCTATCGCATCATGGAAAACGGGCGTAGCCAATTGGAGACGCTGAAGTTGCGCCTGTTGCAGATGATCCGTTCGGTGCGCGGTGCCTATCCTGCCCCGCTGTCGCCGCAACCGCTGGATGAGCCAGTGCAACAAACATTGTGGCGACCGCTGATTCCGCTGTGGAGTTTTGCCGCATTGCTGGCACTGCTGGGCTGCGCGGTGTTTATCGCGCTCAATTGGCGACTGAATCATTTCACCGCGCCGGTGCTCTCCGCCATCTATCAAACCGAGGTGCCGAAAGTTGATATCGCACGCCCGGCGGCACCCGCCGCACCGGCGCTCGATCTGCGTCACTTCCTCGCACCTGAAATCGCCGAAGGGTTGGTGACGGTGCGCGATGAAGCCACCCGCAGCGTGGTGTTGCTGCGCGGCGACGGTTTATTTGATTCCGCCGCCACCACCATTCACGAACGTTATCGCCCGGTAATTCGTCGCATTGCGCAGGCGATGGACAACGTTAACGGCCAGATTCGCGTTAGCGGCTACACCGACAACCTGCCAATCCGCAGCGCGCGCTTTAGCTCCAACTACGCCTTGTCGCTGGCGCGTGCGCAATCGGTGCAGACGATGCTGGCGCAGGATCTGCAACAGCCGCAACGCATTTTGGTGGAAGGTCGCGGCGAGAGTAATCCGCTGGCCCCGAACGATTCAGATGCCAATCGTGCGCGCAATCGTCGGGTGGAGATCACCCTGTTGGTGGCGCCGAAACAGACGCAAGCCGAACTCAACAGCGTGCATTGAGCCGTAAGCAAAAGGAACCGCCATGATTCGCACCGTTTTCTCGTTCGCGACCAGCCGCCTGATGTGGAGCGGCCTCGGCATCACCGCGTTGTGTTTGTTGATTTGGACCGTTGGCCCGTTAGTGGCGATTGGAGATTATCGCCCGCTGGAGTCGGCGCTATATCGCTACATCGCCATCGGCGTGCTGTATGCGCTATGGATCAGTTATCGCCTGGTGCCGCGCCTGTGGCGGCGCTGGCAGAACCGGCGCATGGTGCAGAAACTGGCACCGCAGCCAGAACCTGACCAAGAGATGCCGCAGGAACATCCGCTGGCGGAACGCTTCAACGAAGCGGTTCACCTGCTGCGCCAGGCGCGTTTCAACCGCCCGGAAAGCCGCCGCTGGCCGCGCTGGATGCAGCGCTTCAGCCGCCAATATCTCTATCAACTGCCGTGGTACATGCTGATTGGCGCGCCGGGTGCTGGCAAAACCACCGCGCTGGCGAATTCCGGTCTGCACTTCCCGCTGGCAGCGCAGTTTGGTCAAACCGCGCTGCGCGGCATTGGCGGCACGCGTCACTGCGATTGGTGGTTTACCGATGAGGCGATTCTGCTGGATACCGCCGGGCGCTATACCACGCAAGAGAGCGATCGTCAGCAGGACGCGCAAGAGTGGCGCAGCTTTATGGCGCTGCTGAAAAAGTTTCGCCCGCGTCAGCCGGTGAATGGCGCAATCATCACCATCAGCATTGGCGATTTGCTCAGCGAATCGGAACAAGCGCGCCACCAGCAAGCCAGCGCGCTGCGTAAACGTTTATTAGAGTTGCGCGATCAACTGGCGATCCCGTTCCCGGTCTACGTGTTAGTCACCAAAGCCGATCTGCTTAAAGGCTTCACCACCAGCTTTGGCGCGATGAGTAAGGCGGAGCGCGATCAAATCTGGGGCTTCACCTGGCCGTGGAGCGATCAGCAATTGGCGGTCAACAGCGAGTTTGATCGCCAGTTTGATCGCCTGCATCAGCGCCTCGATGCCGGTTTGGCTGATTTGATGATCAACGAGCACGACAGCGTCAAGCGCGCGGAAATGTATCTGTTTCCGCAAGAGTTCCAGGCCATCAAGCCGCTGCTGCAACACTATCTGGATGTGCTGTTTGCCACCTCGGGCTATGAAGAGAAGTTGATTCCGCGCGGCGTCTACTTCACCAGCGGCACCCAGGAAGGTTTACCGTTTGATCGCGTGATGGGCCAGATGAGCCGTGCTTTGGGTTTACCCGCGCTCAGCGCCAACCAGGACGCCGCCGGTAAAGGACAGAGTTTCTTCTTGCAGCAAATGCTCACCGAGGTGGTGTTTAAAGAAGCGGGCTTAGCGGGCATCAATCGCTGGTGGGCCTATCGCAACCGTCTGGTGCATCTGGTTGCCTATGGCGTGCTGGCCTTGCTGCTGCTGGTGGCGCTGATCGCCGCGTTCACCAGCTATTACCACAATCGCGACTATCTGGCTGAAGTGCAGCAGCGCGTGCCCGCGGTGGAAAAACAGAGCAAAGCGTTGTCGCCGCTTAATGGCGAAAACCTGTTTGCCCAGTTGCCGTTCCTCAACAATTTGGCTGGTTTACCCAATAGCGACGCGTTGCCGGATTTACAACACCCGCCGCTGAGCTGGCGCGCGGGCATGTATCGCGGTGAAGAGGTTTCTACCGCCTCAGATTCCCTTTATCAGCGGGCGTTAGAGCAAATGTTGTTGCCGGTGATTGCGCGCAACATTACTGATTGGCTGCGCAGCGACAACGGCAGCGACGTCGATTACAGCTATGAAGCGCTGAAAGCCTATCAAATGCTCTACCTGCCGCAGCACTACGACGGCAAATTCCTGCATGCCTGGGTGATGCTGAATGTGCAGCGGACCCAAGGTGCCAACTCGCCACAGGCACAGTTGAAAGCGCTGGATTATCACCTCGGCCAGTTGCTGGATAACAAAATCAATGCATCGCCATTCGAACGTGATGAACCCTTGGTGGTACGCCAGATTGAGATGGTCAACCGCTCGCCGCTGTCAACGCGCGTGTACGGTCGTCTGAAACGTCTGCTGATCCCGCGCGTTAATCCCGGCGTCAGTTTGATCTCGCTCAGTGGCCCGCAAACCGAGTTGGTGTTTAGCCGCAAAAGTGGCGTACCGCTCACCACCGCCATTCCCGGCTTCTTTACCCCCGCCGGATATTGGGGGCCGTTCAATCACAACATCAAAAATGTCGCCGACAGCTTGTTGCAGGAAGACCGCTGGGTGCTGACGCGCCGCGAAAGTGCCGACGAACAAAATACGCTGGTCGATACCGTGCGCCGCCTGTATCTCGACGACTACATTCGTCAATGGAATGGCTTGTTGCAGGACATTCAACTGGTGCCGATTGGCAGTCTGGATGCGCGCATCAGCACCGCGCGCCTGCTGTCGGGCCGTACTTCACCGCTGCGCCAGTTGATGATCAATATCGGCCGCAATCTGACGCTGACGCCGCCGGAAGAGGAGAAGAAAAAGGATCAACCTTCCCTGCTCGAGCGCAGCACCCATTACGTCAACAACAATGCTACTGCCACCTTGCAGGCGCTGTTCCGTGCGCGCAAAGCGGCGGAAAGCGGCAACATTGAAGCGCCAGAGCAGCGCGTGATGGCCGAATTCGCCAACATCATCGAGCAGTCGCAAACTGCCGACAAGAACGACAACGGCATTCCGTTCGATGCGCAGTTGAAAGATATCGACGATCTCTACAGCTATTTGACTGCGGTACAAGATGCCAGCAACAGCGGCATGCAGCCGCCGGATGCCAGCATCATTTCACGCATGCAGGCCGATGCCGGACGCCAGCCGGAGCCGTTCCGTACCCTGTTGCAGGAGCTGGCGGTCGGTGCCAGCAGCGACACGCAAAAGCGCGATATGAGCAACATGCAAAAACGCGCCAGCGTCGAAGTCGGCAGCTTTTGTCGCAGCGCGATTGCCGGGCGTTATCCGCTGAATCGCGCCTCTGGCACCGACATCACGCCCGACGATCTGGCGCGCATGTATGCGCCGGGCAGCGGCCTGATGGACAGCTTCTTCCGCGACAATCTCGCCAGCAAAGTCGATACCACCCACAGCAGTTGGCGCTATGCGCCGGGCGTCGATGGCAAAACCTTGCCCGGTGGCACACAACTGCTGCGCCCGTTCCAGCAGGCGCAAAGCATCCGTGAAGCGCTATTTGCTAACGGATCGTCAACCCCCGCTTACCGCCTGACGCTGACGCCAGTCAGCATGGATAACAGCATTCTGACGCTGACGCTGGATGTCGATGGGCAGCTGCTGCGTTACAGCCACGGCCCGCAAACTCCGCAGGTGGTGAACTGGCCGGGCAGCGGCAATACCCAGCAAGTGCGCATGCAAATTGGTTTGACCGACGGCACCAGCAACACGCTGAACACCAGCGGCCCGTGGGCGCTGAATCGTCTGTTCGACAAAGCCCGTTTGAGTCCAGGTAGCGGCCAAAGCCAGCGCGCCACCTTCTCGCTCGGCGGTCATCAGGTGGTGCTGGCGTACACACCGAACAGCGTGCGCAACCCGTTACAACTGCCGAATGTGAGTTGCCCATGAATAATCACGCGCCATTGGGCTGGTACGGAAAATTGCCCGGCAGCGGCGATTTCATGCGGCGTCGTTTACCGACGCTGGTGGTGGATAACTGGGCGCGCTGGTTTCACCACAGCTTGCCACGCCTGGCGCAACAAACGCCTGCCGGACGCGCGCCGGTGTGGAATTTCATCATTCCCGCCACGCTCGGCGTGCCGCAGATTCAGATGGGCTGCTTGTTGCCAACACGCGATCGCGTCGGTCGTCAATATCCATTGTGCGCCATGCAACTGTTTGCCCCGGCGCAATGGCACGCCATGCAGCTGCACACCGCGGGCGATTGGTATTACCAACTGGGTAAAACGCTGACGCTGGCGGTGCAAAACCGTTACAGCGGCGATCAGTTTGATCACGCGCTTAACGCCTTGCCGGCGCAAGCAGCGCGCCCGCCACAGTCGGATGTGTTTGATGTGATTGGCTATCAGGACACGCCGTGCAATCTCAACTGGCCGCAGGTGGTGAACTACTTCGACCCCGCGCAATACAGCAGTTTCTGGTGGAGCAACCAGAGCGACGGCAGCGCCTTCTACAGCCATTCGCACAGCGGCAACTTCACCACGCAGTTGTTCCTGCGTTTGTTTAATCCGCCCCACGCCAGCCGCGGCGAACCGCCGTTGTTTGGTCAGCCTTGATGGTGAATCGATGAATCTTGAGAGCTTACTCGAACCGCTGCGCGAGGATGCGCCGTGCGGCGACGATCTGGAGTATGACGCGGCATTTATGGCGCTGGAACAGGCGCGCGGCGGCAAAGCCGAGCAGCAGTTTGGCAACACCATCATTCCCGCCGAGCCGCCAGATTGGCAGCAGGTGGCGCAGCAGGCGCAGCAATTGCTGAGCCGTACGCGTGACATCCGTTTGCTGGTGATTCTCAGTGAAGCCTGGACACACACCCAGGGATTAACCGGCTGCGCCGCCGGTTTGACCTTGCTGAGCGAATCACTCACCCGCTACTGGTCAACGCTGCATCCGGCGCTGGAGTTTGATGGCGAACCGGATCTGTTGATGCGCGTCAGCGCGCTGGCGGCGCTTGGTCCGCAATCCGGCTTGATGCGTGCCCTACGCCAAAGCTGGTTGCTGAAAAGTGCGCTGGGTGAAATCAACCTGCGCGATGCGCTGGCGCTGCTGGATGGCAGCAAAAGCGAAGTGGCGGATTTTCCCGGCGGCGTGGCGCGCTTGCGTGAAGTGTTGCAGCAGCCCGATCTCCCTGCCGCGCAGGCACTGCGCTCGCTGGCTGAACAGTTAACCGCGCTGCGCCTGTGTCTGACGCAGCATCTCGATAGTGCGGACATGCCGGATCTCGCCGCCAGCGAGAAACCGCTGCTGATGCTGGTGGCGCTGCTGCCGCAACAGCGGGAATCAGCGCCCGCCAGCGTGGCCGACGAACTTCCCGCGGTCGAAACCCGCGTGAGCCCCGCCTCGCCCGCGGTGCCGGACTGGCAGCGCGTGTCGTTGCAGTCCCGCGCCGACGCCGAACTGATGCTGGAGAAAGTGCGGCTCTATTTTCAGCAGCATGAACCGAGCCATCCGGCCCCGATCATGCTGGAGCGGGTGCAGCGCCTGATTCAACTCGATTTCCTCGACATTATTCGTGATCTGGCGCCCGACGCCGTCACGCAGCTGCAGGGCCTGTTTGGCCGTGCGGGCGAATAAAACGCCTGAACTCAGGCCCATAACTGACGGAGAACACTATGGCTAATTATCCCACCATCAAACGCGCCCGTAGCGGACAGAAGTTCATTTCGCGCAACCGTGCGCCGCGCGTGCAGATTGAATATGACGTTGAAGTCTACGGTGCCGATCGCAAAGTGCAGTTGCCCTTCGTAATGGGCGTGATGGCCGATTTGGTCGGTCAGCCAGTGGAAGATCAGCCGGAAATCGCCGAGCGCAAATTCCTTGAAGTGGATATCGATAACTTCGATGAGCGCATGAAAGCGCTGAAGCCGCACCTCGCCTATCACGTCGATAACACCTTAACCGGCGAAGGCAAAGTCGGCGTCGATCTGACCTTTAACAGTATGGATGACTTCCTGCCAGACGCGATTGTGCGTCGCGTTGAGCCACTGAATGAGCTGCTGGAAGCGCGCACCCAGCTTTCCAACCTGCTCTCTTACATGGACGGTAAAAACGGCGCTGAAGCGTTGATCGCCGAAATTCTGAAAAACCCAACCCTGCTGCAATCGCTGGCCGCTACTGCCAAACCTGCCAACGCTGACCGCGACACGGAGAATCACGATGAGTAATGCTGCTTCCCAGACTGAACGCTTAGTGGCGGAATCCGTCACGCACAGCGACTTTAGCGCGCTGCTGAACAAAGAGTTTCGCCCGAACAACGATCAGGCGCGTGACGCGATTTCTCAAGCGGTGCAAACCCTCGCCGCGCAGGCGCTGGAGAACACCTTGCCGGTGTCTGACGACGCCTATCGCACCATTCAGGCACTGATCGCAGAAATCGACAGCAAGCTGTCGCAGCAGGTCAACGCCATCATGCACCACGACAGTTTTCAGCAGCTAGAAGGTGCGTGGCGCGGCCTGCATTATCTGGTGAACAACACCGAAACCGACGAGATGCTGAAGATCCGCGTGATCAATATCAGCAAAAAAGAGCTGAGCCGCACGCTGAAACGCTACAAAGGCGTGGGCTGGGATCAAAGCCCGCTGTTCAAGAAGATCTACGAAGAAGAGTACGGCCAGTTTGGTGGCGAACCGTACGGTTGCCTGGTTGGCGATTACTATTTCGATCACAGCCCGCCGGATGTCGAGCTGCTGGGTGAGCTGGCGAAAATCGGTGCCGCCGCGCACTGTCCGGTGATCACCGGTGCAGCGCCGAGCGCGTTGCAAATGGAATCGTGGCAGGAACTGGCTAATCCGCGCGATATCACCAAAATCTTCACCAACACCGAATACGCCGCCTGGCGCACGCTGCGTGAAAGCGAAGATACCCGCTATCTCGGTTTGGTGATGCCGCGTTTCCTCGCCCGCTTGCCGTATGGCGTGCGCACTAATCCCGTCGATAGCTTTGATTTCACCGAAGACACCGAAGGCGCCACCCACAAGAATTACACCTGGGCCAACGCCGCCTACGCGATGGCCGCCAACATCAACCGCTCCTTTAAGCAGTTTGGCTGGAGCACCTCGATTCGCGGCGTGGAATCTGGCGGCTCAGTGGAAAATCTGCCGTGCCATGTGTTCCCGACCGATGACGGCGGCGTTGATATGAAATGCCCGACCGAAATCGCCATCAGCGATCGCCGTGAAGCCGAGCTGGCAAAAAACGGCTTTATCCCGCTGGTGCACCGCAAGAACTCCGACTTTGCCGCCTTTATCGGCGCGCAATCGCTGCAAAAACCTGAAGATTATTACGATGCCGATGCGGCTGCCAACGCACAGCTGGCGGCGCGTCTGCCTTATCTGTTCGCCTGCTGCCGCTTCGCCCATTACCTGAAGTGCATCGTGCGCGACAAAATCGGCTCCTTCCAGGAACGCGCCGACATGGAGCGCTGGCTCAACTCGTGGATCATCCGCTACGTCGATGGCGATCCGGTTAACTCCACACAAGAGACCAAAGCGCGCAAACCGCTGGCCGATGCGCGCGTCACGGTGGAAGAACAGGAAGACAATCCGGGCTATTACGCAGCCAAATTCTTCCTGCGTCCGCACTACCAGCTTGAAGGCCTGACGGTGTCACTGCGTCTGGTCTCTAAATTGCCTTCGCTGAAACAGCAGCAAGGGTAAGTCACCTCTGGGCGTTGATTGGCGCCCATTTTTTAAATGATGAAAGGAGCGTTACCCGCATGACTATTGCAATGTATTTGAAGCCTGAAGGTGTTGAAGGTGAATCCAAAGATTCGGCGCATACCGGCTGGATCGACATTCTCTCCTTTAACTGGGGCGCTAATCAGCCGAACAACATGAGCGTGGGCGGCGGCGGCGGCGCTGGTAAAGTCAATTATCAGGACTTGCACGTCCATGCCCGCATCGACAAAGCCACCCCAACGCTGATGTTGTTCTGCTCCAACGGTAAACACATTCCGACGCTGGAATTCCACGTCTGCAAAGCCGGTGGATCGCAGATTATCTATAACAAAATCAATCTGACCGAAGTGCTGGTGACCAGCGTGCAGTTCACTGGTTCACGCGATGATGACACCGTGGGCATCGAGTATTCGTTCCAGGCGGCGCAGGTGGAAGAGATCTACACCCAGCAGTCCGACGACGGTGCTGCCGGTGCCGACAGCACCTTTGGCTGGAACATCAAAACCAACACGGCTTCCTGATCCCACAGCGAAGACAAGCCAGTTTCCTTGGGGCGGCCGCCTGGCCGCCTCTGTTTCCGCAGCAACGCGCAATCCTGGCAGGTAAAGCTTATGCGATTCACTCTGGTTGAAAGTAAAAACGGCGTGCAGCCGCCGCTGACGCGCGTCGATTTCTATCCGCCCGGCGGCACGATTGGCCGTAGCGAAGACAACAACTTCATTTTGCCCGACGACAGCCGCACCATTTCGCGTCTGCAACTGCTGGTGCACACCTCGGCAGAAGGCGACTGCCGCATTACCAATCGCGGTAACGTGATCAACGTCGAATTCAATGGCATTCCATTGGAACACGGTCGCCAGGTGGAGTTGCAAGATGGCGATCTGCTTGGCATCGGCGATTACACGCTGGTGGTCAGCGAGATTGATGGACAACAGCCACCTGAAACGCCGCGCCAGCCGGTAGTGCAGAGCCAGGCCGCGCCAAAACCGGCGGGCTCAGCGATTCCCGGCGAAATCTGGGAAAGCCTGTCGCGTGATTTCGTCGCGCCGCAAGTGGCTCCCGCTCAGCCCGATGCGCAACATCCGCTGACGCTGCCCGATGAGAAACCGTTGAATCCGATTGATCCGCTGGCGCTGGAACAGCACGCGCCGCTGGAGCAGTTAAGCCAACGCGAGAGCGATCCTACGCGCTTGTTTGACGACAACGATCTGTTCCAACAGCCGACCATTTTGCAGGACACCACGCCAACCACGCTGCGTGAACAGCCGCACGCGGTGCAGGCGGCACCGGCCACTGAGCTCGATCCGCTGGCGCTGTTTGCCACCAATGGCACGCCGCAGGAGCAACAAGACGATCCGTTTGGCCTGCTCTCCTCCAGCGCCCAACCGCTGACGCCGCCGGATGTGTTCCAGCCCGAAGCCGCAGTGCCACCGCCCGCGCCGCAAGTCACTCCACCACCGCCGCCAGAAACGCCGCTGCCAACGCCGCGCGTGCAGCCGAGCCGTCCGGAACCGGCCAATCAGCATCGCGCCAGCGGGCGCATGAGCATCGACCCGGTGAGCTATAAATCAGCCGCGCAGCGCCGTGCCGCCAACACGCCAGGTGTGGATGCCGAGTTGCTGCAAGCATTTCTCGATGGTGCCGATCTGGCGGATATCGATGTGAAACCGCATCTCGATCAGTCGCAAATGCACTTGCTCGGCCAATTACTCAGCATGTTCTCGCAAGGCACGGTGGCGCTGTTGTCGTCGCGCACCATGCTGAAACGCGGAGTGAATGCGGAAATGACCATGATTCTCGAGCAGGCCAACAATCCGTTCAAACTGTTGCCATCGGGCAAAAGCGTGCTGGTGCAGATGCTGGGTAGCCAGATGCCGGGCTTTATGGAGCCGGAAAAAGCAGTGCGTGATGCCTTGGTGGATTTACAGGCGCATCAGCTCGGCATGATCGCCGGGATCCGCGCCATCATTACCGCCATGTTGCAGTCGTTTAATCCCGACACCTTGCATGCCCAGGCGCAGCAGGAAGGCGACAGCGGCCGCCATCTGTTCTCCGCCACGCGCAAAGCGGCGCGCTGGGACTATTTCGTGAAGCGTTATCAGGCGATTGCCAGTGAAATTGACGACGATTTTCACACGCTGTTTGGTGAGGCGTTCCTGCACGCCTACGACGTGGAAGTGAACCATTACAAAGACCTGCAAACGCAAAAAACGGAATCATGATGAATATTACGTTCGCATCCATTAGCCATCAGGGCAAACGCAGCAGTAATCAGGACCGCCTCGCCAATGCGCTGGGCGCGCGCGCCGCCTGTTTCGTGATGTGTGACGGCATTGCCGGCGAGCAAGGCGGCGACACCGCAGCCCGTCTGGCGTGCGACACCATCGTCACCCATTTCGATGGCGCACATCATCTGGATGCACAGCGTATTCGCGGCTACATCGCCGCCGCCAATCAGGCGATAAAACAGCAGCAGCACCAGGACCAAGCGCTGAAAAACATGGGCACCACATTGGTGAGTTTATTTATCGATCGCGATTATCAACTGGCCTATTGGGCGCACGCCGGCGACAGTCGTCTGTACCACTTTCGTCGCGGCTATTTGCTGGAGATGACGCGCGATCACAGCCTGGCGCAGCGCATGCAGGACGCTGGACATCAAACCGATGCCATCAATCATAACTTGCTCTATTTCGCGCTGGGGATGAAAGAGGATCGCGAAGCCAGCTACAGCGATGTGCTGGCGCTGGAAGACGGCGATGTGTTTTTACTCTGCACCGACGGTTTCTGGCATGAGATGGACGTCAACAATCTGGAGCAAACCCTGCGCATGGTCAGCAATCCGCAAGAGTGGCTGGCGCTGCTGCAACGCATGATGCCCGAGGATAACGGCGATAACTTTAGCGCCATGGCGGTGTGGATGGGCGATCCGCAAGAGTCCACCTTGCTGAGTTCGCTCAGCGACACGCAGCGAATTTTGCTGTCGCAGAGGTAATCGCCATGAGAACCCCACTGGCATTGTTACTGTCGCTGCTGCTGTTGCCGATCTACAGCGAAGCGAAAAGCGTGCGTATCGTTTGGTCGCCCACGCTGCGCCTCAGCGCCTGGCTGGATAACGTGGTGGATGGACGCGTAAAAAGCTGGTGCGACGACAGCGTGGCGCTGCATATCGAACCGCAGGGCGAACTGAAAGACGACGCGCTGGAGAGCTTCTTGCCACAGGTTGGCGCGCTGTTAAAACGCCAGTGTCGCCCGCTGACGACGTTGCACTGGACGCTGATCGATCACAGCGGTAAAGCGTTGCGCGAAGGTAGCGCACAGGCCGCTGACAACTGGCGCATTCCCGCGCCGCCGGTGAAGCCCAAAATTGAACTGGCAGACACCACGCCGTGGCAACGTTTCAACATCACGCCCGACTGCGCGCTGCGCACCTACTGGCCAACCGGCTCGGATAATGATGCACGTTTTGCCCTCGCCTCGTCGTCGCCAGACTGCGACAGCGCAGGCTGGGTAACAGGCGACGCGACGCTGCATCAAGCCAACAACGCGCCCACCGCGCTGTGGTTTGTCCACGGTTATCCGCTGATCAACTTACCGGTTGGCGCACGCGATGCGCAGGTGATTGCCGCCAATAATCAACGGCTGATTCTGGCAAGCGACAGTGATGCACGCAGCTGGCTGTTATTGCCGTGGGATAAACAACATCTGGCATGGCGTTTTGACGGCGATGTGTTGCTAAAAGCCGACAGCGACAAAAATGACGACAACACGCGTGCAGTACAGATGGCGGATGCGTTGCATACGTGGCAAATCGGCGACAGTGCCAGTCAGTTGCATTGGCATGCGATCGCCGAGTTGAATCCGCAGCAGCGTGATCCGACGGAGAATCCTCAGTGAAAAACCATCCCGCTAGCTTCAACGGTTGGCAGGCGCGCAACCATCAACGCGTAATGCCGCAGGATGAGATGCGCCCCAGCCTGCTCGATCGCTTAACCGACGATCAGCCCGATCAACAAAAAATCGAAACCGGCCGTCAGGCGCTCAGCCATCAACAACTGCGTACTCAGGTGCTGCGTGATTTGCAGTGGCTGTTCAACTGCATCAACAACGAAAGCCAGCACAACCTCAAACCGTGTCCTGACGCGCGCTTATCGGTGATCAATTTTGGCCTCACACCGCTAGCCGGTAAGCGCATGTCGGAGATTGAGTGGGACGATGTGCGTGGCTCGTTACAGCGTGCCATGTTGCAGTTTGAACCGCGCATTATCCCGCAGGATTTGCAGATTCGCTGCCTGAGCGATGTTAACGCGCACAACCATCACAACACCCTTTCCATCGAAATCAGCGGCAATTTGTGGTGCATCCCGTGGCCGCTGGCTTTTGTGTTTCGTACCGAACTCGATCTTGAGCACAGCCGTTTTGATCTGAAGGAGTCGAACTAATATGAATCCGCAACTGCTCGACTACTACAATCGTGAACTGAACTATTTGCGTGAAATGGGCGCGGAATTTGCCGATCGCTATCCGAAAGTGGCCGGCCGTTTGGGTATGCAAGGTATCGAAGTCGCCGATCCTTATACCGAACGCTTAATGGAGGGATTTGCCTTCCTCACCTCGCGCGTGCAGCTGAAGATGGATGCCGAATTCCCGCGCTTCACCGAACAGCTGCTGGAGATGATCTACCCCAATTACCTCGCGCCAACGCCGTCGATGGCGATTGTCGAGTTTCAGCCCGATCATATGAAAGGCAAGATCAGCAGCGGTTTTACCGTGCCGCGTGGATCGCTGATTGAGAATCAGGCGCTGAAAAGTAAAGGCATTAGCTGCAAATACCGTACCGCGCATGATGTCAATTTATTGCCGCTGCAACTGAGTGAAGTAACGCTCGGCGGCTTGCCCGCCAACCTGCCGCTTTCCGCTGCCAATCTGGCCCAGCGCGGTGCAATGCGCGCGCTGCGCATTCGGCTGAAAACCACCGGCAATATTCCGCTGCATCAGTTGGCGATGGACGATCTGCGTTTCCACCTGAGCGCGGGCGATCTACCGGCCAGTCGTCTGATGGAACTGCTGATGGCGCACTGTGTTGGTGTGTTGTATCGCAGCACGGATAACCAGCACCATCAATTACTGGAAGCCGAAGCTTTGCAAGCGCAAGGCTTTGCCGCCGATGAAGCGCTGCTGCCGGATGACCTGCGCGGTTTTAGCGGTTATCGGCTATTGCAGGAGTATTTCGCCTTTCCGGCCCGCTTTCTGTTTATGCGCACCTCGGGCCTGCAACCGCTGGTTAAACAGCTGCGCGGCGCGACTGAGATGGAGATTGTGCTGCTGCTGGATAAAGCCGATGACGATCTGGAAAATCGGGTGGATGTGTCGCATTTGGCGCTGCACTGCACGCCCGCCATCAACCTGTTTCCGCGCGTGGCGGAACGCATCCAGCTAACCGAAGCGCGCAACGATTATCATCTGGTAGTGGATAATACTCATCCGCTGGATTACGAAGTGTTCAGCATTAACCGCCTGTATGGCAGCGGGCAAACGCTGAGCGAAGAGCAAATTTTCCGCCCATTCTGGCACAGCTTTGGCCGCGACAATGGCAACTACGGTGCCTATTTTTCCCAGCGTCGCGAGCCGCGCGCGCTGTCCGATCAAGCCAAGGTGTACGGCACGCGCACCGGTTATGCCGGTTCCGAGTTATTCGTCACGCTGGTCGATGAACAGCAATCACCGTGGTCCGATGCAGTGCAGTATGTGATGGCCGATGTGCTGTGCACTAACCGCGATTTGCCGCTGATGTTGATGCAGCACGGTATGGAATCCTTCACTTTACCCACTTCCGCGCCGGTGCTGGGTATTCATCTGCGCAAAGGGCCAACCGCACCGCGTCCCGCGCTGGCGGCGGGTGCGATGGCGTGGCGCTTAATGAGCCAATTGCAACTTAACTACCTCAGCCTGATGGAGAGCGAGGGCGATCAGGGTGCGGCCTCATTGCGACAACTGTTGGCGCTGTATGCCAATACCGCCGAAGCCGCCACCGCGCGTCAAATTGAAGGCGTGCGTCACTGCGAAATGCGGCCGGTATTTCGCCGCGTGCCAGAGCCCGGGCCGATTGTCTTCGCGCGCGGCATTGCCATCACCTTAACGCTGGATGAGCAGGCGTTTGGCGGTGCCAGCCCGTGGCTGCTGGGCAGCGTGTTAGCGATTTTGTTCAGCCGCATGGTGGCGATCAATACCTTTACCGAACTAACGATTAACAGCGATCAGCGCGGCGAGATTGGTTATTGGCCACCGCAAATGGGCAAGAGGCCACTGCTGTGACGGCGCTGAATCGCCGCTGGCGCATTCACTGTCGCTTGCCAGCGGACTTTTGGCCGCAGCGGCGTGCCGCACCGTTCAAACACGACCTGTTTCAACTGCTGCGCCGTCTCGATGCGCAAGCCGGGCACGCCTGGCAACTGGGCCGTGCGCCGCTGCCGCGCGAGGAACCGTTGCGGCTGGGACAATCGCCGTCGCTGGCGTTTGCGCCCGCCACCGTGGCCGGGATTCGCCAGCGCGCCAACGATCAACTCAATGAAGTGGATATCTGGAGTTTTGGCCTGTTCGGCCCCAACGGTCCGCTGCCGCTGCATTTGACCGAGTACGCGCACGAGCGCGTTACGCATCACGGCGATCGCAGCATGGTGGCGTTTTGTAACCTGTTTCATCATCGGCTGATTTTGCTGTTTTACCGCGCGTGGGCCGATGCACAACCGGCGATTTCGCTGGATCGCCCCGATCGCCAACGCTTCAACCATTACCTTTCCTGCCTAACTGGCATCGGCCAACCGGCGTTGGAGCAGCAGCGCGGCAGCCTCAACGAACATGCGCGCTATGCGCTGGCCGGACACTTCACCCGCCAAACTCACGATGCGGAAGGACTGACGCGCAGCCTGAGTTGGTATTTGCAGGTGCCGGTGGAACTGATCAGCAATATCCCGCAATGGATGCGCATCGGCCCGCGCGAACAGGCGCAGTTACGTGCCGGAAAACACGCGCCGCGCCTCGGTGAAACCGCCTTTTTGGGGGGTACGATTCGCGATATTCAGCACAAATTCCGGCTGCGCCTCGGCCCGCTTCGCCTCAACGATTATCAACCGCTGCTGCCCCGGCGCAACCACGCACAGCAAGTGGTGGATTGGGTGCGTCATTACCTCGGCATTGAGTATCAATGGGAAGTGCAACTGGTGCTGGACCAGCGCGATGTGCACGGCGTGGCATTGGGCAGCGATCAGCCGCTGGGCTTGAGCAGTTGGTTGGGCCAGCAGCCACAGCCGCAACATCGTGATGATTTGATTTATCAGCCTTAATCAAAAGGGAAAACCATGTCAGATATCCGTCGCAACGTGTTGTTTAGCAAATTGAATCGATCACTGTTTACCACGCTGGAAAGCGCCACCACTTTCTGTAAATTGCGCGGCAATCCCTACGTCGAATTAGTGCATTGGCTGCACCAGCTGTGGCAGCAACCGAATGGCGATCTGCAACTGATCGTGCGCCGCTGTGAGCTGGATGAAGCGCAACTCAATCAGGATTTGCTGGCAGCGTTAGATCGCCTGCCGCGCGGTGCCAGCGCCGTCGCCGATCTGGCCGAACATATTGATAACGCGGTAGAACGCGCATGGATTTACTGCTCGCTCAGCGTCGGTGAAAACCAGATTCGCGGCGCACATCTGCTGCTGGCGCTGCTAAAAACCGTGGCGTTGCGTCATGTGTTGCTGGCGATCTCCAGCGAATTTGGCCGCATCAGCGCTGACCGCCTGCTGGATGAATTGCCAAACTTTATTCAGGGTAGCGATGAACAGGCGACGGCAACTCATGAAACCGCCCCGGCACCGGCTTCCAGCGAAGAGTCGGTGTTGGCGAAATATGGCCGCGATCTCACCGCCGAAGCGCGTGCTGGTAAAAGCGATCCGGTGGTCGGACGCGATGATGAAATCCGTCAAATGGTCGATATCCTGCTGCGTCGTCGGCAAAACAATCCGCTGCTGACCGGTGAAGCGGGCGTCGGCAAAACCGCGCTAGCAGAAGGCCTGGCGCAATGCATTGCCAGCGGCAACGTGCCACCGCCGTTACAAGGCGTGCAGCTGTGGCTGCTGGATATTGGGCTATTGCAAGCCGGTGCGGCGATGAAAGGTGAATTTGAAGCGCGCCTGCAAGCGGTAATCAATCAAGTGCAATCCAGCGCCCAGCCGATCATTTTGTTTATTGATGAAATCCATACGCTGGTTGGCGCGGGCGGCCAGCAAGGCACCGGCGATGCCGCCAACCTGTTGAAACCGGCGCTGGCGCGTGGGCAGTTGCGCACGGTTGGCGCCACTACCTGGACGGAATACAAGAAATACATCGAGAAAGATCCGGCGCTGACTCGCCGTTTCCAACCCGTGCAAGTGGCGGAACCCGATGAAGCCACGGCGATTTTGATGCTGCGCCATTTATCGCAGCCGCTGTCGCGCCATCACAATGTATTACTACTGGATGAGGCGTTAACCAGCGCGGTACGTTTGTCGCAACGCTATATTCCGGCGCGTCAGTTGCCGGACAAAGCCATTGCGCTGCTGGATACCGCCTGTGCGCGCGTGGCGGTGAGTCTGCACCATCAGCCGCCGGAGCTGGCCTATTGCCGTCAGCAGCTGGCGGCGTTGCAGCTGGAAATCGATATCGCCGAGCGCGAATTGCATTTGGGTATGGCCAACGCGCCAACACGTATTGCCAGCGCCAAACTGGCGTTGGCCGAGCGCCAGCAGGAAGAACATCAACTCAACGCGCGCTGGCAGCAAGTGCTGATTTTGACCCAGCAACTGACCACCTTGCGCGCCACCTTGCTGGTCGATCACAGTGCGCAACACACCGAACGCTATCTGGCGCTGCAACAGCAACTGGACGAACTGCAAGGCGACAAACCGCTGACGTTCCCGGCAGTCGATAGCAACGTGATCGCCAGCGTGGTCGCCGACTGGACCGGCATTCCGCTCGGTCGCATGTTACAAAGCGAGCGCGATGCGGTGCTCAATCTGGCCCGCACGCTGGCGCAGCGCGTCATCGGCCAGCAACCGGCTCTGGATGCCATCGCCCAGCGCATCCAAACCTCACGCGCCGGACTCGACGATCCCAGCAAACCGGTTGGCGTGTTTATGCTGTGCGGCCCGTCCGGCACCGGTAAAACCGAAACCGCGCTGGCGCTGGCCGAGACGCTGTACGGCGGCGAGCAAAATCTGATCACCATTAACATGAGCGAATTCCAGGAAGCGCACAGCGTTTCGACGCTGAAAGGTGCGCCGCCGGGCTATGTTGGCTACGGCGAAGGTGGCGTGCTGACCGAAGCGGTGCGCCGTCGTCCGTATAGCGTAGTGCTGCTGGATGAGATTGAAAAAGCCCATCCTGACGTGCATGAAATCTTCTTCCAGGTGTTCGACAAAGGCTGGATGGAGGATGGTGAAGGCCGCCGCATCGACTTCCGCAACACGGTGATCATTCTCACCTCGAATATCGGCAGCGATGAGATTGCGCAGGTTTGCGGCACGGCAGCGGATCGTCCTGATCACCAGGCGCTGAGCGCCCTGCTGCGCCAGCCGCTACGTGAGGTATTCCCCGCCGCGCTGCTGGGCCGTTTGGCGGTGATTCCGTATGTGTCGCTGAGCGATGCGATGCTGATTCGCATCATCGATCTGCGCCTGGATAAAATCCGCCAGCGCTTGCTGGAACGTCATGCCATTCACGCCGAATTTGCACCCGCAGTGGCCGAGCAAATTATGCGCCGCTGCACCGAAGGCGAATCCGGTGGTCGTATGGTCGATGCGGTGCTGTCGCAGACGCTGCTGCCGCAACTCAGTTGCCAGTTGCTGAGTGAAACTTTGCATGACGCGCCGCGTCAATTGCGGGTCGATTATCAGCAAAGCTTCCAGCTGCATTTCAGCCCGTTGGTGGAGGCCACTCATGAGTGAGGTCACGCAGAAAACCACCTCGCAGGCGCTGCCGATTGGCTACTGCTTTAACGAGTATGAAATCCAGCAGGTGATAGGCGAAGGCGGCTTTGGCATTGTTTATCGCGCCTGGGATAACGAGCTGGAACGCACCGTGGCGATTAAAGAGTTTATGCCCGCCTCAATTGCGCTGCGTGATGAACAACACCATCTGCTGCTGCGCAGCGAGCGCTTTATGCGTTTGTATCAAGCTGGATTAAATAGCTTTATTCAGGAAGCGAAAACGCTGGCGCGCTTTAATCATCCCCATCTGCTGCACGTGCTGCGCTTTTGGCAGGCCAATGATACGGCGTATATGGTGACGCAGTTTTATCATGGCGAGACGCTGAAAAATCGCTATCTGCGTGATTTCACGCCGTGCAGCGAAAGCGCGCTGCGTGCCATGTTGCCGCCGCTGCTCAGCGCATTAAAAACGCTGCACGATCATCAGTATTTGCATCGTGATATCGCCCCCGACAACATTTTGCTGCAACAGGATGATGCGCCAGTGTTGTTGGATTTTGGTTCGGCCTGCAAAACCATTGGTCATCTCACCGATAAAACCGAAATCATGCTCAAACCCGGCTACGCGCCAATTGAGCAATACAGCGAAGGCCGCGATGGCGATCAAGGGCCGTGGACCGACATCTACGCACTTGGCGCGGTGCTGCACACCTTGATCTGCGGTGAACCGCCGCCGGTCAGCGTGGTGCGTTCGCTGCATGACCATTATCAGCCACTGGCGCAACGCGATCTGCCCGGCTATTCGGCGGGTTTGTTACGTACCATCGATAGCATGCTGGCGTGTGAACCTGACCAGCGGCCCGCCTCGGTTACCGCGCTGCGCGAGTTGCTGGCGCAAAATGATCATGGGTTGCTGGCGCAGGATGAGCCGCCCGCGACCATTGCTGTGCAACTGCCCGCGTTAATTGAAGAAGTGGAGCAAGCTGAGCCAGTTACGCCAACCCGCTCACGTCGGTCTTGGTTGTTGTTCGGTGCCGCGGCGGCAGCCGTGCTGGTGGTGCAAGGATTGAAACCTGCGCCGCCCAAATTGATCGCAGAAGCGCCGCAAGCGGTTCAACCTGCGAAACAACCGGAAAACGTGACGCCGTCACCCGCTGTCGCGGCAGTGCCAGCACAAATCTACCTGCGCGCCAGCCCTGACACCGCGTTGACGCAAATCGATATCAATGGCAGACCGCACGCCGCTGAAGAAATAGACGGCATGAAAATGTTGAGTTTGTTACCGGGAGATTATCAATTGCAGGTGACGCGCCAGGATGGCGGTGCGTGGCAGCATAGCTTGCATATTGAGGCAGGAAGCGGCACCTGGCTGGTGAATGTGCCGTCTTCCTGAAGCCGCGTTATTCGCTAACGTTGCCGTTTTCACTGAACAGCACCACGTCGCCTTGCGGCTGGTGCTGGGAAACTTGCAACGTCCAGACGTGATTATCGTAATTGCCCGCACCTTGCGCCGGAGACAGCACATAGCTGTAATCGCCATTGCGGAAAATGTAGCCACGGAAATCATGCGATGGGCCGATGTTGAGGGTTGAACCTTTTAACGTCAGTTCGTGATGATTCTTTTTGTTGATCGAGTGATAAACAATGCCATCACACTCCACATCCCCTTCCAGACAGCTGCGGGTATCCAGAAATACCTGAAAACTTTTGCTGTCGAAGAAAGGCTTTGGCTTAGCAGGCGTTTGGGCAAACGCCTGCAATGAAATGCAGGCCAGCGATAAAGCGAGTAATTTTTTCATAATCTAATATAAATTCCTTTGTGATAAACATTCAGCTCGCTCTTCCTGCGATTCACTAATCCCTTCATTCGCGTGCCACGTGAATAAACAAACTGCATCCACGCCCGATCCAAATTCTCTGCTGATTCGCCATTAATCACTTTCAGCGCGGTCGAATAATATAATCCCTTATGATGTTTTGAATCTTTGGTGCCGATATTAAACGCCAGCATCACTAATGCATCAAACTCATTTTGCGTGAGTGCGACTTTAACAAAATTACGCACTGCATCAACAAAGGTTTTTAAATCCTGCGAGAACAGCGTTTCTGCTGCTTGTTCTGAAATGCCATCTTTATATTGGGCAAATTCACTTTCGCGGCTGATCCAATGTCCATAACCAATAGTGGCACCGACCGTCCAATTACTGATGGTAGCTTTGGTGTGATCGTCATAGGGTAAAGTATGCAGCTCTTCATAATCCATCATCAGCTTAAGTACCTGATAACTTGGATACATGATCATCGGATTTTTGCGAGCACCGTTGGGATTATTGCCGGTCGCACCATCGACGCGTGGCAACGCGCTGCGTTGATTTGACGTGAGTTGTGATAGCGTTTTTTTGCCCGGCGAGACTAAACCATCCGGATGCTGATAAAAGTGTTTTTGATAGGTGATAATTGCTTTAGTGGTATTATTTCCGCAGATGCCATCCACACGTAATTGTGGGAAACCATTTTTACTTAATAATTGTTGCACCAGTCTGACATCTTGCGGTCGATTAGCTCCGCGCAACCCCACGCTATCCTGTATCGTTTCCATTATTCGCCTCAAAAATCATTTCAATTAAAATCATTTTGTCGGCGTCGGAAGGTACGCCAGCGGCAATTAAGCAGTTTGGCTCACCACTATAATTCATTTATTTGCTCGGATTGTTCTTAAAGTCTTAAATGACATTTTCGTGACAACTTGAAGCACGGTAAATAATATTTTAGACGAATTGATAGGATTTGCTGGCCCGAATATTCACGGGCCAACATGGCTTTAGCGCAGGCAATGTCGCAACGCTAAATGTGGGCTGGTTAAGGGTGGCGTGGCGCAATGTGACGCCGCGGCAGTCATTGAAACTTGCGCCAACGCGACGGTTGCCGCGCCCTGCTGTTTTCCTTGCTCCACGGCTTGTGCAATCAGACGGTGATAGTCGTCATGCTTACCCGCTTTAAATGCCGCCCACGCGCCGGGAATCAATTGCACCTCAGGAAGTTGCTCAACCGGCACGCCTGGCGGACAAAACAGCGCGCGCGTGGCGGCCAACGTCGATTCTGCTGCGCACAACACCAATGCTTTGCCCGGCAACCGATGCACTTCGTCCGCCAGCAAGCGATCGCTGCGATACACCGCACAATGGTTGCCCTGCGCGGTGAAACCATCCGCCACCGGGCCCAGTGTGGAACAGGTGATGACAATGGCATCGAACCACGGCGTGAGGCTGTGCAGAAATTGTTCGAGGTTGTGCTGCTGTAATGCCGTCATGCCACCGGTTGATTCCGCTTCCGCCAACAAATGCGGCATCACGATGTGGCTCAGCTGCGTGGGCTGCATACCGAGAGATTGCGCGGCTTGATCGAAGATGGCGATGTTACTCGCAGCAGTGTGCAGGCAGGCGATGGTCATGAGGTTCCTTGGGTTTGGCGTCCTGGGAAAGGTATGAATATAGCGTAACCGGCAGATTTATCGCGGGATTTAAGTCACGTGTTAAAGGCGGTCCCCATTAATGGCGACCGAAAATATAAAAAAAGGCGCCACGTGGGCGCCTTTCATTTTATTGAACAGCAATTACTTCAAACGGAACGCCACTACGCTGTCACCCGCTTGGGTGCCGAGCGAACCGTGACCGCCTGCGGCAATCACCACGTACTGCTTACCGTCTTTGCCCATAAAGGTCGACGGCGTAGCTTGTGCACCGGCGCTTAGCTCGGTCTGCCACAGCAGTTCACCGGTGGTGCTGTCGTAAGCGCGGAAGAAGTTATCCGCGGTTGCACCGTGGAACACCAAATCACCCGCCGTCAGCAACGGACCACCGTGCGCCACCATGCCCATCGGGAAACCGATTGGGAAGCGGCCAGGCAGGAAGCTGGTTTTCAGGTTTTTTGTGACGCCCACGCGACGCAGCCACTCGGTTTTACCGGTCTTGAGATCAACACCCACCATGCGGCCCCACGGTGGCGCGATGCATGGAATGCCCAAGCCCGATGCCAACTGCTGGATGTGAATCGCATAATCACCGTGGAAGTTTTCATTCCAGTACGGCTGACCATCTTTGGTGAACATACGCTCGGTGGCGGTCTGCGCATCACGTTTGATCAGGTTGTACTTGTAAGCCAGACGCACTGGCGCGGCGATCAACATTTGACGCTGTGGATCGACGGCGACAGAACCCCAGTTGAACACCCCAATGTTGCCAGGGAAGATCAGAGAACCGCCTTCAGTTGCTGGTGTCCACGGGTTGCCATCATAACGCAGGCTACGGAAATCCATGCGGCATGACATCTGGTCAAACGGCGTGATGCCCCACATGGATTTCTCGGTCAGTGCTTCTGGGATGAAGTTCAGGCTGGAAACCGGCTGCGTCGCCGCATACTTCTCACCTTCAATACCGTCAGTAGAAACCTTCACCTGGTTCACCGGATACACCGGCTGACCGGTAAGACGGTTCAGCACAAACAGGTTGCCGGTTTTAGTCGGCAGAATCACCACCGGCTGCTTCTGGCCTTGATAATCGATGTCGACCAGCGAAGGCTGTGACGGGTTATCGCGGTCCCACAGATCGTGGTTAGAACTTTGATAACGCCATTTGAAGGCACCGGTTTGCAGATCTAACGCCACCAGCGCATCACGGAATTTCTCGGTGTTGCTGTTAGGATCGCGTTCAATACCCACTTCATCTGGCGAGGCGTTGCCAAACGGCACATAGACAATGCCATTTTTCAGGTCGGCGCTCAGCGTACCCCACGCCACTGGCGTGTCTTGCGGATAGTTTTGGCCATCAGCAATCGGTGCAGTGTTTTCCGGATGTGCGGGATCAAAGTTCCACACCAGACGACCACTTTGCACGTCATATGCACGGATCACGCCCGATGGGTTGCCGCTGTTGAAGCCGTTATCCATTACGGAACCGCCAACAATCACCAGCTTGCCCGCCACCAGCGGTGCTGCGGTTTGCATCAGCGCATGTGGACGCACTTCGCCCATGTTGGCGTGCAGATTCACGATGCCGTTCTGACCGAAATCAGCACACGGCTTGCCGGTATCGGCATCCAGCGCAATCAGCAGTGCATCGGTGGTCGCATTGAAAATACGCTTACGGCAGATGGCCGGATTAGCCGCATTATCTTGCGCCGCCGCCGGAGTTTCTTCGTAATAGCTCACGCCACGACAGGTTTGGTGCTGTTGCAGGTAAGAACGATCTTTACTCGGCGTAAACTTCCACTTCACCGTGCCGGTTTCCGGATCGAGTGCATGCACCTCGTTATGTGGCGTACAGAAGTACAGCATGCCGTTGGCTTTCAGCGGCGTCGCTTCGAAGGTGTATTCGCTGGCATCCGCATCCTGACGCAGATCGCCAGTGTGATAGGTCCATGCGACTTCGAGGTTTTTAACGTTGTCTTTGCTGATCTGATTCAACGCGGAGAAACGCAGGCCATCGGATGAACCGCCGTAAGCCGTCCAGTCATTACTTGCGCCCTGCTCGCTGTTTTGCTCGCGCGCGTTGCTGATGGTGCCAGCTTGCGGCAACGGATCGTAGAAGCACAGACCAATCACCACGACGATCATGATGATCACCGTACCGCCAAGGAAACCGTGGAATTTGCGTTCGCCGCGATACAGCGGTTTCACCACCCACGGCATCGCCAGCCACAGACCAATCACGCCGAACAAGTCACCGCGTGGGATCCACTGCCATTTATCAAAGCCCACTTCCCAGATAATCCAGGCCAGCGTAATCCACATCAGAATGGCGTACAGCGCCAGCGCGCTGCGTTGGTTTCTGAACAGTAAAATCGCGGTAATCAGTAAGCCTACCGCCATCAGTGCATAGAAGGCGCTGCCGCCCAGCATCAGTAGCTTGCCGCCCATGTACAGCAAGGCAATCGCCACGATCGCGAGCACAATGCTGGTTAATTTGTTAACCATGCTAATCCCTCAACGTTTCTCATCAATAAAACCCTCAAAATAACACCACATAGAATCAACAAAATTTTAACTTACGTTATCGTTTAGTAAAAACCCGTTGCTATGTGTGTCGTTAGCTCCGCTAATGAATGTAGTTCGGCTAATGCCAGCAACCATCCGCTTCGCTCATTGTGTGATTGAAATCACATTTCACATTTGAGTGACAGAATTAATCATTAGTAAGGATAATTCGCATTTTTTGATAACGGCCGATCACGATTTAGCGCGGTTTCAACGCATTTGCGTTGTGCGCATAACCTTGCGTGGATTTGTTACTACGCCCGCTGTAGCAGAAAACTTACGCTGTTTTCTTTTTCACCGGGAAACGTTATGAAAATCACTTTATTAGCCAGCTCATTATTATTGCTCTCCTTAACCACCCACGCTGCCAGCAGCGAATTGATCGTCGGCGATCAAAAAGGCAACGCCCGCGCGGTGATGTCTGCCGCTGGCGAATTGAAAAATGTGCCTTATGAGATCAAATGGTACGAATTCCCTAACGCCGCGCCGTTGCTCGAATCGCTGAATTCACAACATCTTGATGCCGGATTAGTCGGCGATGGGCCATTGTCATTTGCTGTGGCAGCGGGCGCGCAGATCCGCGCCATTCAGGCTTCGCAATATCTTGGCAATGCCATCGTGGTTAAAAAGGACAGCGCACTGCATACCATCGCTGACCTCAAAGGCAAAAAAGTGGCGACGGTTAAAGGATCATCAGGACAGAACATGGTGTTGAATGCGCTGCATCAAGCCGGTTTAGCGGATGACAGCGTGACCTTTGTGTTCACCACGCCGTCGGAAGCCACCCTGGCGCTGGATAATGGCGCAGTGGATGCGGTGGCAACGTGGGAACCCTATGTTTCCTACGCGGTGGCGCAATCTGGCGATCGCATCGCCATTGATGGCAAAGACTCGCCAGTGTCGAATTATTTGGTGGCGACCGACAGCGCGATTGCCGCGAAACGCGCGCAGCTCAGCGATTTCCGCCAGCGTCTGATCCGTGCGCGGGCTTGGGGCGTGGCGCATCCGCAGGAATATGCCAGCGAGTTGGCGCAGCTGCTGCGCCTGCCGGATGCGGTGGCACTCAGCAAAGTACAGCGCGAGAACAATGCGCCGGTGGAAGATTACGCCACGGTGGAACAACGCCAGCAGTTGGCAATTGATACCTTCACCCGCAGCGGTTTGATACAACCGGGTTTGCAGGCGGATAAGCTGGTGGATGCGTCCTTCTTTGGGGCGAAGCCATGATGAACCTGGCGCTTTACCTCGATTCCGGCATTCATCAGGGCGGCTGGCGTCATCCTGATTCCGCCGCGACCGGCGGCAGCAACTGGCCGTTGTACCGCAAAATCGCGCAACGTGCCGAAGCGGCCAAACTGGATATGGTGTTCGTGGCCGATAAGTTGGCCATTGATGATGTGTATGGCGGGCATTTGGCGCAAACCGTGCAGCATCGTCAGGTCGGTTGGTCGGAACCCTTGACGCTATTAGCAGCGCTGGCGGCGGTCACCGATCACATTGGTCTCGGTGGTACGGTGTCATCCTCCTATTCGGTGCCCTACACCACAGCGCGTCAGTTGGCGAATATCGACCACATCAGCGGCGGCCGCGCGGCGTGGAATGTGGTGACATCACTGAGTCACGCCGAAGCGCGTAATTTTGGTCGCAGCGAACATTTCAGCCATGAAGCACGTTACCGCCGCGCCGCTGAATTCATTGATGTGATGAAAGCGCTGTGGGATAGCTTTGAAGAGGACGCGCTGATTCTGGATAAAGCGCAGGCGCGCTTTGCCGATCCCGCGCGTTTTCATCGGCTCGATCATCAAGGGGAATCCTTTGATGTGCAGGGACCACTTAATCTGCCCCGCCCGCCGCAGGGCCATCCGCTGGTGATTCAAGCTGGCGTGTCAGAGGCGTTTGTGGATTTGGCGGCGCAACACGCCGAGATGCTGTTTGTGGTGCAGCCGAACCGTGAACGCGCGCAGCAGTTTTATCAGACGCTGAAACAACGGGCGCTGCACTATCAGCGCCAGCCGCATGAACTGCGGATTCTGCCCGGCATGGTACCCATCGTTGGCAATACGCAGCGTGATGCCGATGAACGTGCCGAGTACTTAAAATCGCTGATTACGGTGGAATCGGGGCTGAGTTTTGTCTCGGCCAGCATGAATATCGATTTGTCGCAGTATCCGATTGATGGTCCGGTACCGGATTTGCGTGAAAAAATCACCGGCAGCAAAGGCCGTTTCCAGTATGTGATTGCCAGTGCGATTGAGCAGAATCTGACATTGGGGGAAATGGCGAAACGCTATGCCGAGAGCCTGTCATTCCCGGCGCCGACCGGCACTGCCGATACCATCGCGCAGCAGATGATTGATTGGTATCAGCATCAAGCCTGCGACGGGTTTGTGATTTTGCCGACCTACATCGACGAAAATGAAGATCGTTTCCTGGAACAGGTGGTACCGCGTTTGCAACAGGCGGGTGTATTCCGTCGCGAATATGAAGCCGGTACGCTGCGCGAACGTTTGGGCTTAGCGAAACCGGCAAATCGTTTCCATAATAATAAGGTGAAATAATTTAATTAATCACGTTTCTGCCTCTGCGATTATTCCTGGCAATCCATATCGCAGAGGCGTTTATTAAGCGTTTAACATTGTATAAGATTGTCATTACAATTTATCAGCGCTTATTTATAGGCTTTGTATTATTTCGCCTGCTTATTTTTGAGATTTCCCTCACGCTAATAACCGTTTCTAACTGTGATATAAGTCACATCACTACTTTGGGAACCACCAATTATAAATAGAAGGTTATTATGCTGAATGCAGATTTCTTATATCGTAAATTACGTTTTCCTTTTAAGTTGACGCACGCAGCGGTTAAATTCCCGATTGCTAATGCGCATGCACGCCAATATCAGGTGATGTCGCCGGAAAAAACCATTGACCTATTGCTCGATAATTCTCAACTCTCGCTGAGCCGCTACGGCGATGGGGAACTGGAGATGACGTTGTTTAAAAACATTGGTTTTCAATCTTTCGATGAACGTCTCTCCATTCGCCTAAAAGAGATTTTACGTCGCGGCAGCCAGGAGAGTAATCGTTGTTTGTTGTGTTTGCCCGACGCGTTTCGCGGCACGCAGAATATGCGATTTGGTTCGGCCCTATTTTGGTTCTTTCATAAGGCCTTTTATTTCCGCCATTATGAGCCGCTATTAAAACGCGGCTATTTTTACGGAAATACCTCAGTCACCCGGCCCTATCATGATTATAAAGACAAACAACAAGCGCAGCGTATTTTTAATAAATTCAAACAACTGTTCCACGATAAAAAGCTATTAATTGTTGAGGGCAGTGGTACGCGTCTTGGCATCGGTAACGACTTATTGGCCGGTGCACGTGAGATTAAACGCATCACCACGCTTAATCGCAATGCGTTCTCAGTTTATAACGATCTCTACAGCTCGGTGCTGGCGCACGCACGCGACTACGATATGGTGCTGATGTCGCTGGGTCCAACCGCCACGGTGTTGGCTTACGATCTTAGCCAGCACGGTATTCGCTGCATCGATACCGGCCACATTGATATTGAGTACGAGTGGATGCGCAGTTCAGCGCGTGACAAGGTGCAAGTGGCGGGCAAAAACGTCAATGAAGTTGGCGTGTTACTCAGTGAAAATCCGCGCGATAACGACGATCACTATCGTGAACAGGTGCTGCTGCATGTCGGATTGCCGCAGCAGGCAGTGTTGTCCCCCCTCATCACCCCGCCGGGTTTGGTGTAATCTTCATCGCAAGCAATCGCAAAATCACCTATTTTTGCGATTGCTTGCGATCAGTTTAATCGCTTTTGCGTTTTTTTAACCACTCTTGCAGCTTACGCAGCGAGACGGGGGCCTGATAAACCGTGCCCTTGCCCTCTTTCAACGGACGCAATAACCCTTTATCCGCAAGACTTTTTAAGCGCGTACGCGCGGTGTTATCGGCAATCCCCAAACGCGATTTAATGCCCGCTGAACTTAGCAAGGTTCCCGGCGCATTGAGCGCAATCGCCATTATGTCGAGTTCACCTTTGCCCAGTTCCCGATGCTCTTCAACCCATTTTACCAGCCGCGCACGCTCCTGATGCAGCGTAGCAATCTGCTCACTAAACGCCTGCACCGCACGCATCACGATTTCACATTGAAATTGGACAAAATAGGTCAGATCCATCTCATCGGTTTCTGTATAGAGATACGAGATGCCGTACTTGATCGCCGCCGCTTTCAATAATTTGCTGATGGAGATGTAACGGAAAGCGCTGTAACCGTGGCGAATCAAATGATGGTAGAACAATCCACGCGCAGTACGTCCGTTGCCATCATTGAAAGGATGAATGTAGCCAATAGCGAAGTGCATTACACAAGCCACCAGCAGCGGATGAGTTCCCTGTTGTTCCAGCCAGGCCACTTCGGCGCATAACGCATCAAGCAGGCTATTGAGCTTTTGATGGTCTGGTGGCCGATGAATGATTTCGCCATCCCGCCCGGCAACAAAGACCTCGTTGTTATCGCGAACAGCGCCGGGACGGTATTTTTCATCATTGATACCCGCGCAGGCGATATGATGAATTTCCAGAATATCCGAATGTGTCAGCGGCGCATCGCCCATGGTGGCAATGTGCTGCATCAACCGCCAGTTACCCATGATCATGCTTTCATCTTCGGTGCGCGGTGCGCGTCCAACCGCCAACAACTCCATCGCAACGCGTGATGTGGTAGCCGCACCTTCCAACT
Source organism: Pantoea sp. (assembly GCF_039594315.1). Taxonomy (GTDB): domain Bacteria; phylum Pseudomonadota; class Gammaproteobacteria; order Enterobacterales; family Enterobacteriaceae; genus Pantoea. The sequence continues at coordinate 47,396 of NZ_JBCNNP010000016.1, forward strand.
GACTGGATGATATCGCTTCTTCCATGATCAGTTGCGACATCAAGTACGAGGCCGCGTCTTCATCCGTCGGTTCACCGTTGCGGGCGAAGGTCATGCGGTCCACCATTGACATCGCCGCAGTGATTTTTGTGGTGAAGTTGCAGGTGACAGTTTGGTCAGCAACAACAAAGTGATGGGCCGTGCTGCGACGTTTAAATTTCAACGCGCTCCACAGTTTATCCCGCGTATCAGCGTCACGCACCCGACGATAAAGCTCATCATAATGCAGATAGCGTTCGTCCCACTCGGCATAGCTGGCGAGCAGTGAATTGATCTCACGGATATTCAGTGAATCAACAAGTTGAGCAGGAGGACGGCGCAGTTTCATCTCAAGCAATCTCAAAAACAGGGTATTTTGAGTTTACTTGAGATTAAGGAGAACAACAAACTGCGCGCCTTGGGAAATTAAACCGCGTGGCGCTGACAAAATGCTGTCAGATCTTCCGACTGGAAATCAGCCAGATTCGCCATTAGCTTGTCCAGCGGCCAATTCCACCAAGCGATGGCTTGCAACTGCGCGGCAATCTGCGCATCAAAACGCGGGCGAATCATTTTCGCCGGGACACCGCCGACGATGGTGTACGGCGCAACATCTTTGGTGACAACCGCTCCCGCCGCCAGCACCGCGCCATCACCGACGGTGACGCCCGGCAGTACGATCACGCCATGACCAATCCACACATCATTGCCAATAATCACCCGGTCAGCGCGGCGATCGGCAAAGAAACCCGCATCGCGCTCGGCTTGAGGATCATAATATTCCGGGCAGTAGGTGAAACGGTGCTGCGAGGCGCGATCCATCGGATGATTCGGTGCGCCAATGCGCACGTTGTTGGCAATAGCGGTAAAGCGGCCAATTTGTGTATCCGCCACACAGCAGTGTTCACCCAGGTAAGAGAAATCACCCAACTCGCTGTATTCGATATAGCTTTCCGCCAGAATTTCACATTGCTGCCCAATGTGCGTTTCGCGCATACGTACGCTGGGATCGATAACGGTTTTTTGCAGTTTTGCCGGTTGCACAGCAGCGAGTGACATAGTGGATGCTCCAAAAGTGGTCAGAGGTCTGGATAACAGGTTGCCGCTGGGCAACCGCCAGCCACAACACTACAGCGTGAAGATGACAGAAATGCTATGGTTCACCGCTATTACAGGCATGTGAGGAAATGGAATGAGAATCAGCTTGTCGTTGTTAACCCTACTTTTATCAAGCGGATCGGCGTTCGCTGCGCTGCCCATCGATATTCACGCTGGCGCGATTGTGCAAGTGCCCTTGAGTGAGTTGCATCCTACTCAAGCGACGTTGGGATATCGCCAGCTTGATTACAAATTGCATCGCTATCAGGCCGAACCCAAGAAGCTGTTTGATGATTATTGCGAAAGCATGGGTCAGAAAGGCGTAAAAGATTTTAGTGCGCAGTCGAAAATCACCCAACCCAGCAGCTTCAGCTGTAAAGCGCCCGTTGGCAGCGAACCTGGGCCGATGAAAACCGCGGTGATCGCGCCGGATAATCAGCTTTACCTCACTGATGGTCACCACACGTTCAGCAATTTTGTCGACGTAGCTGGCTTAACCGTGCCGGTTCAGGTACGTATTACGGATGATTTCCGCTCTCTAAAAACCATGTCCGAGTTCTGGCAAAAGATGGAAGCCGCAAATTTGGTATGGCTGGATACGCCAAACGGCAAAATCAAGCCAGATGCGCTGCCGAAAGAGCTGGGCCGTCAATATATGCATAATGAGGAATACCGTTCGCTGGTCTACTTTGTGCGCGATATCGGCTTTGATAAAGAGCAGAATCCGCCGCCGTTCCTCGAGTTTTACTGGGGGAAATGGCTGGAAACCCAACTGCCGGTGAGCAACTTTAATCTCGGCGATCGCTACGGTTACGCCAAAGCCGTGGCCGCTATCGCTGAGAAGATGACCAGCGTGCCGAAAGATACGGTGATCGCCAACAGTGATAGCGGCACCTTGACGGCGCAGCAGTTGGGCGCGCGCGACAAGGTCAACAAGAAAAAACTGGCTAAGCTAAGCGAAAATGACGGGAAACTAACCTGGGCTTTTGCACACTAATATCATTCAGGCGGAGCTAGTTTCCGCCTTTTTTCACCAGATTGGAGGCCTATCGTGACAACTGAAATCCATACGCTGAATTCTACAGAGATCTATCGCAACCGCTGGATGACGCTGAAGGAAGATAAAATTCAACGTGCCGATGGCAGTGAAGGCATCTATTCGGTGGTTGAGAAAGATGATTTTGTGGTGATCGTTCCGGTTGAAGATGACTCGATTTACGTGGTTGAGCAATTCCGCTATCCGATTGGTGAGCGCACCATTGAGCTGCCGCAGGGAAGCTGGGAATTGTCGCCAGATGCTTCTCCGAAAGATCTTGCAGCTGGCGAACTGCGTGAAGAAACCGGTTTGGTGGCTGGGAAATTGAGCTATGTTGGCTATCAGAAATTAGCGCAAGGCTATTCATCGCAGGGTTACCACATTTATCTGGCAAGCGATCTGACGTATCAGGGGCAAAATCTCGATGCGGAAGAAGTAGGCTTGACTGCGCGCAAGATGAAAAGCGCTGAGTTTTTAGCGCTGATTCTGGCGGGAAAAGTCACTGATGCAACGTCGGTGACGGCATTTCTGCTGGCGAAGGCGAAGCAGTTGATTGATTAGCGTGTATGCTGCAAATCGGTCACCATGAATGACGACCTTACGGAAATCGGTGCGCTTTTATGCGCACCGAATACGCATTCTTAACCTTTGGCGATACGCGCTAGCACCGCTTCGGCGTTCGCTTTATCTACCTGAACGCCATCAATAAACAGCTGGCGCTGTTCTCCGACCGGCAAGGTGATATTTAACGTCTGCCATGCAGGCTGGAAATTACCTTCACGCGTGAAGTTAAGATGAATCGCCTGCGCATCGCTGCGCATTTCCCATTTCAGCCACAGCGCATTGCCCTGCTGATAGCCCCAGGATTCGCCATCATCTTCAAACAGCAAGCCGCTGGTGATGCCTTTGCCTTTGACGGGGAATAGCTGCAAGCTGCGACGATCGTCAGCCTTCTCATCAACATGGCGCAAGCGATCGCTGAGGGGTAAACCCGCACCGGCACGCACCAGCATTGGCTGCGTTTCGAGTGGCGCATCCAGCGTGATCCACTGACCGCCGCTATACCATTGCCGCGTGGCAAAGTCGTACCAGCCGGTTTCATTGTCTGGCAACCACAAGCTGCGCTCGCGCTGGCCTGGTTCCACCACGCTCGCCACCAGCAAATCGCGTCCCAGCAAGAATTCGTCGCACTCAGCAAATGTCTGCGCATCGTGCTCATGATCGAGGAAGGTCGGACGCAGCATCGGTTCGTCATCAGCATGCGCTTGCCACAACAGCGTGTAGAGGTATGGCATCAAACGATAACGCAGTTCAATGGCGGCACGAATGGCTGGCGTCGCTGACGGATACATCCAAGGTTCATTGACAGTGTGATCGTCATTCCATGAGTGAATAGTGAAACGCGGATGCATCACGCCATTCTGTACCCAACGCACAAACAGTTCTGCATCTGGTTTGTCGCCAGAGAAGCCACCAACATCATGGCCGACGTTATACAAACCGGACAGGCTCATGCCCAATCCCATGCGGATGTTGTAACGCAGCGTCGTCCAGTTGGTACGGTTATCGCCGCTCCAGGTTTGCACATAACGTTGCATGCCCGCGCAGCCTGATCGTGAAATCAGGAACGGACGTTTTTCCGGTGCAAACTGCTGCTGTGCTTCCATCGAGGCGCGCATCATTAACAACGGCATCACCGGACGAATGTGCTTGATAGCGATTGGCGTACCAAAGCCATGACAGCGCGCTTCGCCATCCCACACTTCGTATTCGTTGTTGTCGTTCCAGGTAGAATCAATGCCCTTTTCCAGCAGCTGTTTGGTGACGTTTTCCTGCCACCATGCCACCGCTTTGGGATGGGTAAAATCAAGGTGCGAACCTTCATCATCCCAGAACACCGAGCGCTCGGGCGCATCCTGCTCCGAATCGCGGATGAACAGCCCTTGCGCCGCCACTTCTTCATAGCGTGGGTGATCCTGCAACAGACAAGGCTTGATGTTGGCCGCCAGACGCAAACCGGCATCGTGGAATGCCTGGCTCATCACTTCTGGCTGCGGCACTTTGTCGTAGTTCCAGTTGAACACGTAGCGCTTGTCGTTGATTGAGGTATAGCCGGATGACAGCTGGAATGAGTCGCACGGAATTTCATGCTCTTCACACAGACGAATAAAGTTCATCAGCTGATTTTGCGCATCCGGTGCATCGGTGTAATGCATGGTTGAGCCGCTGTAACCGAGGCTCCATTTTGGCCCAAACAGGGTTTTACCAGTCAGGCGCACAAAGGCTTTGGTGACATCCAGCACCTTTTCACCAACAAACAAGTAGTAATCGATGTCACCACTTTCGGCCTGCCAACGGCGATACGGTTTATGGTAGTTATCCAGCTCATTACCGAGATCAAACCAGCTGCTGCTGAGGTTGTCGTAATAAAGACCAAAGCTGACATCATCACGGCGCGTAATGGTGAACGGCACATGTTTGTACAGTGGATCGGTTGATGACGCGTTGTAGCCCATCGCATCGAGGTTGCGCATCTCATAGCGCTGGCCGTTACGCTGCAAATCACCGCTTTTCTCGCCAAGACCGTAATAACGATCATCGTTCATGCGACGTTGGTAGTGCGCCACACCGTCGCCGTGCGCGTTAATCTGGTAGGCGCTGGTTGGGCGGTCGCAGGTCAGCAGTTGCCACACGCCTGCGCTATCGCAATATTGCCATTCGAGCGCCAGCGGCTGATGGACAATGACACGCAGTTTGTCCGTGGCGACCACCAACGTGTCGCCCTCTTCTTCCAGCGTGAAATTGGGCAGCGAGAAACCTGCCAGACTGTCACGTTGACGTCCTTCCCACGGCACATCACTTTCTGGTGCGATGCTCCAGGTTCTGTCGAGGCTGTAGGCGCCTTGACGTTTAATCGCCACACGGAACATGCCGGATTCAAGCACGTACAGGTTCAGCGTGTGTTTCCCATCGACGGTGAGCGCGACATGGTGCGCATCAGAACCGGTTAATGACCAATTTTTTAACGTTTTCATCGTTATCTACTCTTTTCAGGCGCGCTGTGCGCGACGTTCAGCAATAAAAGCAATCAGGAAGATCGCACCAATCAGGTCGAAGAAGCCCATGGCGATAAACAGAGGATTGAATCCAATGGTGTCGGCGGTAACGCCAATCAGCAGCGAGAACAGGAAGCTGGAGATCCAGGCAAACGAACCGCGCATACCGTTCACGGTCGCCATTTGGCCTTTATCAAATTTCTCCACCACCAGCGCGCTCAACATGCAGGAGATGATCTGGTGTCCGAAGCCACCAATCGAAATCAGGGCAATCGCCACATACGGATCTTTGGTCACCGCCACCGCAGCCAGCGACAGCATCAGGAAGGCACCGGTTACCGAGCTCGCAACCACCGAGTTAACCTGGGTGAAACCGAAAATTTTGGTGTACAGACGGGTCAGATAGCCGCTGGCCGCGCTGCCGAGATCGGCGGCGAGGAATGGCAGCCAGGCGAACATCACGATCTGTTTCAGGTCCATGCCGAGCTCTTTTGCCAGATACAGCGGCACCCAGAAACTCAACACACCCCAAGCCGGTTCAGCCATAAAGGCCGGAATGGCAATGCCGTAAAAACGCTTGTTCTTCGAGACGCTTTTAAGCGCAGTGAAGAAAGGCATTTTCACCGCTGGTGGTTCGTTGTCCTGACGAATGAATTCCAGTTCATCTTTCGACAAATTAGGATGCTGATCAGGATCGCGGTACAGCAACCACCACAGCACCACCCAACCCAACGCCAGTGCGCCAGTGAACAGGAATGCGCCCTGCCAGCCACCAAATGCGGCATGGGCGAAGTAGATGATTGGCGGTGCCAACATTGCGCCAATGGAGAAGCCCACGCCAGCCCAACCGGCTGCAATCGGACGCTCTTTTTTCGGGAACCATTCGCCAATCACTTTGGCATTCGCTGGTGTGGCTGCCGCTTCTGCGCCACCCATCACGAAACGCAAGATGGCTAGATGCACCCAACTACCCGCTCCAGCATGGAATAAACAGGCCACCGCCCAGATGGCGGCGCAGATCAGGAAGCCCACTTTGAGGCCGATAACATCAATCAACCAGCCACAAATCGGCTGGAAGAAGGTATAGGCCAATTGGAACGCACCAACGATATAGGAATATTGTTCGGTGGAGATGTTAAGACTGTCTTTCAATTCGGGGGCCAGCAGGCCCAATGAATTACGCGTGATGTAATTGACCGTAACGCCGGCTAAGAACAGCACCAGCACCCACCAGCGCATATGGCGGAAAGTGCGTTTGGCGCCGGCGGCGGTAATCCCTGGATTTAAACTGCGGTTCATCTGGTTCTCCATTCTTTATTGACATCATGAGTTAACAAGTCCCGCAGTTAACTGAGGCTGGTTCGCGTAAATACCCTGGTAACACCGCTCACCGCACAGGATTTGTCATGTCTTGCTGAGGAGTGACTTCACTAAGTCATCTCTAACCATCCGCCAGGAGTGAAACACAGTTGCGAAAAGTGGTCGCCAACCAGGTGCTGCATTTGTGATCTGGTTAACCAAAATCATTTGTCAGGTTGACATCCGACGGCAAAGAGTTGAATTTTAGCGGGTGAAAGCGTGGTTCCTATTAAGGAGATCGCGTTAAGGGATAAAATAGGTCAACCAATTACTGACCACTCAAAGACCATTGATGAGGTAATAACATGAAGCAGACCTGGCGCTGGTATGGCCCGAACGATCCTGTCTCTCTTGCTGATGCGCGCCAGGCTGGCGCGACCGGCATCGTCACGGCTCTGCATCACATTCCCAACGGCGAAGTGTGGACGGTGGAAGAGATCATGCAGCGTAAGGCGCTGGTTGAAGCCGCAGGACTAGAGTGGGCAGTGGTCGAAAGCGTGCCGATTCATGAAGAGATCAAAACCGGCAGCGGCCGTTGCCAGCATTGGATCGCCAATTATCAGCAATCGCTGCGCAACCTGGCGCAGTGCGGCATCAAGACCGTGTGCTACAACTTCATGCCGATCCTCGATTGGACACGTACCGACCTCGAATATCTGCTGCCAGATGGTTCGAGAGCGCTGCGTTTTGATCAGATTGAATTCGCGGTGTTCGAACTGCACATACTGCAACGTCCGGGTGCCGAGCAAGATTATACCGCGGAAGAGATTGCCCAAGCCGCCGAGCGTTTCGCCCAAATGAGCGAAGAGAGCCGCACGCGCCTGATGCGCAATATCATCGCCGGTTTGCCGGGTGCGGAAGAAGGTTACACGCTGGACCAATTCCGCGCGCAGCTTGCGCGTTATGAAGGCATTGGCAAAGCACAATTGCGTGAAAACTTCGCCACCTTCCTGCGCGCCATTATCGCGGTGGCAGAAGAAGTTGGCGTACGCATGGCGGTGCATCCCGACGATCCGCCGCGCCCGATTCTTGGCTTGCCGCGCATTGTTTCGAATGCCGATGATTTGCAGTGGATGATCGATACCGTTAGCAGCCCAGCCAACGGCTTTACCATGTGCACCGGTTCCTATGGCGTGCTGGCAGAGAATGATTTGGCGGGCATGGTTAAACGCTTCGGACCACGCATTTACTTCGCGCATCTGCGTTCCACCAAGCGTGAAGAGAATCCACGTACCTTCCATGAAGCGGCGCATTTAGGCGGTGACGTCGATATGTTTGCGGTGATCAAAGCGATTGCTGAAGAGGAACATCGCCGTAAAGCCGCCGGGCGAGAAGATCTGATCCCGATGCGTCCCGATCACGGCCACCAAATGCTGGATGATCTGAAGAAGAAAACCAATCCGGGCTATTCGGCGATTGGTCGTCTGAAAGGTTTGGCTGAAATTCGCGGCGTCGAGCTGGCGATCCATCGCGCCTATTTCTAAGCGGAGCATTCATGGAAAATACCGCCAAACTTAAGGTCGCCCTGCCCGCGTGGCAGCAAGACCGCCTGGTGCCGCGCATGGTGCATCTTGGCTGCGGCGCGTTTCATCGCGCGCATCAAGCGCTGTATTTGCATCATTTATTGGAAGTCAGCAACTGCGATTGGGGCATCTGCGAGGTCAATCTGATGTCCGCCAGCGGGCAAGCGTTGGTTGAAAAACTGCGTCAACAAAACTTGCTGTATAGCGTCACCGAGAAAGGTGCCGAAAGCAGCGAAGTCAAAATCATCGGCGTGGTAAAAGAAGCGCTGCATCCGGGATTAGAAGGCAGCGCCAGCATTCTCAATGCACTGACGCGTCCTGAAACCGCGATTGTTTCCCTCACCATCACCGAAAAAGGCTATTGCACCACTGGCGCGAGCGGTGAACTGGATAGCGAAAATACCTTGGTTCAACACGATCTCGCGCATCCAACCACGCCAAAATCAGCGCTGGGTTACATCGTCGAAGCACTGCGACTGCGCCGCGAGCAAGGTTTGCCGCCTTTTACCGTGTTGTCGTGCGATAACCTGCGTGACAACGGACATGTGGCGCGCGCAGCCGTATTGGGTTTGGCGCAACTGCGCGATCCTGCTTTAGCGGCGTGGATTGACGCCAACGTGACGTTCCCGTCTACCATGGTTGACCGCATCGTTCCGGCGGTCACGCCTGAAACCGAGCAAGAGATTGCTGAGCTGTTAGGCGTGGAAGATCCGTGCGGCGTGGCCTGCGAACCGTTCCGCCAATGGGTGATTGAAGACAACTTTGTCAATGGCCGCCCGGATTGGGATCGCGTCGGTGCGCAGTTTGTCACTGACGTTGCGCCGTTCGAAATGATGAAGCTGCGCATGCTGAATGGCAGCCACTCTTTCCTTGCCTATCTCGGCTATCTCGGCGGTTTCGCGACCATCGCTGACACTATGCAGCATCCGGCTTATCGTCAGGCGGCGCAGACATTGATGATGGCTGAGCAAGCGCCCACCTTGTCAATGCCGGATGATATTGATTTGCAGCGTTATGCCGAGCAATTGATCGAACGCTTTAGTAATCCGTCGCTGCGTCATCGCACCGGACAAATCGCCATGGATGGCAGCCAAAAACTGCCGCAGCGCATGCTCGATTCAGTGCGCCAGCATCTGCGCGCCGGTAGCGATTACCGCCATTTGGCGTTGGGCATCGCAGGTTGGATGCGTTATGTGCTGGGCGAAGATGAACAAGGCCAACGTTATGAGGTGGTTGACCCATTATCAACCACACTGGAAGCGATTAATCAGCAATATCCCGCAGGCGAAGCGCGAGTTCTGGCGCTGCTCAACATCAAGGCCATTTTTGCTGATGATTTGCCGGCTAATGCGGCGTTTGTCGCCACCGTTCAGCGCGCTTACGCCCTGCTGTGCCAGGCTGGCGCGCGTGCCGCTGTTGAATCTCTCACACAGGAATCAAACTAATGCGTTTTATGGATGAGGATTTCCTGCTGCAAAGCGATATCGCGCGTCGTTTGTACCACGACTTCGCCGCAGACATGCCGATCTACGATTATCACTGCCACCTTAATCCGCAGGAGATCGCGGAAGATCGTCAATTCGCCAACCTCGGCCAGATTTGGCTGGAAGGCGATCACTACAAATGGCGTGCGCTGCGTGCGGCGGGTGTGGATGAATCGCTGATCACTGGTAACCGCACCAGCGATTACGACAAGTATTTGGCTTGGGCGAATACCGTGCCGAAGACACTGGGCAACCCGCTCTATCACTGGACGCACCTTGAACTGCGTCGCCCGTTTGGCATCACCGATACGCTGTTTGGACCGGATACCGCAGAAGATATTTGGCATAGTTGCGCCGAAAAGCTGGCAACACCGGAATTTTCTGCACGCGGCATTATGCGTCAGATGAATGTGCGCATGGTCGGCACCACTGACGATCCGATTGATTCACTGTGCTATCACCGCCAAATTGCCGATGACAGCAGCTTTGATATTGATGTCGCGCCAAGCTGGCGTCCGGACAAAGTGTTCAAAATCGAACTCGACGGTTTTGTCGATTATCTCGCGAAGTTAGAAGCTGCCGCTGATGTCGCCATCGACAGTTTCGATGCGCTGCGTCGTGCGTTGCTGCGCCGCCTCGATCATTTCTCTGCGCATGGCTGCCGCGCTTCCGATCACGGCATCGAAACCCTGCGTTTTGCGCCGATACCCGATGACAACGTGCTCGACGCCATTCTAGCGAAACGTCGCCGTAACGAACCGCTGGAAGAGTTGGAAATTGCGCAGTTCAGCAGCGCCGTATTGGTGTGGCTGGGCGGCGAATATGCTCGCCGTGGTTGGGCGATGCAGCTGCACATTGGTGCGATTCGTAACAACAGCACCCGCATGTTCCGTCAGCTAGGTCCAGACAGCGGATTTGATTCGATTGGCGATAACAATATTGCCTGGCCGTTGGCACGTTTGCTTGATGCGATGGACCTCAACAATCAACTGCCGAAAACCATCCTTTACTGCCTGAACCCACGCGACAACGAAGTGCTGGCGACCATGGCGGGTAACTTCCAGGGATCCGGCATCGCAGGCAAAGTACAGTTCGGTTCCGGTTGGTGGTTCAACGATCAGCGCGACGGCATGCTGCGCCAGCTGGAACAGCTGTCGCAAATCGGTCTGCTGAGCCAGTTTGTCGGCATGTTGACCGATTCACGCAGCTTCCTCTCCTACACGCGGCACGAATATTTCCGCCGTATTTTGTGCAATCTGCTGGCGCAATGGGTGCAGGACGGCATTGTGCCACATGATGAGAAAATGCTTGGTAGCATGCTGCGCGATATCTGCTTTAACAACGCTGAGCGCTACTTTGCGCTTAACCCGTTGTGAACACAGAACTCAGAAATGTCTGTGCTATATTACGTGTCGGCGTTAGGGGTACTGCCCCTAACGCTTTGTTAACCTGTTAACCCGCATAAAGAGCACGATGAAAAATCAAACTTCAGCACAGCGCCCTTATCAGGAAGTCGGGGAAATGCTCCGCAACATGATCACGCAGAAACAGTATGCCGTGGGTGAACGACTGCCACCGGAACGTGAGTTAGCGGCGCTGCTGGACGTGACGCGCACGCTGGTGCGCGAAGCGCTGATCATGCTGGAACTGGAAGGTTTAATTGAGGTGCGACGTGGTGCGGGCATCTATGTGGTGCACGATAGCCCGCAACCTCCGGCTCAAATACAAAAACCGGGCAACGATGCGGGACCGTTTGAAATGTTGCAGGCGCGTCAGCTGCTGGAGAGCAACATCGCGGAGTTTGCCGCCCTGCAAGCCACGCGCGAAGACATCATGAAAATGCGCCAGGCGCTGGAGCTGGAAGAGAAAGAGTTGGCTTCAGGTGAGGTCAACCAAAGTGAAAACGGCGATCGTAACTTTCACCTAGCGATTGCCGAAGCCACACACAACAGCATGCTGGTTGAACTGTTTAAACAATCCTGGCAGTGGCGTGAAGACAATGTGATGTGGAGCCAATTGCATCGCCATCTGGTCAACACCGATTACCGCAAAGAATGGCTCGACGATCACAAGAAAATCCTCGCCACCTTAATCAAGAAAGACGCGCGCGCCGCCAAGCAGGCGATGTGGCAGCATCTGGAAAACGTTAAACAGCGCCTGCTGGAGTTTTCTGACGTTGACGATATTGATTTTGATGGATATTTGTTTGAATCCTGGCCGCTTTATGCAGCCAGTAATTCCAATAATTGATATTCGATGTTAGCGGTCACCATTTTTGGCGACCGCGCAGACAACGTTACTCGTCATCCTCCTCGTCGGCTGCCTTACCGCCAAAGCTATTGCGCACTACCACAAAGAACAGCGGCACGAAATAAATGGCTAATACGGTTGCCGCCACCATGCCGCCAATCACGCCAGTGCCCACGGCATTCTGCGCGCCCGATCCCGCTCCTGCGCTTATTGCCAATGGCAACACACCAAGGATAAAGGCCAAAGATGTCATTAGAATCGGACGTAAACGCATACGCGCCGCGTCTAGCGTCGCTTCAATCACGCTTTTGCCCTCTTTCTCCATCTGTTCTTTCGCAAATTCAACAATCAAAATCGCATTTTTCGCCGACAAGCCAATGGTAGTCAGCAATCCCACCACAAAATAAACATCATTGTTCAAGCCGCGCAGCAAGGTGGCGACTAAGGCGCCAAATACGCCAAGCGGCACCACCAGCATGACTGAGAAAGGAATAGACCAGCTCTCATACAGCGCCGCCAGGCACAGAAACACCACAATCAGCGACAACGCATACAGTGCAGGCGCTTGTTCGCCCGTCATGCGCTCCTGATACGACATGCCCGTCCAGTCAAAGCCGATGCCTGCCGGAAGCTGGTGCGCCAGTTGCTCCATCAGCGCCATTGCTTCACCTGAGCTTTTCCCAACTGCCGGTTGCCCAAGTATCTCAACGGCAGAAAGGCCATTAAAACGCTCTAAACGCGGCGATCCATACACCCATTCGGCGGTGGAGAAGCTGGCGAAGGAGACCATTTTGTCGTTGCTGGCGCGCACATACCATTTGTTCAGGTCTTCCGGCATCATTCGATAAGCGGCATCACTCATCACATAGACCTTCTTGACTCGGCCATTATCGACAAAATCATTGACGTAAGTGCCGCCCCACGCGCTGCTCAGCGTGGTGTTGATATCAGCCAGATCGACACCCAACGCGGTGGCTTTTTCCTGATCGATATTGAGCTTAAATTGCGGGCTATCTTCCATGCCGTTAGGTCGAACCGCCGCCAGCGTTTCAGGATGCTGGCGCGCCAGCTCCAGCAGTTGGTTGCGAGCGGCGATCAACTTCTCGTGACCAAGACCGGCTTGATCAATCAATTCAAAGTCAAAACCGGTGGCGTTACCCAACGCGATAATCGGTGGAAGATTAAAGGCCACGACGTTGCCATCCATGATATTGCCGAAACTTTTCATTGCTCGCGCGACAATGCTGTCAACTTTATTATCAGCGCCAGCACGCTCAGACCAATCTTTTAAACCAATGAAAGCGATACCCACATTTTGCCCTCGACCCGCAAAGCCAAAACCGTTGACCGTGAGGACGTTCTCCACGTTGTGCTTTTCACTGGAAAGATAGTAATCATTGACCTGATCCAGCACGGCCTGTGTGCGTTCCTGTGTGGCACCCGCTGGTAAAATCGCCTGCGTCGCCAAAACGCCCTGATCTTCTGATGGCAAAAACGAGGTTGGTAAACGCATAAACAGCACCGCCATACCCACCACAATCACGCCATAAATCACAAGATAACGTCCGCTGCGATGCACCATACGCGCCACCGAGTTAGTGTAATGCGCGGCACTTCGATCAAATTTGCGGTTAAACCAGCCAAAGAAACCGTGCTGTTGGACATGCGATCCGGCTTTCACTGGTTTAAGGATGGTGACGCACAGCGCGGGCGTCAGAATCAATGCCACCAACACCGACAACACCATCGCCGAGACAATGGTGATCGAGAACTGGCGATAAATCACGCCGGTGCTGCCACCAAAGAACGCCATCGGCACAAACACCGCGGAGAGCACCAGCGCGATGCCGACCAGCGCACCTTGAATCTGCCCCATCGATTTGCGCGTCGCGGCTTTGGGTTTGAGCCCCTCTTCCGCCATCACGCGTTCGACGTTCTCCACCACCACGATCGCGTCATCCACCAATAATCCAATCGCCAGCACCATACCAAACATGGTGAGCGTGTTGATCGAATAACCGAAAGCATTGAGGATGCCGAAGGTGCCCAATAGCACCACCGGCACGGCAATGGTCGGGATCAGCGTGGCACGCAGATTTTGCAAAAACAGATACATCACCAGGAACACCAGCACGATGGCTTCGAACAGCGTTTTGATCACTTCATGAATCGAAATGCTGATAAATGGCGTGGTGTCATACGGGTAAACCACTTTCAATCCTTGCGGAAAGAACGGTTCAAGTTCATTGATTTTACTGCGAATCGCATTAGCGGTATCCAGCGCGTTAGCGCCGCTGGCTAACTGAATCCCCAAGGCTGAGGCGGGTTTACCGTTAATTTTCACCACAAAGTTGTAGTTCTCGCCACCGCGTTCAATGCGCGCGACATCGTGCAGCCGCACCTGCGAGCCATCGCTGTTAACCTTCAGCAGAATGTTGCCAAAAGCCTCCGGCGAGGTCAGGCGGGTTTGCGCAATGATCGAGGCATTGAGTTGTTGGCCTTTTACCGGTGGAGCACCGCCCAACTGACCAGCGGCAACCTGCGCATTTTGCGTTTCCAGCATGCTAATGACATCAACCGGCGTCAGTTGATAGGTATTAAGCTTGTTGGGATCAAGCCAGATACGCATCGCATATTGCGAGCCAAACAGCGTGGTATCACCCACGCCGCTAATACGGCTAATCGGATCTTTTAGATTGGTCGCCACATAATCGGCGATATCTTCCATGCTCATGCGACCTGATTCATCGACAAATCCCGGCACGAGGAAGAAGACACTGGAGGATTTGCGCACCGTGATGCCCTGTTGCTGTACTTCCTGCGGCAACAGGGGCGTGGCGAGTTGCAATTTATTTTGCACCTGAACCTGAGCAATATCGGCATCGGTGCCATTCTCGAATGAAAGTGTGAGTTGCAACGTACCGGACGAATCGCTGGTCGAAGCCATATACATCAAGCCATCTAATCCACTCATATTCTGCTCAATCACCTGCGTCACGCTGTTCTGCAAGGTGGTGGCATCTGCGCCCGGATAAGTGGCACGGATTTGAACAGCGGTGGGCGCAACATCGGGATATTGCTCAACCGGCAATTTTAAAATTGAGATGCCGCCCGCCAGCATGACAATTATCGCTAATACCCAGGCAAAGATTGGGCGATCAATAAAAAATCTGGACATTACTCAGCGGTTCCTTTCGAAGAAGAGGAGTCTGCGGCAGCAGCGACAGGATTTACGGTCATGCCCGGCTGCGCGCGCTGCACACCGGAAATAATCACGCGCTCGCCGGGCTGCAAACCACCGGCAACGCGCCATTGATCGCCCAGCGCTTGAGAAACCTGAATAGTGCGGATTTCCACTTTGTTATCGCCTCCCACCACCATCGCCGTGGCTTCACCGCGCGGGGTGCGCGTCACCGCTTGCTGAGGGATCAGTAAAGCGTGGGGATCGCGGCCCTCTTCAAGGCGAGCACGCACGAACATACCGGGCAACAACGCGTAGTCAGGATTGGGCACAATGGCGCGCAGCGTGATGGCGCCGGTGGTGCGATCTACCGTCACGTCGGAAAAGGCCAGCGTGCCGCGCTGGGGATAGATTGATCCGTTGCTCAGCACCACACTGACCAGCGCTTTACCGGCGTTTTGCTGCAAGCGCCCTGCGGCTATTTCTTGCTGTAAGCGCAGGAAATCTTCGCTTGATTGCGTGACATCGACATACAGTGGATCAAGTTGTTGCACCGTTGCTAATGCCGTGCTTTGGGCATCTGCCACCAGCGCGCCTTCCGTCACTGTTGAACTGCCGATACGACCGCTGATTGGCGCGGTGATGTTGCTCCACGCCAAATTAATGCGGGCGCTCTCCAACGCGGCCCTGGCAACATCCACCGCGGCGCGGGTTTGAGCCGCATTCGCTTGTGCCTGGTCGTAATCCTGATGACTGACATATTGGCTGCCACTGAGCGCGCGATAGCGGTTCAGCGTCACCTGCGCGATACGTGCATTGGCTTCGGCTTCAGCAACGGCGGCTTTGGCGCTGTCGAAACTGGCGCGGAATGGCGCAGGGTCGATTTGATATAACGCCTGCCCTGCGACCACATCGCTGCCTTCAATAAAAAGGCGTTTAAGTACGATTCCTGAGACCTGGGGACGGACTTCCGCCACGCGAAATGCCGTGGTGCGGCCGGGTAATTCGGTGGTGATGGCTTGCGATTGGGTGGCAAGCGTGATGACTTTGACGTCGGGCACTTGCGGTGCCTGAGCAGTATTTCCTGATGAATTATCACATCCTGTGAGAGTTAAACTGATTAACGCGCATAGCAAAGCCAGCGGCTTAATAGCCACATGATGAGGCATTATTATTTTCTCCCGGAAGGCGGTACTGAATTATTAAAATGGCGTATTAAAACTATGAGAATGAAAACGGCGATACATTGCCGGTGGCATGTGATATTTCCGCGCAAATGAACGCGTAAAAGATTGCTGCGAGTCATAACCGTATTTCATCGAGATATCGAGCACCGCTTCATGGCTATCCAACAGATCATGCGCCGCTAATTCCAGCTTCTTATCACGAATATAATTTCCTAAACTGATATGCATGATGCGCTGAAACATGCGTTGCAGATGCCATTTCGAATAACCCGAACGCTGCGCAACGTCTTCAATTTTTATTGGGCTGCGGATATTGTTATCTATCCATAACAAGAGATCCTGAACGATCATTTCCTGTCGATCCATATTTCATACCTCTCGCTGATCTAATAACGTTGAGGGGGATGGTGAGCACGAAAGAATCGTATCATTACAAGTTGCTTTTAATTAGACCGATAAAATACAATAACGTTATGAACAGAGATCATCAATGACGCAGCAAAAGGTTAAGCTCGACATGATTTTTTCGTTAAAATGTTGAACCAAATCACGCTGAGTCAGTTTTAATTCGCTAATTGGTGAATTTTTGACATATATTTCTGTTTATGTAGAGGTGTTATTCATCCTATGTAACGACGAATTGCAAAGGTAAGCGCATGCTGCGAGAAAATTTCAACGACCTGATTTATCTGGTGATGGTGGCGCGCGAGTGCAGTTTTACCCGTGCGGCAGCCAAATTGGGCGTTTCACAATCGGCTTTGAGCCACTCGATTCGCGGCCTTGAAGAGCGCTTAAATACCCGCTTATTAACCCGCACCACCCGCAGCGTGGCCCCCACTGAAGCCGGTGAAAACCTGATTCAAAGCGTCGCGCCGCTGATGGCTGATATTGAAAAAGCCTTGCTGCAACTCACTGACAGCCAGGGTAAACCGTCTGGCAATATCCGCATTACCGCTGGTGAACACGCGTTATCTTCGACGTTATGGCCACTGCTGAAACCTTTTTTACGCGCTTATCCTGATATTAATGTGGAGTTGTCTGTCGACAATGCCTTAACGGATATTGTTAGCGGTCGTTTTGATGCGGGCGTGAGATTAGGTGAAAGCATTGAAAAAGATATGATAGCGGTGAGGATTGGCCCAGACTGGAAAATGAAGACAGTTGCCACACCGGAATATTTACAGCAGCATGGTATTCCGCAAACACCTTATGAATTACAAAATCATAACTGCATCAATATGCGCTTGCCGACGCTGGGTGGATTATACAGTTGGGAATTCAGCAAAGATGGCAAAGATATCCGGGTAAAAGTTGAAGGCCAGATGATTTTTAGTAATTTGGTTGCGCGAATTGATGCGGTACTTTCTGGTATGGGCATTGCGCATGTTCCCGAAGACACGGTTAACCAGCACATTGCGGAAGGCAGGTTGCAATCGGTACTTGATGACTGGACGCAACCGTTTAGCGGCTATTATCTTTATTATCCCAGCCGTAAACAGCACACCATGGCATTTGAGATGTTGATTGACGCGATTAAATACAAAGGCTGATCTTACCATTTCAAGGTGCGTATTTATGCGCACCTTCCGCTTCGTAGCGGTCGCCATTTACGGTGACCGTTTTTTATAGCATTAACGATCCACGCTCATTGCCAATTCTTTCGCCAAAAAGAACGGGCGCAAATACGCCACGCTGTTGGATAACGGTAAGACGTCATCACTCAACTGAATGCCAATTTCTTTGCGCAAATATGCCCGGCGCGTTTCAATCCGCTGCCATAACGCCGGATATTGCTGCTCGATAGCCGCTTGTAACGCCGCATCCGCCAGCACCACACACTCTTCTGCGCTGGCACCGTTATAACCCGCAACGGATGGGATAATATCGATTTGCAGCATCATGCCGCTTTTTAGCTGCTCAACGGAATGATGATAAATCGGTGACGACATCCACTCCTCGTCTGCCACTAAATGCCCTGGATTGAGATGCCAACCGTAATCTTTCTGCGGCAATACCTGCTCTATCAAATCATAAAGTGCACCGCCGCTCATACCGATGTGAATATTTTCCAGCCACGCCACCACCGCACTGAAATAAGGTTTGGCAATGCGCTGTAAATAATCGCTTTGTGTACCGGGCAACTCGCTTTCGTCGGCAATCACAAAACCGCTGCGGCTCGATAACCCGCCTTTATAGGCAGTGGTTAATGACAACGGATCGCCGCGCTGCACTTTTTTGTGCGTTGGATACAAATTGGCATGTTCGAAACGGCTGCCGGTGGCGGCAATTGTGACGACCGTATTGTATTGCCCTTCTGCGGCAAGTAATGCGCCCAGTTCAATTTCACGTACGCCCTCTTCAATCGCATCCAGCGCGTTTAGCATGCAATTCGAGGCGAGATTGGCACCGTATTCGTAATGCGCAATTTCATTGGCATTACAGGTGGTGCGGACACCGTGATCGCCAATAAACAGATGGATGGCATTTTCTACAATCGCATCCTTTTTTACAGTCTGTTTAATCGCTTCCACAATGAAATATGGCAGGTCAAACAGGCTTGTGCCGTTGCCATTCGCGGGCGTAAACATCTTCCAGCCGACCAGACCAATTTTGCCGCTACGATCCAAACCCGCCGCAGCAAAAAGGCTCTCAAGTGGCGCTTCGTTATCCATAGGTTGATTGGGCAGCGAGAAGTAAGGCGTGTGCACCAGCGTGGTGGGGATACGCGAAAAGCGCGCCATTTTGAGGTTTTCGTTACCCAGTACCAGCGTGCAGTGACCGGATTTGTCCAGCAGCAACAACCCTTCTTCGAAGCGCGGGATGAAACCGGTGAGATATTCAAAATTGCTGCCGTGTTCTTTATCGGCATAAATTACCAGCGTGTCGAAACCGTGCTGTTTCATGCGTTCCAACAGTTGATTTTTACGCGCCAACTGAGTGTCATCCGTGAGAAAAACCTGCTCGACGTCCGAGAACGTCTGTGGCGCGGTGACCGGTCCCAACTTGATTGTTTTGCTCGCCATGTTTCACTTCCTCGTATTTCATCATTGAGGAGGATAGTAGCGTCTTCCGGGCTTGCATATGTTTCGTAAACAGCGAAAAAAGGCGGAGGGGTGAGCTCCGCCTTGTTTCAAGTTCTGATCAGTGCGCCTGACCAGTCAGTTGCAAAAGGGCAACGATGATTTGCAAGATCACCCGGACTAAGTCCAGCAACAATCGAACAAGTTCAATCACTTTCCTTCTCCTTTAACAGGAGCGCGGCGTTCAGCAGCCGAGGCTTTGACTCCACCCGCCGACCGCTTAAGCACATCTGTGAGGAGTGCTGAGCGGCTCTCATTGTGGAAGCCACAGGCCAGCACCACCTGAAACCTGCCGGGATTTGACAATCCGCGCCCCTGGGAGTCATCAGAAAACAATGAGGCTTCGCCCGTCACTCAACACCTGTATAACCATACAGTATTTTAGCGAAACTTGAAATAAATCCCGCCACATTTTATCATCTGTTTTGTGAGGAGTGCTGAGCACCCGGTTCGCAGCGCGGTTACCAGCCAGTTAGCGAACATAAAAAAAGGATTTGGCGTTGATGCCAAATCCTTTTTTATTGCCTGCAATTTATTAATTGGCGGAGCTGATGCGCCAAATGGCATTGCCCGCATCGTCAGCAATCAACACGCCGCCCTGCTGATCGGTTGCTAAACCAACCGGCAAACCGCGTACCTGCTTCTGATCGTCAGTCAGGAAGCCCGTCACCACCGGCTGCGGTTGCCCGACCGGTTTACCGTTTTCGAACTTCACCCAAACCACTTGATAGCCATTAAGCGGCGTGCGGTTCCAACTGCCGTGTTCACTGATAAACGCCCCGCCGCGATATTGCGGCATGTTATCAGCGCCGTAAAACAGCAGCCCAAGCGGCGCGACGTGCGAACTTAACGCGTAATCCGGTTTGATGGCTCTCTCCACCAAATCCGGCCGTTGCGGTTGTGCGCGTTCATCCACATGCTGACCGTAATAGCTGTAAGGCCAACCATAGAAGCCTTTGTCCTGCACCGAGGTCATATAATCCGGTACCAAATCCGAGCCAATTTCGTCGCGTTCATTGACCACCGCCCACAACTTGCCGCTTTGTGGCTCCCACTGCAATCCGGTGGGATTGCGCAAACCGCTGGCATAAATGCGGCTGGCCCCGCTCGCTGCATCGACTTCCAATACCGCGGCACGTCGATACTCTTCACCGATACCGTTTTCCGACACATTACTGTTGGAACCGACGCCGACATACAGTTTGCTGCCGTCCGGACTGGCAAGTAGCGATTTGGTCCAATGATGGTTAATCGGCCCGCCCGGCAGTTCAGTGACTTCGACAGGTGGCGTCCGAATTTCGGTTTGTCCACTCTCATACGGGAATTTCACCAGGCTATCGGCATTCGCCACATACAAGGTATTGCCCACCAACTGCATACCAAACGGCGCGGTCAGATTGTCGATAAAACGATGCTGTTCCCATTTACCGTTGACGTTACGTAACAGCGTGATGCGATTGCCGCCATCACCGCCCTTGCCTGATGCCTTCTGCACGATACCCATAATCAACTGCTTGGGCGCGGTGGTCGGTTTAGGCGTACCATTCGATTCCGCCACCAGCACATCATTGTTCGGCAGCACCAACACCTGACGTGGATGCTGCAAATTGTCGGCGATCTTTTCAATCTTCAATCCATCCGCCACTTTCGGCATTTCACCGGCTTTCCACGGTACGCCTTTTGGCACCTGCATCGGCGGCATAAAGAAATTCTGCGCCTGCGGCAGTTCAGGATTCGGCCCGATTTGTTTTTGCGGATCAATCAACGCGCCGTCATCACAGGCGCTGATCAGTAATGCCAGCGCAATCACACTCAGTTGACGTTTCATACGCGACCTCCTTGTACACGACGATCGCGCAGCACCCATTGCACGTTGGCAATCAATAGCAACAACACCACCAGCGTGGAGAGCGTCACGCCCAATGGCACAACGGCGTAAGCATCGCGGCTATGAATAAAGGCATTCACCACCGCCAGCACGATTGCCAGCAGCGATAGCCAAAAGTGTGTTTTTTCATTGGGACGCGCGCCACGAAATAAATAAATCAGGCTAATTAAACGTGGCAGAATTGCCAGCACCAGACCAATAGCAATCAACCAACTGGCGGATTTGGTCCACATGATGACAGCAGTTTGCAGATAGATGATATCGAACAGCCAGGCGGCGAAGAAAAAGCCCAGCGGCAGCGGTTCTAGCAGCGCGTATAGCGTCACGCCGAACAGCGATTTTCCCGAGGTATGCAACATTACGTTCTCCCTTTTACCGGCTATTTATGAGGTGACGCACCCGTTTCGCTTTGACGAACGCGGATGCAACCACCTGTAAAATATTAGTAAAGATAAACAGTAATGCTGGTTTCTAACCTGATTAACGCAAATTTATGACTTATCGGCCGGCAGCGTTACCCAATATCCAGGCTGATACGGCAACGGCAGAAACTTCTGGTGGAACTCGCGGAAGGTCGCGTCGGGATCGAGATCGGCGAACAACTCAGGATGCAGCCATTTCGCCAATGCCTGAATAGCGACGAACTGATAAGGGCTGTCATAGAATTGATGCCAAATGGCGTGCGCATTGCCGTTGTGCGCAACCGGCAAGGTTTTGAACGCGTCACGCATCATCAGCAGTTTCAGGCGTGCGGTGGCTTCCTCGGTATCTGCACCAGGACCGACACCAACCCATTTACCTACGGTGTTGTAGTTTTTCCAATTCGCGCCGGTCACCACCACCACGTCAGGACGACTGGCAATGATTTGCTCTGGGTTCAATGTACCGAAAGTACCCGGAATCAAATCCTTAGCGATGTTGCTGCCACCCGCGATTTCCACCATTTGACCAAAGTTCTCGTTACCAAACGACATGCAGCATTCGTCGGTATAACCGCCTGCCCGGTCAATCATCACTTTTGGGCGCGTGCCGTTGAAGTTTTTCAGGCGATCGGTCACCTTTTCAATCTGCGCACGACGAAACGCCACAATCTCTTCGGCGCGCTGCGGATTATTGACCAGTTCGCCCATGATGCGGATGCTTTGCTCGGCGTGTTCCATCGGTTTTTCACGAAAATCGATAAACACCACTGGCACGCCAACCGCCTGTAATTTCTCGATCAGCTTGCCTTCATCGGTCGCGGCCTTCGATTCGAGGTTCATCAGCACTAGATCAGGTTTGAGCGTCAACGCTTGCTCAACGTTAAAGGTGCCGTCCTTCGCACCGCCAAACGTAGGCAGCTTTTTGATTTGCGGATATTTTTTCTCATACGCCATGTAACCGTCGTAATCCGCTTTGTGGAAATCATCACGCCATCCCACCACACGCTGGAATGGCGCGGCGGTATCAAAAGCCGCCAGCAGATACATCTGACGCCCTTCGCCTAGAATAATGCGTTTAGATTCTTGTTTAACTTCGACCTGCCTGCCGGCCACGTCAGTAATAATTTTTGCGCTAGCGTGACCCGCCACCGCCAGCAACCCCAGAGCTAACAGCCATTTTTTCATTTTATCTACCCGTACAAATGATAATGATTATTATTAAAATTTCGCGGCGTCACTATTACCTGGCAGACGGGAAATGAAAAGCCCTGAGGACACATTTTTTTACATGCGGGAGGATGTTCAGCGTTTGAATGGTCAGGTGCTAACGCTCAGACGATCAAATTCGGGATTAACATTGAATGAATGATAAAACGCAGTCTTTAAATTACCCGCCAATAGCCGCCTTTGGCTGACCCTACTCGTTCAAGTTGACCTTGGGACTGCAATATTTTGAGGTTGCGCTCTACGGTTCTGGTGCTGACTTGTAGCAACTCAGCTAAGCCGATAATGGTTAATTCGGGTGAAGCCTTGAGTGCAGATAATAAATTTTGTGCAGTCGCTGTTACTTTTTTCACCGACATTTCCACCGACATTTCTGGTGACGGAATCCCGGTAGTGGATGCTTGAGAGGCGATTCCTTCAACTAACGCTTCAATCAGCTTATCCAGCATAAAGGTAATAAACGGCGTGCAATCACTCAAACGATCACACTCCCCCAATACCAGATAATAGTGATCCTGCTGATTATGGATCAGTGTTTCCACGGGCAACCACGCAAATTCAGGGCGCCATTCGCTGAGTATCAGCGTCTGCCACAACCGGCCCATGCGGCCATTGCCATCGGTAAATGGATGAATGAATTCGAATTCATAATGGAAAATAGAACTGGCAATTAGCGGATGAATATCCGTCTGCTCAAGCCAGGTAAGCAAATCAGCAATCAGGCGTGGCAACTGGTTTGCAGGTGGAGCCATATGAATTAGCTGCTGTTCGCGATAGACGCCAACATTATTTGTGCGATTTGTGCGGAGTTGGCCTGGTGCATCTACAAGCCCCATCATCAGTAAGCGATGCGCGGCCAGCAAATCGCTCTGTTGTGCGCTATTCCAGACATTGAGTTTTTCATAAGCCAGAATGGCGTTGCGCACTTCCTGAATATCTTTTGCGGGGGCAAGAACACGCTTGCCTTCCATAATCGCCGTAACTTGCTCTGTTGACAGGCTATTATGCTCTATAGCCAGCGAGGCTTGGATAGTGCGAATGCGGTTCTCTTTGCGTAACAGTGGCGACGAATGTTCTGCCTGCGCAGCCCAGCGACCTAACAATTCACCGACCTCAATAACCTGATTTAGGATCGTTGGTGTAATGGTGTAAGGCGGCTGATAACCTGCCATGGGCATATTCCTTTCTGGCTTCTGAAATTCCTCCAACGCCCACCTTAATGGTTAAAGCGCAATGCGGAAGCATATTACAATTTTCATCGTTGTGTTAAACATAAAAAAGGCCAGGTTTCCCTGGCCTCGTTGCATTTACATTTATTAACCTAGCTGTTTAAAGACTCGCCCACCACAGGCGCAACTTGAGTCCCCAACCACTGGTCCAGCCGCTGCTGGTGCTGATCACTTTACCTTGATGCAGCACGATAAAGGTTGGCGTGGCGCTGATGTCCCAGCGCTGGCCAATCGCGCCACTCTCATCGTTGATCGCCACACCTTGCAGCCCTTTTTTCTCCAGCCAGGTGGCTACGCGTTTGTCATCACCTGATCGCAGCGCGACGTTAACCACGTTGCCGCCGTCCTGACTGATCGCCGCGACGCTGGGCGTGGTGAGCTTGCACACACCACACCACGAAGCCCAAACGTAAATAAGCAGCGGACGTTCCTTGCTCATTTCCGCCAGATTAACGTCGCCTTGCAGCGAGGTCAGCGGCTGCTGGGCAAAATCAGTCGGCAGTTGCGGCGATCGTAACCAATCCATGCCCCACAGCACCGCGCCAACCATCAGCACCAGCCATAAAGCTTCGCGCAGCCAGCGCTTGGCTCGACTCATTTCTTGGCCTGCAACGCGCCTTTCACCGCGGCTTCGAGTTGCTCATACGGCACTGCGCCGCTGATCATCTGATCGCCGACCAACGTCGCTGGCGTACCTTGCACACCAAGCTGTTGCGCCAGCGTCAGGTTGCTGTTGATGGTGTCGAGGCTGGCTTTGCTCGGCTCTTTCAGCGTGATGCCGGTTTTGTCCAACGCGGCGGCAATGCTGGCTTCGTCGTGATTGCCCTTCTTCGCCATCAAACGCTCATGCAGTTTGAGGAAGTTTTTTGGCTGCTGTTCCCACACCGTCAACGCCAAACGCGCAGAAGTCAGCGAAGTTTCGGCACGATACGGCAGCGGTTTGATCACCACCGCAACTTGCGGATAGGCTTTAATCAGCTTTTCAATGTCGGCTTCAAACTTCTTACAGAACACGCAGTTGTAGTCAGTGAAATAGACCAGCGTCAGCGCCGGTTTTTCCGCACCAATGCGCGGTGATCCAGCATCGTTATACAGCGCGTCACGGTTTTTCTCGACCATCTGCGCCACCACGTTTTGCTGCTGACGCGCCGCTTCTTTATCAAAGGCATCAGCCGCTTCGGCCAGAATCGCCGGATTCTGTACCAACGTTTCGCGAATCAGTTCTTTGATGCGCGCTTCTTGCTCAGGGGTAAACGGCGCAGCCGCCAGTGCAGGCATCGCAAGGAACATCAATGGCAGTAACAGGGATTTCTTCATTATTTTTTCGCCTCAGAGAGAGTGGAGATCACCGCTTCACGACTCAACAGCGGTGACAAAATTTGACCTTGCGGCAGCGCCGGGCCATAAATTTGGTTAAACGGAATGGCGACGCGATCGCGACGGCGAAGGAATTCACCGATTGCCGGATCGGGTTGCGTCCAATCGCCGCGCAGCAGCACCACATCATCGGCTTGCAATGCGGCACGCACGTCGGGTTGATTGAGTACGCGCGATTTGTTCACTTTGCAGGTAATGCACCAATCGGCGGTGACATCGACAAACACGCGCTTGTCTTGTTCCAGCGCCTGATTGATCGCCGCTTCGGTCAGCGGCTGCCAATGCAACGTATCCTCTTCAGGCGCGATGCGCGTCATCAGGAACAGCGCGCCAGCTAGCGTCAACGTGATAAACACCACGCCTGCCTGTTGTAATGCACGGCGTTTCACCAGCCAGATAAGCAACACCAATAACAGCAGCGCCGCCAGCACCAGCGCGAAAGTATCGCCCCAATGCGGCACCAGCAAGGTCACCAGCCAGAAAGTCGCCAGCAGCATAAACAGGCCAAGCACGGTGCGCAGATGCACCATCCAGCGGCCCGGGCGCGGCAAGCAACGTGCCATTCCCGGCAACGCGGCGACCAACAACCACGGCAAACTCATGCCGACGCCCAGCGCGACAAACAGCAGCCACAGTTGCGGCAACGGCGCGGTCAGCGCATAGGCGACGGCGGTGCCGAGGAAAGGCGCACTGCACGGCGTTGCCAGCAAGGTGGCAAATGCGCCCTGGCCGAAGTGACCCAATAAGCCGTCACCGCCTTGCGTCGCCAGTTTGGTATTCAGGCCCGAGGGCAGGCGGAAGTGCAGCAGATCAAACAAGCTGGCGCTGAACAGGAACATCACCAACACCATCGCCAGCAGGAAGCCGCTGCTTTGGAACTGAATGCCCCAACCCAATGCCTGACCACTCAGGCGCAGACCGCTCATCAGCAACGCAAGTAGCAGGAAGGAGAAGATGATACCGGCGCTGGAGGCGAGGAACTGCATACGGGTTTGACGCTGCGTTTGCCCTTGCTGCTGCACCAAACTGCTCAACTTGATCGCCAAAACCGGCAATACGCACGGCATCAGATTGAGGATCAAACCGCCGAGTAGCGCCAGCAGCAGCACCGACCACAACGTCTGCGTCGCTGTACCTGAAACCAGAGGTTCCGCGCCAATCGTCACGCAACTTTGTTGCGCAATGTCGCCGTCGCTGACCACCAGCGACAAGGTTTTACCACGCAGATCCGGCGCGGCTTCGCCCCATTCGTCGGTGACTACCACGCGCGCCGTCAGCGTATCGCCATCGACGTTGATTTTTGGCGCGGCCAACATGCTGCCCGCCGGGTAATCGAAGAACAGTTCCGGCTGCTGCCAACCCCCCTGACGCTGCGCACGGATTTGCAGTTCGCCATTCACAAAGCTGGCGTCGAGTTGATCGGTTAGCCCACTTGCTGCCGGGATTTTGCCCATCGCTTCGGCGAAATCACGGGCAAATGCTGCATCTGCGGGTTGCGTAAGATCGAGACTAAATGGGAAATCAGTAAGGATGCAGACGTCGCTACACGTTGAAAGCGTCAACGTGCCCGCTAGCGTGGTGCTGGACAGATGCTTGAGCGTGATCGGCAGCGTGATATCGCCTTTGTAGCCCTGGGTGGTTAAACCGCTGACGTCAAAACGCTGCGGCGCAGGCCAAAACCATTGCGCGTTAACATCCGGCGTTTGCCAGCGAATTTCTGGCGCTACGCCACCTTCACCTGGCGTGCGCCAGTAGGTTTTCCAGCCTGGTTGCAGGCGGATATCCAGCAACAGTTGTTGATCCTGATTGTGGCTGGCACTGCGCAAACGCACTTCGGCGTGGCTGTTTTGTGCATTACGCAGCCAGCCGCTGTCTGCTGCCTGCGCGGTGACCGCGAGGCTCGCCAGCAGAAGCAGCATGCTTCTGATAAAGATCTTCATTTTGATTCTCCGGTGAATAACAAGGTGTACGCGATGGAACGCGTAGTGTTATTCCCGGAAGACGCAGAAGGTCAGATGCCGCCGTCGTAGCGGCGGAAACAGCGGTTCACGGCGATAGCCGAACGAAGTCGTGGGTTGGCTGAGCGTGGCGATCAGCGCCAGCAACAGCAGCAGGAACGGCAAGGCGGTATCGAGCATCGGTGCAGCGGCGTTCAGCGATTTGGCGCTGAGCGCACAAGGTTTTTCGCTGCCGCTGGCATCGTCATTACTGTGCGCTTGGACAGCAGCATGGACCGAGGTGAACGGCGCGGACGGCAAATTGAAGCTGCGCTGGACGAGACAAAACGCCAGCACCAGACAAACCAGTGCCAGAATCCATTTTGCGCGTGATAGCGAAATCGTCATGCCGCAGCCTCAGAGAAAAGTGCGGGCATTTTAAGCATCGACAGCAGAAACACCAAGCTTTGCTGTGTAAACTTTTGTCTTTATGGGGATTGTACGCAACGGATAAGCATTTACTTACAGGTTGGGTTTGAGCAGGTGGGCAAAACAGCCCCGATGCTCGTCTGTCAGAATTCTTCGGTCACCATAAATGGCGACCCTACAAGGGATTGGCGCGTTTTCGTAAGGTCGCCATTGATGGCGACCCGATTTTTCACCGTAAACGCTCGCGGCTAAACAATGTCATCCACCACGCCGCCATCGACACGCAGCGCGGCGCCCGACGTGGCCGAAGCCTGTTTCGAGCACACGTACACCACCATGTTCGCCACCTCTTCCACCGTGGCGGCGCGCTGGATCACTGAGCTCGGGCGGTTACTCATGACAAACTCTTTGGCTAACACTTCCAGCGATTTGCCAGTGCGCTGCACTTCGTCTTCCATCATCGCGGCAAAACCATCGGAAAGCGTTGGACCCGGTAATACGCTATTCACGGTGACGCCACTGCCCGCCGCCACTTTCGCCAGGCCGCGCGCCAATGAAAGCTGGGCGGTTTTGCTCACGCCGTAATGCAACATGTCGGCGGGAATGTTCAACGCCGACTCGGACGAGATAAACACCACCCGGCCCCAGCCCTGTTTCATCATCTCCGGCAACAGCGCGCGCGACAAACGTACGCCCGACATCACATTGGTTTGCCAATAGGCTTCCCAGGTTGCGTCATCGACGGCGAAGAAATCCTGTGGGCCATAAATCCCGGCGTTATTCACCAGAATATCGATCGGCGGCAAACCGTCTAACAGCTGTTGCACGCCCTGCGCACTGCCGAGATCGGCGATGAAAGTGTGAATCTTCGCGCCCGCCACCAAACCGTTGAGCTTTTCTCGCGCGCGGCTCACCGAGGCTTCACTACGCCCATTCAGCACCACTTCCGCGCCGCTGGCCGCCAGCCCTTGCGCGATGGCAAAGCCAATACCGCCGGTAGATGCGGTGACCAATGCGGTTTTTCCGTGTAAATCGATGTTCATGAAGCTCTCCTTTGGGATCGTTGTCACAAAAGCCTGGTAGACGCTGCGCAACCTGCATTGTCGAAACATGCTTTGTAACCAATCTGTTGACCCACAATCCGCTGGAATTATCCACACTCAATCTTTACCTGCCTGGAGATGTCGCCATGAAAACCCTTGCTATCGCCGCACCTGGCGCGATGGGCGCTGCGGTTGCCGCTGTGTTGACGCAACACGGTGCGCGCGTAATTTGCCCGTTAAAAACGCGTTCCTGCGCGTCACAACAACGCGCACTTGCTGCTCATATTGAAGATGCCAGCGCCGTGGAATTGTGTGACGCCGAGATCATCCTGTCGATTCTGCCGCCGGAATCGGCGCTGAGTTGGGCGCAGCAGATGGTGCCGCATCTGCAAGCCGCCGTGCGTAAACCGCTGTTTGTCGATTGCAATGCCATCAGCCCGGAAACGCTACAACAGGTCGCACAGGTGATTGAAGCCACCGGCACGCCGTTTGCCGATGCGGCGATCATTGGCCTGCCGCCGGGCGCGCAAAATCCACAAGGGCCACGCTTCTGGTTTGCCGGAGCCCATGCTGTGCAGTTGGCAGAGTTAGAAAAATATGGCCTGCGCGTGCGTGCAATGAAGGCAGAGAATGGCGCGGCATCGGCACTGAAAATGGCCTATGCCGGGATTAATAAAGGCATCACCTTGTTAACCAGCGCGATGTTGATCAACGCCAGCCGCGTCGGCGCGGCAGATGCACTGCGTGAAGAGATGCAGGAGAGCCAGGCGGCGTTAATGCAGAGAATGGAAAAAGCCGCCCCGGATATGCTGCCAAAAGCCTGGCGCTGGGCGGCGGAGATGGATGAGATTGCCACGTTGAATCAAGGTGAACTGGCGACCGATCGGCTTTATCAAGCATTGGGTGAAATCTGCCGCCAGCTGGCTGATGATGCTCAGCACCAGCAGCAATTCAGCGCCCTGCTGACGGCCTTTTTTCAGCCCGATGCCGATAAAGCCGGTTGAGCGGTGATCGGCAGCCGCAGCTGGCGTTGCAGCCAGGCAAACGCGGCGGCTTCGTCCGGATCGCGCGCATCGAGTTGTAGTACCGGTCCTAGCGCCATAGGCTGCGCGGTTTCTGCCAACTTGCGCAGCTCCGGCAGATACTCCGCGCCGGGATGACCGGGCATACGATCGCTCAAACGCGACTGATAACGTGCCACCGCCTCATCCGGGGTAATCGCCAGCCACAACTCCAGTACCCGCGTGACGCCCGCCTGCTGCAATCCTTGCTGCAACACCTCTTTCGGCTGGAAGCCAAACCAGGCATCAATCACATACACACAGCGGCTCGGCGCCTGCGCCACCACTTTCCAGATTGCCTGATAGGCCGCGCAACCCAGTTGCCGATTGCGCAGACGATCCACCGGCGCGAAGCTGGCCATAAACGGCTCTTTCAGGCTATCCAGTGTCAGCACCGGAAAACCAAACTGCTCCGCCAGCGCACGCGTTAAGGTACTTTTGCCGGAAGCCGGAATGCCATTGACCAGCACTACCACCTTTTCTGCCATGTCGGTTGTCATAGGATTTCTATTACCTCCGCAGCCGTGATGGCTTTGCGCAGTCGCACCAGCGTCTCTTCGTCTTCCAGCAGCGTCACAATTGCGCGGATGCCCTCTTCAATGTGGGCGTTGCTGTCACGCGCACCGAACATAATCACGATGTCGGCTTTGTCGCTGCCGTCGAAGGAAATCGGCTCATCCAGCACAATCATGCTGAAGCAATCCTTTAGCACGCCGGTTTCCGGGCGCGCATGTGGAATGGCGATGCCTTCCTCGAACACGTAATACGCGCCGTGTTCGAGGGTGTTGGCAATCACCGCTTCCGGATAGCTGGCTTTGATGTAGCCACCACTGACCAACGGTTGTGCCGCCATCGCGATCACCTCGCGCCAATCCGTGGCGCGGATCCTCACCTGAATCGCACTTGCCTCCTGCAGCAGTCTTTTAATACTCATACTGCCTCCTAAAATGATTTGCGAATGGTGTTGCGCAGTTCGTCAATCTTAACGAACAGCGGATCAATTTCCTGACGATAACGTTGGCTTTTAGCAAAGATATTTAATGCACGGTTATATTCCAGCATTAATTCCTTTTGCGTATCTTTGGCCTGCGGATTATTCGCCAACTGTTGTTCCAGTTCGCTTATTTTTCCGCTGATGGTTTCAGCCTGAAGATCTATTTCTTGTGAATCCTGGCTCTTATTTTCCGAGCCCTTTTTCAAGAATCCAAACATAGCGTCTCCTGCCCCGAATGGCGCCAGGGCACCTCAGGTTATTACGTCATGAGTGAGTCGAAATTAGCGGAACAGTTGAATCTTTTCTACCAGCACATTGGTCACGGCATCGTTCGCAGGTACGAGGAAATTACGCACGCTATCGTTGACTTTGCCCTTCTCAAAGGTCTGTTTGCAGTTCGCGACCCACTGCACATTCATTTCGGTGCCAACATTCACTTTGTCGATACCGCTGCGTACCGCAAGGCGCATATCTTCATCGCTAACACCGGTGCCGCCGTGCAACACCAACGGTGTTTTGGTGGCTTCGGTGATATCGGCCAGGCGCTGATGTTGAATGTGCGCTTTGCCAGTATACAAGCCGTGCACGGTGCCAATGGAGATCGCCAGCATATCGACGCCGGTTTCATCGACAAAGCGTTTGGCTTCATCAACCGTGGTAAACGCCGCGTCGCTCATTTCCACTTCTTTGCCATCTTCCGAGCCGCCAATCGCGCCGAGTTCGGCTTCCACTGATACATCCAGCGGACGCGCCATATCAATCACGCGACGCGTGTTGGCAATGTTCTCTTCAATCGGCAAATGCGAACCGTCATACATAATAGAACTGAATCCAGCATCCAGCGCGGTTTGAATCGCGGCTAAATCGGAACAGTGATCGAGATGCAAACAGGTTGGCACATTACGGCTTTCCGACAGTGAACGAATCGCATCCACTAATAATTTATGTCCGAGATATTTCGCCGTACCGGTAGAGATTTGAATCATTAATGGACTGTTGGTTTTCTCTGCCGCTTTAAAAAAGGCCGGCAACATTTCCAGGCAGTGCAAATTAAAGGAACCGAGCGCTTTAAATTCACGTTCTTTAGCCACCTGTAACAGATCGGTAAAATTATAAAGTTTCATGGAGCTTTTCCTCATGGGATTTAGGCTTAGTGGATTTTCCGTTAACAAACCAGGCGATCAGGGTAATAAAGGCAATAAACAAGGCAACGAACAGCCAGTTATTTTGGAATGCATGGCCGAGAATCAAACCAGTACTAATTACGTCAGAATCACTGAAGGTCACGCCGGTGAAGCCATAGCTTTCCAGCATCGGCACCAGAATGGCTGGCAGGAAGGTGATGAACAGACCGTGCACGAAGCCGCCAATCATCGCACCGCGACGACCACCCAGCGCATTACCGAACACGCCCGCGGTACCCCCGGCGAAGAAGTTGGTCAGCAGACCCGGCAGAATCATCGCCAGTCCGAACATCGGGAACACCAACATGCCGACAACCGAACCGAGCGTAGTGGCGAGGAAGCCGACAATGACCGCATTCGGTGCATACGGGAACATCACTGGGCAATCCAGCGCCGGTTTAGCATCGGGCACCAAACGCATCGCAATACCACGGAACGCTGGCACCAGTTCGTTGAGCAGCAAACGCACGCCGCTGTAAAGCACGAACACACCACACACGAACTGAATCGACTGCATAAACGCATACATCAGGTAGTTCATGCCGTTGCTGTACTGACCGATAAACTCCGGACCCGCCGCGACCGCGGGAATCAGGTACATCGGCACCATCACCACCGCCATCGACAAGTAGGTGTCTTGCAGGAATTTGAAATTGTCCGGCAGTTTGAGGTCTTCGGTGGAACGCGAGCCGCGACCGACCACTTTCGCCACTGCTGCGGTTAGCAGATAGCCGATGGTGCAGAAGTGCCCGAGTGCCACGTCGTCGGAATCGGTGATACGGCGCACCACCGGTTGTGCCAGCGCGGGCATCACTACCGCCATAATGCCGCCGAAGATGCCACCGGTAAGGATCAGAGGTAAGCCTGTTAGCCCCGCTTTATAGCCAATCACCGCACCAATCGTCGCCATCCACAACAGCGCCTGACCGGTAAGGAAGATGTATTTGAACGGTGTCAGACGCGCGATGATGATGTTGACGATAAAGATCACCAACAGCGTCAAAGCCACTTCTGAACCCAGCTCGCGGTTCGCTAATCCGGCAATGGCGGCAACGTCGGTGATATAACCCTGCATGCCAAAACCGTGGGTAAAAATGGTGTTCAGGAAGGTCAGCGTACCGACAATAATGTTGATACCCGCCATCATAATTAAGAAACCGAGCAGGGTTTTAAAGGTGCCTTCCACCACCTTGCCCGCTGATTTTTTTTGCAGTAACAGACCAATCAAGGCAATAAAGGCGATCAAGATTGATGCCTGCCCCAATAAATCTTTTACCAGGAAGTCGATCACACTATTCATGGTTAGCAACCTTTAAGTTACGTTCTTTCATAAACGCCACGATTTTCTCCTCAATTTCGGCTTTATCTGTCAGCTTGTTGAGAATAATCACCCGCTTAATCTGTTCCGGGCTGGCATCGGCATTTAACACATCAGCAAACGCTTTCTGGGTTAAAATCATGTCGGATTTAAAGGCGTTGGCTTCAGAAATGGTGGTGTGATCAATATCCGCCTCAATTTCGAGTTTCTTTAATACGGATTTGGCGCTCATCTCAATTGCAAAGCTTGATCCCAGACCACATCCACACACACATAATATTTTCAGCATGGTTATTTCCTCACAGAATATGCAGTTGTTTAGCGAGTTTGTAATGATGCCCTTCGATATCAACCAGGCGTTTTTTCATGCTTATTAAATCAATCGGAATCGGTCGATTACTGCCATTAATAATCACCGCTTTATTGCGCATTCCCGACTGAATACAACGCGCGACTTCACTGGCCATAATGGTGCCCT
>NZ_JBCNNP010000017.1:0-77892 GCF_039594315.1 Pantoea sp.
CAATGACCTGCATATCGCCGGTCACGCCCGCAGTACTGCACTCACGCTGGTATCAAATAACTTACGCGAGTTCTCACGCGTAAATGGATTGATTTGCGAAAACTGGCTCTGAAATAACAGGTACTTTCATGTCACCTCAAAACGCCACCGTGCGCTGGCAGTTGTGGATCGTCGCCTTTGGCTTCTTTATGCAGGCGTTGGATACCACCATCGTCAACACCGCGATCCCATCAATGGCGCGCGACCTCAACGTTAGCCCGCTGAATATGCACTCGGTGATCGTCTCGTATGTACTCACCGTGGCGGTGACGCTGCCAATCAGCGGCTGGTTGGCGGATCGTTTTGGTGTGCGCAACATCTTCTTCTGCGCCATTGTGCTGTTCAGCATCGGTTCGTTGTTGTGCGCCTTCTCCACCACGCTGAATGAATTGATCATGGCGCGCGTGGTGCAAGGGATTGGTGGCGCGATGATGGTGCCGGTTGGGCGTTTAACGGTGATGAAAATCGTGCCGCGTGAGCAATATATGTCGGCGATGACCTTTGTTACTACGCCGGGACAAATCGGCCCGCTGCTTGGCCCAGCGCTCGGCGGGATTCTGGTGCAATACGCCAGTTGGCACTGGATCTTCCTGATCAATATTCCGGTCGGCATTATCGGCGCGATTGCCACGCTGACGCTGATGCCCAATTACACCATGCAAACGCGACGCTTTGATTTCCTCGGCTTCGTGCTGCTGGCGGTTGGCATGGCGACCTTGACGCTGGCGCTGGATGGCCAACGCAGTTCTGGCGGTTCTCCGCTGCTGCTCGGCCTGCTGATCTTGCTGGGCGTGTTTTCGCTGCTGTTCTATCTCATGCATGGCCGCAACAACGACAACGCGCTGTTTAGCCTGAAACTATTCGACAACCGCATCTATTCGATTGGCCTGCTCGGCAGTTTTACCGGGCGCATTGGTAGCGGCATGCTGCCGTTTATGACGCCGATTTTCCTGCAAGTTGGCCTCGGTTATAGCCCATTCCACGCCGGTTTAATGATGATTCCGATGGTGCTGGGCAATATGGGCACCAAACGCGTAGTGGTGCGCATCGTCAATCTGTTTGGATATCGCAATGCGCTGGTTGGCACGACCATTGCGCTGGCGGCGGTGGTGCTGCTGTTCCCCGTCGTCGCGCTGCTCGGTTGGTTCTGGCTGCTGCCGTTAGTGTTGCTGCTGCAAGGCATGGTCAACGCCATTCGCTTCTCATCAATGAACACCTTAACGCTGAAAGAGTTGCCAGATGATTTAGCGTCGAGCGGCAACAGCTTGCTGTCGATGATCATGCAATTGTCGATGAGTATCGGCGTCACCGTCGCCGGTTTGCTGCTGGGTGCGTTTGGTCATGGCGTCGTCACCGATAGCGCGGCAGCGCATCAAACCTTTATTTACACCTATCTGTGCATGGCGCTGGTGATTGTGCTGCCCGCGTTAGTGTTCTGGCGCGTCCCCAAGGATGTGAGTAAAAACGTCGATCTGCGAGGCAGGAGAAAAGGATGAAACGGCCGGTCAAACTGGGCATTGGCGCCAAGCTGTTTATGGCGATTTTTTCTACCTGCATGTTAGTGATCATCACCATGCATTGGGGCGTGCGTCTCAGCTTCGAGCATGGCTTTGTCGATTACATCAAGAAAGGTAACGAGCAGCGCCTCACTTTATTAAGCGATGCATTGGCCGATCAATATGAGCAGCACGGTAGCTGGGATTTTTTGCGGGCTAACGATCGTCTGATCTTTTCGATTTTGCGATCGCTGGAGCAAAATCCTGGCAGCGTCAATCAGTTGCCGCCGCACGGCTGGCGCACCCAATTCTGGATTGTCGATCAGCAATACAAAGTGCTGTCGGGTCCGCGCGCGCCAGTGCCGCCGGAAGGGACGCGACGCAACATCACCACCAGCAACGGCAAGATTGTCGGCTGGGTAATCGCCTCGCCAGCCGAGCGATTGACGCGCAGCACCGACATCAATTTCGATCAACAACAGCGGCGCACCAGTTGGATGATTGTGGCGCTCACCGGCTTGCTGGCGGCGCTGGTCACCTGGTTGCTGGCGCGTGGTTTGCTGGCCCCGGTAAAACGATTGGTTGATGGCACGCACCATTTGGCGGCGGGCAATTTCGCCACGCGTGTTGAAGTCGGCAGCAGCGACGAGCTGGGCCAGTTAGGACGCGACTTCAATTTGCTGGCGCGCTCGCTGGAGAAAAACGAGAGCAATCGCCGCGCCTTTATGGCCGATATTTCCCATGAACTGCGCACGCCGCTGGCAATCATGCGTGGTGAGCTGGAAGCGATGCAGGACGGTGTGCGCAAGCTGACACCAGAAGCGATCAGTTCGCTGCAAAGTGAAGTGGTGGTGCTGACCAAACTGGTGGATGATTTACATCAGCTATCGTTGTCGGATGCTGGCGCCCTCGCCTATCGCATGCAACCAGTGGATCTGGTGAACTTACTGGAAGTGGTGGCGGGCAGCTTTAACGAACGTTACCGCAGCCGCGAGCTGGCGCTGAATCTGGCGCTGCCAACCCAAGCCGAAAGCTTCGGCGATCCCGATCGTCTGATGCAGCTATTCACCAATCTGCTGGAAAACAGCCTGCGTTACACCGATGCGGGTGGCGCGGTGCAGGTTAGCGTGCAGCAGAAAGACGAATTGTGGCAGCTGACCTTTGCCGACAGCGCACCGGGCGTTGATCCCACCCATCAGGCACAAATATTCGAACGTTTTTTCCGCACCGAAAGTTCGCGCAATCGCGCCAGCGGCGGCTCGGGGCTTGGCCTGGCGATTTGCAAAAACATCGCCGAAGCGCATAACGGCAGCATAAGTGCAGATCACTCTGATTTAGGTGGCCTGCAAATCACGCTAAACTTGCCGTATGTTCCTCACTAGACGCCACTTATGAGCCCGGAAAATAGCGATCCCCTGATTCTTGTTGTAGAAGATGAACCGAAACTGGCGCAGTTGATGATTGATTATCTGCAAGCGTCCAACTATCGCACGCACCACATTGCGGATGGCAACGAAGTGCTGAATTACGTGCAGCAAACGCCGCCGGACTTGATGTTGCTGGATTTGATGCTGCCCGGCCGCGACGGCTTAACGCTGTGCCGCGAAATTCGCCGCTTCTCTGAGCTGCCGATTATTATGGTCACCGCGCGCACCGAAGAGATTGATCGTCTATTGGGGCTGGAAATTGGTGCGGATGATTACATCTGCAAACCGTTTAGCCCGCGCGAAGTGGTAGCGCGTGTGAAAACCATTCTGCGCCGCGTGAAACGTTCGCCAGAAGAGGCGCAGCAAGCGTCGCATCTGCAAATCGATGAAAGCCGTTTCCAGGCCAGCTGGCGTGAACAGCAGTTGGAGTTAACCCCTGCCGAATTTCGTTTGCTGAAAACCCTGGCGCTGGAGCCGGGCAAAGTATTCTCGCGCGAGCAGTTGCTGAATCACCTGTACGATGATTACCGTGTGGTAACCGACCGCACCATCGATAGCCATATCAAAAACCTGCGACGCAAGCTGGAAAGCCTTGATACCGAGCAGCCGTTTATTCGTGCCGTTTACGGTATGGGATATCGCTGGGAAGCGGATGTCTGTCGTTTGCTGTAGCCGCTTAGATTGATCTGAATCAATTGTTCTCCCTGCCGGCCTGCCTACAATTCCCCACCTTTTGCCGGGCCGCCTAATGCGGCTGCGGCACCTGCCATCGACGATGGCATGCTGACCTGACATCAGTGAGAAAATCCATGTTAAAACCTGAACTGCTTTCTCCAGCGGGATCGCTGAAGAATATGCGCTATGCCTTTGCCTACGGCGCTGACGCGGTGTATGCCGGACAACCGCGCTACAGCCTGCGCGTGCGTAACAACGAATTTACCCACGAAGTGCTGGCCAAGGGCATCAATGAAGCCCATGAACTCGGCAAAAAATTCTACGTGGTGGTGAATATCGCGCCGCACAACGCCAAGCTGAAAACCTTTATCCGCGATTTAACGCCGGTAGTCGCCATGCAACCGGACGCGCTAATCATGTCCGATCCCGGCTTGATAATGCTGGTGCGCGAAGCCTTCCCGGAAATGCCAGTTCATCTCTCAGTACAGGCCAACGCGGTGAACTGGGCGACGGTGAAGTTTTGGCAGCAAATGGGACTGACGCGCGTGATTCTGTCGCGTGAATTGTCGCTAGATGAAATTGCCGAAATTCGCCAGCAGGTGCCGGAAATGGAGATTGAAATCTTCGTGCACGGCGCGTTGTGCATGGCGTATTCCGGTCGCTGTCTGCTTTCTGGTTACCTCAACAAGCGCGATCCCAACCAAGGCACCTGCACCAATGCCTGCCGCTGGGAATATAAAGTGGAAGAAGGCAAGCAGGACGATGTCGGCAATATTGTCGGTTTTCATCAGCCGGTTCAGGTAAAGCAACCGACACTTGGCGTTGGCGATACTACCGATCGTCTGTTCCTGCTGGAAGAGAAGATGAAACCGGGCGAAGTGATGAGCGCGTTCGAAGACGAACATGGCACTTACATCATGAACTCCAAAGATCTGCGCGCCGTGGCACACGTTGAACGTTTGAGCCAAATGGGCGTACATTCGCTGAAAATCGAAGGCCGCACTAAATCCTTCTATTACTGCGCGCGCACCGCTCAGGTTTATCGCCGTGCCATTGACGATGCAGCGGAAGGCAAACCGTTTGACCCGGCGCTGCTGGAAACGCTGGAAGGTCTGGCGCATCGCGGCTACACCGAAGGTTTCCTGCGTCGTCATACGCATGACAGCTATCAGAATTACGAGCAAAGTTTTTCTATTTCCGAACGTCAGCAATTTGTCGGTGAATTCACCGGTGAACGCCGTGCCGATTGGGCGCAGATTGCAGTGAAGAACAAATTCATCATTGGTGATTCAGTCGAGATCATGACGCCAGAAGGCAACCTCAATTGTACGCTGGAAACCATGCAGAATGACAAAGGCGCAGCGGTGGAGGTCGCGCCGGGCGACGGGCATCGCGTATGGATCCCAGTACCGGAAGCAGTGCAGCTGGATTTTGCCCTGCTGCTGCGTAATTTTGTCGATGGCAACACAACACGCGATCCGCATAGCAAAGATCGCACTTAAGGAAAAGAAAATGGCGAAGTTAGATTAGGATCACAGACCGTCGCTGCGCCTCGCTTTAGAATCGCGCCTGCTGCTAACGAGTAACAATAAAAGCAGGTTTTAACAGGAACCACCTCATTCACCCGCCCGGCTCCCCCGTGCGGGTTTTCTTTTTTAGTCTCCCGCCGATAAATTTCTCATTATAGCTATGCTATAACCTGTGCTCTGTCTCTCGCGTCAAGGAACTGATAATGCAAAATAAACC
Source organism: Pantoea sp. (assembly GCF_039594315.1). Taxonomy (GTDB): domain Bacteria; phylum Pseudomonadota; class Gammaproteobacteria; order Enterobacterales; family Enterobacteriaceae; genus Pantoea. The sequence continues at coordinate 5,384 of NZ_JBCNNP010000017.1, forward strand.
GCTCACATTGCTGATCCTCAACGGCAAAGGCGCCGGTAATGAAGCGTTGCGCGCCGCCGTTAATACGCTGCGTGACGAAGGCTTTAATCTGGCGGTACGTGTGACTTGGGAGAAAGGTGACGGCGACCGTTATGTGCGCGAAGCCGTGGAATTGCAGGCAGAAACCGTGGTCGCGGGTGGCGGCGATGGCACCATCAATGAGATTGCGACCGCGTTGGCGGCGCTGCCAGAGCAGGCGCGTCCAGCGTTAGGTATCTTGCCGCTCGGCACCGCCAATGATTTCGCCACCAGCGTTGGCATTCCAGAAGAAATGGAACCGGCGCTGCGATTGGCATTGCTCAGCAAAGCCACCGCTATCGATTTGGCGCGCGTGAATGGCGAACGTTACTTTATCAATATGGCAACCGGCGGATTTGGTACGCGTATCACCACTGAAACACCGGAAAAGCTAAAGTCGGCGCTGGGTGGCGTGTCGTACTTTATTCACGGATTGATGCGCGTAGATGCGTTGAAGCCGGATAGCTGCGAAATCAGCGGACCCGGTTTTAACTGGCAAGGCGATGCGTTGGTGATCGGCATTGGTAATGGACGCCAGGCGGGCGGCGGGCAAAAACTGTGCCCCGAAGCACTGATTAATGATGGTCAACTCAATCTCAGCATTGTGACCGCACAAGAGTTACTGCCGACCTTGCTGCATTCACTGACGCGCGATGATGAAAATCCGAATATCGTTAAAGCGCAGTTGCAGTCGCTGACCATTCGTTCGCCGCATCAGATGACGTTTAATCTGGATGGTGAACCGCTGACCGGCAGTGAATTCAAGATTGAAGTGATGCCAGGCGCGCTGAGCTGCCGCTTACCGCCGCAGTGTCAGTTGTTGGCATAATCACGTAGGGTCGAGTTTCAGGTGCGCAAAGATGCGCACCTGACTAATACCGATTACACCTTCATCCAACGGCGTTCCAGCGCGGAAACCGCCACCGTTTCCAACACTTTCTGCACCTGCAAACCTTCAGCGAAATCCGGCCACATGCGATCGCCCGCGGCGATGCCGTTAATCAAATCGCGAATCTCCACGGTTTTCTGATCGTTAAAACCAATGCCATGCCCGGCAGAAACACAGAAGTTGGCGTAATCCGGATGCGCTGGACCGGTCAGAATGGTTTTGAAACCTTGACGTCCCGCCGGTTCATCGTGGATATACAACTCCAGCTCCGCCATGCGTTCTTGCGTGTAACGCAGCGTGCCTTTGGTGCCGGTTACCACATAGGTCAGGCCCATTTTGCTGCCGCAGGCGATACGCGAGGTTTCGAATACGCCGTGCGCACCATTCTTGAAGCGCAACAACGCGCTAGCCTGATCTTCGTTTTCCACTGGCAGCAGGCGCGATGCATCTTTCGGATCGGGACGCTGCTGAATCACTGTCATCATATCGCCGCTGACTTCTTCGATATCGCCGACCAAATAGTGCGCCATATTAACAATGTGCGCGGCCAAATCGCCCAACGCGCCTAAACCCGCCAGCGCTTTCTGGCAGTGCCAATCCAGCGGCGTTTCCGGACGCGCCAGATAATCTTCGTTGTGCGTGCCGTAGAAGTGAATCACTTCGCCGATTTCGCCACGTGCAATGATTTCGCGCGCCAGTTGGCTGGTGGGGTTTTTCATGTAGTTGAAACCCACCAAGGTTTTCACGCCCGCTTGCTGAGCGGCTTGCACCATCTCTTCGGCATCCGCCACAGATAACGACAGCGGTTTCTCAGAGTAAACGTGTTTGCCGTTGCGAATCGCTTCCAGTGCCATCTCTTTATGCAGGAAATTCGGTGCGCAGATATCGACCACATCAATGTTGGGATCGCGTACCAGTTCATGCCAATCGCCAGTGGAGCGGGCAAAACCAAACGTCGCCGCCTGTTTCGCTGCCAGCTCAGGATTCACCTCCGCCAGCATTTCCCGCACGATTTCGCCTTTGAGGGCAAACACCGTTGGGGCTTGCGCGTAGGCAATCGCGTGACAACGACCAATGTAACCACTGCCGATCATACCGATTCTGACTTTGTTCATGACTAATCCCTGGATGCGAGTAAGAAGTGATCTGGAATATATGTTTCGCTTTTTGGCTCGACAACGGCGAAATGAAATATCTGTGATCATGCATGCGAGGTATCTGACAAAAACGACAAATCAGAATGTAATTTTGCATAGAGAAGGTGATATTCATCACAATTGGCGGCGATTTGGGCGCCATTTAGCGCTATGACGTTAGGCGGAAAGGCTGAATTGACGCTTTATTCAGCAGTCAGTAATAATTGTGAAAAAGTGCTTTGACAAGGTCGGGCTCGCTCGTTAATATGCGCCCCGTTCAAACGATTCCTCTGTAGTTCAGTCGGTAGAACGGCGGACTGTTAATCCGTATGTCACTGGTTCGAGTCCAGTCAGAGGAGCCAAATTCTTAAAAAGAGCAGCCTTTAAGGCTGCTTTTTTTATGTCTGCGATTTGAGTGCGGTTTTTCCCTCATCCTAACCTTCTCCCGCAAGCGGGCGAAGGAACCGATCGGCGTGGTTTTATGCTATGCGCTCTGTGATTGTGTTCACAACTCTGCAACGTCAACTTGTATGGTAGTATTAACGCGCGTATTTTTTCATCATTGATTTCCGTTAATGCCCGATCCGCGATTGGAAAGGCATCAGGCCAGGAGTAGATGATGAAAAGTGTGGTGATTGAACAACCCGGCGAGTTGGTATTAGCAGAGCGTCCGCTGCCGCAACCCGCTGCCAATGAAGTGCGTGTCAAAGTGCGCTATGCCAGCATCTGCGGTTCTGATGTGCACATTTGGCACGGTCACAATCCTTTTGCTAAATATCCGCGCGTGATTGGTCATGAATTCTTTGGTGTGATTGATGCGGTCGGCGCTGACGTCGCCGCCAGCCGTATTGGCGAGCGCGTGGCGGTTGATCCGGTGGTGAGCTGCGGCCATTGCTATCCCTGCTCAATCGGTCGCCCCAATGTCTGTAAAGAGTTGCAGGTGATTGGCGTGCATCGCGATGGCGGTTTTAGCGAATACGCGGTCGCGCCGGCAAAAAACGCCTTCCGTTTGCCAGAAAGCGTACCGGATAAACTCGCCAGCATGGTTGAGCCGTTCACCATCGCCGCTAACATCACCGCCTTCCTCAAACCGCAACCCAACGATGTGGCGCTGATTTACGGTGCCGGTCCGATGGGTTTGACCGCAATTCAGGTGCTAAAAGGCGTGTACGGCGTCGAGCAGGTTTTGGTGGTGGATCGTTTACCTGAACGCCTGACTATGGCGCAGGAAAACGGCGCCGATCGCGTATTCAATAACAGTGAAATCCCGCTCGCCGCGCAGCTGGAAGGCGTGCAGCCTACGCTTATCATTGATGCCGCTTGCCATCCTTCTATCCTGGCTGAAGCCGCCGCCCTCGCCTCGCCAGCCGCGCGCATTGGTTTGCTCGGCTTCTCTGGCGAACCGTGCAGCATCACGCAGCAAAGTCTCACCAGCAAAGAGCTGTCGCTGTTCACCTCACGCCTTAACAGCAATCGCTTCCCGCAGGTTATTGAGTGGATTGAGCAAGGCCAGATTCAACCCGAAAAGCTGGTGACGCACTATTTCCCGCTGGCAGAAGTGGAACAAGCCATGACGTTGTTCGAAAAAGATCCCCGCACCTGCTGCAAAGTGATTCTACAAATGGGTTAACTTAACGCTCACACCAGGTGTCCTGCTGCCGGTGCGTACCCGCCGGCATAACGATTATAAAAATGATAAATGACGGAGTTTCTATGTTTAAGAATCTGCGCTGGATCCTCGTACTGCTGTTATTCCTGGTCTTTATGATCAACTACCTCGATCGTATTGCCCTGTCGCTGACCGTACCGCTGGTGGAAAAAGACCTGATGATCAACGCCGAACAGTTCGGCATGATTTTCGGCAGCTTCTTCTTCGGCTACGCCCTGTTCAACTTTGTCGGCGGATTAGCCACTGACAAATTCGGCCCGACCATCGTGCTCGGCACCGCTGTCGGCATGTGGTCGCTGTTCTGCGGATTAACGGCGCTGGCAACTGGCTTCTGGTCAATGATGATTCTGCGCGTGCTGTTTGGCATGGCAGAAGGCCCGATTTCCGCCTCCGCCAACAAAGCGATTAACGGCTGGTTCCCGAAAAAACAGGCGGCGACCGCGATGGGCTTGCTCAGCTCCGGTTCACCGTTGGGCGGCGCGGTGGCTGGACCGATTGTCGGCTATCTGGCGTTATCCTTTGGCTGGCGCCCGGCGTTTATCGTCATCGCGGCGATTGGCTTTATCTGGTTAGCACTGTGGTTCTTCTTCGCTGCGGACAATCCAGCCAAGAGCAAACGCGTGTCGCAGGAAGAGCGCGCGCTGGTTGAAAAATTAAAAGCCGAACAACCCGCCGATGTCATCGATCCCAGTGGTCAAGCGCACGGTCTGGGCTTTTACCTGCGTCAACCGATTATCCTGGTCACCGCCTTCGCCTTCTTCTGCTACAACTACATTCTGTTCTTCTTCCTCAGCTGGTTCCCGGCATACTTGGTGCAGGCGCATGGCCTCGACATCAAATCGATGAGCTATACCACCATGATTCCGTGGATTGTCGGCTTCGTCGGCCTGGCACTGGGCGGCTGGATTTCGGACAAAATCTTCAATATCACCGGCAAACTGCTGCTATCACGCAAGATCGTGTTGGTGGTTTCGCTGGCGGCCGCGGCGATTTGCGTGGCGATGGCGGGCACCATTAAAGAGGTCAACTCGGCGGTGATCATGATGTCGATCTCGATCTTCTTCCTCTACATCACCGGCGCCATTTACTGGGCAATCGTGCAGGACGTGGTGCACAAAAGCCGCGTCGGCAGCATCAGCGGCTTTATCCACCTGATTGGTAGCTTGTCGGGCGTGATTGGCCCGGTAGTGACCGGCTTTATCGTGCAGCATTCTGGCAAGTTCGACAGCGCCTTTATTCTTGCCGGTGCGGTCGCCGGACTCGGCGCATTGCTGGTATTGGTGGTGATTCGCGAACCGAAAACCAGCGATAAACCGGTTTCCGTATAATTTTCATGGGGCGCTCAGCGCCCCATTTGCTTAAGGACTGACTATGCTCCAGCTCGACCGCCTTCCCGCCGACGTGCAACGTCCCGCTTACGACCGTAAACAGCTTAAAACTCGCATGGTGCATATCGGCTTTGGCGCTTTTCATCGTGCCCATCAAGCCTTAGCCAGCGATAAACTGGCCGAACAAGGCAGCGACTGGGGCTATTGCGAAGTGAATCTGAATAGCGGCGAACTGATTCAGGCGCTGCGTCAGCAGGACTTGTTGTATACATTGACCGAAATGGCCGATAGCAGCTTGCACACGCGCGTTATCGGCGTCATCACGCAAGCCTTGCATGGCAAAGGCGACGGCATTGAAGCGGTGATTGAGGCGATGAGCCAACCGGATGTGGCGATTGTCTCAATGACCGTGACCGAAAAAGGCTACTGCTACATGCCATCAAGCGGCAAGCTCAACCCGGATCATCCCGATATTGTGCACGATGTTGCCAATCCTCACGCGCCACGTTCGCTGCCGGGTTTGATTCTGGCGGCGATTGTACGTCGTCGTGAGCGCGATCTGCCGCCATTTAGCGTGATGTCATGCGATAACATGCCAGAAAATGGCCACGTGACGCGTAACGTCATCACTCAACTCGCTGAGCGCCTCGATCCGGCATTAGCAGATTACATCCAAACGCACATCACCTTCCCCTCAACCATGGTGGATCGCATTGTCCCGGCGATGACCGATGCCGCATTCGATACGTTAACAGCACGGTTAGGCAGTCACGATCCGGTCGCTGTTGAAGCCGAACCGTTCTTCCAGTGGGTAATTGAGGACAACTTCGTTAATGGTCGCCCAGCATGGGAAAACGCCGGTGCGGAATTAGTCAGCGATGTATTGCCGTTTGAGGAGATGAAGCTGCGCATGCTGAACGGCAGCCACTCGTTCCTCGCCTACCTCGGCTTCCTGGCTGGGTATGAACACATCAGTGATTGCATGGCCGATGCCGATTATCGCCAGGCGGCACGCGCGTTGATGTTGCAGGATCAAGCGCCGACGCTGCGCACCCAAGGTGTCGATCTAACCGCTTACGCCGATTCGCTGATTGCGCGTTACGAGAACCTTGCGATTAAACATCGCACCTATCAAATCGCCACCGACGGCACGCAAAAACTGCCACAGCGTTTGCTGGATAGCGTGCGCTGGCATCTGCGCAATGGCACATCCTGCGATTTCCTGCTGCTGGGCGTGGCGGGCTGGATGCGTTACGTCAGCGGCGTGGATGAACAGGGCAATACGTTTGAGATTCGCGATCCGCTAAAGGATCAGCTAGCAACGATCGTGGCCAACAGCGCTGAAGGCGCAGAGCGCGTGCAGGCATTGCTGAGCATGCAGGCAGTATTTGGCGACGATCTGCTGCAACAAAGCGCGTTTGTCTCGCGCGTGACCGAACTCTATCTACAACTGGTAAAACAGGGCGCGCGCGCCACGGTGCAGGCACTGGTCACACAAGCGTAAGCGCCTTGTCAAAATGTGTAGCGCAGACGCAGCGTGCTGATTAGACTGACTCTTTCTCATCGGGCTGGCATTGGTCAGCCGTAATACGGATATTGCTGCATGTCGACTGCCTACACCATAACCACCAGCGAACCGGTAAATCAGCAGATCTATCGCTATCTGCGCAAAGATATTGTGACCTGCGTTATTCATCCGGGCTCGCTGCTGTCGGAAAAGGAAGTGTCGGCGCGCTTTAATGTGTCACGCCAACCGGTACGCGAAGCCTTTATCAAGCTGGCGGAGGCCGGATTGGTGCAAGTGTTACCGCAGCGCGGCACCTTCGTGCGCAAGATCTCCGCGCAGCGCGTGGCTGATGGCCGCTTTATCCGCGAAGCGGTAGAAATTGCCGTGGTGCGCCGTGCTGCGCAAGAGATGGGCGCGCAAGGCTTAATGGCGCTGGAACATAACTTGCAGTTGCAGCGTTTAGCGGCAGAACGTCATGACAGCCAGGCGTTTTTAGCGCTGGACGATGAGTTCCATCGCTTGATTGCCGAAGGGATTAATTGCTTGTTGGCGTGGGAAACGGTGGAGAACATCAAAGCCACCATGGATCGCGTGCGCTTTCTGACATTAAGCGAAGTGTCGCCGCCAGAAAGTTTGATTCAGCAGCATCAAAACATCTATAACGCGTTGAAAGCACAAGATGTTGAGGCCGCCGAAAGCGCGATGCGCCGTCATTTGCAGGAGATGATTCTCACCATCACGCCGATTGCCGAACGTAACAGCGAATGGTTTGAAGCGCCTTAATTTCAATACGAGCTCGATCGGTCCCCTCTCCCGCCTGCGGGAGAGGGTTAGGGTGAGGGAAAGCGCCCTCAATGCTCTATTAAGCTATTGTTACGTCCTTCGACAAATAAACATCCTGCACCGCATTAATCAGTTGCACGCCCTCTTTCAGTGACTTCTTAAACGCCTTGCGACCCAGAATCAATCCCATGCCGCCCGCGCGTTTGTTGATCACCGCCGTGCGCACTGACTCGGCCACATCGGTAGCACCGGCCGCCGCGCCGCCGGAGTTAATCAACCCGGCACGTCCCATGTAGCAATTCGCCAGCTGATAGCGCACCAAATCAATCGGATTCTCGGTGGTCAGCTTGCTGTAAACACGTTCATCGGTATGACCAAATTTCACCGCGTTATAGCCGCCGTTATTCTCCGCCATCTTCTGCTTGACGATATCCGCACCAATAGTCGCCGCAAGATGGTTGGCCTGACCGGTTAAATCGGCGCTGGCATGGTAATCCACGCCATCTTTTTTAAAGTCGTTATTACGCAGATAGGCCCACAACACCGTCACCATGCCGAGTTCATGCGCACGCTCAAACGCAGCAGAAATCTCTTCAATCTGACGGCGCGATTGCTCAGAGCCGAAATAAATCGTCGCGCCCACTGCTACCGCGCCCATATTAAATGCCTGCTCGACGCTGGCGTATAACGTTTGGTCATATTGGGTTGGATAACTCAGCGTTTCGTTGTGATTCAGTTTGACCATAAACGGAATGCGGTGCGCATAGCGACGCGCTACCGATGCCAGCACGCCATAAGTGGATGCCACGCAGTTACAACCGGCTTCGATCGCCAGCTCAACAATGTTTTTGGGATCAAAGTAGGCCGGATTGGCAGCAAACGACGCGCCTGCCGAGTGCTCAACGCCTTGATCGACCGGCAGAATCGACAAATAACCGGTGCCCGCTAAGCGCCCAGTGTTGTATAGCGTTTGCATGTTGCGTAATACGGTAGGAGAACGATTGTTGTCGATCATCACGCGATCAACATAATCCGAGCCTGGTAAATAAAGGCTATCCGCTGGAATGGTCATGCAGCGATGTTGAAGAAGAGTGTCCGCTTCTTTGCCCAATAACTGTACGATGTCCGTCATGTTCGCTCCTGATAAATGGCTGGATTGGAACCGGCACCTGCCGATTCGCCCCCAACAGCCTGGACCGAAATGCGCCAGGCTGGCAAATTGCTGACTCCATTTTTCAGACGGATTCGCAGTAAAAAAGCGGCAATCTGGCGTTACGCCCTACCACCATTGATGGAAATGGTGCACCGGCCCAATGCCCTTACCAACCTCCAGCGAATCGGCGTGCAGCAGCGCCTGTTGCAGCCACGCTTTGGCTGACGCCACCGTTTCTGCCCAATCGTTATGGCGTGGACGCAGCGCCGCCAACGCCGCCGACAACGAACAGCCGGTGCCATGCGTATGACGCGTGTTAACGCGCGGCGCAGTAAAACGCTGGCGACCGGCGCGGGTAATCAGCCAATCCGGGCTCTCGGCATCGCTAAGATGGCCGCCCTTCATCAGCACCGCTTCACAGCCCAAATCGAGCAATGCATCGCCCTGCTGCAACATGGTTTTCTCATCTTCTGCCATTGCGCGTCCCAGCAAAGCTGCGGCTTCCGGCAGATTGGGGGTGATCAGTGAAACTTGCGGCAGCAGCAATTCCCGCACGCTGGCAACCGCATCTGGCGACAGTAATGCATCGCCGCTTTTGGCAATCATCACCGTATCCAGCACCACAAATGGCAAGCTGGCGCGTTTCAGCCGTTCAGCAATCACTTCAACAATCGCAGTTTCCGACAACATGCCAATTTTGGCGGCATCAATGCGTACATCATCCAGCACCGAATCAAGCTGAGCGCCAACGAAACCAGGCTCGATGCGATAGACCGACTGTACGCCGCAGGTATTTTGCGCCACCAGCGCGGTGATCACGCTGGTGCCATACGCGCCGAGCGCGGAGAAGGCTTTGAGGTCAGCTTGAATACCTGCACCACCGCTGGGATCGGTGCCGGCAATGGTCAGCGCATTAATGCGTTTTGCAGAAGGTGCGCGTGGCGCGGTGGAGAGAAAGTGCGAATTCATATAGCTCCCAACCGGCGATCAAGAAGGCGAATGCGGTCAGGCATCTGACTTCCCTACGCTGGCATTATCCAGATCAGGTCAGCGGGTGTATCTCAGCCCTGTGTTAGAGGGGCACCCCGAGTCAAAACAACGTTGGGAGCATAGGCAAGTCAGTATTCGAAAGCAAGGGACTACGATTCAGTTGTGGATATGTCTCACAAATTTACATGTTACTCATTCGTGTAACTTATTGATTAAAGTCCTTAAAAGCGGTCATTTTTGCGTACTAAGTCATACTTTGTAATAAATTCCATTGATAATTCGCGTCGCGAAAAATAGCATCCACAGCAACTTGTTTCACGATGAAACAGTTTTGGAAAATTAATTATTAATGGAAACATCACGGAGGATTTACTATGCGCAGGATCCCACGCGCGCCGCTGTCCAATGCGGTTATCACCGCGTTGATTGCCGGCTCATTTATTCCTAACAACTACGCCCAAGCCACTGGATTTGTTGACGATTCCTCACTCTCTGGCAACCTATTTTATTGGCAGCGCCAGCGTGATCGCAAAGAGATGGATCCGCAAAAAGGCAGTTACGGCCAATACGATGCCAATCTGCACCACGCCTCTGCCAATGCCAATCTTGATTTCTCATCCGGTTACGCTGCTGATGTGATTGGCTTTGATCTGGCGGCCTATGGTGCGCTGGAACTCAGCGATAGCGGCCCGGCTGCACCGAATGAAATCGGCTTCAGTAACGCCCGCACTCGCTGGGATGAAGACTGGAGCGGAGATAAGGGCGGTTTAACTATTTACAAGGCCGCGCTCAAAGCCAAATGGCAGGATAGCTGGTTACGCGCGGGTTATTTACAACCCAACGGGCAAACGATTTTAGCCTCGCATTGGAGCTTCTTACCGGGAACCTATCGCGGCGTGGAAGCCGGTACGATGTTCGATTTTGCTGATGCCGGCGCCCTATCGTTCTCATGGATGTGGGCCGATGAATACAAAGCGCCGTGGTATCGCGACATGTATAACTTCCGCAAAGCCGATGGCCTCACCGATATTCCGTGGCTGCAATCCTTTGGTGCCAAATACGATTTCAAAAACACGCTGGTGATCGAAGGTGCGTACGGTCAGGCAGCGAATTATATGGATCAATATTTCGCCAAAGCCTCCTATCAGCTGCCTCTAGCGGGATCACCGCTGCGCAGTAGCTACCAGTTTTACGGCGCTAAAGATCGTGACAACAGCGGCGTCGGTCAGGTCAACGATGTTTATGACGGCTTAGCGTGGTTGCAAGCACTGACATTCGGCTACACCGCAGGCGCGTTTGATTTTCGCCTCGAAGGCACGTGGGTTAAAGCGGAAGGCAATCAAGGCTTCTTTTTACAACGCATGACGCCATCCTACGCCGGTTCGAACGGACGCCTTGATGTGTGGTGGGATTCGCGCTCTGACTGGAACGCCAACGGCGAGAAAGCCGTGTTTGCGGGTGTGATGGTCGATCTCGGCCATTGGCAATTGCCCGGCTGGCAAGTAGGCACCTCTTACGCCTATGGCTGGGATGCCAAGCCTTCGACCAATCCCATTTATGACCAAAGCCAACGCCTGAGAGAATCAGCGTGGAATCTCGATCTGGTTTACACCATCCAGGATGGCCGCGCTAAAAACACCCAATTCAAGCTGCATTACACCCGCTACAACAACCACAGCGATCTGCCCAGCTACAGCGGCGGCTACGGCAATATTTTCCAGGACGAAAAAGACATCAAATTTATGGTCATCGCGCCATTCACCCTTTTCTGACCCTTATCTGGCAGGAGCCAGAGACATTCATCCGTGGACGAGGATACATCATGAAAAAATTGAAATTAAGTTTACTGGCAATCAGTGTAATGGGTTTGGCGGCCTGCCATTCGTCGCTGAAAACCAATCAACAAGTCGTCGATCAAATCAGCCAATTTGGCGTGCAGTATCAGGTTACGGATAATCAGGCTGCCGATCACGGCATCAACTGCGCGGCGTTGGGGGCGGATTGGGCATCTTGTAATGGCGCGACCATCACCTTAACCAACAATGGCCCGGCCCTGACCAGTAAAAACTGGGCAATCTACATGAGCAACGTGCACGAAACGCTGCGTGTTGATAACGATCAGTTCAAAATGACGCACATTGTCGGCGATTTAACCCGACTGGAACCGACCGAAAAATTCAAAGGTTTTGCCGCGGGTGAATCGGTAGTGATTCCGATCGTCAACGAGTATTGGCAGTTGTTTATTACTGATGTGATGCCGCGTTGGTACGTTACTGCCGACAACGCTTCGCCAAAAATCATCGCCAGCACCGATACCGAAAACCTTAACCAGTTCGTCAAACCTTTTGGCAATCAGTGGAAACGTATTGCCGACGATAAAAACGTACTGATGCAACCGCAAAGCCGCTTTGCGAAGAATGCCGATGTACATCAGTTGCCAAAAAGCGCGCTGCGCGGACAAATCACGCCAACGCCACAAACTGTGAAAATCCACGCTGCTGATGTTGATCTGAGTCGTGGTGTGACATTACATCTTGATGCGCTATCCGCTGATCAAGCCGATGCCGTCATACAACGTTTCTCACTGCTCAACATTAAGCAACAATCTGCCGGTTATAGCGTCGGAACCCGCATTTCAACCCCACAATTCCATGGCGAAAATGCCGTCTCCGGCGCTTATCAATTACGTATTACCCCGCGCGGAGCCGAGATCATTGGTTACGATCAGGCTGGTGTCTATTACGGTTTGATGTCGCTACTTTCATTGGTACCAGCCGAGGGCAAACCGGTTATCGCCACGCTGGAAGCTAAAGATGCACCGCGCTTTGCCTATCGCGGCGCGTTCCTCGACGTGGCGCGTAATTTCCATACCAAACCCGCGGTACTGCGCATGCTTGACCAAATGGCGGCGTGGAAGATGAATAAGTTCCACTTCCATTTAACCGATGACGAAGCGTGGCGTATCGAAATTCCGGGTTTGCCGGAACTGACTGATGTGGGCAGCAAACGTTGTCACGACCTCACCGAACAACAATGTTTACTGCCACAATTAGGTTCTGGCCCATTTAGTGATAACAACGGCAGCGGCCACTTTAGCCGTGCTGACTACATTGAGATCGTTAAGTACGCCAAAGCACGCAATATCGAGGTGATTCCTGAAATCGACATGCCTGCCCATGCACGCGCTGCGGTGATCTCAATGGAAGCGCGCTATCAACAATTGATGAAAGCAGGCAAAACGCAACAGGCCAGCGAGTATCGATTGGTCGATCCGACAGACACCTCCAACACGCGCTCAGTGCAGTTATATGACCGCACCAGCTACCTCAACCCGTGCCTCGATTCCTCGAAACGCTTTGTTGATAAAGTGATTGGCGAAGTGCAAGCCATGCACCGTGAAGCGGGCCAACCGTTAACCACCTGGCACTTTGGTGGTGACGAAGCGAAAAACATCCGCCTTGGTCCGGGCTACACAGATATCAAAAAGCCTGAGGCTGGAAAAGGCATTTTGGACCAAAGCAAAGAAGATAAGCCTTGGGCAAAATCCCAGGTCTGTCAGGCGGTAGTGAAATCTGGCGAGGTGGAAGATCTTGAGCACTTGCCTAGCCATTTCGCCCTGGAAGTCAGCAAGATGGTCAATGCGCACGGCATTCCCGTGATGCAAGCCTGGCAAGATGGATTAAAAGATGCTGCCAACGCTCACGCCTTCGCCACCTCGCGCGTACGGGTTAATTTCTGGGACACGTTGTACTGGGGCGGCTTTGATACCGCCAGCGACTGGACGCAAAAAGATTATCAGGTGGTGATCTCGAATCCTGATTATGTCTACATGGATTTCCCATATGAAGTGAATCCGCAGGAACGTGGCTATTACTGGGGCACACGCTTCAGCGATGAGCGCAAGATGTTTGGTTTCGCGCCAGATAACTTGCCGCAGAATGCCGAAACCTCGGTCGATCGTGATGGCATGAGCTTTGAGGCTACCTCAAACAAACCGTGGTCAGGCGCATATGGCATTTCTGTGCAGTTGTGGAGCGAAACCACCCGCACCGATCAGCAAATGGATTACATGGTGTTCCCACGCCTGCTTTCAGTCGCCGAGCGCGGCTGGCATCGCGCAGAGTGGGAGCTGGATTATCAACAGGGCCGTACTTTTGAAGGTGGCAAAACCCACTTCGTGGACCAGCAGCAGCGCAACCAGGATTGGCAGCGTTTCGCCAACCTGTTAGGCCAGCGTGAACTGGCGAAAATGGATAAAGCCGGCATCCAATATCGTTTGCCAGTGCCGGGTGCGAAGGTGCAAAACGGTACGCTGGAGATGAACATCGCGCTGCCAGGCTTACCACTGCAATACAGTCTGGATAACGGTAAAAATTGGCAAAATTATGATGCTCAGGCAAAACCGCATGTGACTGCCAGCGATAAAGTGATGGTGCGCAGCGTAAGCCCAGACGGCAAACGTACTAGCCGCGCTGAAGCGCTGTAAAAACTCAATCCCGCGTGGGAATGCGCGGCTCTCTCTGACAAGGATGTCGATGAAAATCGCGGTATTTTCGTTTTATATAGTGGCGCTGGGTGCCGGTTTAAGCGGCGCCCTGTTCACTCCCACACTTAGCCTGTTTCTTGCCAGCGAACTCAATGTCGCCGCATGGAAAATCGGCACGTTTTATAGCGTTAACGCGCTCAGCAGTATTGCGATTAGCGTGGCGATCGCGCGCTATTCCGATCGTCTGCCTCAACGTCGTCCACTGCTGTTGTGCTGTTTAGCTGCGTTGGCTTTCAACGCACTGCTGTTTACCTTCTGCCGCGACTATCTGCTGCTAATTACCCTAGGTTCACTGCTCAGCGCCTGCGGCAGCGCCGCCGTGCCACAACTGTTTGCCTTGGCCCGCCAATCGCGCAGTGACAATGGATTCAGCGCTATTCTGCGCGCACAATTCTCGCTGGCGTGGATTTTTGGTCCGCCGCTGGCATTCTGGATAATCCACTCTTCCGGCTTCGCCTGGCTTTATAGCGGGATGCTGATCCTATTAGTTGGCGTCACTTTGCTGGCGCTGCGCTTACCGAACGGTGAAAAGCCGATTAGCACAGTTGCCAGCCTTCCCGCCGAACGACAGCCGCCAGGCCGCAACCTGATCTTTTTGATGCTCGCTACTTTGTTGGTGTGGAGTTGCAGTTCACTCTATTTAATTGGATTTCCGTTGCATTTAGCGCAGCAATCCTCGCTTTCCAGTGATTGGACCGGCGTCCTTTACGGCCTTGCCGCTGCGCTGGAAATCCCCATCATGTTGCTGAGCACCAGAATGCTAACGCGCTGGGGCAAACGCACGCAGATCCAATTCGCCATGCTGTGCGGCATCATTTTTTATGCGGGAATCTTCTTTAGCCACAGTTTTATCGCACTGATGTTGCTACAAATTTTCAATGCCACTTTCATCGCCATCATCGCCACCGTTGGATTGTTCTGGTTTCAGGACTTACTGCAAAAGCAGCAGGGAATGGCGGCAACGCTATATACCAATGCGGTATCCATCGGCGTACTGATTGCTGGCGTATTACAGGGAATTCTCACCACAGTTTCACCGCTGGCGATTTGGCCCGCGGCCTGTATGCTGCTGGTGATTTCATTACTACTGATAACAAAGGTCGACAATGTCTAAAAAACCTCATTCGTCGCGCATCGCTGCGCACATCAAAACACATGGAGTGTACGTAAATGAATGTCTTAATCACTGGCGGCGCCGGTTATATTGGCTCGCATATTGCCCTTAGCCTGCTACAACAAAATCATCATGTATTAGTGCTGGATAATTTGTGTAACAGTTCACCGATCGCGTTACAGCGCGTGGAAGCATTAAGCGGCAAGAAGCTAGCTTTTCATCAAGGTGACATCCGTCGCCGCGCCGATCTCAATCGCGTATTCAATAGCGAATCTATTGATGCCGTGATCCATATGGCCGGATTGAAATCAGTCAACGAATCACTGCAAAAACCGGTGAAGTATTATCAGAATAATATTGCCGGCACGCTAACGCTGCTGGAAACCATGAAGCAACATCAGGTCAATAAGCTGATCTTCAGTTCATCGGCCACGGTGTATGGCATTCCGGTGAAAATTCCGCTGTGTGAAAACTGCGATGCTGGCAACACCACCAATCCTTACGGTGCATCGAAATATATGGTGGAGAAGATCCTGCGAGAAGTGGTGGATGCGCAACCCGAATTAGCCATCACCGCCTTGCGCTATTTCAACCCGGCAGGCGCACACGCTTCGGGCCAGATTGGTGAACATCCGGCAGGTATTCCCAACAACTTATTGCCTTATTTATTTCAGGTAGCCAACGGTTTACGTGCAGCATTACCGGTATTCGGTGATGATTACGCTACGCCAGACGGCACCGGCGTGCGCGATTATATTCACGTGATGGATCTCGCCGAAGGCCACATTCAAGCCCTGAAGAATCTGCAAGCCGGTTATCGCCATTACAATCTCGGCACCGGGCAAGGCTACTCGGTGTTAGAAATTGTACGCATGTTTGAACAGGTGAGCGGCAAGCGCGTACCGCTGGATATGCGTCCACGTCGTCCCGGCGATGTGGCGATTTGCTTGTCCGATCCCAGTTCCGCTAGAGAGGAGTTGGATTGGCAAGCCACCCGTGGATTGGAAGCGATGCTGCGCGATGCCTGGCGCTGGCAAGTACTAAACCCGCAGGGATATGTCGTTCAGCCGGTTGAAGGGGAAGTATGATGAAACTCAATCGTGAATGCTTTTTAGTTCAGTATGAACAGCAAATTGCTGGGTTAAAACAACGCTTTACCATCCCAACTACTACACGATGGAAACATGAATTTCGCAAATTCAAACGTTGGTGCCAACAATTTCAGCCCGGTGAAATCAACGTTGCCGATTTCTCATCGATGTTTGCGGTGCCCACCAGTCGCTTGAGCGGCAAAGAATGCACGCTGCATCGCGTATGGCTTGGTGGCCCGCCGCCGCCGAACGTAACCCAAACTATTGTCCAATGGCAACGCGCTATCGAGGCCAGCCAAAGTGAATTTCAGCAGACATTATGGGTTTGGGATGCGCAGCAACTGGCGGGCGATGTGCGCTTTGTCGCTCAACAAGCCGATGATGAATTGCAACCTGGCATCCTGTTTCTAACGGATGCGTTGGTTAACGTGAACAGTTTGAGCGCGTTAATGCGCGAGTTTGATCCTGCTTTAACGCAGATGTTGCAGCAACTGCATGATAAACGTTATTACGCCACCCTTTCCGACTTTTTCCGCATGGCCATTTTGACCCAACGTGGCGGCGTATATATGGATGCGGATACTCTTCCCGCACAACCGGCAACGCTGTTTTTATGTCAGCCAGAACTGCCGGATTTTTCCGGCACGCAACAGCGAATTAACTGGCTAAATTTATTTACTGATGAAACTGGCATGATCATTAGCCACCAGCAAAATCCTGCGTTACTAAAAATGCAGCAACAACTCAGCGATATTTATCGCCACTGGCCGCAACCACTAGCGAATAAAACACCCGAAAGCGAGCGTGCGATTTTCGAGCCGTTTTATCAATTATGGTGCGAACAATTAACCATTAGCCAATTGAGCCACCAGGATTTCAGCCGTGAATACGCAATCTGCGGTTTTGATGTGCCACAACAGCGCATCTGTGGAATTAAAGGTATGCGCTTGCAGGAGGATATTTTAAGCGGCGAAAAGCGTGCTTTGAGTGATGAAGAAGAGTCGTATTATCAACACACGATAGCTCAGCTCAATCTGCGTAACTGGCAAATAGATAACCCTTTAACGCTGGCTGAATTTGCCCCACTGTTTATTGACTGTGATATTTTGCAGATTGCTTATGCACCGCAACTGCGCGCTGAGATTCCTTATTATCACTATTACGGCGTACTATCTCAGGATAAACAACTCGATAAAGTTAACGCGTTATTTAGTGATTTCCTTATTGCTAATAACCAACAGGCGATTGATGCGGGTGATTTTTGGCAGCCGATTTTCGCCACGATTGAAAAAACATTATGGTTTAAGCCGGGAACCTTAGCCAACTGCGCCGAACTACGCTGTATGGCACAACTAATTCTTCGCACCAGTTATCTGGAATATTGTTCGATTAGCAACCTTCACTCGCTGGATATTATTAGCTTACAGCAACAACAAAATATCCAACCGTTTCTTAGCCAAATATCCATGCTGTACAACGCGGCTGGAAAAATGATTGGTTTCATCAATGCTGCACCGATGAGAGATTACGATTCGATTAAGGTTGGCTACGGTTACCGCGCGGAGGTAAGGCCGCTGGATGACGCATACGACAGCTTTGTCACCTATCACAGTCAGCCTGACGATTACTTTGTTTGCAGCGTGGCGCTGCATGCTGAAGAACAGGGTAAAGGCTATTTCAGTCAAGTTTTGTCGCGGATAACTCATCAAGCCAAACAGCAAAAATTGCGCCGTATCACTTTATGTGTTTGGCAGTCCAGCCCGGCGCTTGTGATCTATCGCAAGAAAGGATTTGAGTTGATCGCCACGATGGAAAAGGAAGTAAGCTGTTTCAATGATAAATTGCTGTTTATGGCGATAACGCTCTAAACGGTTTACATCAAATAAAAGGCGCGCTAAGCGTTAATAGCGCGCCAATATTCATATAATGGAAATGATTGAACACCGCTAATACCTATTCATAGGTAAACAATGGATTCAAATTGATTAAAATCAAATTATGACATGAATAAAATCGGCCTAATAAGCCTCCGGCTACACAGCGTAACGCGTCAAGTTGTCACTTACCTGTTTTAGAACCGGAAATCACAATGAAATTATTCAGTTTTATCCCCCACATGCATCGCTGGAAAAATATTACCATCACGCGAGGTGGTGCCATTTCAC
The DNA here is from genome assembly GCF_039594315.1 of Pantoea sp. Lineage (GTDB taxonomy): Bacteria > Pseudomonadota > Gammaproteobacteria > Enterobacterales > Enterobacteriaceae > Pantoea. Next base: position 23,812 of record NZ_JBCNNP010000017.1, read on the forward strand.
CCTCTGGCCGCAGCTATTACTCCACACACATCAGCGCCCAATGTAAAGGCTGCGATGTTCAGATCAATAAAGTATATTACCGCGATATTAGTGATGCGGAAGCCCGCCGCTGGCTGGGATAATATCCTCGCAGCATGATTATTTAAACATCATTTATATCTAAGCGAAAGATATCGCTATCGCGATGTAATCCGAGCTTACGCATCGCCGCTCTTTTTTGCGAACTAATGGTTTTGACGCTGCGTGATAATCTCAATGCCGTTTTCGATACACTAAGCCCTGCATGCAAATATTCCATTACTATTTTTTCTTTTGCCGATAATCGGGCGCCAATTTTGTCCTTTTCCCCATCAGCGGAAATACCTTTTTCATCATAGCGATGATTAAGCCAAATGTGGCGTAAGCCGGTAATGACATTTTCAGGAGAGAGCGACTTGCAAAAATAAGATTTGACCAATGGTTGCAGTGCATCACTCTGCATTTGATGATGACGACAATCCCCCATCGTTACAATTGCCATTTTGGGATAATGGCGGTGAAGTTTATCAATCACCGCTTTAACATCCAAATCCCCATTGGGAAGTGAACAGTCAATTATCGCAATATTTGCAGGTGCTAAACTGAGAGACAAAAATAACTCACTACTATTTTTACAGCAATCAGTTACGCGAAAGTCGGATTCGTCATTAATAATTCTTTTGAGGCCAATCAAATACAGCGGATGATCATCGAGGATGACAATATTATTTTCACTCATTTTATTTTCGTCCATTCAAAATAATAACCTGCTAGCAATAATTGGAATTCTTTATAAATCCATGATTCCACCAAGACATTATGCGATTATTAATTCAAATCAAACACCAGAGCACTCTCAATCATCAATCAGCTTTCATAAGAAATAACTTATGAAAAGTATAATTACTGGATGGTAATGGTATAAGTCGCCACGGCCGTGAAATTCCCGGTTTGCTGATGATTAGCATTCGGCAAATAACGTAAGAACCAATACCACGTTTGTGCAAAATGGCTTTCGTTACCACTTAACGCTGCGCTATAAATCATCGGCAGTTTTTCACCAAATTTTTGCCAGTCTCCTCCTTCCGCTTTGGTGGAAAAACGGATCGCCATATCGTCGATGGACGTCGCTAGCGCCGTATCATCATTATTCGACAGGCTGCCGGCACTGAAAGTGATGTCGACGTTGTAGTTATTGCTGCCGTCATCCCGCAGCGGCGAACAGGACACTTCAATTGGCGTGACCTGCGCCTGTCCCAGTGTGACTTCCTGATTGCCCGATTTGGGACGGTAGAGCGTACCAAAATTAACCGTGCGGTTTTGTGGTGTCCTTAGCGTGCAGCTGGCTTGCGTGGCAATCGATGGCGCGAGCAAACCGCTGTTCAACACATCTAACTGTTGCTGCCTTGTGCCTTGCGACTCCAGGAACATCGCTCCGCCGTCGCTTAATTGCAGCGTGCGCTGCGACTGTATTGGCGTGTTGTTGTTAATTTTCACCAGTTGCGCTTTCAGTTTAAAATCGAAGCGTTTCCTGCCCTCACCTTCACGCCCAATCGAACAGTGCGCGGATTGTCCGGCCGTTATCGCGCCCGAACCAACGCATTGACCGCCTTCACTTGTATCCTCCGCAAACAGGCGCACCCCAATACCGTTAACATTGGTTGCCAGCACATCACGACCGGGACCAATCCAGCTCAGCGCGCCACTCTCTTTCAATCCGATTGACACCGGCGCACTCAGCGGTCCCTCGCACAACACCCCAATATCCATCAACGTATGGGGGGCTTCACCAATGGCAGCAAACTGTGGCGTTGCCGCCGGGATTTTAATTAGTCCATTAAGCGGTTGCTGCTCACTGCGCGTGTAGCTGCATCCTGCGGGTAATGCTGAGAGCGCCAGGCTCTGCGCCATGGCGCTACTGCTTAAAACGGCGGTTATCAGGCCACTGAATAACGTGCCTTTAACGATAGCGTTAGCCATGTTAAGTTCCCTCTCTGTTCTGGCAGACGTTCTCTACCTGCAACGGCACGCCGTCAATTTGATTTTCACTGGCGCTTTTCAGATTGAAACTCACCCTGCACGATGCGTCTGCACCCCGCCCCCACTGCACACTCAGCGTGCCGCTGTCTGGCATCCCGGAGATGTAGAGCAATCCTTCATCGCCCACAATGCTGCCGTTATTCTGCTCACCTTCATCCAGCAACAGGTTGGCGGTGGCGCCAAACGGCACGAAGTCACCGTTAGCTTTACGTAACGTCATCATTACCTGGTGACCGCGCTGGGTTTTGAAGTCAGCCAGCACCACAGCGCCGCGCGTTGGCGTCACCGACGTGCTGGTTTGATCGAGGGCGACGTTGTTGCCTAAGCCCTGCGGATCGAGCGAAATGTCGGTGCGACGATACGGCGACATATACGGCATCACTGCGTAGCCGCGCCAGTCGGTTGAGAGACCGGTTTGGTTGTTCACTTTGATGTTGGCTGCGCCAGGTGCTCGCACCAAGGCAACGGTGTCGCCTAGCTCTTGAGCCAGTGTAATGCCATACGGATGGGCGACAATTCCACCGCGCAAGCCATAGTTGATTTGTTCCTGCGCGTGACTACGGTTATATCCCGCAGACACGGTGCCGCTGTTACCACGATAGGACGCTGAAAGATTGCTGGTGTTACTGTCATTGCCCAGCGTCTGGCTCAGGTTGTAGTTGAGCTGGTTATCAAGTGCGTTGCCGCTCAAACCCGCCTGCTGCGTGGTTCCCTGCCCTTTAGTGTGTGCCATGCCATAATTGAGTTGCATGGTGTTGCGCGAATCACCAGCCAACCAGCGGCTCAATGGCACTGAAGCAGTCAACGCCAGGCGACGATCTTCTTTACCGCTATCACTGTCCTGTGATTGGCTGAGATTCATGCCATAACTGATGCCAAACACGTTGGTGTTATAGCCCAACGTATAAGTGCGAAGATTGCCCGGTTTATTCCAATAATCACGCTGGGAACCTGATACATACATCGAACCGATGTCACCCAACGACTGGTTCACCATCAATTGGAATTCACCGCGCGGACGATAATTACGATTAAAGCCGCCATCAATCGCATCCCCAGGGTTGGTCATTGCATCCTGCAAGGTGTAATAACCTTCGGTGGAGTAGCGATAGGCCGCCAGCGATACTGAAGTGCCGGTATCCACAATACTGCGTGAATAACGCAGACGATAAGATTGCCCCTGGCTCTTTTCACCGTTTGGCAAGGTAGCGTTGGATTGCGTGATGTCGGCAGATACTGCACCCAAGCGGCCAATGCCCAAACCGACACCAACGCTAGCCGACAGATACTCTTTCGCCAACTGCATGCCGCCGTACACGGTGATGGCATTCGGCAAGCCGTAGATTAGCGTACCCTGCACAAACTTAGCCGCACTGGCGGAAATCGCGCCGCCGCTATTACGCAACTTGCCAATGGTCATAGCGTATTTCAGTTGCCCTTCGCGCTGCATGATGGCGATGGACGAGTAAGGCTGAGAAAACGTACGCTCGCTGCCGTCGTTTTCTTTGATGGTCACTACAAGATCGCCGCTCAGCGATGCCGGATAAAGGTCGTTAATCTCAAATGGGCCGGGCGGCACGTAAGATTGATAAATCGTGCTGCCATTTTGACGAATAGTGACTTCCGCGCCTGATTCCGACACGCCACGAATCACTGGTGCAAAACCGCGCAAACTATCAGGCAACATACTGTCATCAGAAACCAGTTGTCCTCCCTGGAACTGCACACTGTCAAATACATCAGCGGGCGTTGCAGTATCACCGAGCGTTAGCTGGCCTTTGATGGCGTGAATATCGCGTTGCAAATACGTGCTTATCACATCGAAGCTATTGCTATTGTTTCTGGTTGAGGATCGTTTTTGATACGTAGCGTAACTTCGTAAGCGCCAGGCACCGAAATTGACTCCCCCACGTAAATTGGAATACAGGGAATCATTTGCACTAGCGTTTAATCGACCGGGATCACGAGTGTGGTTGCCTGTAATTGCATAATTAAGTAAAGCAGCGTGCAACCCCTGTTGCCAGCTTGAAGGATCTGCTTCTCCCTGTGCACGACGTTTCATTAATAGTTGTGGAATTGACAGTTTTAAGCGTTGCTCAGAAAAGAGAAAATCACTTCGTGCACTAGGAATATAGTCACGAATATCTTTTATCACCTCATCATTGGCGCGATCTGATAAGCCATTAACAGCGTTAGTGCGCACACCAAATTGCTCATATTGCGCACGGGTGAATTCTGGCAACAATTGCTTACCGTCACCAGCGATGAAGTTGACTTTTTCATCACCAATGAATTGGTCATTAATATAGAGTGATACGCGATATTCACCTGGCAACTGCGCACCTGATGAAAAATGGCTGAGGTCTGCTACATCACTATTAACATCTTGCCCCTGCATAGAGAGTAATGCCGGATTAAAATACTCATCAGCCAATACTGTTCCGTTCAGGCTAAGAAAAACACCTCCAGTAAAGATTGCATGACGAACAAAAAAATTCAGTAATTTCACACGCAAGTTAGAAGGAATATATTTTTCGTTATTATTTTCTTTATTATTTTCTTTATTATTCTTACGCACGCAACTCTCCCCTGGCGTACTAATCGCCGGCATTCTACGCAACTATCTTATATTTTTTTATTCTCTTCAGGCAGAACACCACCTAAATCGTTGACAGCCTGATAGCGAACAACGTTACTAACGGCTGAATGGGGTAGCTCATAAGTCTGCTGCCCTAAAGGAGGAACCATAGCAGATATATTTTTCAAATTTTCCCCACCCAATGAAACTTTATTAAGTGTTATATGATAAGGCGTTGGGTTTTTAACGATAAGTTTTTCACCCTGACGTGTAAAAACCAGATCCTTGTAGGCAGTAGAAGGATTTCCGGCAAGCCCTGCTGGACGATAAAAAAGTTTTATCCGAAGAACATAGGCAAATGATAGTGAATTACTTTGATCACTGGGTTTAACTCCTGCAGGAATAGCTTTAACATTTAACCAGTATGCGGACTCTTTATCAGTGGCTAAATCTCCACCTGAGCGTACAACTCTTAGGGTGTTTTTTCCATTATCCTGACGATAAAGGGGTGGCGTTATGATAAATGGTGGCTTAGTTTTATCATTTTCATCATAAGCAGTTATCCATGATTGTGCTAAAAAAGGTGCATCTTTTGCACTATTTATAACACTAAACGTTGCTTCATTGTTTCGGCCATCATAGATGACTCTCGTGCTACCTAAACTAAAACCTCCTTCTCCATTATTTGCGAGAGCATCAGTTATAATCAAAGGACTTAATACCAATAAACAAGCAACTGTTTTACATAAAAAATTCATCTTTCTCTCCCGATAATAAGAACCAAAACAACAACTAAAAACTTTCATTAGTAACCTTAGGAATGAATCTGATGCATTCCTAAGGCATACTTGTTGATTTAAAAAACGCCGTGAGTTCCTCAAGGCGTTTTTATTTTATTTCATGCTGCCATAAATTTATTGCGTAATCAGCGTTACAGTCGCTGTTGAAGCAATAGAACCAGCAACTGGAGCTGCACTACCAACCCGATAAGCACGGATTTTAGCATTAACAGTTGCGGTGCCAGTACCAGACACTGCATCAGCGGCAACAGAACCACCATTTGCGACTAAGGTATCGTTAGCATCGGTGATACCAAACAGCACGCCCTGCGCATCTCCAGTGTTGGCAATATACTGACTGTTAGTAGCATCTGGAGTGAAGTCAAATTGAACAGCCACATCAGTTACTGTATTTGGGCAATATGCCGCGTCAAATTGCAATGCCTCTTCTTGGACGCTTGTACCAATCGAAGCAGTGTTTAAATCAGATGCGCCAACATTGTCCAGATTAATAGTCCGAGTCATTTGGCTGACAGGAATCTGGCAACTACCATCAGTGATGGCACCAGAAAAAGTAATTGTTCCGTTATTGGCAGCAAATGCAGATGCAGAAGTCATGCCCATAACCAAAATAGCGCCTAATACAGATTTTTTAAATTTCATTTTATATTCCCCTAATTAAAATTATTATTGAACAGTCATAGTCACGTTAAACGTACCATTATAGCTGCCTGGCACCACCGTTGCGCCGGTACCTTCTGGGCCATTACGTGTCATGCGGTTCAAACGGGAATATACAGTATAGCTTCCAGAACCATTTCTAATATTTACAGTGCGAGTATCGCCATTCTTGATATAAGAACCCGCATAAATAGCCATACCCACACCACGTACTGATGCACCAGGTAAATCAATATATTCTTTATCAGTTCCTGATTGAGGCGTATAATCAAATGTTAAACCTGCAGCACTGACATTAGTTGGGCAATTTTGAACTCGGAAATTAACAGGCATTCTGTGTATCTGAGCGTTATGAGCTAATCCGTTGACTTCTGCTACGTTAAATTCTGGGAAAGAAATGGTTTGAGTGTGGCCAACTAATTCGCATGTTGACTCTTCAACAGTACCGGTAAAACTTAATACACCCGAGGTTGCAGCATTAACACTGCTCACACTTGCTGCCGAGATCGCTGCGAATGTCATCAATGACAAGATTTTTTTGTTCATTATTACGAACCCTTTTCAAAGTTAGAAAATTAACAAGGGAAAACTGCATGAATTTTCCTTTGTTTTTTACGTGGTACAACCAATAAAACTTTGCTGTGCGAATTATAACCATCGCTTCTTGGTGAAATAATAATACCCATTACCCTCCCCGCCTAACACAAGAGCACTCTCAATTCGGTGAGAAAACCCTAAAAATAAAACATAAAAAAACGCCACACTATTTAGCGTGGCGTAGAGGGAATGAGTCAGATATTTTCCTCAAGGTGACGACAGCCCCCTGTCGACGTAGGGTAATTAAGAGTTGATTTTAATATCAAAGATTAACGTCGCGCCGGCAGGAATAAGATTCTCTACCCCCGCATCGCCAAAGGCTTTCTCAGCTGGCAATATCACTTCGACTTGGCTGCCTTTCTGCAATTGGCTTAACACTTTGGTTAAGGCCGGTAATAAGGAATCCAGCTTCACGCGCTGCACCTTATTATCCTTGCCGCTGCTATCGAATACCGTGCCATCCGGCAAGCGCCCGGTGAGCAGAATATCTACCGTACTTTCTGCATTAAGTTTCTCTCCTTTACCGGCTTTGCTCACCACATAATAAGCACCATCCAGTGTTTTCACGCCTTTACGCTGTTTGGTTTTCTCAATCAGCGCCTTACCGGCTTTTAACTGTTTTTCACGCTCTGCCGCCTGGGTTTTCTGCTGTTGTTGCAGCTTGTCATTAAGCGTGCCATCCAGCTCGGTGACCAGTTTGGCGACTTCGTCACTGTTCAGTGCCACGCGCTGGCTAAAAGCATCTTTTATCCCCGCCAGAACCATCGGACGATCCGGCTCCACACCAAGGTTTTGCTGCGCGCGCAGGCTCTGCACAATGTTGCTGGCGAACGCCACGCCGTTGGCATAAGAGAGTTTCTGCTCATGGCTTTCTGGCGCCGCGCTTAGCTGCATGGCTTGCTGCTTAGTTAATTGCTCACGTAATGCTGCCCGCTGATCCTCGGCTTCCAGCAGCGTGATTTGCAGCTCAGCAATTTTATCCTGGTGCTGTTTCAACTCAGCCAATTGCGCAGCGTCGGGTTTTACAACCTGATCTTGTAATGCCTGCTTTTCTACGCGCTCTGCTTCCAGCTGATTGCTCAGCGCAATCACCACCTGTTCTTTTTCTTTCAGCTTATCGGCCAACGTTGATTGCTGCAGGGTGTGGGTATCCACCTGCAGCTGATGTGCCGCCAATAACAGTCGCAGATCATTTAACTGCTGCTGCGAACCGGTGTGCTGATTTTCGCGATGCGCCAACTCTTGCTGTAAAGCCACTAATTGCTGCCGTTGTGTTTCAACCGTGGCTTGGTCAGCGGACAAGGCCGCTAACTGCTGTTGCAAGGCTTGCTTCTCAACTTGATGTCCGGCCAGTACTTCTTGATTGATGCGCTGCTGTTCGCTCAACGATTGCTGCAACTGTTTGAGCTGCTGCATCTGCTTCACATGATTAGTAGTGGCCGGTTTGAGCGGCTTGTTCTTTGCGGGTGCTGGCTTTATCCATGGGTTTACCGTTTCAGTATCCTCAAATAATGAATACGGAATCGTGCTATCAGAACTAAAACCCGTCAGCGACGGCGTGGCTAAACTGGCAGAAGACCACAAGGTTGTCGCCACGGCCAAGCCAATCAGTGATCGGGGGAATATCGGTTTCATGGCAGTACATCCTCATGAGGTTTGACATATTGCTGCGTGAATTGCTGCGCCAGTTGGCGCGCCTGCGCCGCCTGGCCATTACGCGTGGCAGCGGCATACATGCGCAGCTTCATCTGCTCAGCAATAGTAGTCAGGTGCGGATCGCGGCTGTTTTGTACCGCCACGTGGTACCAGGCGTAGGCCTGCAACGGATGTGTTTTAACACCTTCACCGGCTTGATAAGCACCGGCCAGATTGAACTGCGCCAGCGCATTACCTTGTTCGGCCGCTTTGCGATACCAGCCTGCCGCCAGCGCGGTGTTTTTCTTCACGCCAATTCCGCGACTGTAGGCCGCTCCAACATCGTTTTGTGCTTGTGCATCGCCCTGCTGCGCAGCATGCAACAACCAATTAAATGCTTGCTGGGGATCCTGTATCAGCGGATTACCGCTGCGATGGTAGCGAGCAAGCTGCTGTGCTGCTGTGCTGTTACCTTGCTCAGCCGCATGTTGCAGCCACTGCTTGCCCTCACGCGGCTGGCTATCTAGCAGCAACATGCCGAGTTGATATTGCGCCTGCACCTGGCCACTTTCGGCCGCAGCTGTCAGCAACGGTTGCGCGGCATCACGCTGACCGGCAGAAGCTAACCAGCCACCATATTGTTGCTGAGCACTGCGCGCGCCGGCAGCGGCTTGTTGACGTGTGCTGTCCATCTGCTGGCTGAAGTCGCGCAATAATCGAGGTTCGGCGAATTGCGGGGCGCTTGTCTGGTTCAATTGCGATTGCGGTGGATTGTGTGCAACACAACCGCTCAACAGCACGCTAACAGCGAATAATGGGAACAAGGTTTTCATAGTTACATCACTCCCCATCAGCCTGCGCCAACATGGCACGGAACAATTCGCTATGAATGTTTTGGCAGCGTTTTGCTAACTCGGCCTGATAAACGCTGTCGAGCGTGGCTTGCATATCCGTATTGAGCTGCGCGCGTGTTAAGAGATATTTAGCGCTGCGATCCAGTAAACCGTTAAGCGCGCTATGTTGTGTTTGATAACGCGCCAGATCGTAATGTGCCAACGCCGATAGTTCAGACTGACAGCGCTCAAGACCTGGCAGCGACGCGTTTTGTAACGCAGTGGTGTGGTGTGAAGCCATGGCTTCATGCCGCGAAATGCAGCCAGTTATCATCGCAATACTGCCGATGACCAAGCTGAGTTTTAAATATCCGGACAATTGCATAACAATAAGAGTTCCAGTCGATTGGGGGCTAATTAAACCTCTCGCGTATATCTGCTGGCGCTTTTATTTTTCGCATGGCTTCATAACGACTCATCGCCATGATCCGCGCAGGCATTATTTTTTGACTTTCATGAAAATAAAGGCAATAGCATGCCAACCCAATAATTTTAACGTAGGGTAAATTTTCATTTACAATCAAAAAGCAACAGTATTATTTTACGGAAGAAGCGTAATGTTCATGCTCAAGCGTAAAGCTTCCAAGTAAAAAGAAAAACGAGAGCACTCTCAAATCAATCAATTATTTTTTATAAAATCATTTCCCAACCGATATAGATTGTATGTAATTCATCATTACGCTGTTAATTTCATCTAATAAGAAATTTTTTGGTGAGCAGCGTCAATTAGATAGCAAAAAAGGATGACATCATCCGACAAGCGCGGTAGTTTTCGGCCGCGGCAACACGGATGTGATGCGCTAAAAATCGTCAGTCATGCCATACAGTTGCCAAAAGTGCAGTACACTGATTCTTACCCCCTATTTGATAAATAAGAGTGTTTGTGGATGAAAACATTCCGTCGTAAAAACGTCTCTATTGCTTTGTTAGATGATCACTTTTTGGTATTACGCGGGCTAAGTGATGTACTGAAAGAAAATCCTGACTTTGAAGTGGTGGGAACCTTTACCAGTAGCAAGGAATTGCTTGATTGTATTAAAAAAACCTCAGTCGATGTGGTTATAGCTGATTATGAACTCGCGCCTTCAGATGTTGATGGTCTTAATTTAATTAAAACATTGTCGAGATTGCATCCCAATATTGCCGTGCTGGTGGTTTCGGCCCATTACAATCCTGCCACCGTTGCCTTGGCATTCCGCGGGGGTGCCAAAGGCTTTATTGGTAAAAATCGACCGTTTGAAGAGATTCGCAATGCTGCGTTGGAAGTGAGCCGTGGCCGTACTTTTATCGAACCACAAATGGCACAAGAGTTGGCGAATCAACAGCGCCATGGTGAAGCGCTGATCAATGGAAATTTCAGTGAAGAAAACATGCGTCAGGCCGTGAGTTTATCAGCGCTGTCACCCAAAGAGCAGGAGGTGATTCGCTGTTTCCTCACCGGCATGACGGTAACGGATATTGCCGAGAAATTTAACCGTAGTTTGAAAACCATCAGCGGTCAAAAACAAAGCGCCATGCGAAAACTGGGACTAAAAGCTGACCACGAACTGTTCATCATCAAAGAAGAATTACTTAAATCACTGCATTTTTAAGCGTGTCGCTCCACTGATGAGCTAACTCTTCACTGACCGTAATTCCTGTGCGCAGTTGGCCTTCTATCGTGGCAGCCAACTGCGCCAGCTCATTCATTTGATAAATTTGCGCAGTACCGCGTAGACGATGAATATGATGCTGCATTAGCCGTATATCTACGTTCAGACTGGCGTTATTAAACCCGCGCACATCCGCTTCCAGCCATACTTGTAATTCCTGTTGATTCGATTCCAGCCTGATTTCACGCACCTCATTAGCCGATGCCAGGTGGCACCAACGGCGCAAACATTGGGCTAATGTATTGAGCAATATCGGCTTACTTAATACCACATCGAAGCCACTCTCTTCACATTGCTCATAATGCGCATCATCACTCATCGCTGAAATGGCCACCACTGGCGTCGCTTCATTACCGCGCTCACGTTCAAGTTCGCGCAGGCGCCGGGCAATGTCATAGCCACTGATATCCGGTAAGTTGGCATCCAGGAGAATGACATCGTAGTAATTCTCTTCTTCCAGCAAAGTCAGCGCTTGTTGTCCATTTTCGGCTAATTCAACCTGACAGCCCAATTCTGCAAGTTGCGCCTGCAAGGTTCGCTGCGCGGCTGGATGGTCTTCAACCAGCAGAATCATGGTTTCTGTGACAAAACGCGGTAATGCGGCTTCGACCACTTTGGCCTTAGCGGCACAGGGACGAAGCGGTAATTTCAGAATAAAGGTGCTGCCTTCTCCAGGCTGGCTATAACAACTCAGTGCGCCTCGCATCAACGTGACTAACTGCTGTGAAATCCATAAACCGAGTCCGCTGCCTCCATAACGTCGCTCTGCGCCATCATCGACTTGCGTCCAGGCATCAAACAGGGTGTTTTGTGCCTCTGCCGGAATGCCAATGCCAGTATCTGCCACTGCTAAAGAAATCATGCAGGTATTGTCGGCAAAATATTCTCCATCAAGCGTGATGGAGATGGCGCCATTTTCAGTAAACTTAATCGCATTAGACAGCAAGTTATTGATAATTTGCCGTAAACGATGCGGATCGCCGAGCATCCACTGTTTGTTGAGCGGCTCTTCAATAGAGATCACCAAATTCAACCCTTTCTCCGCCATGATGGGGCGATAACTATCGCAGATGGTATTGATCAGTTCGCTGAGGTCGAAGGGTTGACTATCAATGGTGATGCAATCCGCTGACAATTTGCTGTGATCAAGAATATCGTTGAGCAGATCCAATAAACTGCGTGCGGAAGAGGAAGCTAAGGCTAAATATTGCTCTTGCTGATGCTCATTATCAGTGCGTTTCATCAACTCCAACGAGGCAATCATCGCATTCATCGGCGTGCGAATTTCATGGCTCATCATGGCAAGAAATTGGGTCTTACGCGCGTCACTGGCCATGGCACGCCGACGATGAACCACTGCGCGTTGTAACAACCAACCGAGCAATAATACCAGCAGGCAAAAGGTCATGATTTCCCACTGGTACAGCGAAAAAATCACCCCCATTGATGGATAACCTAAGCGCAAATCACCGACCCAACGATCAAACATCGCATTGGCATCTTCAGCAGGCAGCGCGGCTAATGCTTTATTGATAATACTCAGTAATTCAGGATGTTGTGCGCTTACCGCCATCGTCATGCTGGCAAAAAGTTCTGGAATTTGTCCCGCCAGCGCCAGCTTGTGCGAGTAATAACGCCACAATAACGGCCGCATCACTAAACTGGAGCCTAATCCGACATCCGCGCGATTTTCGAATACCGCCTGAAAAACCTCGCGCATGTGATCAACTGGAATTAAAACAATATCGGGGCGGTTTTCTCGTAGCCAGCTTTCATAGAGCGTGCCACTGCGCACGGCAACGCGTTTCCCTTGCAGTTGATCGAGTGAATTAATCGTTGCGCCATCGTTATGAGTAATGACCGACGCGCTAGTGGAAAGCCAGCGCTCACTAAAAGACCAGTTGCGGAGATGCTTCGCAGAGAGAAATTCGGGCGCTACCGCCGAAACCAGCAGCGGTTGCTGCCCAGTTTGTTGTGCTTGCACGAAGTGCAATCCGGTGATTCGGCTGATTTTATCCAGATAATCGCGGCTCAGACCGATGTGTTCCCCTTGATCCAGGTAATCAAGCGGCCAACTGGCAATAAAATGATAAGGAACAGTAGAGTGCGTAGCGATCCAACGCTGTTCATCCGGCGTTAAAAATATCTGAGCAGCAACTGAAGATGAAGGGAGCAGCAGGCTTGCCAGCAACAGCAAACCTGAGAGCAATGTGCGCATAACGTATTAACTCGGCTAGAGAAACCAAACGCCGCGCAAAATTTGTTCCGGCGCAGCAGATTAAGCCGGATATTTGATGCAAATTTCAGCACACTCTCTACGAGAGCACTCTCGAATTTGCGATGAGTCTTAAGGAATAAGCAGGGATAATTGTGATTGCCAGCTTGTCAGCATCGGTTTTTCGGGCAGCTCAGCGTGGCGTAAATGCGTTTCGATTTTACCAGCGCAAACTGCCAACTCATCAAGCTGGTACATCTGCGCGACACCGTAAATGCGATGGATAAAATGAATCATGTGTTTGGTATCACGTTGCTCGCAGGCACCTGCAAAATTATCCCGGTCCTGCTGCAACCAGAGTTTGACCTCATCACTGAGCAGCATTGGCGCTTGAGGTTCATTTATCGCATGGTATTGCCCCAACTTTTCCGCCAACTCTGCCAAACGTATCGGTTTTACCAACACATCATCCATGCCACTACTGAGGCAACGCTGGCGATGCTCCAGACTGCTGATGGCCGAAATCGCCACTAACGGCGTGCGATCGCGTTGTTGCTCCATTTCAAACCGACGGATTTGTTCGGCCAGCCAGTAACCGTCTTTGCCCGGCAAGTTGCAATCCAGCAGCATGGCATCGTAGTAATTCTCTTCCTCCAGCAGTTGTAGCGCCTCTTCAGCCGTTGCCACCATTTCATAATGACAATTTAGCTGTGTGAGCTGCGCAGCCACGACTTGCTGGTTGGCAGGGTGATCCTCAACCACCAAAACAGACAGCCCGTTCGGTAGTGCATTAAGAGGCCGCTGTTCTTCAATTTGCAGGTCACTATGCGTTTGTTTTAGCGGCAGAATGCAAGTAAAGGTGCTGCCAATTCCTAATTCACTTCTAAGTGTTAAATCTCCTCCCATACGTTTGGTCAGCGTGCGGCATAAATAAAGTCCTAATCCGCTGCCACTGCGAATGCGGCCACCACGGCTTTCAGCTTGCTGCCAAGCCTGGAACATCCGTTGTTGGTCGGCTAGCGCAATACCAATACCAGAATCTTCTACCGCGATTGTCAGCGCATCAGGTAATCCAGGCTCACTTTGCCAATCTGCTTTCATCGTAATGCTGCCGCTGTCAGTGAATTTGACCGCATTTGACAGCAAATTATTGATAATTTGCCGCAAACGATGCGCATCTACTTCCACCCAAAGATGTTCCAGTTTTGGTTGTATCACCAATATTAGCTGCACGTCTTTACGTTCGGCTGATGGACGGTGGCTATCACAGACTGCGGTTAACAGCGTGCTGATATCACAAGGCGCAATATTGAGGGGGATTTGCTGCTGGGTGAGTTTTGTATGATCGAGGACACTGTTCAGCAGTTCCAGTAAGTCCTGCGACGACGAAAGCGCCAGCGCCTGATATTCCTGATGTTTTTTGGCCGGTGCCGGTTGTTGCAGCAATTCAAGTGAAGCGATGATGGCATTCATTGGTGTGCGAATTTCATGGCTCATCACGGCGAGAAATTCAGATTTACTTTTTTCACTGGCCTGCGCTCGGCGACGCGCGACAACGGCGCTGCGCAATGCCAACAATAACAAGATGAGTAAGGTGGCAAAAATCAGTAACTGGTATCGATAATGTTCAATAATCACACCAATTGACGGTGTGCCTAAATCAACGATCCCCACCCAACGTTTGAAAATATTTTGCGCATCAACGCCATTTATGGTGGTAAATGCCGTGTTGATAATATCCCGTAACTCTGGATTGGCAGGATTAATGGCCATGCTGATGCCACTTGCCATTTCCGGCACTTGACCGGTAACGGCCAAATCCCCCGCATAAAACCGCTGCAAAATCGGCAGGATAATCAAACCAGAACCTATCACGACATCAATCTTGCCCTCTTCCACTGCACGCAATGCATCGCTAACGTTGGTGAAATCCACCAAATCAATTGCAGGATAATGCTGACGAATCCACGGCTCATATTCTGACGACTGCGCGATACCCAGTCGCTTGCCGCTTAACCGATCGATACTTCGAATATCCACTGTTTCCTTACGTCCGACCAACATCGGCATGGTTTGCATCCAGGATCGCGTAAACAACCATCGCTGTTTTTCCTGCGTGGGGAGAAGATCTGCGCTTACCGCAGCATTGAGCATTGGTGGATTAAGTAGCGCTTCTTCGGGAGGGACATATTTGAAATGCAGGCCAGTACGTTGGCTAATTTCATCAAGAATGGTGCGGCTTAGCCCAATAGGCTGACCATTTTCACGGTAGTCCTGCGGCCAGCGATCGGCAACCGTATAAGTAATACCCGGATGCGCCTTTATCCATGCTTGTTGTGCTGGTGTTAAGGCAATAGGTTCAGCCTTCGCCACTTGCAGTACGACCAGCAATATCAACATCAGCCACTTCATTCGCTTTCCTTTTGCGCACCGCTTGTAATATTGGCAGTTTAGCCGCAATGAGAAAAAATCGGCAGCGGGATTAATCAGCTGAATTCAGGCAAAAAAAAGCCCCGCAACATCTGTTGCAGGGCTTTCGTGAAGCGAGTGCTGAAAATTATTCAGCTGGCTGCGTACGAATCAAATAATCAAACGCGCTCAGTGAGGCTTTGGCGCCTTCACCGCTGGCGATGATGATCTGCTTGTACGGCACGGTGGTGCAGTCGCCCGCGGCGAATACGCCTTTCAGGCTGGTTTCGCACTTGGCGTCGATAATGATTTCGCCCATTTTAGTGCGTTCAACTGCGCCTTCCAGCCAGGTGGTACTTGGCAGCAAACCGATTTGCACGAAAATACCGCTCAGTGCGATGTCGTGGCTGGTTTGCGTGTTGCGATCGATGTAAGACAAGCCGGTGACTTTGCTGCCGTCGCCTTTGACTTCGGTGGTCTGCGCGTTAAGGATTACATCGACGTTTTTCAGGCTGCGCAGTTTATCCTGTAACACTTTATCGGCACGCATTTCACCGGCGAACTCCAGCAGCGTCACGTGCTCAACCAAGCCAGCCAGATCGATAGCCGCTTCCACGCCAGAGTTACCGCCGCCAATTACCGCCGTGCGTTTGCCTTTGAACAACGGGCCATCGCAGTGTGGGCAATAGGTGACGCCTTTGGTGCGATACTGTTCTTCGCCCGGCACGCCCATGTTGCGCCAGCGTGCGCCGGTGGCAATGATGATGCTGCGTGATTTCAACACCGCGCCAGAAGCGGTTTCAATTGCGTGTAAACCGCCCTCTTTTGCCGCTGGGATCAGCTTGATAGCGCTTTGCGTGTCGATAACATCGACATCGTAATCATCAACGTGCGCGCGCAGTGAACCGGCCAGCTTCGCACCTTCGGTTTTTGGTACTGAGATGTAGTTTTCGATGTCCACGGTATCCAGTACCTGTCCACCAAAACGTTCGCCCATCAAACCGGTGCGAATGCCTTTACGCGCCGAATAGATAGCTGCAGCTGCGCCCGCTGGGCCGCTGCCGACGATCAGCACTTCATAGGCATCACGTTTGTTTAGCTCTTCTGCCGCACGCTTATCAGCGTTGGTGTCCACTTTACCGACGATTTCCGCCAGGCTCAGACGGCCTTGACCGAACTCTTTGCCGTTGAGGAATACCGCCGGTACGCCCATCACGTTGCGATCGGTGATTTCGTTCTGGAACATGCCGCCGTCAATCGCGGTGTGGCTAATACTCGGATTGAGGATCGCCATCAGGTTCAGCGCCTGCACCACATCAGGACAGTTGTGGCACGACAGCGAGTAATAGGTTTCGAAATGGAAGTCACCTTCCAGCGCCGCCACTTGATCCAGCAGGCTTTGCGCTTCTTTCGAAGGGTGTCCACCGGTTTGCAGCAAGGCTAAAACCAGCGAGGTAAATTCATGACCCATTGGCGAACCGGCAAAACGCGGGCCGCTGTTGCTGCCTGGATTGGTAATTAAGAAAGAAGGTTTACGAACCGGACGATCGTTCTCTTCACGGAAGCTGACTTTTTCAGACAGGCTCGCGATATCGGCCAACAGAGAGCGAATCTCCGCAGATTTGGCGCCATCATCCAATGTGGCAATCAACTCAACCGGTTTAGTTAGTTTCTCAAGATAGGCCTTGAGTTGGGTTTTTAAATTGGTGTCGAGCATAGTGAGTTCCTGTCATGAAAATCGGGTGCCGTAGCACCCGATTGAGAAAGATCGAATGGCGTGGTGTTGACTTAGATTTTGCCAACCAGGTCCAGTGATGGAGCCAGAGTTGCTTCGCCTTCTTTCCATTTAGCCGGGCAAACTTCACCTGGGTGAGAAGCCACGTACTGGGCTGCTTTCACTTTACGGATCAGGTCAGATGCGTCACGGCCAATGCCTTCAGCAGTGATTTCGATAGCCTGGATGATGCCTTCTGGATCAACGATGAAGGTACCACGGTCTGCCAGGCCTTCGTCTTCACGCATGATTTCGAAGTTACGGGTCAGTGCGCCAGTTGGGTCACCGATCATCGCGTATTTGATTTTCGCGATGGTGTCAGAAGAACCGTGCCAGGCTTTGTGGGTAAAGTGCGTGTCAGTAGAAACGGAGTAGATGTCTACGCCCAGTTTCTGGAATTCTTCGTGGTGATCGGCCACGTCGCCCAGTTCGGTTGGGCATACGAAGGTGAAGTCAGCCGGGTAGAAGAAGAAAACACTCCATTTACCTTCAACGTCTTTCTCGGTGACTTCGATGAATTCGCCGTTTTTGAACGCTGCATTTTTAAATGGTTTGATTTTGGTATTAATGATGGACATGGTGACCTCCGTTAAAAGATGTGATGCAGGCTACAGAATTTTCGGGCCAACTTCTAATACGCAGACGTTATCAATCAGATAACTAAAAGCTATCAAAGCGCCGACACCTGATTTCATGCGGCTCGCGCGGGCATTCTACACAGAAAAAGCGCTGATTTAACAGGCTTTATCTTTTCGTCCCGCTGCTGCTATTTTTTAGGAATGCGGACGGTCACCATAAATGGCGACCCTACAGAGAGCTGAGCCGTTTTCGTAGGGTCGCCATTTATGGTGACCTGGCAAAGCGTCAATCAATTCTGTGAATGGAGTGCCTGAGTGGATATACGTTTATTTGAGGAAACCGATCGCCCGTTTTTGCGCACGCTATATCTGGCGGCGCGGCGCCATAACTGGACGTGGCTGGATGGCGCACATTGGCAATTGGAAGATTTTGATGCGGTGATTTTGGGCGAAACGGTTTTCGTCGCCGAAAATGACGGTCATCGCATGGGATTTGCCGCTGTGCTGGATAACGACAATTTTCTACACAGTTTGTATGTCGATCCCGCAACGCAGGGGCAAGGCGTGGGCAGCGCGTTACTCACGCATGTGCAATCACGTTTCAGCTCGACCGGCGCGTTGAAATGCCTGCAAGAAAATCAGGCGGCACAGGATTTTTACCTCAAACACGGTTGGCGACGGGAAGCGACTGGCGAGAGCGAACAGGGAAAGTACGTGTTGATGCATTTTCCGCTGGCCAGACGCGCCAGCGGAAATCGCTAAAATTAAACCGCGCGGAAAGCGATATCAGCCGGAATAACGTCGCCCTGCCAATACAACTGCGCCGCCACGCGTCCAGCTAGCTGGCGATAAAGCGCGGTAAATTCATTGTCAGGACGACGCACTACCGTCGGCTCGCCATCATCCAGATCTTCACGCAGCATAATGTGCAGCGGCAACTGCGCCAGCAAGCGGGTGTGGTAATCCTCCACCAGCTTCTGCGCGCCACCGGTGCCGAAAATCGGTTCGTGATGGCCGCATTCGCTACAGATGTGCATGCTCATGTTTTCGATTACCCCCAGCACCGGCACGCTGACTTTCTCGAACATCACCATGCCTTTACGCGCATCGATCAGCGCAATATCCTGCGGCGTGGTCACCACCAATGCACCGGTCACCGGCACGTTTTGTGCCAGCGTCAGCTGAATGTCACCGGTTCCCGGCGGCATATCCAGAATCAAATAATCGAGATCCGGCCACATGGTTTCGTTCAGCAACTGCATCAGGGCTTTGCTGGCCATCGGACCGCGCCACACCATGGCGTTGTCATCGGTCACCAGATAGCCAATCGAGTTGGTTGCCAGACCGTGCGCCATAATCGGCGCCATATGCGTGCCGTCCGGTGAGGTCGGGCGCTGGCTTTCAGTACCGAGCATATTGGGAATCGAAGGACCGTAAATATCGGCATCAAGAATGCCGACGCGCGCGCCTTCGGCGATCAACGCCAGCGCCATATTCACTGCGGTGCTGGATTTGCCCACGCCGCCTTTACCGGAACTCACCGCGATAATGTTTTTCACGCCGTTGGCACCGGGATGATTTTTTACCCGCTTCAAAGTGGCAATGTCGTGACGCAACCGCCAATCAATCGCACTGGCTTGAGTTAAACGCAGCAACTCGGCGCTGGTTTGCGCTTTCAACTCTTCAAACGCGCTGGCCCACGCAAACGGCATCACCAGTTCGATGTGCAGCTTGTCATCCAGCAGCGCGACATGGCGCAAGGCTTTCAGCGTGGTCAGATTATGTTGTAGCGTCGGATGTTCAAATTCACTGAGCACGCCGATAACCACGGCACGCAGCGCTTCAGGTGAATGGTGTTGCTGGGATTGAGAAGTCATCCCTACTCCTTGTTATTTTCATCACGCCAGATTGCGGCGATATCTGTTCAATAATATCAGATAGGCGTTAAAAGTGACGTGTCGCCGCAGTTGTGTTTACGCCAGAGGGTGCTTCGGTTACCATCTAGCTCGCATTTTTTCATCAATGGAACGCTACGCAATCATGACTAAAGTCGCTAAAAAAATTCTGGTAACGTGCGCTTTGCCGTACGCAAACGGTTCAATCCATCTCGGTCACATGCTTGAACACATTCAGGCTGACATTTGGGTCCGTTACCAGCGAATGCGTGGCAACCAGGTTCACTTCATCTGTGCAGATGATGCGCACGGCACGCCGATCATGCTGAAAGCGCAGCAGTTGGGCATCGCGCCAGAGCAGATGATCGCTGAGATGAAGCAGGAACACGAAACCGATTTTGCTGGCTTCGATATCAGCTACGACAACTATCACTCGACACACAGCGAAGAAAATCGCCAGATGTCTGAGCTGATCTACGGTCGTCTGAAAGAGAATGGTTTCATCAAGAATCGCACCATTTCGCAGTTGTACGATCCAGAGAAAGGCATGTTCCTGCCGGATCGTTTTGTCAAAGGCACCTGCCCGAAATGTAAATCACCGGATCAATATGGCGATAACTGCGAAGTGTGCAGCGCCACTTACAGCCCAACTGAGCTGATCGATCCTAAATCAGTGGTGTCTGGTGCGACGCCAGTGCTGCGTGATTCAGAGCACTTCTTCTTTGATCTGCCGTCGTTCAGCGCGATGTTGCAAGCGTGGACGCGCTCAGGTGCGCTGCAAGAGCAAGTTGCTAACAAGATGCAAGAGTGGTTCGAATCTGGCCTGCAACAGTGGGATATTTCCCGTGATGCGCCGTACTTCGGCTTCGAAATTCCAGGTGCGCCAGGCAAATACTTCTACGTGTGGCTGGACGCGCCAATTGGTTACATGGGTTCATTCAAAAACCTGTGCGACAAACGTGGCGATCTCGATTTCGATGAGTTCTGGAAAAAAGACTCAATCACCGAGCTTTACCACTTCATCGGTAAAGACATCGTCTATTTCCACAGCCTTTTCTGGCCAGCCATGCTGGAAGGCAGCAACTTCCGTAAGCCGACCAACCTGTTCGTGCATGGTTATGTGACGGTGAACGGCGCGAAGATGTCCAAATCGCGCGGCACCTTTATTAAAGCCAGCACCTGGTTGCAGCATCTGGATGCCGATAGCCTGCGTTATTACTACGCGGCTAAACTCTCTTCACGCATCGACGATATCGACCTGAATCCGGAAGATTTCGTGCAGCGCGTGAATGCCGATGTGGTCAACAAAGTGGTGAACCTGGCTTCGCGTAACGCTGGCTTCCTGACCAAACGCTTTGGCGGCAAACTGGCGAGCGAACTGGCCGATCCGGCGCTGTATCAGACCTTCGTGGATGCGTCTGAGAAGATTGGTGAAGCTTGGGCAAGCCGCGAATATAACCGTGCGATCCGCGAAATCATGGCGCTGGCTGATTTGGCCAACCGCTACGTTGACGAGCAGGCACCTTGGGTGGTGGCGAAGCAAGAAGGCCGCGATGCCGACCTGCAAGCGATCTGCTCAATGGGCATCAACCTGTTCCGCGTGTTGATGACCTGGCTGAAGCCGGTGTTGCCTTCATTGAGCGCGCGTGCCGAAGCCTTCCTGCAAAGCGAACTGAGCTGGGATGCGATTGCACAACCGCTGCTGGATCACGACGTGGCACCGTTTAAAGCATTGTATGGCCGCATTGAAATGACCAAAGTTGAGGCGCTGATTGAGGCTTCAAAAGAGGACGCCGCAGCCGCTAACAAACCAGCGGCAACCGGTCCGCTGGCCGATGCGCCGATTGGCGACACCATCACCATTGATGATTTTGCCAAAGTCGATATGCGCGTAGCGCTGATCGAGAAAGCCGAACTGGTTGACGGTTCCGACAAACTGCTGCGCCTGGAGCTGGATCTGGGTGGCGAGAAGCGTCAGATTTTCTCTGGCATTCGCGCGGCGTATCCGGATCCGTCGGTGCTGGTTGGCAAGATGACGATTATCGTCGCTAACCTCGCGCCGCGTAAAATGCGCTTCGGCATTTCTGAAGGTATGGTGCTTTCTGCGGGTCCAGGCGGCAAAGATTTGTTTGTGTTGTCAGTTGATAGCGGAGCCGTGCCGGGGATGCCGGTTAAGTAGGTGCGCTCTTCCCCTCACCCTAGCCCTCTCCCGCAGGCGGGAGAGGGAACCGTTTAATGCGGTTTGCAAGAACGGTATTCTATCTCAACAATTTGCACCGAATTCGCCTCAGCTCCACCTAATAATCCCCTCTCCCACTTGTGGGAGAGGGCTAGGGTGAGGGAAATTCATCTCCTCACTCACCTCGCAGCACCAACTGCCGATAAATCTCCTCCATCACCGCATCAAACTCCTTGAAGACCTGATTATCCCAAAAGCGAATCACTCTCCAGCCTGCACGCAACAAACACGCCGTGCGCTGTTCATCATAAATTTTCGCTTCATCTTCATTGTGTTGCCCACCATCCAGCTCAACAATCAGCATCCGTTCTATACAAGCGAAATCCACGATATAGCGTCCAATCTTGTATTGGCGGCGAAACTTAAAACCGCACAAATGCCGATTACGTAAAAAACGCCACAATTGTTGTTCCGCTTCTGGCATGGCTTTCCGTAGTTCACGCTGCCGCACAATGCTATGGCGCATCCTCACCTCCTTGTTTTGGCGCAGCCTACGCCAATGGCAGGCGAAAAAAATAATCGGATGCAAAAGCTGGAATCTGCATTCCAATGTGATCGCTAGCACGCTATTGGCTTAATGCGTATGATAAAGCGCTACGAAAACAGGAGCCTGACATGCCTGCCGTTCTCTCTGCTTGCTGGCGCTATGTGCGCGCCTTCGTGATTATTTATGCGGCGCTGTATGCCGGAATGGGCATTTCCGCCCTGCTTCCGATCACCATTCCTGGCAGCATCATCGGCATGTTGCTGCTGTTCCTGTTGCTGGCGCTGCAAATTATGCCGGTTGAGTGGGTCAAACCCGGTTGTCATCTGCTGATTCGCTATATGGCGCTGCTGTTTGTGCCGATTAGCGTCGGCGTAATGGGCTATACCGACATTCTCACCGCGCAGTTTGGACCGATTGTCGTCTCCTGCATTGCCAGTACTTTTATGGTGTTGCTGATTGTCGGGCTCAGCGCTGAACGCTTGCAGCGCCCGCAGGAGAAGCCACATGACTGATGCATGGTGGTCGCTGCCTCTGACGGTTATCGCCTATTTTGTCGCGCGCAAACTGGCAGCGAAAATCAACATCTCCATCGTCAATCCATTATTGGTGGCGATGGCGATTGTCATTCCCTTGTTGCTGCTCACTCATATGCCCTACGCACGCTATTTCGCCGGCAGCAGTTTTTTAAACCAGCTACTGCAACCCGCGGTGGTGGCGCTGGCGCTGCCGCTGTATGAACAGATGCACCAGATCCGCGCCCGCTGGAAAACCATTATCAGCGTGTGTTTCATTGGCAGCATCACCGCGATGGTTTCGGGCACCGCCATTGCGCTGTGGATGGGCGCGACGCCTGAAATTGCTGCGACCATCATGCCGAAATCGGTAACGACACCGATTGCCATGGCGGTATCCGGATCGCTGCACGGTATTCCCGCTATCAGCGCCATTTGCGTGCTAATCGCCGGCGTATTGGGTGCGGTGTTCGGCCATATGCTGCTCAATCTATTTAAAGTGAAAAACAAATCATCGCGCGGATTGGCGATTGGCAATGCGTCACATGCGCTAGGCACCGCGCGTGCCGCTGAAATTGATTATCAGGAAGGTGCGTTTAGCTCTCTGGCGCTGGTGATTTGCGGCATTATCACCTCGCTGCTGGCACCGTTCCTTTTCCCGTTACTCATGCATTGGCTGGGCTGAAACTTGCGAGAGATCTCGCAAAGTTGAAACAAGCCAATCAGCTTGCATTGTCATAGCGACTTGGATCACATATAAACCGTGAGGCGGCGCATTGCCGCTAACGTGCAACTGAGGCCATCACATCATGCATCCACGATTTACACCCGCCTTCTCCGCCCTGCCCGCTGCGTTGCAATCGGCCGTTCAGCCATTGCTGGATGCGGATGATTTTCATGGCGTGCTGCGTCCGCAAGATGTGGGGCAATTAAAACAACTCACTGCGTTGGATGATGATGCGCTGGCGCTGGCCTTACTGCCGCTGGCGGCCAGTTGTGCCGTGGCGACCGTTTCGAATTTCAACGTTGGCGCGATTTCTCGTGGTGTCAGCGGACATTGGTATTTCGGCGCCAACATGGAATTTTTGCATACGCCGCTGCAACAAACCGTCCATGCAGAGCAAAGCGCAATTACCCATGCCTGGTTGCGCGGTGAAGAGCAGTTGGCGGCGATAACGGTGAATTACACGCCATGCGGACATTGCCGCCAGTTTATGAACGAACTGAACAGCGGCACCGCTATTCGCATCAGCCTGCCGGGACGCGCAGTGAGCACGCTGGGTGATTATCTACCCGATGCGTTTGGCCCGGCAGATTTGAATATCACCGAGCGTTTGCTGACGCCGGTTGATCACGGTTTTGCCTTGCAAGGCGACGCATTGCAGCAAGCAGCCATTGAGGCAGCGAATCACAGCCACGCGCCTTACAGCAAAAGTTACAGCGGCGTGTCATTGCTTACGGCGAGCGGCAAGACGTTTACCGGACGTTACGCGGAAAATGCCGCCTTTAACCCAAGTTTGCCACCGTTACAGGCGGCGCTGATTTTGATGAATATGAGCAACGAAGCGCTAGATACTATTCAGCAAGCGGTTTTGGCTGAGTGTCAGGACAGTACGCTAAGTCAGCTGGATGCCACACGCGCCACGCTTGCCGCATTAGGATGTGAAGATTTTTCACTTACTTTAGTTTCGAAAACATCAGTTTAGTGATCCTTTTACCGCTTTTGTGACCTTCTATTAACAAAAGCTGTACATCTGCAGGAATTTTCATAGGATCGGGCGCCAGAACCTCTTCACTTCAAGATAGACTGGCGTTACCTTTTCCCGGCGATACGTCAGAAAACACTGCAACCGGAGCAAGCACTGCATGGAACTCGACTACGAAAGTAAACGCCCGCTGTATATTCCTTATGCGGGTCCGATCCTGCTGGAATTTCCGCTGTTGAATAAAGGCAGCGCCTTCACCCTCGAAGAACGTAACGAATTTAACCTCAACGGTTTGCTACCCGAAGCGGTAGAAACCATTGATGAGCAGGTCGAACGCGCATGGCGCCAGTTCCTGGATTTCAAAAACAATAACGACAAGCACGTCTATCTGCGTAACATCCAGGACACCAACGAAACGCTGTTCTACCGCCTGCTGGACAATCATCTGGAAGAGATGATGCCGATTATTTATACCCCAACGGTTGGCGCGGCTTGCGAACACTTCTCCGAAATTTACCGTCGCGCGCGCGGCGTGTTCATCTCGTATAACAACCGCGACCGCATTGAAGACATGCTGCAAAACGCCACCAAGCAGAATGTAAAAGTGATCGTGGTAACCGATGGCGAGCGTATTCTCGGCCTCGGCGATCTCGGCATCGGCGGCATGGGGATTCCGATTGGTAAGCTGTCGCTGTACACCGCCTGTGGCGGCATCAGCCCAGCGTACACCTTGCCAGTGGTGCTGGATGTCGGTACCAATAATCAGCAACTGCTCAACGATCCGCTGTACATGGGCTGGCGCCATCCGCGTATCACCGGTGAAGAGTACGAATCTTTTGTTAACGAATTCATTCAGGCAGTGAAACGTCGCTGGCCAAACGTGCTGTTGCAGTTCGAAGATTTCGCGCAGAAAAACGCCATGCCACTGCTGGAGCGTTATCGCGATGAGATTTGCTGCTTCAATGACGACATTCAAGGCACCGCCGCTGTTACCGTGGGCACCTTGATCGCCGCCAGCCGCGCAGCCGGTAGCCGTCTGTGTGAGCAGAAAGTAGTGTTCCTTGGTGCGGGCTCCGCCGGTTGTGGTATCGCCGAGCAGATCATTGCGCAGATGAAATCGGAAGGTTTAAGCGATGACGAAGCGCGCGGCCGCGTGATGATGGTCGATCGTTTTGGCCTGCTGACGGACAAACTGCCAAATCTGCTCAACTTCCAAAGCAAACTGGTGCAGAAGAGCGAAAACCTGAAGGATTGGGACACCGACAGCGACTCCATTTCGTTGCTGGACGTGGTGCGTAACGCGAAGCCCGATATCCTCATCGGCGTGTCGGGCCAACCGGGCCTGTTCACCGAAGAGATCATTCGTGAGATGCACAAGCACACCAAACGTCCAATCGTGATGCCGCTGTCGAACCCGACTTCACGTGTCGAAGCGACGCCAGCCGACATCATCGCGTGGACCGACGGTGCGGCGCTGGTTGCCACCGGCAGCCCGTTCTCGCCTGTTACCTGGAAGGGAAAAACCTATCCTATCGCCCAGTGCAACAACTCCTACATCTTCCCAGGCATCGGTTTGGGCGTGATTGCAGCGGGTGCAACGCGCGTCACTGATTCAATGCTGATGACCGCCAGCCGCGCGTTGGCTGACTGTTCACCGCTGGTGAATGATGGTGAAGGACCGGTGCTGCCAGAAATCAAAGACATCCAGGGCGTATCTAAACTGATCGCCATTGAAGTTGGCAAAGCGGCGCAGTTGGCGGGTGTTGCAGTGGTCACTTCGGAAGATGTGCTGTCGAAAGCGGTTAGCAATAACTTCTGGCTGCCGCAGTATCGTCATTACCGTCGTACGTCTATTTGATTGTAGGCATTGCCGGATCGATTAGGTCCGGCAATGCTTAAAATAACATCAGCCAACCGGCGTTAGCTTGCTTCCCCGACCTGCCTCAAGTAGCCTTTATCCATTCTGAATTCTGCCAACCGAGTGCTTACGCGCATGATTAAACGCGTTTTGTTTGGTCTGTTTTTCATCATCTTACTGATGGTGGCGACCGCGCTCGGCCTGGATCGCTGGATTAGTTGGAAAACCGCACCGTTTATTTACGAAGATGTGACTTCATTGCCACATCGTCAGGTCGGCGTGGTCTTGGGTACCGCCAAATATTATCGCACTGGCGTGATCAATCAGTATTACCTGTATCGCATCCAGGGCGCGTTGAATGCTTACAACAGCGGCAAGGTCAATTATCTGCTGCTGAGCGGCGATAACGCCCAGCAAAGCTACAACGAACCGATGACGATGCGCCGCGATTTGATCAAAGCCGGCGTAGCGCCCGCCGACATCGTGCTGGATTACGCCGGTTTCCGCACGCTGGATTCGATTGTGCGAACCCGCAAAGTGTTCGATACCAACGATTTCATCATCATTACGCAACGTTTTCATTGTGAACGCGCGCTGTATATTGCCCAGCATTTAGGCATTCAGGCGCAGTGTTATGCGGTGCCATCGCCGAAAAATATGCTGTCGGTGCGCTTACGTGAAGTGGGTGCGCGTTTGGGCGCATTGGCTGATTTGTATTTAATGAAGCGCGAGCCGCGTTTTCTTGGGCCGTTGATTCCGATTCCAGCGGTACATGAAGTGCCGGAAGATGCGCAGAGTTATCCGGCCGTAACGCCAGAGCAGTTGTTAGAGTTGGAAGAGAAGTTGCAGAAGTAAGTTTTTTATCGTCTATCCGGCAACGCGCACCCAACTAAAAAGGGCCGCTCTGTGCGGCCCTTTGTTTGCTGTGTGATGTGTCTTATTTTTTACGTGCGTACTTCAGTGAATCCAGCGCTACCGCGAAGATAATGATGCCGCCCTTGATGATGTACTGCCAGTAAGGGTTCACGCCGATATAGGTCAAACCGTAGTTGATGACGGTGAAGATGATTACACCAGTGACCACGCCAGCCACCGAACCGACGCCACCAGCAAACGACACGCCACCGACCACGCACGCCGCAATTGCATCAAGCTCATACATAAAGCCGAGGTTGTTGGTGGCGCTGCCGATACGGCCCGCTTCCAGCAAACCGCCGAAGGCATAGAACACACCTGACAAGGCGTACACCAGAATCAGGTTCAACGGTACGTTTACGCCAGAAACTTTGGCTGCTTCTGGGTTGCCACCAATCGCAAAGATGTTGCGGCCAAAACGCGTTTTGTTCCACAGCACCCACACGAAGATAATAGCGATGATCGCGTAGAAGGTGATGAAGGAGAGTTTGAAATCACCGAAGCGCAAGAAGCCTTGAGCAAACTTCGAGAAACCCGCATCAAAACCGGCAATCGGCGAAGCACCCACGTAGTCGTAATAGAGTGAGTTGATACCGTAAACGATGATCATGGTGCCCAAAGTGGTAATAAATGGCGTCACTTTGAGGTAAGCGATGATCACGCCGTTCACCAGACCAATCACGCCACCGATGATGCATACGGTCAGGATCACCAATGGGATTGGCACGGTATCCAGATGTGGGAACACCTTGTTGGCGTTATCCATTGCCTGTAACAGCGTGGCGGCCACCACCGCAGCTAAGCCCACCTGACGTCCGGCGGAAAGGTCAGTACCCTGCGTCACAATCAAGCCCGCCACACCCAGCGCGATAATAATACGCACTGAAGATTGGGTCAGAATGTTACTCAGGTTCATTAAACTTAAGAACGTTGGATCCTGGAAAATAATAATTGCCAGCAGTACGAACAGGACAACGTAAATGCCGCCCTCTTTTAACCAGGTTAGCGCATTCTTTTTAGTAGTCGCTTTCATGTTAAAGCCCTTGCTTCATTAAAGGTGTAATGACGCTAAACGCAGGATTTCATTCTGCGAGGTCGTTTTGGTATCAACAATGCCCGCTACCTGGCCATTACTCATCACTAAAATACGATCGGTAATTCCCAACAGCTCTGGCATTTCAGAAGAGATAATAATGATGCCCTTCTCTTTCTTAGCTAATTCGGCAATCAATTGGTAGATTTCGAATTTAGCCCCGACATCAATCCCGCGCGTCGGCTCATCCAGCATCAATATTTCCGGCTGGGTTAACAGCCAGCGACCAATAATCACTTTCTGTTGGTTACCACCGGAAAGCGAACCAATTTGGGTATGATGCCCCGGCGTTTTTACGCGCATCGAATCAATTACCCATTGGGTATCGCTTTTCATGCGTTTATTATCCAGCAGTCCCATGCTGGACTTATACTTTTTAATATTGGAGATAAGCGAATTAAAACCAATATCCAGATAAGCATAAATCCCGGTAGAACGACGCTCTTCCGTCACCAGCGCAAAGCCATGATTAATTGCTTCATTCGCGCTGTGGTTATTAATGCTCTTGCCGTGCAATTTAATCGTGCCGCCTGACTTCTCGCGAATACCAAACAGGGTTTCGACGATGTCAGTACGTTTAGCACCCACCAAGCCAGCAATGCCGAGAATTTCGCCTTTGTGCAGATCGAAAGAGATATCGCGAATCGACGGCTGGCGCAGCGAGGTTAAATGGCGCACCTCAAGAATCACTTCGCCCGGCACGTTGGTCTTATCCGGGAAGCGCTGATTCAATGAACGTCCCACCATCATCGAGATGATCTTGTCCATATCCAGCCCTTCCAGCGGCTGAGTGGCAATCCATTGTCCATCACGCAAAATGGTGATCTCATCGCACAGCTGGAAAATCTCTTCCATCTTATGCGAGATATAAACAATGCCGCAGCCGCGATCTTTCAGCTTACGGATAATAGTAAACAGGTGGTTAACTTCTTTTTCTGTCAGCGATGACGTTGGCTCATCCATAATGACAATTTTGGCGTCATAAGAGAAAGCCTTGGCAATTTCAATCATCTGCATCTGCGATACCGATAGATTCGCCACTTTGTCGCGCGGATCGATATCAATATCTAATTCATCAAAGATCGCTTTGGTATCACGATACATTTTATCCTGATCAACAAACACGCCTTTACGTGGATAACGGCCCAGCCACATGTTATCCATTACGTTGCGTTGCAGAACCAGGTTTAATTCCTGATGCACCATTGAGACGCCATTTTCCAGCGCTTCTTTGGAGCTCTTATAATCAATCTCTTCACCCTGAAACAGGATGCTCCCCGTATCCTTTTTATAAATCCCAAACAGGCACTTTAATAATGTCGATTTACCGGCGCCGTTTTCTCCCATTAATGCATGAACGGAGTGCGGACGCACTTTTAAATTCACATTATCTAAGGCTTTAACCCCTGGAAATGATTTCGAGACATTCGTCATCTCCAGCAGATATTCACGCTGTGTGGTCGGATTCTCACTGGCCATAATTTACCTGGCTAAATAAAAGCGTTGGTCAGATGCAATAAGGCGCGGCGAAGTGCCGCGCCCAGGATGAATTACTTCACAAACTGAGACAGGTTTTCTTTATCTACTGGTACGTAAGGAACACGTACGATTTTGTTTTCCATCTTGAAGTTAGTACCGGCAGTTGGCTCTTTGCCATTGGCCAGGTTGTTGGCGATATCCAGCGTGGCTTTAGCCTGGTTTTCCGCATCGTTCAGCACGGTACCGGCCATCGCACCGGATTTCACCAGCGCCAGCGCTTCTGGCAAGGCATCGACTCCGAATACTGGAATGCTGGTTTTGTTGTGTGCTTTCAGCGCTTCAACCGCGCCCATCGCCATGGCATCGTTGTTGGCAATGATCACTTCAATTTTGTCAGCGTTCGGGCCAGACAACCAGGCATCCACTTTATCTTTAGCCTGTGCGGTATCCCACATCGCGGTGTCCATCGCCAGCTGCTGCGTTTTCAGACCGTCTTTGTTCAGAGTATCGATAACGTATTTGGTACGGGCTTCGGCATCAGGATGGCCTGGTTCGCCTTTCAGCAGTACGTACTGAATCTGACCATCTTTGTTCAGATCCCAGGCTGGCGTTGATTTCCAATGCTTCTCAATCAGCTGCCCCTGGATAATGCCGGACTCTTTTGAATCAGTACCGACGTAGTAAGCTTTTGGATAGCTCGCCAGTACTTTGGCGTTTGGCTCTTTGTTGAAGAACACCACAGGCACATCGTTAGCTTTTGCTTTGTCGATCACCACTGCCGCAGCAGCTGGGTCAACCAGGTTGATTGCCAGCGCTTTCACGCCTTTCGCCATCAGCACGTCAATCTGATCGTTCTGCTTTGACTGGTCGTTCTGCGAGTCATTCATCAGCAGCTGGACGCCGCCAACGGCTTTAGCTTCTTTCTCAATGTCCTTACGTACCATCGACATGAAGTTGTCGTCGTATTTATAAATGGTCACGCCAATGCGGGTATCGGCGGCGTGCGCAGTTGCACCAAACATCATGCTGGCAACCAGTGCTGTGAGCGTGAAAACCTTCTTATTCATGGTATCTCCGGTTTTTTATGTAGGGCATTTCATTGCGCCGTATTGCCTGCGGGCAACCAGCGCCGTCGGTTTAATTCAATAATGGGGCGGACGCGTAAACGCAAAGCCGGGCCACCATCGCAATCCTGACTTCCCTGTAGGTAAACGCTTCCTGAAGAGTGTTGTGAACTATTTCAATCGGCTACTGAAACCTGCTGGGAGAAGGATTACCCGGCGTTACATGATGTTTCAGTCCGGTAAGACGCTGCCATCATAGTGAGCAGCATGTTAATTAACTGTGAATACAATCACAGATTGGAAACGGTTACACAGGGCTATCGCCTGAATTAGTGACCGACTCCACAATTTGCCGCTGAGCCACCGAATGACGACGCACTAGCGTTGGCATAAAGCAGTGTGAAGCGTGCAGATCCAGCTCACCTGCCGCGCCTTTCAATGCCAGCTCAGTGGCGAGTTTTGCCATGGAAACAATGGGATAGCGTACCGTAGTCAGCTGCGGATCGGTGTAACGTGAAATGGGAATATCATCAAAGCCGATGACAGAGAAATGCTGCGGAACCTGAATGCCGTTGTCCTTCAATGCCGTCAATGCGCCGGCCGCCATGCCGTCATTGTAGGAAAACACCGCTGTTAAATGTAAGTTACGGCCGAGCAGTTCCACCATCGCTGCTTCGCCGCCTTGCATATCCGGTTCGGCATGGGCAATCCATGACTCTTGTGGGCGAATCCCCTGCTCTGACAAGGCTTGCAGCCAACCCTCACGCCGCTGTGTAACATCTTCAATCGGGTGACTTGAACTGAGAAAACCAATGCGTTGGTGGCCCTGTTGTAACAGCATGCGCGTTGCCACCTGCGCGCCAGTGACATTATCCAGGCAAACACAACGGTGCTCATATCCCGGAATTGTACGGTTAATCAATACCATACCGGGAACGTGACCCATAAATTGTGTCAACTCAGCGTCTGAAAGCGTTTTCGCGTGCACCACCAATGCGTTGCAACGTTGACGTATCAACACCTCAATGGCATGACGTTCTTTCTCTTCCTGATGCCAGGAATTGCTGATTAAGACGTGTTTATGCACGCGCTGCGCCACGGTATCTACCGCCTTCACCAGCGCGCCAAAGAAGGGATCGGAAACGTCCATGACCACCACGCCAATGGTGTCACTGACTTGCGTTGCCAATGCCTGCGCGTTGGCGTTGGGGCGATAACCCAGCGCATCAACCGCAGCCAGCACGGCTTCGCGGGTATCGGCGGTGACTGCACTGCTGTTATTGAGCACACGTGACACGGTGGCAACAGACACACCGGCCTGACGGGCAACATCACGAATCGTTATCATGCAGCGGTTCCACAGAGGCTAAAAATGCGCGACAAGCGCGTAACGGCGCTATTCTGTCAGGGCATGTGGACCCACTACGTGAATTACGTCACACGGATGAAAACGGTTACATACAAATCTGTAACCTTTGTGATGAACATCATTATCTGATGTGAGAGGAAGAGTTGGGTTGTCCAGCTGCTAAGCGCGTCAATTTACGCCATATCCACTCCATTGGGCCTTGTGGGAAGAAACGTAGCCACAGTACGGAAAACAGGATATTAACCAACCAGATAGCTGGAACAAACGCCAATAGATGCAGGCGATCAAACTTGAGGAACAGGTCGAAACGATAGAACAAGGTGGTGCAAATCAGCGTCTGTAACAGGTAGTTGCTCAATGCCATGCGGCCAACGCATTGAATGGCGTAACTGAAACGCGTTGCAGCAATTTGCGGCCAGAATCCCAGACACAATGCTGCATAACCGAGACTGATAAACGGACTGGCAAGATCGCGCGGCAGTTGCAGGAAGAAGCCGGTCCAGCGGAATTCCCAGCCAATCATCCACTGCGCGACAATGCCGGGAATGGCGATCAGCCAACCGATGGTTAGCAACAGCGCGGCTGAACGGCGATAATGCTGCACGCTGAATTGCCCGCTCAGCCAGCCGCTGCGCATCAATGCAGCACCAATCAGCATCAAACCGGCCAGTTGCCAGCCATATTGCGAAGCCAGCGCCATCAAACCGGATGACAAGTGATCAAGCCGATTCTGCACCGCTTCCCAGCCGCCGAGCAGTTTCCAGTAGCTTTCGTATTCCAAATCCGCCGCGCCTGGCAACCATGAACGACTGGGTTGGGCGTTAGAAATCATGCCGAACACCAGCAACACACCGCAGCCGACTAAATAGAGCAATACGCCGGTTTGTAACAACGCACGGTCGGAGGGCACATCGCGCAACATGCGCCAAATAATTAGCCCAATCAGGCCGTAATCCAGCAGGATGTCGCCTTCCCAGAAAAACAGCGTGTGGATAAAGCCAAAAAGCACTAATAACGTCAGGCGCGCCGACATCCAGCGACTGCCGCGCGGCGCTTGCATGTACAAACCGGCACCAAACAGCAAAGCAAATAGCGTGAGAAATTTGAGTTGCGCCAGGCCATCCATGATCGCCCACGTCCACGCATCTGAGAGTGAAGCCTGCCCTTGCCACGCCGGATTAAGATAGGCCGCCGACGGCAAGCCAAAGCCGACAATGTTCAGCAGCAAAATGCCGAGAATGGCGCAACCACGAATGAAATCCAGCGCGAGATAGCGTTGCATCGAGTGCCCTGACAAATGGGGGAAAATGGGCGACAAGGTGTCGCCCAAACAGATTAACTGTGACGAACCGCGCGCAGAAACTCCTGACGCGTATTCTGGCTGGATTTGAACAATCCACCCAGCGAAGTGGTGGTAGTCGCGCTGGTGGCATCTTTCACGCCACGCGCTTTCACGCAGTAATGCACCGCATCAATCGAGACCGCAACATTGTTAGTGCCAAGCAGCGTTTGCAGCGCCACCAGCACTTGCTGGGTCAAGCGTTCTTGCACCTGCGGACGCTGGGCAAAGAACTGCACGATGCGGTTGATTTTCGACAGGCCAATCACCTTCTCTTTCGGGATGTAAGCCACGGTGGCTTTGCCGTCGATAATCACAAAGTGGTGTTCGCAGGTGCTGGTCAGCGTGATATCACGCACCGTGACCATCTCATCCACCTTCATCTTATTTTCGATGACGGTGATTTTCGGGAAATTGGCGTAATCAAGCCCTGAGAAAATCTCATCGACATACATTTTAGCGATGCGATGCGGCGTTTCCATCAGGCTGTCATCTTCCAGATCCAGATTCAGCAACTGCATAATTTGGGTCATATGACCGGCAATTTCGCGCTTGCGCGCAGCGTCATCCATTTCACGCACCGGGGCGCGTAGCGGCGTTTCCAGACCACGCGCTAACAGCGCTTCGTGAACCAGGGCGGCTTCCTGACTTAAGGTGCTCATCTTACTCTTCTCCGGCAGGTGATGCGCCCGCAGGTCGTGGCCTGCGGGGGAAATTCTGAGCGCGTATTGTGAAACACTCCGCGCCCTTAATCCAGTAATCAATCTGATAGAGCATGAAAGCTTTTCATGCGCTGCGGCGACGTAAAACCAGCATACCAGCAAGGATTAAGCCCGCGCCTGCCACCCACAAGGCCGGTTCCAGCTGATGCCACAACAGGCTGGAAATCCACGACAGCAGCGGGCCGCCCAACTGCCCCACCGCATAACCGGTAGTGAGTAAGCCAGCTAGATAGCGCGCATGATGCGGTGCCAGTTCCCGACCATATTGCAACGCCAGTTGCACTACGCACAGGAAACCGCCGCCAATCAGCACTGCGCCAAGCATCAAACCATTCAGGCTTGGCATGACAATCGCCGCAACCACGCCCAATGCCTGCATCCACAACACAATCGCCAGCCGTAAGTGGCTGCTGCCCCAACGCCGCGTCATGATGCCGAGCACAATGCCAATCACCGAAGCGCCGCCAAATACCGGCCAGACAAATTGAGCAAAGGCGCTATCGGGAAAACGTGCTGCCGCCATTTGCGACATAAAGGTGGCGGGCAGGATATAACCGAATCCCGCCAGCGTGTAACACAACACCAAGCGTTTAAGATCGCCATTCAGCACCAACGGCGCAGGGGCTTGATCGGGACGATGCAATTGGCCGGTGCGCGGCAAAAATCGTGCAATTCCCGCCACCAGCAATAGCGCCAGCAAACCATAAGCCGCCCACGCAAACGCCGCACTGACGCCGCTGGCATGCAGCACCACCGCTAAAATACCGCTAAGGAAAATCCCGGTACCCGGACCGGCAAACACCGCTGCCGATAAGCCGGGACGACCATAATGATGCAGTTGTTCGTTGCTCCACGCGGCGATAAGCACTAATCCCCAGCCGCTGGCACAACCAATCAGAAAACGAATCAAACCGTGCAGCCACGGGCCACTCACCACCGCCGAGAGCAGCGTTAAGATCACCGCGCCCCACACGCCCGCTTGTAAACGCCACTCCACCCGTTTGTGCGCGCGCATTGCATCAAAAGAACCACACAGATAGCCGAGATAGTTGAGTGCCGCCACTAAACTGGCACTGGTGAGCGTCAACTGATGGTCCTGAATCATCAAAGGAACCTGCGGCGTGAAAGCAAACCGCCCAATCCCCATTGCAACCACTAAACTTAAGAACGCGCTGAGCGCGACACGAAACGCCATTCTGACCTCAAGATGGATTATCACTTGTCACTAGCATGCATGACGTTTAGACTCACGAAAAGTGAATAATACTAACCAAGTTGTTTACGAGAAGAGAATATGGATCTAGTACAGCTGCGCATGTTTTGCTCCGTGGCCGAATCCGGTTCGTTGGCTCGTGCAGCCGAGCAACTCCATCGCGTACCGTCCAATCTCACCACGCGACTGCGCCAGTTAGAAGAAGAGATTGGCGTGGATTTGTTTATTCGTGAGAAGCAACGCATTCGTTTGTCGCCGATGGGCCACAATTTTCTTAATTATGCGCAGCGCATTCTGGCGCTGAGCGACGAAGCATTGAATATGGCGCGCGCCGGTGAACCTGGTGGCAATTTCGCCTTGGGCTCGATGGAAAGCACCGCGGCGACGCGCTTGCCTGCCTTATTGGCCGCCTACCATCAACGTTTTCCCGCGGTCGAGCTTTCACTGATCACCAATACTTCTGGCGAGATCATCGACAAAGTGCGTGAAGGCACACTGGCCGCGGCGTTGGTGGATGGCCCGGTGGCGCATGACGATCTCAACGGTTGCATCGCCTTTAATGAACAGATGGTCCTGATCACCAGCCCGGAACATGCGTCGATTACCAGCGCGCGCGATGTGCAAGCCGATACGCTATTTGCCTTCCGCAACAGCTGTTCTTATCGCACCAAACTGGAAGCCTGGTATCGCGAAAGCCAAACCGCGCCGAGCAGCGTGATGGAGATTCAGTCGTATCACGCGATGGTGGCCTGCGTCGCTGGCGGTGCGGGCGTGGCGATGATTCCCGCCTCGGTGCTGGCGCAAATGCCGGCGCGCGCGCGCGTGCAAGAACATGCGTTGCCACCGGCCTATCGCGACACCGCGACCTGGCTGATGTGGCGGCGCGATGCGTTTACCCCCAACGTGGAAGCGCTGAAGTATTTAATTATTGAATTGTTTGACGACCGCCCGGTTAACGATGAATTGCGGCATCCGCTGCACGTTGCCGAGTAAATTTCTTTTATCGATATCACGACCATCGGGGCCATTGGCCCGCATCTACAGGAAGAGGGATTGCATGAACATGATTAAAACCCGCGCCGCCGTTGCCTGGGCAGCTGGCGAACCGCTGAAAATCGAAGAAGTGGATTTGATGCCACCGCAGAAAGGCGAAGTGTTGGTGCGTATCGTCGCCACTGGCGTGTGCCATACCGATGCTTACACCTTGTCTGGGCAAGATCCGGAAGGCGTGTTCCCGGCAATCCTCGGTCATGAAGGCGGCGGCGTGGTGGAAGCGGTTGGCGAAGGCGTCACCAGCGTGGCGGTCGGCGATCACGTGATTCCGCTCTACACGCCAGAGTGTGGCAAATGTAAGTTCTGTTTGTCGGGTAAAACCAACTTGTGTCAGGCGATTCGCGCCACTCAAGGCAAAGGTTTGATGCCGGATGGCACCACCCGCTTCTTCAAAGACGGCAAGCCGATTTTCCACTATATGGGCACCTCGACCTTCTCTGAATACACCGTGGTGCCGGAAATTTCACTGGCGGTGATCAGCAAAGAAGCGCCACTGGAAGAAGTGTGCCTGCTGGGCTGCGGCGTTACCACCGGCATGGGCGCGGTGATGAACACCGCGAAAGTGAAAGAAGGCGACACCGTGGCGATCTTCGGCCTCGGCGGCATTGGTTTGTCAGCGATTATTGGCGCAAAAATGGCGAAAGCCGGTCGCATCATCGGTATCGATCTGAATACCAGTAAGTTCGATCTGGCGCGCAAATTGGGTGCTACCGATCTGATTAACCCGAAAGATCACGACAAGCCGATTCAGGACGTGATCGTTGAACTGACCGATGGCGGTGTCGATTTTTCCTTCGAATGTATCGGTAACGTCAACGTGATGCGTTCGGCGCTGGAGTGCTGCCATAAAGGTTGGGGCGAATCAGTGATTATCGGCGTTGCCGGTGCGGGCCAGGAAATCTCTACCCGTCCATTCCAGTTGGTCACCGGCCGCGTATGGCGTGGTTCCGCGTTTGGTGGGGTGAAAGGTCGCTCGCAGTTGCCGGGCATCGTGCAGGATTATCTCGACGGGAAATTCGCCCTGAATGATTTCATCACCCACAACCTGCCGCTGGAAGAGATTAATGACGCCTTTGATCTGATGCACGAAGGGAAATCGATTCGTACGGTGGTGCACTTTAACAAGTAATCAGGAGACGTTATGGCATCCACTTTGGAGCTGTTAGAAGAGCATCGTATTTTTGGTGGCTGGCAGCAGCGCTGGCGCCATCAATCGTCGCTGCTGAACTGTCCGATGACCTTTAGCATATTTCTGCCGCCGCCGCAGAGCGATGCGCCGCCGCCGGTGGTGTGGTTTCTGGCAGGCTTGACCTGCAATGATGAGAACTTCACCACTAAAGCGGGTGCACAGCGCGTCGCCGCGGAGTTGGGTTTGGTACTGATTATGCCGGATACCAGCCCGCGCGGTGATGAGGTGGCGAATGACAGCGGCTACGATCTCGGTCAAGGCGCAGGTTTTTACCTCAATGCCACGCAACAGCCGTGGGCGGCGAATTTCCGCATG
Organism: Pantoea sp.; assembly: GCF_039594315.1. Lineage (GTDB taxonomy): Bacteria > Pseudomonadota > Gammaproteobacteria > Enterobacterales > Enterobacteriaceae > Pantoea. The sequence continues at coordinate 62,109 of NZ_JBCNNP010000017.1, forward strand.
TTCGATTACCTCAGCAGCGAGTTGCCAGCTTTGGTGGCGGATAACTTTAAGCTGAGCGATCGCCAATCGGTGATGGGCCATTCAATGGGCGGACACGGCGCGCTGGTATTGGCGCTGCGTCTTGGCGGGCGTTTTGCTTCGGCATCGGCGTTTGCACCCATCGTCAATCCCACAGAAGTGCCGTGGGGCCAGAAAGCCTTTGCCGCCTATTTGGGTGAGGATCGCCAAACATGGCGTGAATGGGACAGTTGCTTGTTGATGCAGGACGTGGAGCAGCGATTGCCGATTTTGATCGATCAAGGTGATAGCGATCAGTTCCTGGCCGATCAACTGCGTCCCGAACGATTGGAAGCGGTAGCGCGTGAGCAAGGTTTCCCGCTGGAGTTACGTATTCAGCCGGGTTATGACCACAGCTACTTCTTTATTGCCAGCTTCGTTGAGGATCATCTGCGTTTCCACGCGAAGCATTTGTTGGTGTGACAAGGTCGCCATCAATGGCGACCCTACGTAAGGTGCGCATTCATGCGCACCTTAATTAAACCAACGTCTCCGCCAGTCCGTCGATCATCACTTGCGGCATGCCGCGTGAACAATGCTCGATACGACCGCGCACACCATACACCTGCGCCAATGTTTCCGGGGTAATCACCTGCGAGGGTTCACCGTCTGCCAGCAAATTGCCGTCTTTTAACATTAACGCGTGATCGGCATGACGCAGCGCGATATTGATGTCGTGCACCACCACCACCGTCACAATGTTACGCAGGCGAGTTTCACGGCGCACCAAATCCATCACGTGAAATTGGTAGTTGAGATCCAGCGCACTGAGCGGCTCATCTAGCAACAGCAGCTCTGGACGACGAATCAGCGACTGCGCCAACCCAACTAATTGTTTCTGTCCACCCGAAAGCTGATCGAGATAACGCATGGCAAGATGCGCAATACCGAGTTGCTCCAGCAGATGCATGATCTCCGCTTCGCTCGATGCGCTATGCAAGCCACCGGACGCACGCTGCGCCACAATGATCGATTCCAGCACATGCAGATGCACACCCGCTGGCAAACTTTGTGGCAAATAGACCACACGCTGTGCCCGACGAGCAAACGGCTGGCTCATTAACTCTTCGCCATTCAGCCACAGTTCGCCCTGCCCTTTACTCAAGCCTGCCAGCGCACGCAACAGCGTTGATTTGCCGCAGCCGTTCGGCCCGAGCAGCACGGTAATTTTTCCGCGCGGCAGTTCCGGCACGTTGAGATCTTCAATGACTTTGCGCTTTGGATAACCCGCGTAGAAATGGCTGAGACGTAATCCTTTTTCCATCACACTGTCCCCCGATGACGCAGAATAATGCTGAGGAAGAACGGCACACCAACCAGCGATGTCACGATGCCGACCGGAATAATCACGCCCGGAATCAGGTTTTTCGAGGCGACAGATGCCAGCGACAGCACCAGCGCGCCAACCAGTGCACTGGCTGGCAAATAATAGCGGTGATCTTCACCAAACATCATGCGCGCGATATGCGGTGCCACCAGGCCGATAAAGCCAATCGGGCCAACGAATGCCACCGCCAGCGCCGAAAGAATACTGATGCGCAGTAGCGTTGCCAGACGCAAACGACGCACGTCGATACCAAAACTCACCGCGCGATCTTCGCCAAGGCGCAACGCGGTCAGTTTCCAACTGCTTAGCATCGAGAACGGGACCAGGATGGCAAACGCCGCACTTAATACGCCGAGTTTTTCCCACGAAGCGCGCGCCAGGCTGCCCATGGTCCAGAACACCAAACCTTGCAGCGTATCTTCGCTGGCGATGAATTGCATCATCGAGACCAGCGCGTTGAAGGTAAACACCAGCGCGATACCAAACAGCACCACGCCTGAAGTTGAAACTTTGGTCCAACGCGTGACGCCATCCAGCATTAATGCGGCAAACAGCGCAAACACAAAGGCATTGGCGGAGATAAACCACTGATCGGGTACGCCAGGAATGCCGATGCCAAGGATGATCGCCAACGCGGCACCAAAGGCGGCCGCTGAGGAAACGCCCAGCGTGAACGGGCTGGCAAGCGGGTTATTCAGGATGGTTTGCATCTCTGCGCCGGCAAGCCCCAGCGAGAAGCCCACCACCACCGCCATCAATGCGTAAGGTAAACGGATATCCCAGACAATCACGCGCGTGCCCGCATCAACTGCATCGGGATGCGTCAGCGTTTGCCACAAAGTGTCGAGGGAGAGCCCAGCCGGGCCGAGAGTGAAATCCAGAATGACCGACGCTAAGATCGCCAGCACCAGCACGCCAATCAACATCAGTCGCTGACGCAGTACCTGACGATAACGTGTCATGGTCTCGGTTTCGAGGCCGTTTTCCGCCACCAGCGTGGCGTCCGTGATACGCATTGTTCTACCCATTGCTTGTCGAAATCATAACGGCAGCCACAATAGTGCAGGTGATAATAATTATCAATCCAATCTGTGTTACAGCCATTAAAAAAGGCGCACTGTCATGTGCGCCTTATTCTTTTTGTAGGGTCACCATTCATGGTGACCGCTAGCAATGGATTATTCCTTAAACTTGGGGAATTCCATCTCGCTGTATTTCACGAAGCGTGAGCCGCGCGCCAGCTTGTAACCCAACCAAATAATCAGGAACAGCGGAATACCGATATAGGTTGCCGCTACGCCATACCAATCAATGCGATCGGCAAGGAAGGCTTGGTAGTTCTGTCCCAGCGTGATGATCAGGCACAGCACAAAGGCGAAAATCGGTCCCAGCGGGAAGAAACCTGAACGGTAAGGCAAATCGGCAAGATCGTGGCCCTGCTTCATATAACCGCGACGGAAACGATAATGGCTGATGGCGATGCCCAACCAGGCGATAAAGCCGGTCATGCCTGAGGTATTCAGCAGCCACAGATAGACTTCCTGATTGCCAAATTTCGAGCTAAGGAAGCACAAACCCGCGACGACAGTGGTTGCTACCAATGCGTTGCGCGGTACGCCACCTTTCGACAATTTGCCGAAGATGCGCGGCGCTTTGCCTTCGCGTGCCAGGTTGAACAGCATACGCGTGGAAGCGTACATGCCGGAGTTACCCGCCGACAGCACCGCCGTCAGGATGACTGCATTCATCACCGCCGCCGCTGACAGCAAACCGGCATTCTGGAACACCAGCGTGAACGGGCTGATGGCGATATCAGTCACATCGTTATGCAACAGCTTCGGATCGGTGTACGGCAGGATCAGGCTGATAATCAGAATCGCGAAGATATAGAACAGCAGGATTCGCCAGAAAACCTGACGCACTGCGCGCGGGATATTCTTGCCCGGATCCTGGGATTCACCAGCGGCGATACCGATCAGTTCGGTTCCCTGGAATGAGAAGCCGACGATCATCGCCACACCAATCATCGCCGCAAAACCACCGGCAAACGGCGCATCGCCAACCGTCCAGTTGTGCCAGCCAGCGCTTTCCGCGCCGCGCATGATGCCGGTAATCATCAAGACGCCGACCACAATGAAGATAATCACAGTGGTGACTTTGATCAGTGAGAACCAGTATTCCGCTTCGCCGAAACCTTTTACTGAGATGTAGTTCAGTAAGAACATCAGGCCAAGGAACAGCGCACTCCAGATCCAGCCGGGCGTGTCCGGGAACCAGTAGTTCATCACTAATTGCGAGGCGACGAGGTCAACGGCGATGGTCACCGCCCAGTTGTACCAATAGTTCCAGCCCAGCGCGAAGCCGAAACCTTCTTCTACATATTTGGCGCCGTAAGTGGCGAAGGAGCCGGAAACCGGCATAAATGCCGCCAGTTCGCCCAGGCTGGTCATCAGGAAATAAACCATCAGGCCAATCAGCGCATAAGAGAGTAACGCGCCGCCGGGACCGGCTTGAGAAATGGTGGCACCTGAGGCGACAAACAGGCCGGTACCGATTGAACCGCCAATGGCGATCATGGTGAGATGACGCGCTTTTAATTCACGGCGCAATCCAGGTTGTTGTATTGTTTTTGAGTCATTATGCATGTGTAAACGCTATGCTGGATAAAAATGAGGCGAGATTGTAGCAGCTAACCCCCAGCTGTATAGCATTCACGTCGGGTTATTAGTTACCTTCATGATCGGCTCAGAATTATTAGCCACAGCGCAATCGCAACCCAGATTATTCGCGGCAATACGACAAGAAACGGCTCAACGCTTTGGATACATGTTTCTGACGATGATGGATGCGATACAGCGTGCGCGTCAGGCGTGGCAACGGAACCGCCACTTCGACCAGCGTCCCTGCCTCGAGTAAATCCTCAATTACCCGGCGCGACAAACAGCTGATGCCCATGCCGTGCCGCACCGCGTGTTTGATCGCTTCAGAGTTGCCCAACTCCATACCGAGCTGAAACTGCGGCAGATGCGATAGCAAGAGGTAATCGACAATTTCTCGCGTACCTGAACCGCGCTCGCGTAAGATCCACGGTGCGGCAGCCAGCGTTTCAAGGGTGATCGGCTGTTGCAGGATGGCCGCGTCCGGCGCTGCAAACACCACCAACTCATCTTCCAGCCACGGCTCACTGATAATGTCTAACTCGTGGCACGGACCTTCAATCAAGCCGATATCGACGCGAAAATCTGCCACCGCATTGATGGCATCCTGACTGTTGCCAACGCTGAGCTCGAGCGGCAGCGTGGGAAAATCACGGCGATAAGCGGCAATCATTCCCGGCAATAAATAGTTGCCGATGGTGCTGCTGGCAAACAGACGAATCGCGCCGTTATCTTCACTAAACAACTGCTCAATTTCGCCCGCTTGCTCCAGCAAGCCCACCGCGCGTGGATACAACAAGCGACCATGCTCATTCACCACCAAACGTTTACCTACGCGATCAAACAACTGCACGCCGAGTTGATTTTCCAAATCGGCTAACGCCGCACTTACCGCCGACTGCGACAGCGCCAGCACCTGCGAAGCCTGGGTGGTTGAGCCACTTTTCAGAACTTCGGTAAACACTTCAATCTGTCGCAGCGTAATGTGCATGCGTTTTACCTATCGTTTATTCTGGTTGATTACAAATATATTATCTCTTTCACTTTTAAGCTAGTTAGTGCGCGTTCATGCCGCTGCGGGCGGCTGAGCCTTTTATGGCGTAATCGCATCCGCTATAGTGAGCGCCTTGCACCAGCAATCGCCCAAACCAGGAGAGCGGCATGAAATATATCGGCGCACACGTCAGTGCATCAGGCGGCGTGGACCAAGCAGTGATCCGTGCCCACGAACTCGAAGCCACAGCCTTTGCGCTGTTCACCAAAAATCAGCGCCAGTGGAAAGCTGCACCGCTGTCTGGCGAGGTTATCGATGCCTTTAAAACCGCCTGCGATCGCTACAACTTCACTTCCGCGCAGATCCTGCCGCACGACAGCTATCTGATTAACCTTGGCCATCCGGTAATGGATGCGCTGGAAAAATCGCGCGAAGCCTTCCTGGATGAGATGCAGCGCGCCGAGCAGTTGGGTTTAACCTTGCTGAATTTCCATCCCGGCAGCCACCTCAAACAAATAGAAGAAGACGCGTGCCTGAAACGTATCGCCGAATCGATCAACATCGCGCTGGATAAAACCAGCAGCGTGGTGGCGGTGATTGAAAATACTGCCGGTCAAGGCAGCAACCTCGGTTTCCGCTTCGAACATCTCGCCACCATTATTGAGCACGTGGAAGATAAGTCGCGCGTCGGCGTGTGTATTGATACTTGCCACGCGTTTGCCGGCGGCTACGATTTGCGCACCGAAGAAGCCTGTGCGGAAACGTTTAGCGATTTTGAGCGCATCGTCGGTTTCCAGTACCTGCGTGGGATGCATTTGAATGATGCTAAAAGCACCCTTGGCAGCCGCGTCGATCGTCACCACAGTTTGGGTGAAGGTAACATCGGCAAAACCGCATTTAGCTGGCTGATGAAAGATAAACGCTTTGACGGCATTCCGATGATTTTGGAAACCATTAATCCGGATATCTGGAAGGACGAGATTGCGTGGTTGAAGTCAGAGCAGCAGGGTTAACCACCATCGAATTAAAAAAGGGAGCCGAGGCTCCCTTTTTGACATCTGTAGAAGATTACGCCGCTTTCGCCAACTCTTCTTCCGGACGTTTCAGAATCGCGTAGCCGAGGCCCGCAACCGCTGTACCAATCACAATCGCCATCAGATAACCCAGCACCGGCGTGATTGCGCCAGGAATCAGCAGTACAAACAGGCCACCGTGCGGTGCCATCAGTTTCGCGCCAATCGCCATGGAAATGGCGCCAGTTACCGCGCCGCCGATGATGCAGCATGGCAGTACACGCATTGGGTCACGAGCGGCAAACGGAATCGCACCTTCGGAGATGAAGCACAAGCCGAGTACCAGTGCCGCTTTGCCACCTTCTTGCTGACCTTTGTTGAACTTACGACGCGCCACGATGGTTGCCAGCCCCATCGCCAGCGGTGGCACCATACCGGCCGCCATAATCGCCGCCATTGGTGCGTAGGTTTGCGAACTCAGCAAGCCAACACCGAATGCGTAGGCCACTTTGTTCACCGGACCGCCCATATCGGTACACATCATGCCGCCGAGGATAGCGCCCAGCAGAACTGCGTTAGCAGTACCCATGTTCGCCAGCCAATGAGTCAAGCCACTCATGATGCCCGCAACAGGTTTACCCACCACATAGATCATCAGCAAACCGGTAATCAAACTCGCGACTAGCGGAATGATCAGAATCGGCTTCAGCGCTTCCATACTTTGCGGCAGCTTCACTTTGCTGCTGAGGAATTTCGCGGCGTAACCGGCAATGAAACCGGCGATGATACCGCCAAGGAAACCGGCGTTAATGCTGGTGGCGATCATACCGCCAATCAAACCTGGCGTCAGACCCGGACGGTCAGCAATCGAGAAGGCAATGAAGCCAGCCAACACCGGAACCATCAAGGCAAAGGCGCTACCGCCACCGATTTGCATCAGCGCAGCCGCTAAGGTGCCCTGCTCTTTAAATGCGGTAATACCAAAAGCGAATGACAATGCGATGCTCAGACCGCCCGCCACCACCATCGGCAGCATGTACGATACGCCGGTCAATAAGTGACGATAAGCACCCGCTTTCTCTTTGCTATCGCTCTGCGCGTTGGCGGTTTGGCTGCCGCTTGGCTGATAGGTTTTCGCTTCAACCTGCGCTTTATCCAGTTCCTGCGCGGTTTTCTTCAACGCCAGGCTGGTTGAGGTGCGATACATCGGCTTACCGGCAAACTTCGCCAGATCCACATCGATATCCGCCGCCACGATCACCAGATCGGCCGCAGCCACTTCTTCTGGCGTGATAGCATTGCCCGCGCCGACAGAGCCACGCGTTTCAACTTTCACCCACCAACCACGTTTAGTGGCTTCTGCCTGAATAGCTTCGGCGGCCATAAAGGTATGCGCTACGCCGGTTGGGCAGGCGGTGACCGCAACAATACGTTTCTGCGCAGAACTTGCCGCAGCGATTGGCGCTGCCGCCGTTGCCGCCGCAGCTTGCCAGGTTTTGGCGTTCGCTTTGGCGTGGTTAATCGCCGCCAGCGGATCGCGCAGCACTTGCTGCACATCGACCAGCGCGACAGATTTACCGGCTAGCTGCGCGTCATTCGGCGCATGCTCGCCCGCCACCAGCACCAGTTCAGCGTCGGCGGCATTTTCAGTTAACGTCAGGCCAGCTTGCGCTGCGGCTGCACGTAAGCGTTCCAGCGCCAGATGTCCTGATGCCAGTCCCAGTGAAGAATCTTTTATCAGCAGCGTTTTCATTATCGCTCTCCTGCTGTTAGTTAACGGGTTGTAAGTCGACGCGCGCCATCATCGCGGCCAACTGGGTACGATCTTTAACGCCAACGTTGCTTTGGCTGACGGCCATTGCCGCCACTGCCGTCGCCAGACGCAGCGTGTGTTCGCTGGATTCACGCATCAGCAAACCGTAAATCAGGCCACCGACCATCGAGTCGCCGGCACCGACGGTGCTGACCACTTCGCAAGCTGGCGGTTTGGCGATCCATTCGCCTGAGGCATTCACCCACAGCGCACCTTCCGCGCCAAGTGAAATCACCACGTGGGCGATGCCCTGCTCGCGCAGTTCGTGTGCGGCATCAATCACGTCTTGCAAATCTGGCAGTTTGCGGCCGGCCCAAATTTCCAGTTCGCGGCGATTAGGCTTAACCAACCACGGCGCGGCTTTCAGACCCGCCACCAGCGCTTCACGGCTGCTGTCGAAGATGATGCATGGGCACAGCGCACGCAGATCGCTCATCCATTTGGTGAACGCTTCTGGCGCCACGCCGGCTGGCAAGCTGCCGCTGACGCACACCATGTCGAACTGACCGAGCCAGGTGAGTGAATCCGCGGTGAAGCGATCCCAATCCTGACCGGTGACTTCGAAGCCGGAGAAGTTCAGGTCGGTGACATCACCGTCTTTTTCCGTCAGCTTAACGTTGATACGCGTACGGCCCTGCACCACCTGGAAACGGTTGGCAATGCCCAGTTCGCTGAACAGTTGCTGGAAACCGTCCTGATTCTCTTTACCGAGGAAACCGCCCACGGTGACATCAATGCCGAGATCCTTCAGCACCTTGGCCACGTTGATGCCTTTACCCGCAGCGTGCAGGCCGGTGGTTTTCACCAGGTTCACTTCGCCACGCTCAATTTCTGGCGTGTAACCCACCAGATCGTAGGCAGGATTCAAGGTGATGGTTGCGACGCGACGACTCATGCTGCCCCCTCGCCTAAACCGGCATTGATGGCTTCTTCAATCGCATTCAGCGCTTGTTGTGCGTCATCACCGCTGGCGGTAAAGCGCAGGCGATGGCCTTTTTTCACACCGAGCGCCACCACTTTCATCAGGCTGCGACCGTTAGCGGGTTTACCGCTGCCGTCCAGGTTGGTGACGGTGATATCACTGTTGAATTGTTTGATCACGCTGACCAACGCGGTGCCCGGACGCGCATGCAAACCGTGTTCGTTGCGAATGGTGAATTCGGCGGTCAACTGTTCAGCCGCTTCATCGACTTCGCTGGTCAGCAACGCCAGAATACCGGCGGCATCCGCTTTCAGCAGACGTTCAGCTTTGTTGTTCAGCAGCAAGTTGCTCAAATAGCCCAGCACTTCCAGCGGACGTTGATCGTTGGCCGCAACGGTCAGCAGCAGCGCAACATTTTCGCCTTGAAGTACGAATGGCGTAGCCGCACGGCTTACCGCTACCGCACTGCCGAGGTTGCCGCTGGTGCTGTCGCTCAACCAGATGCCCTGACCGAGGCTCAGTGGCGCGCGCGAAATCACATCCGCCACAAATGACGCATCCACCGCGCCAGCCGCTTGCAGACGTCCGGCGTTCAGCGCTTGTAAGGTGATTAAATCGCTGGCGGCCACATCAACCGTAATCAGCGAGGTATCGAATTTGAATTCAGCCGCCTGAGTTTCGCCCATCAGCAGCGCACGTAGCTCTTCTGCCGACGCGGTTTTGAGCTGTTCAGCAATGCTGTCGTCACTCAATACGTGGGTAAGTTGACGCAGCAGCGCGAGGTGTTCATCAGATTTAGCGGCAATACCGATTGCCACATACGCCGTTTGTCCATCGCCCCAATCCACGCCCTGTGGGAACTGGTAAACCTGCACACCGGTTTTCAGCACCAGATCGCGAGTGTCGGTGGTGCCGTGTGGAATGGCAATGCCGTTACCCAGGAAGGTGGTGGTTTGCTGTTCGCGTGCCAGCATGCCGTTAACGTAGCCTTCTGCCACATTGCCCGCAGCGGTTAACGCGGCAGCAACCTGACGAATGGCCTCTTCTTTATTCTGTGCATTCGCACCGGTATGAATGGCCTGAACTTCGAGCTGGAACATATCTCTCCTCGCTTGCTGTATTGAATCGTTTCAGCTAAAGGTCGAAAAAATAAGCGGTGCACCATGGGGTTAGCCGGAATGACAACGCTGAAACGTTTCAGGGAATATGGTACAGCCAGCTTCAGCAGGCAAGAAATTGCGCGATCGGAGTAGCAGATTTTTGACGTTCCGCACACTTCATGTTGGATTTAGGATTTTTACCGGCGAGAAAGCTGATGCTTTTGCTGTAACGAAATGCGGCATTAAGCCAAATTTTTCAGCAACGCGTCAGCATTACGATTATGGCGCAGTATCTGCTTCGAGTTTTAGTAGAAAAGTCATGGCACTAGCGCGGCTGTCACCACACATTTCCTTGCTCGGCTGTAAACCTGCGCACACCGCCGGACGCAGCGGAGAACCGAAAATCCTGCAACGTTGCTGGTCGTCGAGTTGCACGCAGCGCGTATTGGCCGGTTTGCCGTGCGGCATGCCAGGGATCGGCGACGAGATTGAGGGCGCGGTGCAGCAAGCTCCGCATTGGTCGCGACAAAACATCATGCGCTCCTGAGAGAATTCGCCGCGACAATAACAGCCTGACGCAGCGAATACCATGCATTGGCGACAATTTTACCTCGCCTCACTTGCCTGTTTTTCACCGCGCGAGTAACGTGACGCGCATTAACCTTCTCTCAGCGAGTAACGTCACTATGCCAAAGGCAAATGAAATCAAAAAAGGAATGGCCGTCACCTGGAACGGCAAACTGTTGCTGGTAAAAGACATTGACGTGCAAAGCCCCAGCGCACGTGGTGCCGCCACGCTTTACAAGATGCGTTTTACCGACGTGCGCACCGGATTGAAAGTGGAAGAGCGCTTCAAGGGTGACGATATTATTGATGCCATTTCCCTTAGCCGTCGTGCAGTCACCTTCTCTTATATAGATGGTGATGAATATGTGTTTATGGACGACGAAGATTACACGCCGTACAACTTCAAAAAAGATCAGATTGAAGAAGAGCTGCTGTTCATTCCAGAAGGCGGCATTCCGGGCATTCAGGTACTGACCATGGATGGACAAGTACTGGCGCTTGAGCTGCCACAAACTGTCGATATGGAAATTGTTGATACCTCGCCGGGCATCAAAGGCGCATCCGCCAGCGCACGCAGCAAACCCGCGGGCATGAGCACCGGCTTGTACATTCAGGTGCCAGAATATCTCAGCAATGGCGATCGCATCCGCATTCATATTGCAGAACGCCGCTACATGAGCCGCGCTGACTAACAACAGACTTCCGTCCGGGCGCTGGTGGTTGTTATAGTATAACAACGCCATGCGCGCCGGATGTCACCTCCCGCGCGTGATTTATCCTCTTTTCTGGGAGCCCTTTTGTGACGCGCGTAAACCTCATTACCGGATTTCTCGGCAGCGGAAAAACCACCACTCTGCTGCATCTTTTAGCCAACAAGCCCGCCAACGAAAATTGGGCGATTCTGGTCAATGAATTTGGCGAGATTGGCATCGACGGTGCATTACTGGCCGATCGCGGTGCCACGCTGAAAGAGATTCCCGGTGGTTGTATGTGCTGCGTTAACGGCTTGCCGCTGCAAGTGGGCCTCAACATGCTGCTGAAGCAGGCGAAACCTGACCGCCTGATCATCGAACCCACTGGCCTTGGTCACCCAAAACAGCTCCTGAATATGCTGCGCGCAGCGGTGTATCAACCGTGGATTGCCGTTGATGCGACGTTAACGTTGCTCGATCCGCGCCAGTTGGCTGAACAACGCGTGGTAAAAAACGAAAACTTCCGCGATCAGTTAGTGGCGGCAGATATTGTGATAGCGAATAAAAGCGATCGCTGGAGTGATGAAGATCGGCAACGCCTGCAAGTGTGGCAGCAGCAGTTTTTGGGCGATCGCCAATTAGTCGAAGCGGCTTGGGGCAACATCGATCCCGAGCTACTCAAACAGCCGGCCTTGGCGGATCGTGCGGTTCCCGATGCGGCGCATCATAACCATTCATCACGTCCGCAAGGATTGGCGGCGCTCAAATTGGACGGCCAGGCACGCTGGCGTCGTGCGCTAAATGAAGGTCAGGGACATGCTTCTTGTGGCTGGATTTTTGATGGCGAAACGGTATTCGACACCATCAAAGCGCTAGAGTGGGCAAGGCTTGCGCCGGTAGATCGGGTGAAAGGTGTGCTGCGAACCCCTGATGGTTTAGTTAACATTAACCGCCAGGGTGAAGACCTGTTTATCGAAACGCGCCCCACTACACCGCCGGATAGTCGCATCGAATTAATCCACCACCAGCCTGCTGACTGGAACCTTTTGCAGGCCGCCTTGTTGAAGATTCGTTTAAATTAGGTGCGTTAGGTTGCCCCGTTGTTTTCACTTTGAGTCACTTTTTTATGCGCACCTGTCGAATCATCACCATCCTGCTGCTTAATGCGCTGGGGATAATGCTATTTCTTTCCTGGTATCTGCCGCCCGATCACGGTTTCTGGTTTGGTATCGATAAAACCATCTTCTATAGCTTCAATGATCAGATGGTTGATCATCACGCGTTCGCCATGTTGGTGGCGATCACCAACTTCCGCGGCTTTGATGCGATTTCACTGCTGGCCATGGGCTTGCTGTATTTGTGGTTCTGGCGTCGCGAAACGCCACAAGGCCGCCGCCGCATGATCGCCATTGGTATCACCATGCTGTTAAGCGCGGTGGTGCTAAATCAGCTTGGCCATTTACTGCCGGTGCAACACTCCAGCCCGACGCTATTCTTTGACAATGTCCATCGCGTCAGTGAATTAACCGGCATTCCGGCTAAAGATGCTTCCAAAGATAGTTTCCCTGGCGATCACGGCATGATGCTGATTATTTTCGCCTGCTTTATGTGGCGTTATTTCGGCTTTCGCGCGTTCCTTATGGGCGCATTAATTGCCGTGGTGTTTGCTCTGCCACGCGTAATGGCCGGCGCACATTGGTTTACTGATATTGCCGTCGGTTCAATGTCGGTGATTCTGGTGGGATTGAGTTGGTGCTTATTAACGCCATTCAGTGACAAACTGGTTAATTGGCTAAATTGCGCGTTGCCAGGCAAACATAAGCCGCGCCGGTAATTGTTAAGCGCGAGTGATCTGAATAGTTAAAGTTGATCGCTCGCGCTTATTGGAACCTCAAATAGATTATTAGCAGGCTAATGTTTTTCTGATAAAAGAAAACATTATGATGCAAAACGCGTAACAATAGCCTTTTTCTGAAGCTGTCCAGCCCGAACCCTCTTAAAATAGGCCTTAGCGCCAGAATTACCCCCTGATTGCACCGCTATTTGGCTATTAAATCGCTGCCAATTGTTGATAAACTAGCCATTGTGTTACAGATTGATTTCACATCGAAAAAACCTATAAAAATTTATATAAAAGCACTCGCCACGCGGTCTGTAATCGGTTAACCTCAAATCCGATTAGTAAGCAACAGCATAAAATGCGGTGCTTAATGCGACAAAAATGTGTTCATTAACACATTTTAGTAATTAAGGATTTGTCTTAACCGGCTGTACTTATTAATCTCAACCCGTTTTGTCATCTGGCTGACGACATTATGTCGTAAGGAACTCAAAGGAACACACGTACAATGGTCAAGTCTCAACCAATACTGAGATACCTCAGGCGGATCCTTCCCGCAGTAGCATTAGCAACACTCTTATCGGCATGCAGCAGTACACATAACGGTCAGAACGCGAATAACGAGAATCATGAAGTTAACAACCAGAATGGTTTTTTACTTCAAGCGTCTCAGGACGAATTTGAACAAATGGTGCAGAACGTGGACGTTAAGTCCCGCATCATGGAACAGTACAGTGACTGGAAAGGTGTACGTTATCGCTTAGGCGGCGACACCAAACGCGGCATTGATTGTTCTGCTTTTGTTCAGCGCACCTTTCGCGAGCAGTTCGGTTTAGATTTGCCACGCTCAACGTCTGAACAGCAAGACACCGGTAAAGAGATTTCACGCAATAAATTGCGCGCAGGTGACTTAGTGCTGTTCCGCGCCGGTTCTACCGGTCGCCACGTGGGCATCTATCTTGGCAACGATAACTTTGTTCACGCGTCCACCAGCAGTGGCGTAATGATTTCCAACCTGAATGACAGTTATTGGAAAAATCGTTACCGCGAAGCGCGTCGGGTTCTTGCTAAAAACCCAAGCTAACGTATTTCTTTGATGATCCTCTCAGCCAGAGAATCAGAAACGCTGCCCCGGCAGCGTTTTTTTTCGCCCGTAGTTTTTAACTCAAATCCAACCGATAAAAAGTAATTGAGAATCAAAAATATAACGAGACATTCTTCGCGCTCTCGTTATATTCTCGTTGACTTCCTGATACCCAGATATTGCGCTGCAGACACCGTTATCACCGTGGCTGCGATCTGAAGTGGGTAGTGACCAAACGATAAACATAAAAAAAAATGGCAAGACAAGGGGAATGCACTCCATGCCACTGTCAGGGACATTAAAACACCACCGCAGTTATTCACGCCGTATCGCCTGGCATAGTGCGATTATCGGCGCGGCATTCTTTCTGCTTTTTGTCACCGTGCTATTAACACTCACCTGGCAAAAACGTGTACAACAACACGAACAGCTTCTGGCACACAGCCGCGACGATTTACAACAGGTGATAGCAAGCCTGGTCGATACACTTTATCCCTTACAGCAATACACCCAGTTAGCCTGCAACAACGTCAGTCGTGAGCTCACTTCTCGCGCCGCCTTTGCCGGTAATATCCGCGCCATCCTGCTGGTGCGTGATGGCAACGCTTACTGCTCTTCTGCCACCGGCGCTTTTCTGATGCCGGCCAACGATATTTCTCCTGAGTCTGAACTGGAACGCGATCGCGATATGCGCTTGCTTGAAGGCACGCCATTGCTACCGAAGAAACCGGCGCTGGTGCTATGGGTGAAAAATCCAGGTTCAGCCGAGACCGGCCTTTTCGCCACCATGAACATCAGCCTGACGCCTTATCAGCTGCTGGCCTCTTATCATCCCGAAATCACTGGCATGGCGCTGGTGGTCAGCAACAAAGCGCTGTTGAGCGGCAGCAACAACGTGGTACGCGCGAGTGATTTACCGCCATCGCTGCATGAAATAGCCTTTAATAACAGCGATCTGCACTTCGTGCTATTTGGCACCACCTTAGCGCCACGCGATTACTCACTGACGTTGCTGACCGGCATCCTCTTCTCACTGCTGATTTCCGCCCTAAGCGGGTTGTTGCTGACGCGACATCAGCGGCCGGGCAAAGAGATCATGCAGGGCATTAAACGCGGCCAGTTTCATGTTGAATACCAGCCGCTGGTCACCGCGCACGATGGACAACCCTACGGCGTGGAAGCGCTGCTGCGCTGGACGCATCCCACTGAAGGCATGATTCCGCCGGATGCCTTTATCAGCTACGCCGAAGCGCAAAACCTGATTATTCCGCTCACTCAGCATCTGTTCACGCTGGTGGCGCGCGATGCTCAGTTTCTCTGTAAACAGCTGCCGCGCGGCACGCGCCTGAGCCTCAATCTCTCGCCGCTGCATCTCGCTTCAGAGAGCTTCCGGCGCGATGTCCAGGCATGGATTAACATCATGCCCACCGATCACTTCAACTATGTGTTTGAAATTACCGAACGCAGCATGGTCGGTGAAAAAAGCGCGGGAGAAATCTTCGCCTGGCTACATGAGAACAATTTTAAAATAGCGATTGATGATTTCGGTACCGGGCATAGCGCGCTGATCTATCTGGAAAAATATCCGTTCGATTACCTGAAAATCGATCGCGGCTTTGTGCAAAGCATTGGTACAGAAACTGTCACCTCACCGGTGCTTGATGCAGTGCTGCTACTGGCGAAAAAACTCAATCTCAAAACCGTGGCTGAAGGGGTCG
>NZ_JBCNNP010000018.1:0-74266 GCF_039594315.1 Pantoea sp.
GCGGTGGCCAACAACGTAAACAACTTTGTTGAACACCGATACGCATTGTTGGAACTGGCGCAACTCGGCCAGACACAAGACGATTTATCAGAATCTGACCAGCAATAGCTGACGAACTTTTATTGCCTGAATACCTGTAAAGTCATCATCTTCAGAGATGAGGGCTTTTCTGTTCGTCAAAACTTCTAATTTGAGCCGGTTCACACTTTTTGATGAAAATGACTGAAAATTTTCACGACGAGTTATGTAGACTGGCCGCCGCAATCTAAGAGGCACGTGTACTACATGACTGATATTCAAACCACTTTTGCTGACCTTGGCCTGAACGCCGACATCCTCGAATCACTGAACGGTATGGGCTACGTTAAGCCTTCTCCAATCCAGGCTGAGTGTATTCCTCACCTGCTGGCTGGCCGTGATGTGTTGGGTATGGCGCAGACCGGTAGTGGTAAAACCGCGGCATTCTCCTTGCCGCTGCTGAACAACATTGATCCTACTGTTAAAGCACCGCAAATTTTGGTGCTGGCACCGACCCGCGAATTGGCGGTACAGGTTGCTGAAGCCGTCACTGAATTCTCTAAACACATGCGTGGCATTAACGTTGTAGCCCTTTACGGTGGCCAACGTTATGACGTACAGCTGCGCGCACTGCGTCAGGGACCACAAGTTGTTGTGGGTACGCCTGGTCGTCTGCTGGATCACCTGAAACGTGGCACGTTAGATCTGTCTAACCTACGCGGTCTGGTGCTGGACGAAGCTGATGAAATGCTGCGTATGGGCTTCATCGAAGACGTTGAAACCATCATGGCGCAGATTCCAGACGGTCATCAGACCGCGCTGTTCTCAGCAACCATGCCAGAAGCGATTCGTCGTATCACCAAGCGTTTCATGAAAGATCCGCAGGAAGTGCGCATCCAGTCAAGCCTGACTACGCGCCCAGACATTTCTCAGTCTTACTGGACCGCTTACGGCCGTAAAACTGACGCGCTGGTTCGCTTCCTGGAAGCAGAAGATTTCGATGCAGCCATCATCTTCGTGCGTACCAAAAACGCTACGTTGGAAGTGGCCGAAGCGCTGGAGCGCAGCGGTTATAACAGCGCAGCACTGAACGGTGACATGAACCAGGCTCTGCGTGAGCAGACGCTGGAGCGTTTGAAAGATGGTCGTCTCGACATCCTGATCGCTACCGACGTTGCCGCACGTGGTCTGGACGTTGAGCGTATCAGCCTGGTGGTGAACTTCGATATCCCAATGGATGCTGAATCTTACGTTCACCGTATCGGCCGTACCGGTCGTGCAGGTCGTGCAGGTCGCGCATTGCTGTTCGTTGAGAACCGCGAGCGTCGTCTGCTGCGTAACATCGAACGCACCATGAAGCTGACTATTCCAGAAGTTGAACTGCCAAACGCAGAACTGCTGGGTGAACGTCGTCTGGCTAAGTTCGCTGCTAAAGTACAGCAGCAGCTGGAAAGCAGCGATCTGGATCAATACCGCGCGCTGCTGAGCAAAATGCAGCCGGGTGAAGATCTGGACATCGAAACCTTGGCCGCAGCATTGCTGAAAATGGCTCAGGGCGAACGTCCACTGATTCTGCCACCAGAAGCTCCACGTCCAGCGCGTCGTGAGTTCAGCGATCGTCCAGACCGTGGTGATCGTCGTGATTCACGCGATTCTCGTGGGCCACGCGAAAGCCGTGACAGCCGCGATGGCGATCGTCCACGTCGTGAACGTCGTGACGTTGGCGAAATGCAGCTGTATCGCATTGAAGTAGGCCGTGATGATGGTGTTGAAGTTCGTCATATCGTTGGCGCGATCGCTAACGAAGGCGACATCAGCAGCCGTTACATCGGTAACATCAAGCTGTTTGGTACTCACTCAACCATCGAGCTGCCGAAAGGCATGCCGGGCGAAGTGCTGCAGCACTTCACTCGTACCCGTATTCTGAACAAGCCGATGAATATGCAGTTGATGGGTGATGCACCGGTGCACGAGCGTAGCGAACGTCGTCCATCTGCTGGCGGCGAACGCCGTGGCAATGGCGCACCGCGTGGTGGCGAAGGCGCTCCACGTCGTTTCTCTGAGCGTCGTGAAGGTGGCCGTGAAGGCGGACGCTTCAGCCGTGAAGGCGGTCGTGGTCCACGCCCGGAAGGCGCAGCCGCACCGCGTCGTCGTGATGCATAAGCGATAAACGCTTAAAATAAAAAGGGACGCTGATGCGTCCCTTTTTTTATGCCTGTGGAAATTAAAGTTTACACTCCGCCAGCAATCAGCACTCTTTCGCCACTGACATAAGCGGCTTCTTCCGAGGCCAAAAACAGCGCAACCTGCGCAACATCTTCCGGCAAGCCAAAGCGTCCAAGCGGCGTTGCGGCAATAAGTTGCGCTTTCAACTCAGGGTGCATCTTCTTCGCTGCCAGCAAACCTTCGGTCAAAATGATGCCTGGCGCTAGCGCATTCACGCGAATATTGCGCGGTCCCAATTCGCGGGCAAGTCCTTGCGTCAACGTATCAATCGCGCCTTTGGTCGCTGCCCAAAGCACCGATCCCGGCGTGCTGCGTTGGCTATTCAGCGCACTGAGGTTGATGATTGAACCGCCGCGTGAGGGGAAGTGTTTTGCCGCCTGCTGACACACCAGTAAAGTGCCGAGTAAGTTAACGCTAAGTTGTCGCTGCATCTCACTCACGCTGAGATAGGCAAACTCACCGTGGTGAAAAATGCCGGCGTTATTGACCACAATATCGGGGGCGCCAAACTGCTCAATGCTGCTAGCGAACAAGCGCAGCACATCGGCTTCGCGTGAGATATCAGCTTGTACGGCGATGGCATCGCTTCCTAACGCACGGATATCGGTTACCACATCCGCCGCGCCAACTTCATCCTGTAAATAATTCACCACCACCCGAGCACCGGCCGCCGCGAAAGTCATGGCGATAGCTGCACCAATGCCTTTCGAAGCGCCCGTCACCAGCGCAATTTTGCCTTCAAGTGTTTTCATCATGTCTCTCCACCTGAGATTTCGGGGAAGATAAAGCATGCGCTGTCGATAGATTTTGGTGGTAGCGCAATCCTGCAAGCTTTTTGCACAATCCTGCAAATCTGCTGTGCAAGGACTAGCCGCCATTCCGGTGGCAAGCGAGAATAACTACTTAGTCATTTCTCATCGTGGAGCGCGCATTGCATGATTCATCAAGAACAATGGCAGCAATTAGTGGCGATCATTGCCCGTCACGCGCCGGTCGATGGTCGCCACTATAGTCCGATTGATTTTCTCTCTTTTGGCCGCAGTTCACGGCCCACAAGTTTGTCGCACGTTGCCACATGGGCCAGTTTTGCCTTGGTGGCGCAAGGGCAGAAAGCGTTGCGCATTGGCGATGATGTGATGCATTACGGTCCGGGCGATTTGCTGCTGGTGACGCTTGATATGCCGGTGCAATCCTGCGTGGTATCCGCAACGCCCGATAAGCCCAATCTGGGTGTTGGCATCACCATCAACGAAACTCGTTTGATGCGTTATCTGGAGCATTTCCCACAGCATCAACTCGCTAATAATGCGAGCAGCGAACGTGGTATCGCGGTACACAAAGTCGCGCCACCGCTGGTTGATGCGGTAATGCGCTTGGTGGAATTGCTCGATCACCCGCAGGATATAGCCGCGTTGGCACCGTTAATCGAGCAGGAAATTTTTTATCGTTTGCTGACTGGGCCAGAAGGACCGCGCATTCTCAATATGGCGTTGGCCGAAAGACCGGGCAACAAAGTGGCGCGTGCCGCACGTTGGCTGCGGGAAAACTTTCATCAGCCGTTAAAGATGGATCAACTGGCAAGCAGCGTGGGGATGAGCATTTCTTCATTGCATCATCACTTTAAAGCGGTGACGGCGATGACGCCGATGCAATATCAAAAGAAGCTACGACTTAATGAAGCGCGGCGATTGATGATCATCGAGAAGTTGGATGCGGGGACCGCGGGTTATCGCGTGGGATATCAAAGTGCGTCGCAGTTCAGTCGCGAATACAGCCGCTTTCACGGCCAATCACCGGCGCGCGATGTCAGAATGATCGCGGTGGGGCCAGAATAGCGCCACCGCAATGATGTTACAGTGAACGTGCCGCTTCCATCGCCAGCGCGAATGAACGCAGACGCGCCTGTGAATCGTAAATCTGGCCGTTAACCATGATCTCATCGGCCTGAGTTTCACGCATCAACGCGGCAAGGCCGTTACGCACTTTATCGCTGTCGCCGACAATCGACATGCTCAATGCCTGCTGCACGCCATATTGTTCAGACGGCGACCACAGATTATCCATGTTCTCGACCGGTGCCGGCAGTGGGCCCGGTTTGCCGCGGCGCAGGTTGATGAACTGTTGCTGCATCGAGGTAAACAGGAAGCGCGCATCACGCTCGCTATCCGCCGCCACCACATTGACGCAAACCATCGCATACGGCTTCGCCAGACGCGCAGAAGGTTTGAATTTCTCGCGATACAGATGCAGTGCCTGAAACAGCAGATCCGGCGCAAAGTGTGAGGCGAAGGCAAACGGCAGACCGAGTTGTGCGGCCAATTGTGCGCTGTACAAGCTCGAACCTAGCAGCCAAACCGGAATTTTCAATCCCAAACCCGGAACCGGTTGTACCGGCGGATGCTCACCTTCTTCGGCGTCGAACCAACGGATCAGTTCAGAGACATCTTCCGGGAAGCTATCGGCTTGAGCGCTGGAGAGATGACGACGCAGTGCCAACATGGTGCGTTGGTCTGAACCTGGTGCGCGGCCCAATCCCAGATCGATACGGCCAGGATACAGTGATTCGAGCGTACCAAACTGTTCGGCAATCACTAATGGCGCGTGGTTTGGCAACATGATGCCGCCGGAGCCCAAACGCAGCGTTTCCGTATTGGCCGCTAAATAGCCAATCAGCACCGAAGTGGCGGCGCTGGCGATGCCGGTCATGTTGTGGTGTTCAGCCAGCCAATAACGGTGAAAGCCGAGTGCTTCAGACTGACGAGCCAGCGCGAGCGAATTATGGAACGCATCGCGTGCAGCGGAACCTTGCGGAATAGGAGCCAAATCCAATACGGATAGGCGAACAGTTTTTTTCTCAGACATGGGCACTCCAAATAAGGATGGCGCAGGTGTTTAATCAGACCTGCGCCTGAGAGTATTACTCATCGTTACCCATATTAAAACTGCTAATAAGCACACGAATATAGCCGGAATGTGCCTTTAGCGTTCGCCTTGCAGCGCCATGCCAGCCAGCCGACGCCAATAACCGTTGCAGTCACTGCCGCGTGCCATCATTAATGGTGACTGGCCGGCTTCGTTGGCACGAAAACGTTCGATTTCGCTCAGCGTGCTTTCGCCTTGTGGCGACAGGCGAACGATATCGACCCAGTTATGCATACCGGCTAAATCATTACCGAGGTTGTAGCAATAACCGCTCATGGTTTGGATGCCATTCAGCACAAACACTTGCTGACCTTCCTGCGACAAAACGCGGCGGCCGCTGGGATAATTGATACAGCAGGTTTGGCAATCATCTTTGCCGCGATTTTCGGCGCGTGCAGTAAAGCAGCGTGCCGACAGCGCCAGCGGCAGATGGCCATAACCGAGCACTTCCACTTCAAACTTATCGCGAATACCTGCTGAATCGCATTGTTGTAGCAACTGAATCAGCCAGTCGCGCGACATCTCAACCGGAATGCACCAGCGCGTCATGCCGTCTTTCAGCAACAGCTGCAAAGTTTGCGCGTTATAAACGTTGAGGGTTGGGCCAGCGACAAACGGCAATCGGCGTTCTGCTGCCATGTTCACCGTCCCCATATCGTTGGCTTCCAGCAGGAACTCGCCGTTTTCCACATAGCGACTGAGTTCTTTCACTTCCGATGGCGATTGCAGCAGCGCTAGCGTGCTCAGCACCACTTGCTTGCCATTGTTCGCCAGCATGCGCGCCATCTCCATCCATTGATTGAAGGAAGTGGCGCGACGTTTGCTGCATACCGCTTCGCCGAGATAGACGATCTCCGCGCTGCTTGTCGCCGCCTGCTGATAAAAGGTTTCCAGAGTGTCGGTTGGCCAGTACCACAGTACCGGCCCGATAGCGTATTTCATGCGGTCTCCTTATTGCCAGTCGCGGTGATATGCACCCAAGGTGGTTTGGCTGCCTTCAGAAAGTTCGCCCAGCGCCTGCATCCACGGCTCTTGCACCGCAAATTGCTCAGGTGCGGCCATGCAACGATCAATCGCCTGGCGCCACACTTTAGCTACTTGCGCCACGTAAGCCGGGCTGCGTTGGCGGCCTTCAATCTTCACCGAGGCGATATTGGCACGCAGCAATTCAGGTAGCAGCGACAAGGTATTCAAACTGGTGGGTTCTTCCAGCACGTGATACAGCTGGTTATCCACTTCATAGCGACCTTTGCACAAGGTGGGATAACCGGCGCTTTCGTTGGGCGCATAGCGATCAATCAGCACTTCATTGAGGCGTGATTCCATGCCTTTAGGCGTTTGCTGCCAGCGTACAAATTTCGCCGGTGAACAGGCACCTGCACTGTTAGGTGATTCGCCGGTCAGCCAGGAAGAGAGATAGCAGCGACCTTCAGCCATAATGCACAAACTGCCAAAGGCGAAGACTTCAAGCGGCACCGGCGTTTCGCGCGCCAGTTGCTTGACCTGATGCATTGAGAGCACGCGCGGCAGCACCACGCGGCTGAGCTGGAAGTGACGATGGTAGAAATGGATGGCTTGCAGATTGGTCGCTGAGGCTTGTACCGAAAGATGGCGTTCTACCTGCGGATAGCGTTTCGCTGCGTATTCCAGCGTGGCGATATCGGCCAAAATCAGCGCATCAGCGCCGTTTTGCGCGGCGACATCGATGGCGGATTGCCAACGATTGATGCCATCAGGATGTGCAAAGGTGTTGATGGCGACGTGTAATTTACGCCGATGCTGGTGTAGATAGCGCGCCGCTTCGGCCAATTTCTTATCGGTAAAGTTAAGGCCAGCAAAGTGGCGGGCATTGGTATCATCTTTTAAGCCGACATAAACCGCGTCAGCACCATGCTCCACCGCCGATTTCAGCGCAGGCAAATTCCCCGCCGGACACAGCAGTTCCATACATTTCCTCCCCGAATTCTGAAGGCGAAGAGTGTAAATAACTGGCCCTGCCGCAATGTTGATTTAAGGCAGTGAAAGCGCCATTGATGATGAGAAGTGCAGAATTTTCGACCAGCCGGGCGGTTATTTCCTTGATCTCAGTGGAGGCGAAGCCTGGCGAATGTGGCAGAATAGATGAAATTTTCTGAAGGGAATGTCGATGATGTTTGCGCGCTTACGTGGCCTGATTGTTGAAAAAGGCCCAGAATTCCTAGCCTTACCGGTTTCTATCACACCGTTCCCGCTGAAAAAAGCGCTTCTGCAACAACTCTTAAACTGGCAATTTCGCCATGCTTTGTCGGAAGGTGAGTTAGACTTTCTGGAAGGGCGCTTTCTCGGCATCGAGATTGCCGATGTCAATCTGCGTTGGATTACTACCCTGCAAGCAGGGCGCCTGACCGTTTCGCGCGACACCGAGGCTGATGTCTGGTTTCGTGGTGAAGCCAACGATCTGTTGCTGGTGGCAGCACGCAAAGCGGATCCCGATATGTTGTTCTTTCAACGCCGTTTGGTGATTGAAGGTGACACGGAGCTGGGACTTGAGGTGAAAAACCTAATGGATGCCATTGAACTGGATGCCATGCCCACGCCATTACGCACGGGGTTGCAGCAGCTGGCTGCTTTTGTTGAGGCAGGAATGAAACAGGACGCGAAGGCCGCTGAGGCGCGCGCGGGGATCTCATGTTGATTCGTACTGAAATTGGCGTTGATGCAGCCGGCATCGATAGCCTGTTAAAGCGCAGTTTTGCTAGTGCCGCAGAAGCGGAATTAGTCCAGCAACTGCGTGAAGATGGCTTGCTGACTCTCGGTGTGGTTGCCACGGATGATGAAGGCCAGGTGTTAGGATATGCCGCATTTAGCCCGGTAACGCTACAAGGTGAAGATCGCAATTGGGTTGCTTTAGCGCCGCTCGCCGTGGATGAATCGGTGCGCAAACAAGGCATTGCGAAGAAGTTGGTGTATGAAGGATTAGATTCCCTCAACGAGTTCAGTTACAGCGCCGTGGTGGTGCTGGGCGATCCTGAATTCTATAATCCGCTCGGTTTCGAACCGGCGGCGCGTCATGGTCTGCATTGCCGTTGGTTAGGCAGCGAAGCGGCTTTTCAGGTCTACAAATTGGCAGATGACGCTTTCGTCGGCGCAGAAGGGCTGATTGAATTCTCTGAACCGTTTAATCGTTTCGACTAAACCAGGCTAATAAGCAGGGCGGCTGCTGTGCAACCAGCAGCCGCTTTTGTGTGCGGCTGAGTTGCTTCACTTGATACTCAAGGCGCGAAGCCGCTGCACGGTCGCCCGCCTCGCAGTGAAACACCAACGTCAGTGGACCTTTGCCGCGCAATGAGCGCGCGCCGCGTCCTTGCTGATGCTGCTGCAAACGGCGGTTAACATCGGTTGTGATGCCGGTGTAGAGCATGCCTGCGGCGGTTTGTAGCAAGTAAAGTTGCCAGCGCTGTTCCATAATACTCATCTCGAAAAATTGCTGGCAGCAAGTGTAGCGTGCTTCATGCCGCATCGCTATGCGCCAAACGGAGCCGCATTTTGTCCGACCATTCTCATCTGATTCGTTACCTGAAAAAGCAACATGTGCTGTCGTTGTGCGCTACCGACGGCAAAGATATGTGGAGCGCTAACTGCTTTTACCTCTTTGACCAGGAAAGCATGGCGTTCTGGCTGATGACCGAACCGGACACGCGGCATGGGCAATTGATGCTGGCGAATCCGCGCGTTGCCGGAACGGTGAATGGACAGCCAAAAACCGTGCTGCTAATCAAAGGCGTGCAATACGCTGGCCGCATCCAGTTACTCAGCGGTGAACGGGAAACAGCGGCGCGCCTTGCCTATCAAAAACGGTTTCCGGTGGCGAAGAAAGTCAGCGCGCCGCTGTGGGAAATCCAGCTCGACGAAGTGAAGATGACCGACAACGCGCTGGGTTTTGGCAAAAAGATCGTCTGGACAAAACCTCTGTAGGGTCGCCATTCATGGTGACCTAAAGCCAGACGAGCCGGCAAAGGCGGTAATTTTTGGCGGCGGATCAAGTTTGAGCGCATTCCATGTGGCACTTTGCAAAGCCCTGAATAACACTAAGGTCTATCCGTCGCAAATCCCCTTGCGGCATCGTTATTCAGTTGAATACGGAATTCGTCATGACCCAACTTGCTTCTCACGCCCCAGCGACGCGCTTCGCCTGGTGGAAACCGCTGTTGTTCCTCGCGGTGGTACTCATCGGTTTGTGGTACGTCAAATGGCAGCCTTACTACGGCAAAGCCTTCACCGCGGCTGAAACCCATTCCATTGGCAAATCGATTCTGGCAAATGCGGCTGATTCGCCGTGGCGCGCGGCGCTGGATTACGCCATGGTTTACTTCCTGGCGGTGTGGAAAGCGGCGGTGCTCGGCGTGATTCTGGGATCGCTGGTGCAAGTGCTGATTCCACGCAACTGGTTGCTACGCCTGATGGGCAGCACGCGCTTTGGTTCAACCTTAATCGGCACCGGCCTGGGTTTGCCGGGCATGATGTGCAGCTGTTGTGCCGCACCAGTAACCGCCGGATTGCGTCAATCGCAGGTTTCCAGCGGCGCGGCGATGGCGTTCTGGCTGGCAAATCCACTGCTCAATCCGGCCACGTTGATTTTCATGGGCTTTGTGTTGGGCTGGAATTTTGCCGCGATTCGCTTGCTGGCGGGTTTATTCATGGTTTTGGGCATCGCCTGGCTGGTGCAACGCAGCGTGCCTGAACCCGCGGTTAACGCGCCAACGCTGACAGCCAGCACTGATCAACAACCGTTTTTAACCCGCTGGCTGCGCGTGATGTGGCGATTGTTCTGCAACACCATTCCGCTGTATATCGTGGCGGTGTTACTGCTGGGAGCCGCGCGCGTTTGGCTGTTCCCGCATGCGGATGGCGTGGTTGGTAATACGCTGTTTTGGGTGATATTGATGGCGATTGCCGGCTGCCTGTTTGTGATTCCGACCGCAGCAGAAATCCCGATTGTGCAAACCATGATGCTAGCGGGCATGGGCGTTGCGCCTGCGCTGGCGCTGTTGGTAACGCTTCCCGCTGTCAGTGTGCCGTCGTTATTGATGCTGCATCGCGCCTTTCCCGCGCGGGCATTGTGGCGCGCGCTGTTCGGCGTAGCATTCAGCGGCATGTTGCTCGGCGCTATCGCTTTGTGGTTCACGTAAGCGCCAAATTTTCTGATTGCGGCTGCCGCGCCACAGCAGCCGCGCATCTTTCTCCGCTTCGATAAAACGTCCGTCAATCAGCACATCAATTTCATCAATCACCTCGCGCTGCGCTGCGCTCAGTTCCGCCATTTCATAGCCGGTCCATAGCCAGATATCCTTATCGGGACATTCGCGCCGCACGCGTTTCACCAAACGACGTATGTGCGGCACGTTGTGCGGATGCAGCGGATCGCCACCGCTTAACGATAATCCCTGGCGTGGAATGCGCCGATCCTTAAGATCGGCAATCAGCTGTTCTTCCATCTCCAGCGTAAACGGCACGCCAGAATCCAGCCGCCACGTACTCTGGTTATAGCAGCCACGGCATTGGTGTTCGCAACCCGCGACAAACAGCGTACAGCGCGTGCCGGGGCCGTTAACGATATCGACAGAATAATATTGGTGGATGTGCATCATCCCAGTTGTCCTGTCTCCAGATGTTTCACCCGACGCTGCACTTCTTCTTGCTTACCGGCGTTGAACGGGCGCGCATCCGGGCTGCCGAGATAACCGCACACGCGGCGCGTTACCGAAACGCGAGCCGGATCGTGATTGCCGCAGCTTGGACAGGTAAAGCCTTTGCTGGTGCAGCTAAATTCGCCGCTGAAACCGCATTCATAGCATTCATCAATCGGCGTGTTGGTGCCGTAATACGGCACGCGGTGATAGCTGTAATCCCAGACATCTTCCAGTGCTTTCAGGTTGTGCTGGATGTTGGGGTATTCGCCGTAGCAGATGAACCCGCCGTTGGCGATGGCCGGATAGGGCGCTTCGAAGTCGATCTTGTCGTACGGATTGACCTTTTTCTCCACGTCGAGATGGAAGCTGTTGGTGTAATAGCCTTTGTCGGTGACGCCCGCAACCACGCCAAATTCGGCGGCATCGAGGCGACAGAAGCGATCACACAAATTCTCGCTCGGCGTGCTGTACAAGCTAAAGCCGTAGCCGGTTTCGGCTTTCCAGGCGTCCACCGCCTGACGCAGATGGTGAACAATCGCCACGCCTTTTTCGCGCAAATGCGCGGCATCATACGGATGAACTTCATTGCCGCTCAGCGCATTCAGGGTTTCATGCAGACCGATATAGCCAAGGGAAATTGAGGCGCGCCCATTACGGAAAATCGCGCCGATTTCATCATCGGCTTTCAGCCGCACGCCGCAGGCCCCTTCCATATACAAAATCGGCGCCACACGCGCTTTGGTTTTTTCCAGCCGCGCGATACGCGTCATCAATGCGCGTTTCGCCAATTCCAAACGCTGATCCAGCAATTGCCAGAACAGCTCTTCATCACCTTTGGCTTCCAGCGCGATGCGCGGCAAGTTCAGGCTGATCACGCCAATGTTGTTGCGCCCTTCGTGAATCTGCTCGCCGTTCTCTTCATAAACGCCGAGGAAGCTGCGGCAACCCATTGGCGTTTTGAATGAGCCGGTGATTTCCACCACTTTTTCGTAGTTAAGGATATCGGGATACATGCGTTTGCTGGCGCACTCCAGCGCCAGCTGCTTGATATCGTAATTAAAATCACCGGGTCGACGATTCACACCTTCACGAATGGCAAATACCAGTTTCGGGAATACCGCGGTTTTATGATTTTTGCCCAAGCCGGCAATACGATTGCGCAGGATTGATTGCTGAATCAGCCGCGCCGCCCAATCGGTGCCGAGGCCAAAACCAAAGGTCACAAACGGCGTTTGGCCGTTGGCGGTATGCAGCGTGTTGACTTCATATTCCAGCGATTGGAACGCGTCATAGCACTCTTTCTCGGTGCGCACGCGGGCATAGGCTTCGGCATCGGCAATCTGCCATTCATTTGCCACTGCACGATGTTTTTCCAGACTGAGATTCACGAAGGGAGCCAGCACTTCATCAATACGATTGATGGTGGTGCCGCCATAAATGTGGCTGGCGACCTGAGCAATGATCTGCGCCGTGACGGCGGTAGCGGTGGCGATCGATTTAGGCGGTTCGATCTCGGCGTTACCCATTTTGAAACCGTTGTTGAGCATGCCTTGCAGATCGATCAACATGCAGTTAAACATCGGGAAAAACGGTGAATAATCAAGATCGTGATAGTGGATCTCGCCGCGTTCGTGCGCCAGCACCACGTCGCGCGGCAGCAGTTGTTGCTGCGCATAATGCTTAGCGACAATGCCCGCCAGTAAATCGCGCTGAGTGGGAATCACCTTGCTGTCTTTATTGGCGTTTTCGTTGAGCAGCGCAGCATTGGTTTGCTCCACCAAACCACGAATGGCGTGATGCAGTTTGCCGCGTTGCTCACGTGCCAGATCGCGATCGTGGCGATATTCGATGTAGGCGCGCGCTAGCTGCGGCCAGCGCCCGCTCATCAACGTCTCTTCCACCGCGCACTGAATTTCGCGGATATCCACTTCACTGCGTTCGGCGAGTTGCTGGCTAACCTGCGCCGCCACCTGTTGGCACCAAAGTGCATCGTCAATCTGCGCGGCACGCGCCGCCGCCAATACTGCAACTTCAATTCGCTGCGCATCAAACGGCACTCTGCAACCGTCACGCTTAATCACCACCGTCGCCATTTCCCCTCCATGAAACTACATGTAGATATTTTTAAGGAGTGTAATCGCTATATGTGGTGCTTAGCTGAGAATTAATCGCGTTGGAATTGACCTACAGCAAAGAAGCCACAAGCAAGATTGAAAGCCGCGCAATGGTTAACTTGGCTAGAATGTAAAAGTTTTAACCCGCCTTGATTTCAGCCCCTCGCTACTTGCTTTGCAAAGCGAAACAGGTTTAATGAGCCTTTTGCCCATTTTGGTCCGTCATTTTTGTCGAAAAGGATGCCCACATGTCGTTGCAAAGAACGTTGCTTGCCTGTTGTTTATCCGTCACTTTTTCCTCTTTTGCCGCACCCGCCGGTGATCTGCCCTTAATGCCCTGGCCACAAAAAGTGGAACAGCCCAGCGCTGGCGGTTCTTACACACTGAATCCGCAATTTACGCTGCATATCAGCGGTGATCATCTGGAAGGTGCCGAAGCGCGCTGGCGGGCGCGTATTTCGCGCCAAACCGGCTGGCCGCTGCTGCCAGCTAGCCCAACCGGCAACGGGCCACGCATTCAGGTACAAATTGCTCAGGCGGTCGATCCGGTGCCGCAACCGGATAGCGATGAAAGCTATCATTTGCTGGTCAACAGCGATGGTGTGCTGCTGAAAGCCAACACCCGTTTTGGCGCGATGCGTGGCATGGAAACGGTGTTGCAGCTGATTGAAAATACGCAGAATGGCACCGAGATCCCTTACGTCACCATTGACGACAAACCGCGTTTTCCGTGGCGCGGCGTGCTGATTGATTCGGCGCGTCACTTCTTGCCGATTGAAACGGTGAAGCGCCAAATTGACGGCATCGCCGCCGCCCGTATGAACGTGTTCCATTGGCATTTAACTGATGATCAGGGCTGGCGATTTGCCTCCAACCATTATCCGCAGTTGCAGGAAAAGGCCAGCGACGGCCTGTATTATACGCAGCAGCAGATGCGTGATGTGGTGCGTTATGCTACCCAGCGCGGCGTGCGCGTCGTGCCGGAAATTGACGTGCCGGGCCATGCTTCGGCGATCGCTGTGGCGATGCCGGAACTGCTTAGCGCGCCGGGTCCGTATCAGATGGAGCGCGGTTGGGGCGTGTTTAAGCCGCTGCTTGATCCCAGCAACGAAGCGGTATTTCGCTTTATCGACACTTTGATGGGTGAAGTGACGGCGATCTTCCCGGATCCTTACGTGCATATTGGCGGCGACGAGGTCGATCCGACGCAATGGAACGAATCGCCGCGCATTCAGCAATTTATGCGCGATCACGGCTTAAAAGACACGCACGCGCTGCAAGCCTGGTTTAATCAGCGCGTGGAAAAAATTCTTGAAGCGCACCAGCGCCGCATGATCGGCTGGGACGAGGTTTATCATCCAGATCTGCCGAAAAGCATCTTGATTCAGTCATGGCAAGGTCAGGATGCGCTGGGCGATGCGGCAAAAAATGATTTCCGCGGCATTCTCTCCACCGGTTTCTATCTCGATCAACCGCAAACCGCTGCCTATCACTACCGCAACGAACCTTGGCCGCAAGGCTTGAATGGCGCGGATCAAGTGCAAGCGGGTGAGCAAACGCAAAGCTGGCAATTCACCATGCCGCGCCTGAAAGGCAGCGCATTGAAAGGCAGTTTTACCTTGATTGATGGCAAAGAGGGTTGGCGCGGCTTTATCGATTTCAGCGGCAAAGCGCGCCGCATGGTCAGCGATATTCGCTGGTTATCGCCAACGCAACTGACGTTCAACGTTGATACGTGGATGGGGCCGTTCCAGCCGGTGGTGACGCTGACGCAAGATAAGTTGACCGGTTATATGCTGGTGGGCAACGTGCGTTATCCCACCGAAGGCAGCAAGCTAGCGCAGGTGCCGAAAGGTATTGCGCCGTCAGTGCCGACGCCGGAGCAGATGCAAAATAATCTGATTGGTGGGGAAGCCGCGTTGTGGGCGGAAAACGTTAATAGCCGCGTTATCGATACACGTTTGTGGCCGCGCGCTTTTGTGGTGGCGGAACGTTTGTGGTCGGCGAAAGATGTCACCGACAGCGACAACATGTATCAACGCCTCAGCGCGGTGGATCGTTGGGGCACCATTTCGGTCGGTTTGCAGCAGCACCAGCAAGCCGAAGTGCAAATGATGCGGCTGGCGAATAGCACCGACATCACGCCGCTGCGCGTATTGGCCGAAGTGCTGGAGCCAGCGCAGTATTACACGCGGCAACACCTGAAATTCCAGGCAGGCCATTACGACTATTTCGAGCCGCTCAATCGTTTGGCGGATGTGTTACCGGCGGAAAGCAACGCGGTGCGCTTGCTGGATAAGCAGGTTGACCGGCTGATTGCCAATCGTACCGATCACGCGGCAGCCAATGCGATTCGTCAGCAATTACAAAGCTGGCAGAGCAACAGCGACGCGGTGATGCCGCTGATTTTGGCCAATTATCAGCTCAAGCCGTTGCAGCAACAAGCGCAGCAGGTGGCGCAGTTGAGCCGCATGGGGCTGGATTTGGTGGCGGCGCTGGAGCGCAATCAGGCGTATGGCGCAGGCGAAGTGGCGCAGATGCATGCGCAGTTGGATGCGGCGGCGCAGGTGCAGGATGAAACGGTGCTGGCGCTGGTGAGGCCGTTAGAGAAGTTACTGCGTTCGTTTAAATAGTTGGGATTGTGCTCGCTGTCCCCCATCCCGGCCTTCCCCCGCTCGCGGGGGAAGGAGACGTTGCCACATGCAGTCTTAGAACTCGCATTTTGCATCATCTTCCTCCCCCACTTGTGGGGGAGGACCGAGGAGGGGGACAGCCAGCACCGACTAAATCAGCGACGTACCGCGATCGCTTCAATCTCAATCTTCACATCTTTCGGCAGACGCGCCACTTCCACGCATGAACGTGCTGGGAAGCTGGCGTTGTGCTCGGTGAAAAACGCTTCATAAGTGGCATTCACCGTTGCGAAGTCATTCAAATCCTTCACAAATACGGTGGTTTTTACAATGTCGCCCACTTTCAGGCCGGCGGCTTCAACAATCGCCTTCACATTTTCCAAAGATTGACGCGCTTGAGCAGACACATCATCTGCCACTGCGCCAGTGGCAGGATCAACTGGAATCTGGCCTGAAGTGATGATCATGCTGCCGAGATCCACGCCCTGCACGTAAGGGCCAATTGCGGCAGGTGCGTTAGAGGTACTGATTTCGCGAGACATTGTTTCTCCTTAGAAGTGCGCGGCCGACCGATGTCCGCCGCGATATGAATCGCCCCATTATAGGGACGCGACCGGCGATTACCAGTGACCGAGCACCACGTGGCGCGCGAACTCTTTCTCGCAATATTTACACTTCAGATGTACATCATCTTCGCGTTTTTTTACCGCAAAGCTGGTCGAAACCGGTTCATTACGGCTGATGCAGTTGGTGTTCGGGCAGGTCAACACGCGTTCGATACGATCCGGCAAGGTTGGGGCGATCTTCGCCACCACTTCGTAGTCATCAATGCGGTTCACCGTGGCGAGCGGCGCGTACACCGCCAGCTGATTGATCTGATCGTCGGTCAGGAACGTGTTCTCGATCTTGATCAGATCCTTGCGGCCCATTTCGCCCGACGGCAAGTTCAGGCCAATGGTGATGCGTTGATCGGTTTCGGTTAGACGAAACAGCGAGAGGATTTTAAAGCCAATCTGCGCCGGGATATGGTCAATCACCGTGCCGCGTTTGATCGCTTCAACCTGCAATTTATTATCGTGAGTCATCGGTTTGCTCCTTACAGTGCCAGATCGCGATTCAATACCAGCGCCAGCAATGCCTGGCGCGCGAAGATGCCGTTACCAGCCTGCTGGAAATACCAGGCGTGCGGCGTGCTATCAACGTCGGTAGTGATTTCATCAATGCGTGGCAGGGGATGCAGCACTTTCATGTTGTCGCGCGCACCGGCTAAATCCGCAGCACGTAGAATAAACTGCGCTTTGACGTTGGCGTATTCAGACGGATCGAGACGCTCTTTCTGCACGCGCGTCATGTAGAGAATATCGAGTTCAGGCATCACTTCTTCGATAGTGTCGTGGCGTGACCAGGCAATGTTCTGCTCATCCAGCATATCGGTGATGTAAGCAGGCATCGCCAGTGCATCCGGTGCAATGAAGAAGAAGCGATTGCCGCTGAATTTCGCCAGCGCCTGCGTCAACGAGTGCACGGTGCGGCCATATTTCAGGTCGCCGACCATCGCCACATTGAGGTTATCGAGGCGGCTTTGCGTTTCGCGGATGGTGAACAGATCGAGCAGCGTTTGCGTTGGATGCTGGTTGGCACCGTCGCCGGCATTCAGAATCGGAATGCCGCCGGAGAATTCCGTGGCCAGACGCGCCGCGCCTTCTTGCGGGTGACGCATCACAATGGCATCAACGTAAGTACCAATCACCGAAATGGTATCGGCCAGCGTTTCGCCCTTCTTGCCGAGCGAAGTGTTGCTGCCGTCAGCAAAACCCACCACTGATGCGCCGAGGCGATGCATCGCGGTTTCAAACGACAAACGTGTGCGTGTTGAGGCTTCAAAGAAGCAACTGGCTATCACATTATGCTTCAGCAGTTCTGGCTGAGGATGCGCTTTCAACTGGGCGGCGGTGTGCAGCACCAGCTCCAGCTCATCGCGGCTGAGATCGTTAATGGAAATGATGTGCTTGCGATATAGCGGGTTGGCCATAGCGTTCTCCTCTGCGCTGCCGGATTGCGGACAAAAAAAAGCCCCTGCTTAAGGGGCTTTTTTTACGATCGATTGATGACGGAAAGAAACACGTGCGCCGCCCGCTGTCAGGCGTCGTTGAGCGTCAAATTGTGCGCTGCGCTGTTGCATGTTTCCTCCGGCAAATTGGGCCGCATTATACGCATTCACTGATTTGCATCAAGCAAATATCGCGCACGAGGTAAACGTTTGCTTGTGCTGTTATTGCTTGTTGCCCAGCGTCGCCACCATCACGGCTTTAATGGTGTGCATACGGTTTTCTGCCTGGTCAAACACAATACTGTGAGCCGATTCAAACACCTCATTGCTCACTTCCATGCCATCCTGCAAACCGTACTGTTCGGCCATTTGGCGGCCTAAGGTGGTTTGGTCATCATGGAAGGCCGGTAAACAGTGCAGGAATTTCACCTGCGGATTGCCGGTCAAGGCCAGCATCGCGCTGTTCACCTGATACGGACGCAGCAGGGCGATGCGCTCTTCCCATACCGATTTGGCTTCACCCATCGAAACCCACACATCAGTGTAGATGAAGTCGGCACCTTGCACGCCTTCAGCGATATCTTCGGTCAAGGTAATTTTGCCGCCGGTTTGCTGGGCTGCGAGGCGGCACTGTTCGACTAAATCACCTTCCGGCCAGCAGCCTTTTGGCGCCACTAAACGCAGGTCCAATCCGACCAATGCGGCGGCTTCCAGCATGCTGTTGCCCATGTTGTTACGCGCATCGCCAACATACACCAACGTCATTTGATTCAAGGTTTTGCCTGGCAGATGTTCCTGCATCGTCAGCAGATCGGCTAACAGCTGAGTGGGATGAAACTCGGTGGTTAAGCCGTTCCACACCGGCACGCCAGCGAATTCCGCTAAGGTTTCCACTAATTCCTGGCCATAACCGCGATATTGAATGCCGTCATACATACGTCCCAACACGCGCGCGGTGTCTTTCATCGACTCTTTATGGCCGATTTGGCTACCGCTTGGGCCGAGATAGGTAACGTTAGCGCCCTGATCGTAAGCGGCAACTTCGAAAGAGCATCGAGTACGAGTCGAGTCTTTTTCGAAGATGAGCGCGATGTTTTTGCCTTTCAGGTACTGCGTCTCGGCGGCATTTTTCTTAGCGTGTTTTAATTCACCGGCCAAACTCAGCAGTGAATCGATTTCTGCGGGGGTGAAATCCAGTAATCTCAGGAAATGTCTTTGATACAGCTGACTCATACAGCGCTCCAGATGCTCACATTAAAATGAATTAAAATTCAATCTAACCGTATGAATATGCATTTTCAACCCCGTCGTTAAGAAACTTGTTGTTTTGTGTAGTGGCGCGCGAGGCAGTGTGGGAAAATAATTGTATTCAGCCGAAAATTTGAGGACACACCCATGGCATATGAAGCATTGCTGGAAGAACAGCGCGAAGAGACACGCCTGATCATTGAAGAGCTGCTGGAAGACGGCAGCGATCCCGATGCGCTTTACACTATTGAGCATCATCTCTCCTGCAATAACTTCGATTCACTGGAGAAGGTCGCGGTTGAAGCCTTCAAACTGGGCTTCGAAGTGAGCGAGCCAGAAGAGCTGGAGCTGGAAGAGGGCGGCACCGTGATGTGCGTAGATATCCTGAGTGAAGGCGCATTGAAGCCTGAGCTGATTGATGCGCAAGTCGAGCAACTGGTGAATCTGGCGGGTAAATTCAACGTCGATTACGACGGTTGGGGCACCTACTTCGAAGATCCAGACGCTGAAGATGAAGATGACGACGGTGATTTCATCGACGACGAAGAAGACGATGGTGTGCGTCACTAAGCATTAATGGGCGACGCTCGTCGCCCTGAAACGTTTCCCCGCAAGACAAAAAGATTGCCGATGAATTACGCTCCGCTATTAGAACCCATTTACGCGTTCCTGCATTGCCGCACGCCGCAAGCGTGGATCGATGAAGCGCGCAAGCCAGAAAACCTCACGCTGTTGCTAACCGATCACATGGTGTGCGAGTTAAAAGCCGCGCAAACTGCCGTGTTCATCATCCGCAAATATGTGGCGGATAAACCGAGTGGCGATGCCATTCTGGCGTGGCTCAAGCCGTACGAAGACTTTATTTATCGCGATGAGCCGGATAATAACTTCATCAACGCGCATAAGAATCTGACCAAAAGCATCATTGTGCGCAACGAATTGCCGTGGGCGGATGATTTGGTTGAGATGATGGTGCTGCTGATTAAAGAAGAGCTGCATCATTTCTATCAGGTTTGGGAAATCATGCAGTCGCGCGGTTTGCCGTACCGCAAAATCACCGCCAGCCGCTACGCCAAAGGCTTGATTCGTGAAATTCGCACTTACGAACCGGAAGCGCTGGTGGATAAGTTGATCTGCGGTGCTTACATCGAAGCGCGATCCTGTGAACGTTTTGCTAGCCTGGCGCCGTATCTGGATGAGCAGTTGGAGAAATTCTACATTTCGCTGCTGCGTTCGGAAGCCCGGCATTATCAGGATTACCTGAAGCTGGCAGCACAGATTTCACCAACGGATATTGCGCCACGTGTGCGAGCCTTTGGCGAAGCCGAAGCGCGGTTGATTAGCGAAGCGGATGGTGAATTGCGTTTTCACAGCGGCGTGCCGGTTATTTAGATTGGTGCGCGCTGTCCCTCATCCTAACCTTCTCCCGCAAGCGGGAGAAGGGATGAATAGGTGGCGTTCAGTTTTACATCTATGCTCGATCTGTCCCTTCGCCCACGCGTGGGAGAGGGCTAGGGTGAGGGGAAGCGACCTCAATCATCACAACATCTTCAGCATCCGCACTTCGCAATCCACGTGTCCAGTACAACCCATCGCGCCTTCGATATGTTCAAATCCCAACGACTCATACAACTTAATCGCGCGCGTCAGGCTGCCGGTGGTTTCCAAATAGCAGCGGCGAAAGCCTTGCTGACGCGCATAATCCATCGCGCGCAGCGCCAGATCGCGTGCCAGACCTAAGCCGCGCACTTGCGGCAGGAAATACATCTTCTGCAACTCGCAAATATCCGCTGCGCTACAGGCCAGTGGCGCAACGCCGCCGCCGCCAACTACCACGCCGTCATGTTCAACAATCCAATAGGCGCTGTTGGTTTCGCTGTACAGTTCGAACAGGCGATCCAGATTGGGATCGGAAACGGTATAGCCTTTATCCGCCGTCAGACCAAATTCGGCTGATACATCGCGGATCACTTTGGCAATCAAGGGATTATCAGCGGCTACAATCGGGCGAACTTGCAGATTAAGTGGCGTGACGGTGCTCATCATTATCTTCCGGTATAAAAAAGCCGGGCAGTGCCCGGCTTCGATTAAGCAGTTGGACTGAAGCGCTTACAATGCCGCAATCACGCCCTGCTGTTCAAACAGTTTTGCTTTTGATTGCTCAAGTTCAGCCACGCGCTCGCGCTCTTTCGCGACCACGGCTTCCGGCGCACGAGAAACAAAGCCTTCATTCGCCAGCTTGCTCTGGATCTTTTCGATTTCGACATCGAGTTTCACCAGCTCTTTCGCCAGACGCTCAAGCTCGGCTTCTTTGTTGACCAGATCCGCCATCGGGATCAGCAACTCCGCGCCTTCAACAATCTTGGTGACCGAAACCGGGCCTTTCTCGCCCGCAGGCAGAATGGTCAGGCTTTCCAGACGCGCCAGACGTGACAGGAAGGTACGGTTCTCTTCCACACGACGTTGCGCGGCCGCAGAGCAATCACGCAGCAGCACGTCGAGCGGCTTGCTTGGCGCGATATTCATTTCGGCACGAATGTTACGCACCGCGACGATCGCCTGCTTCATCCACTCGATATCAGCTTGCGCCTCGGCATCTTCTTTCGCCGCTTCATACTGCGGGAACGGTTGCAACATGATGGTATCGTGATCGATGTTTTTCAGTCCTTTCACACGCTGCCAGATGGTTTCAGTGATGTAAGGAATGATCGGATGCGCCAAACGCAGCAATGCTTCCAGCACGGTGACCAGCGTATTACGCGTACCGCGCAGTTCCGCTTCGCTGCCGCTGTTCATTACCGGCTTGGTCAGCTCCAGATACCAGTCGCAGAACTGGTTCCAGGTGAAGTCGTACAGAATGTTGGCTGCGATATCAAAGCGATAGCTATCCAGCGCTTCACGATAGGCTTTCACACTGCGGTTGAATTCAGACAGAATCCAGCGATCTGCCAGCGACAGCTTCATCTCGCCGCCGTTCTGGCCGCAATCCTGCTCTTCGGTGTTCATCAGCACAAAGCGGCTGGCGTTCCACAGCTTGTTACAGAAGTTGCGATAACCTTCGAGGCGCTTCATATCCCAGTTGATGTCACGACCGGTGGAAGCCAGCGCGGCCAGCGTAAAGCGCAGCGCATCGGTACCCGATGGCACGATGCCGTCCGGGAATTGCTTCTCGGTACGTTTGCGGATTTTCTCTGCCAACTGCGGCTGCATCATGTTGCCGGTACGCTTCTCCAGCAGATCTTCCAGCGAAATGCCGTCAATCATATCCAGCGGATCGATGACGTTGCCTTTCGATTTGGACATCTTCTGGCCTTCTTCATCGCGAATCAAACCGGTCATGTAGACGGTTTTGAACGGCACTTGCGGCTTGCCGTTTTCATCTTTGATGAAGTGCATGGTCAGCATGATCATGCGCGCAATCCAGAAGAAGATGATGTCGAAGCCACTCACCAACACGCTGGTTGGATGGAAGGTACGCAGTGCTTCGGTGTTCTCTGGCCAGCCCAGCGTCGAGAAGGTCCACAGACCTGACGAGAACCAGGTGTCCAGCACGTCATCGTCCTGGCGCAATGCAACGTCAGCAGCCAGATTGTTTTCCTGGCGCACTTCGTCTTCGGTGCGGCCAACATAGACGTTGCCGTCATTGTCGTACCACGCCGGAATGCGGTGTCCCCACCACAGCTGACGTGAAATACACCAATCCTGAATGTCACGCATCCAAGAGAAATACATGTTTTCGTACTGTTTTGGCACGAACTGGATGTCGCCGTTTTCTACCGCTTCAACCGCAACTTTCGCCAGCGGAGCGGTGCGCACATACCATTGATCGGTCAGCATTGGCTCGATCACCACGCCGCCACGATCACCGTAAGGCACGGTCAGATCGTGAGGTTTGATCTCTTCCAGCAGGCCAAGTTCGTCAACCGCTGCCACGATGGCTTTACGCGCCGCGAAACGCTCCATTTTCTGGAACTGAGCTGGGATGTCATCGGCACATTCGTCGCTGACTTCGCCATTGGTATCGAACACTTCGGCGCGCTCGCGGATATCACCATCGAAGGTCAGGATGTTGATCATCGGCAGCTTGTGACGTCGACCAACTTCGTAGTCGTTGAAGTCATGCGCGGGGGTGATCTTCACGCAGCCGGTGCCTTTTTCCATATCGGCGTGTTCATCGCCGACGATCGGAATACGACGATTTACCAGCGGCAGAATCAGCTCTTTGCCGATCAAATCTTTGTAACGCGGATCTTCTGGATTGACCGCAACGCCGGTATCACCGAGCAGGGTTTCCGGACGCGTGGTAGCGACCACCAGATAATCTTTGCCTTCAGCGGTTTTCACGCCGTCGGCCAGCGGATAGCGGATGTGCCACATTGAGCCTTTGCTCTCGCGGTTTTCCACTTCCAAATCAGAGATAGCAGTACGCAGTTTTGGATCCCAGTTCACCAGGCGTTTGCCACGGTAAATCAGGTTCTCTTTGTACAGACGCACGAACACTTCGCGCACCGCGTTCGACAGGCCATCGTCCATGGTGAAGCGCTCGCGCTCCCAGTCAACCGAGTTGCCGAGACGACGCATCTGGCGGGTAATGGTGCCGCCAGATTCGGCTTTCCACTGCCAGATTTTGTCGATGAAGGCATCGCGGCCGTAATCCTGACGCGTTTTGCCTTCTTCAGCAGCGATTTTGCGCTCAACAACCATTTGCGTGGCGATACCGGCGTGATCGGTACCCGCCTGCCACAAGGTGTTTTTACCCTGCATGCGCTGGTAGCGCACCATGGTGTCCATGATGGTCTGCTGGAAAGCGTGACCCATATGCAAGCTGCCGGTGACGTTCGGCGGCGGGATCATGATGCAAAAGCTTTCCTGGCTGGTGTCGCCATTCGGTTTAAAGTAGCCCTGCTGTTCCCAGTGCTCGTAGAGCGGCTGCTCGATATCTTGCGGGTTATATGTCTTTTCCATTTCTACACTGTCGTTTGCGGCGGAGGTGGCGGCGCCGTATTCAATTGGAAACCAACGCTGCGATAGGCTTTATAGCGATCGCGCGCCAGTTGTTTTAGGGATTCTTCGTAAGGTACGAAGTCTATCACTTCATGGAAACCAGTAGCAAAATCTGCGAACTGTGGCAGCAGGCTGATCAGCAAATCACGCGGTGAACTGCCGCGCCGCTGCGGCCAGGCCAATTCAACCGGTGCGCCGTAGCGTGGGCCTTCGCCTGCCAGATTATGCGGCACAAAAGCATTTGCTGGACGTTGCCACAGCGCTTCATCCAGCCGATTGGCTTGTTCTTCGTTTTCACAGGCAATCAGGATGCGTTTGCCATCACGCCAGCGTGTTTCTGCCAGATCGCACACCAACGCTTCAACAGCGGATAAGCCGTCGCTGGCGCTTTCTGACTCCATCACATAGAAAGTGGCGTTTTTCATAGAAACCTACATATGGCAGCGTCTCCTTCCCCCGCGAGCGGGGGAAGGCCGGGATGGGGGACAGCAAACTCAGGATTAATCGTCGCCGTTCAAACCTGCGCGGTTCAACAGGAACTGCGACAGCAGCGGAACCGGACGGCCAGTTGCGCCTTTGGCTTTGCCGGAACGCCATGCAGTACCGGCGATATCCAGGTGCGCCCAATTAAACTTTCGGGCAAAGCGTGCGAGGAAGCAGGCGGCAGTAATTGCACCGCCAGGACGGCCGCCAATGTTTGCCATATCGGCAAAATTGGATTCCAGCTGCTCCTGATATTCATCTGCCATCGGCAGGCGCCACGCGCGGTCGCCAGCTTGTTCAGAGGCGCTGATCAGCTCGTGCGCCAGCGGATTGTGATTCGACATCAAACCGCTAACGTGATGGCCCAACGCAATCACGCAGGCACCGGTCAGCGTGGCAACGTCGATCACCACTTCTGGCTCAAAACGCTCAACGTAGGTCAACGCGTCACACAGCACCAAACGGCCTTCCGCATCGGTATTCAGCACTTCAACGGTTTGGCCGGACATGGTGGTCAACACGTCGCCCGGACGCATTGATTTGCCATCGGGCATGTTTTCACAGCCAACCAGCACGCCAACTACATTCAGCGGCAGATTCAGTTCGGCCACCATGCGCATCACGCCGTACACTGAGGCCGCGCCGCACATGTCGTACTTCATCTCGTCCATTGAATCAGCGGGCTTAATGGAAATGCCGCCAGAATCGAAGGTCAACCCTTTACCAACCAGCACAATTGGGCGCGCTTCCGGATCGCTGTCGCCTTTGTACTCAATCACCGACATCAGCGATTCATTGTGCGAACCGGCTCCGACCGCCAAATAGGCGTTCATCCCCAATTCTTTCATCTGCTGCTCGCCGATGACGCGAGTTGTTACATTTTTGCTGTACGCATCTGCCAGCTGACGCGCCTGCGACGCCAGATACGCGGCGTTACAAATATTTGGCGGCATGTTGCTGAGATCTTTGGCGGCTTTCACACCAGCTGCAACCGCTAAACCGTGCTGAATGGCGCGCTCGCCGCTGGTCAATTCACGGCGGGTTGGCACATTAAATACCAGCTTACGCAGCGGACGACGCGGTTCGACTTTGTTGCTTTTCAGCTGATCGAAGTTATAAAGCGCTTCTTTTGAGGTTTCGACTGCCTGACGCACTTTCCAGTAGGTATTGCGGCCTTTTACGTGCAGTTCGGTAAGAAAACACACCGCTTCCATCGAGCCAGTATCATTTAGCGTATTGATGGTTTTCTGAATTACCTGCTTGTATTGGCGCTCATCCAGCTCGCGCTCTTTTCCGCAGCCGATCAACAGGATGCGCTCAGAGAGGATATTCGGCACATGGTGCAGCAGCAGCGTTTGGCCTACTTTGCCTTCCAGTTCACCGCGGCGCAGCAGGGCGCTGATGTAGCCAT
This sequence comes from Pantoea sp., assembly GCF_039594315.1. Lineage (GTDB taxonomy): Bacteria > Pseudomonadota > Gammaproteobacteria > Enterobacterales > Enterobacteriaceae > Pantoea. The sequence continues at coordinate 25,779 of NZ_JBCNNP010000018.1, forward strand.
CGCTGATCTTATCCAACTGCTCAGCAATGGGTGACAAACGGCGCGGTTCGAAAACGCCAACAACAATGCAGGCGCTACGCTGTTTTTCCGGGCTACCGCTTTTTACACTGAACTCCATGCACTCTCCTGAATCTTAAAGACAACGGCCTTGGCTGTCGTTAGAATGTAGCGCGTTCGTAACCCATTAATTCGTTGCGACGCCATGACAATTCAACGCCGGTAGTCATAATGAGTTGTGGTGACAATATGTTGTTTTTTCACCACGCTAACGCGTTCGTCATACTATTTTAGCTACGATGACGGCCATTGATGAAGAAAAATGGCTGATAAGCGTTGAAACTAGCGATTTTCCTGCAAAAAGACAAGTTATCACAGGCGTACTAAGCGTGATCATCATTAGATATCTGGTTCGGGAAACGCTCAAAAGCCAGCTGGCTATCCTCTTCATCCTGCTACTGATCTTCTTTTGTCAGAAGTTAGTGCGGATATTGGGAGCTGCGGTGGATGGCGAGATCCCAACAAACTTAGTTCTGACATTGTTAGGACTTGGCGTGCCTGAAATGGCACAACTTATCCTGCCCCTAAGCCTGTTTCTGGCGATTTTAATGACCCTTGGGCGGCTGTACACCGAAAGTGAAATCACGGTGATGCATGCCTGCGGCTTGGGTAAAAGCGTGCTGATTAAAGCCGCGATGATCCTGATGTTGCTGACTTCAGCCGTCGCAGCCATCAACGTCATTTGGTTAGGGCCATGGTCATCGCGTTATCAAGACGAAGTAACGCAAAATGCCAAAGCCAACCCTGGCGCAGCCGCGTTGGCGGCGGGCCAATTCCAAACCTCCAGCGACGGCAATGCCGTGTTGTTTGTTGAGAATGTCAAAGGCAACACCTTCGGGCACGTGTTCCTGGCGCAGTTGCGTCCGAAAGGCAACGCACGTCCTTCGGTGGTGCTGGCCGACAGCGGTCACATGGAGCAGCGCAAAGATGGCTCACAAGTGGTGACGCTGGATAAAGGCACACGCTTTGAAGGCACCGCGATGCTGCGTGACTTCCGCATCACCGACTTCGTTAACTATCAGGCGCTGGTGGGCTACAAAGAAGCCACGCTCGATCCAAACGATGCCGATCAGGCCGATATCAGCACCTTGATTCAAAACAAAACGCCGCAGTTCCAGGCGGAGTTGCATTGGCGCTTAACGCTGGTGTTTGCGGTGTTGGTGATGGCGTTGATGGTGGTGCCGCTCAGCGTGGTGAATCCGCGTCAGGGTCGCGTACTATCGATGTTGCCGGCGATGTTGCTGTATCTGATCTTCTTCTTACTACAGAGTTCGTTGCGTTCCAACGCAGCGAAAGGCCGCTTTGATCCCGCCATCTGGATGTGGGTGGTGAACTTCGCCTATCTGGCGCTGGCTGTACTGCTGAACCTGTGGGATACGGTGCCGATGCGTCGCATTCGCGCGCGTTTCACCCGTGGAGGATCGGTCTGATGTTTAAGGTTCTTGACCGCTATATCGGCAAAACCATCTTCAACACCATCATGCTAACGCTGTTCATGTTGGTGTCGCTATCGGGGATTATCAAATTCGTCGATCAGCTACGTAAAACCGGGCAGGGTGCGTATACCGCACTGGATGCGGGTTACTACACGCTGCTCAGCGTGCCGAAAGATATCGAAATCTTCTTCCCGATGGCGGCATTGTTGGGCGCGCTGCTCGGTTTGGGTACGCTGGCGCAACGCAGTGAATTGGTGGTGATGCAAGCCTCGGGTTTCACCCGCATGCAGGTGGCGTTTGCGGTGATGAAAACCGCGATCCCTTTGGTGCTGCTGACCATGGCGGTGGGCGAGTTTGTTGCGCCGCAAGGTGAGCAAATGGCGCGTAACTACCGTGCGCAGCAGCTGTACGGCGGATCGCTGGTCTCGACGCAAAACGGTTTGTGGGCGAAGGACGGCAACAGCTTCATCTACATCGAGCGCATCAAAGGCGACAACGAAATTGATGGCGTTAGCATCTACAACTTCAATGATCAGCGACGTTTGTTGAGCGTGCGTTACGCCGCGACAGCCACGTGGAATGCGGATAAGAAGTCGTGGGCGCTGTCGCAGGTGGATGAGTCTGACCTGCAAGACGCGAAGCAAATTACCGGTTCGCAGAGCCTGAGCGGAGAATGGAAAACCAATCTCACGCCAGACAAGCTCGGCGTGGTGGCACTGGACCCGGATGCGTTGTCGATCAGCGGTCTGTATAACTACAGCAAATATCTCAAGCAGAGCGGCCAGGTTTCCGGGCGTTATCAGCTGAATATGTGGAGCAAAATCTTCCAGCCGCTGTCGGTGGCGGTGATGATGCTGATGGCGCTGTCGTTTATCTTTGGTCCGCTGCGTAGCGTATCAATGGGCGTGCGCGTGGTGACGGGGATTAGTTTTGGCTTCTTGTTCTACGTGCTGGATCAGATCTTTGGCCCGCTGAGTTTGGTTTACGGCATTCCGCCGGTGCTGGGCGCGATTCTGCCAAGCGGCGCGTTTTTCGCTATCAGTTTGTTCTTGCTGCTGAAACGCCGTTAATCTCTGATGGTCGCCATTCATGGCGACCTTTTCAATTTCCGCACTCCATTATTCAATCTTCTACCGTCACCAACGCAATGCCCGCCTGCTGCCAGGCTTCTGCGTCTTCCGGCAACGCATCCATCACCAACATATCCACCTGATCGCTACGTGCGAATTGTGCCAGCGAGGTGTTGCCTAACTTGCTGCTGTCGCACACCACAATCACCTGGCTAGCGTGTTCGATAATCGTGCGTTTACTTTCCGCCAGCATGATGTCAGCGACGCAGGCACCTTGCTTAAGCGAAATGCCGTTGACCGCCATAAAGGCTTTATCGACATTGAGATGATCCATCATTTGCCCGCCCGCAGCGGGAATCACGCAGTGATAGCCCTTTTTCACCATGCCGCCAAGCAGCACCAGCTGGATGCCGCTGGCTTCTTCCAATACGCGCGCAATGGCGAAATCGTTGGTAATCACGGTGAGATTTTTACGTTCACGCAGATGATGCGCGATGTGCAGCGTGGTGGTGCCGGTATCTAAAACGATGATGTCGCCGTCTTCCACCAACTGCGCGGCACGTTCGCCGACACGCGCTTTGGCATCAATATTGAGGCTTTGGCGCAGCTCAGAACCGATCTCAAAGCTGGCGCGGGTACGTAAAATCGCGCCGCCGTGGGTGCGCGTGAGCTGGCCGGACTCCTCCATCAAACGCAGATCGGTGCGAATGGTGGCCCCCGAAACGTTGAAGTGCTCACTCATTTCGCCAACCGAGATTTTGCGTTTCTCTTTCAGGATGGCGAGGATTTTTTCTTGTCTTTCCTCTAGATACATATCGGCCTCGAACGGGGGGAAACTGCCACACTCTAGCGCAGCTTCCGGGCGGCGTGAACTCCGCCCGGATAATTCACTTAGCGGGGAAGGGGTTGCAGAAACTCGACGCGCTCGCCATCGGGACCGGCAATCATAAAGTAGCGGCTACCCGCAGGATGATCGCACGGGCCTTCAACCAGCGGATAACCCAGCGCGTTCACCCAACTTTCGCAGGCAACCAGATTGTCCACTTGCCACGCCAGATGATCAATGCCGCTGTCTTCAGCGAGGCGCGCATCGGTTTGCCACGGCAGTTGATACAGCTCCAGCACGATGCCTTGCTGCTGTAAAAACTGCACCAGAATAGTTCCGCGTGGTTCTTCAATCTCCAGATGGCGCTGCGGCTCAAATCCCAAAGACTGATAAAAGTCGCGTGACGCGGCGATGTTTTGCGTGCGTAAGCCGATGTGTGCTAACGATTTAATCATCATTACACTCCTTTGCGCTGGCACCAGAAACCGAAGAAGGCGACATAGATGAAGCACACCAGCGGGATAACAAAGGCGAACTGCATATCGCCGCCGTTCATATCCGACATAATGCCCATCACCAACGGAATCACCGCGCCGCCGATAATTGACATCACCACGATAGAACCCGCCAACTGGGTTTCAGCGCCCATGCCTTTGATGGTTAAACCAAAGTTGGTTGGCCAGCACAGCGCCATGCAGAAGTTCACCGCCATAATCGCGACTACCGCCGCCATACTTTTCTCGCTCACCGCAAACAACAACAGCGCGACACAGATAGAGCAGAAAATACCGAGCAGCAGCGCAGGGCTATAGCGTTTCATCAGCGCGGTGGTCACCACTTTACCGGCTGAATAGCACAGCAGCGTGGCGATCAACCACCATGTGGCGGAGTGCTCGCTGGTGCCGTGTTCAATCAGCTGCACAAAGCGAATAGTGAAGCTCCACAGACCGACTTGTGCGCCAACGTAGAGGAACTGCGACAGCACGCCCATGCGGAAACGCGGTATCGCCCACAGTTTTTTCAGCGATTGGCCCAACGGCACTTTTGGCGCGTCGTCTTTGGCCGCCGGTTTACAGGCCGGGAATTTCACCGCGACAAACACCAGCGCCAGCACCACCAGAATCGAACCGATAATCAAGTACGGCGTCACCACTTGCGACACCATTTGCTGGCGAATGCCATCCGCCACTTCCACTGGCAACGCCGCCAGTTGGTCATGCGTCAAATCGTCTTTGTTGAAGATCAGCTGCTGACCAATCACCACACCCATGATCACGCCGACCGAGTTGAAAATCTGCGAGAAGTTGATGCGTTGGGTTGAGGTTTCCGCGGTGCCAAGCAGGCTCGAATAGGTGTTCGCCGAAGTTTCGAGGAACGATAATCCGCTGGCGATCACGCCTAAGCAACCGAGAAACGCCGCGTAAGTCATCACGTGCGCGGCCGGGATAAACAGGAAGCAGCCCGCAGCGTATAAACACAGGCCGATGATAATCGCCACTTTGTATGAATAACGTTTGATCACCGCAGCAGCAGGCAAGGCAACGAGGAAGTAGCCGAGGAAAAAGATCGACTGCACCAGCGCGGTTTGCGTATCGCTGAGGTTAAAGCCCTTTTTGAACTGGGCGATCAGGATGTCATTCAGGTTGCCCGCCATGCCCCACAGGGCAAACAGGCAGCACACCATCAGCAGTTGCAGCCACGGCGTGGCGGGTAAATAAGCACTGCGATCCAGTGTTTCGCCGTGTGCACCGGCGACTTCATCCTGCTTTTTAATGGTTATTTCGCTCATGATCCCTGCTCCTCAAAACAGGCGGATGCTGCATCGAGACGATCCCAAAGCGGCTGTGCCTGTAGATAAAGTTGGTCGAAGATTTCGAACTGACGTTGATAGGCATCGTGCAGACGCGCATCGGGCTGGATTTCGCTGGCAATCTGCACCATGCGCTTTACGCCCTGGCCGAGATCGCTGAAGTGACCGATGCCAGTCGCGGCGAGAATGGCGCTGCCCAGCGTGCCGTTTTCCTGATTGGCGGTTTGCAGCATCGGTCGGTTATAAACCGAGGCTTTGATGCTCAGCCACAGTTCACTGCGCGAGCCGCCGCCCGAAGCGATGATGGTGTCCGGCATGGTGCAGCACTCGCTGAGCTGACGCAGATTGCGCCATGAGGCGAACGCCACACCTTCCAGCACCGCACGATACAGGTGCCCGGCTTCGTGACGGCGCTGCAAGCCAAACAGCTGACCGCGCGAGTTGCATTTCTCTGCCAAACGCTCACCGGTGAGGTAAGGCAAAAACAGCAAACCTTCTGCGCCCGGTTTCTTCTCTGCGGCGAGGCGCAACATCTCTGGATGCGAATGTTGTCCGCCACCAAAGGCTTCACGCGCCCAGCGCATCGCATCGCCACCGGCATCGAGCAAAGTAAAGCCGCCCCATGCGTCATTGCTCAGATGCAGGTTGTTGACCTGGGTGTGCAGCAACGGCGCATCACTCACCACGGTAATTAAGGTCGAGGTGCCAGTGCTGTCGGACGCCTGGCCTGGCTTGTATACGCCTGAACCCAGCAGGCTGGCGGCCATATCGGCGGTGCCTGCAACAACCGGAATGCCCATTTGCAGGCCGGTTGCGCGCGCCGCTTGCGGGCTGATGCTGCCAATCACGTCGCTGGCGGCATGAATCGCAGGTAAAAGATCGGCGCGTAGTTGGAAGCGATCAAGTGCGGCGCTGGACCATTGGCGCGTGGCGCTGTCCATCAGGTAATAGCAGGACGCTTCGCTGTAATCGGTGGCGCGCACGCCGGTGAGTTGGAAATTGATGAAATCTTTCGGCATCAGCACGCTAGCAACACGCGTCCAGATGTCAGGATGATGCTCACGAATCCATTGCAGCTTGAACGCGGGCCACGCTGGCGTGGGCGGATTATTGAGATGCTCAAGCCAGAATAGCGCATCTTCCTGTTCGCGGAAGGCAGCAACCTGCGACCAGGCACGCTTGTCGTTCCACAGCAGGGCACGGTCTTCGACCAGGTTGCCTGCGCTGTCCAGCAGCACCGTGCCGTGCATCTGTCCACAGGCCGCAACGGCGGCAACTTGTGTCATCTCAGCGGCAAAGCGCGTGGTTAATTCCCGGATGCCGTCGCAAACAGAGTTCCACCACAGCGACGGGGCTTGTTCCACCCAGCCAGGCTGCGGGCTCGTCTGTGAATATTCACGTTGGGCAAAACCGACGATATCGCCGTCGGTAGTAACAAGAGCAGCACGCGTGCTGCCCGTGCCAATGTCGAGGGTAAGAAGGTATTTTTTCATTATTCACTCCATATCACGCCGGAGAGTTGCAGCGTTTTTTACTTAGTTCTGTGCCAGTTCCGGGAACAGCGACGGATCTTGTTCCAGTTGCGCCAGCACTTTTTCGGTAGCGCTGGCGCTCATGCCAAAGCGGCGCACGCCCAGGCGATACAAGGTACGGATGGTGTCGAGGTCGCGGATGCCGCCCGATCCTTTAATGCGCAAGCGGCCTTTAAGTTGATCGGCGATGATCGCCACTTTCTCTTCGGTCGCGCCGGTCGGTGCCCAGCCGGTGGAGGTTTTGATCCACTTCATGCCCGCTTCAACCGCGATGTCGCATACGCGGCGGATCTGCTCTTCATTGAGGTAATGGGTTTCGAGGATCACTTTGGCTTCGATGGGCGCTGCGGCTTCTACCACGCGTTGCAGATCCTGCTTCACTTCATCAAAACGGCCGGATAACACATTGCCGATGTTCACCACCATGTCGACTTCACGCGCGCCGTCGCAAATCAGCTGACGCACTTCCTGCACTTTGGTGTCGGTGGCGTGACCGCCGCTTGGGAAGCCAACCGGGCCACCAATCATGATCTCACCGCGACCTTGTTCTGGCAGCAGCGTGCTGAGGAAGCGCGTCCAGCACGGCAAAACGTGGATGGCGATGATGTTGTAGCGGATCGCCAGTTCAGCACATTGACGGATGTCAGCTTCGGTGTTGGTGGCCTGCACGGCGCTGAGATCGATCATGCGCGCCATTTGTTGGGTGATGCGATTCATTTTCTCTTCCTTTCAATTTAAATGACGAAGTGACAGTAAATGAAAGTAAATGTGAAAGTAATCGCGAGTGGTGGATTTTGTGATCTGTGAAGTGAAAATAGATGAAAGTAAGTACAGGAAAGAAAGATCGCACAATTCCGTAGCGGCGCGATTTATCGCGCAATGCCTGGATGGGCAAAGTGCCACATCAGGTCGCGCGATAAATCGCGCCGCTACAAATCGCAGAATGTGGTGAATTAATGCAATTGTTGAATCAATCCTGGCAATTGTGAAAGCAAATACAAAATCAGCCCAATTGTCCCGCCGACCAAGGTGCCGTTGATGCGGATAAACTGCAAATCGCGGCCAATATTCAATTCAATCTGTTGCGACATATCGCGCGCATCCCAGCTCTTCACTGTATCGCTGATATGACGCGTCAGGAACGCTGCAAACTCCGGCGCCACGCTGCGTGCGGCATCTTCCAGATGCTGATTCATTGAGGCACGCAGCGCTTCATCGGCGGCCAGCGTCTCACCCAACCACAATGCCGCCAACCGCACGCGCTCCTGCACGCGTGAATCTTCGCTGTTCAAATCCTCTTTCAACCAACTGCGCATGTCCTGCCACAGTTCGCCAATATAGCGATTGAACGACTCATCTTCTTTAAGCCAGTTCTTGATGACTTCGGCACGTTCAGCCATTTCGGGATCGCTTTTCAGACGATCAATCAGCCGATGCACTGCGCGATCAAAGCCCAAACGCAGCTCATGTCCCTGATCCAGCGCCACCTGATCGAGAATCGAATCTACGGCGTTTGCCACTAAATCGGCGCTGTGCTCGCCCAGCCATTCGGTCGGCAGCATTTTGGCTTTGATCGGATGTTCACGCTTCAGCCAGCGCACAATCTGCGTGGCGATAAACTCGCGCGTGCCGGGTTTGTGCAGCAGACGCAGCAACTGTTGCACCGCCGCATCCAGCAACTCCTGATGGCGATTGTTTTTGGTTAAGCTGTCCAGCAACAACGCGCTGGATTGGGTGAGATCGACTTTATCCAGCGCGCGATGCACCGCGCGGCGCAGGAAACGCTGGATACGTTGATCGTCGGTGAGATCGAGAAAGCCGCGCATCACCTGCAACAAATGGCGGCCAATGCGATCGGCGTTGCCCGGCGTGTTCAGCCACTGCGCCAGCATTTGCGACGGATCGTGGCGGCGAATCAGCGCCAGCAGCGAATCGGTATCGAGGAATTTCTCCTGCACGAAGCGGCCCAAATTCTCGCCGATGCGATCTTTATTGCGCGGGATAATGGCGGTGTGACGCGAGATAAACGGCACCGGCACACGGCGAAACAGCGCTACCACCGCGAACCAATCAGCGAGCGCTCCGACCATCGCCGCTTCGGCAATTGCCTTGACGCCGAGCACCCAGAAGTTGGGTGGCAGAAACAGAGTGATGACAAAAATCGCTGCCGCAATCAGCAGCAGCGACAGCGCTAAACGCTTACTGCGTTTGAGTTGTTGAAATTTATCCATAACTCCCTATCAATCCATGGGATTTAACGACGACGACCGCCGAGTAAACTGCCTAAAACACCGCGAATAATTTGATTAGTCACCTGACGTGCCGCGCTTTTTGCCACGCTCTGCACCACGCCGTCGCGCTTGCCGCCGCGCGGGCCGGTGGTGCCAAACAGAATATCCTTCAGCCCGCCAAGAATGCCGTCATCGACTTCGACATTGTTGCCTTTGGCTTCCGGCGCGTTGGCTTGCTGCGTGGTGGCCTGCACACCTTTTTGCAGCATCTCAAACGCCGATTCGCGATCCACTTCGGTGTCGTATTTACCGTACAGCGGCGAGTTGTTGATTAGGCCATTGCGCTCATCTTGCGTCACCGGTCCCATGCGCGAGCCGGGCGCGATCACTATCGCCCGTTGCACCATTGAAGGACTGCCTTTTTCATCAAGGAACGATATCAGCGCTTCGCCAGTTCCGAGCGCCTGAATCGCCTCGACGGTATCAAACGCCGGATTAGCGCGCATAGTTTCTGCCGCGCTTTTTACCGCTTTTTGATCTTTCGGCGTGAAAGCGCGCAGCGCGTGTTGCACGCGATTACCGAGCTGGCCGAGCACGTTTTCAGGAATATCGGACGGATTCTGCGTAACAAAGTAGACGCCGACGCCTTTGGAGCGAATCAGGCGAATCACCTGTTCCACCTTTTCCAGCAACACCGGCGGCGCATCGGTAAACAGCAGATGCGCTTCATCGAAGAAGAACACCATCTTCGGCTTATCCAGATCGCCAGCTTCCGGTAAGTGTTCATACAGCTCAGCCAGCAGCCACAGCAGGCTAGTGGCGTAGAGTTTCGGCATTTGGTAGAGCTTTTCCGCCGACAGGATATTAATGAAACCTTTACCATTGCTGTCGCAGCGCATCCAATCGCGAATATCCAGCATCGGTTCGCCAAAGAAGTGCTCGGCACCTTGCTGCTCCAGCGCCAGTAAACCGCGTTGAATCGCACCAACCGACGCGCTGTTGATATTGCCGTACTGCGTCTGGAAACCTTTAGCGTTGTCGCCGATGTATTGCGTCATGGCGCGCAGATCTTTGAAATCCAGCAGCAACAAACCTTGGTCATCGGCGATGCGGAAGATGATTTGCAGCACGCCGGATTGCACTTCATTGAGGTTGAGCAGGCGCGCTAGCAGCAGCGGACCGAGATCGGACACCGTGGCACGCACCGGATGGCCTTGCTGACCAAAAATATCCCACACCATCACCGGATTTTTTTGCGCCTGCCAATCGGTGACGCCGATTTTAGCCAGCCGCGCCAACAGCTTTTCGGAACCTTCGCCAGCGGCGGAAACGCCGGTGAGATCGCCTTTCACATCCGCCATAAACACCGGTACGCCGATATCCGAGAAGGATTCCGCCAACTTTTGCAGCGTCACGGTTTTACCGGTGCCGGTCGCGCCGGTGATCAAACCGTGGCGGTTGGCCATGTTGGAGAGCAGGTGCAATTGAACGTCGGGCGTTTGGGCAATCAGTAACGGGGTGCTCATGATTTTTCACTCTCCGGCAATAGGTTATGCCAGAAAGGATAGCAAGCGACGCGCGAGGTGGGATGAAGATTGTGCCGAAAAGGGTGAGGTGGCGCGAATCTCACATTTATCGCTCGGACGGCCCCTTCTCCCACTTGTGGGAGAAGGTTGGGATGAGGGGCAGCCCGCACCCTCTAAATCACTTTTGCACCGTATCAAAAAACAGCAAACTCACACCAATCCCTTGCTGCACATGATTGACGTTATTGCGCACTGCAACCTGCTGCGCACCTTGCAGCGTGACCACAAACGGCGAATTCTGCTGCACCGTCTTTTGCAACTCGGTATACAGCGCGCGACGTTTCACGGCATCGCTTTCACCAGCGGCGGCGCGGGTTTTGGCGCTTAATTCAGGTATATCCCAGCCGACGCGCCACGCCAACGTTTTCGATCCGCCCGGCACGTTATAGGCAAAGGCGCTGGCGTTGGTATTGGGATCGACATAATCCGCACCCCAATAAATGAAGATCGACTGGAAATCGCGGCCGCGCATTTTGCTCCACAACTCCGATTCCGCCACTGGTTGCAACTCGATCTGTACATCCGCCTTGGCGAAACTGGCTTGCAGCGCCTGCGCCACATCAATGTAGGGCGGCTGATTAATCACCGTCAGCGAAAATTTGGTGCCTGGCTTAATGCCACCTTGCGCGAGAATTTGTTTGGCTTTGGCCACATCATAGTGGAACGGCTGATCGTCCAGCGCGCCGTCAAAGCCTTGCGGCAGGAAGCTTTGATGAATGCGGTATTGGCCTTTCAGCAAATCGTGCGATACGGTTTGGTAATCCACCAACCAGCGTGCCGCTTGCCACAGCGCTGGATTGCCCAACGCCGGTTGCGCTTTATCTTGGGTATTGAAGCCAAGGTAATACACCAGGCTGGACGGGAAGGCTTCGATGCGCAGATTTTTGTCGCTCTTCAACGCATCAATCTGGTCCGGGCCAAGCTGATACGCCACATCCACATCGCCTTGCTGAATCAACAAACGACGTGCCCCAGCATCCGCCACGCCTTTCAGCAGAATGCGCTGAAGTTTGGGCTGCGGACTAGCCTGTTTATTGGCGCTCAACACCAGCGCCTGCTGCGGCACATATTGCTGAATAACGAACGCGCCGCTACCGGCTGAGTTTGTGTGCAGCCAGCCGTTGCCCAGATCGTTATTCGCGACATGCTGCTGCACGGTTTTGCTATCCACTACCGAAGCCACTGGCGCAGTCAGCAAGCGCAGCGCCAGATTTTGACCAATCTGCGCTGGCCATTGAATCTCCAGTTGATGGTCATTTAGCACCTTGAATTGGCTGGCAATGTTCTCTTTGGTCCAGCCAAATTCGGCGAGGATGAAAGAGGGCGCTTTGTTGAGCTGCACCGCACGGGTGAGCGAGAAAATTACATCCTGCGCGGTGACCGGATTGCCGCTGGCGAAGTGCGCGTTGGGCTGGAGAGTGAAGACTAAACTGTGTGGCGTGCTGCCTGCTTGCCATGAGGTGGCGAGCAGCGGCGCCAGTTTCTGCGGCGAATTGCGATCCGCTTCTACCAACGTCTGATAGATATTGCGCTGTACGCTGTTGCTGACGGTTTCAAAACTCTCGGCAGGATCGAAGCTGATAATGCCATCCAGCGGCACGGCGACGACTAAAGTATCTTTCGGCGTCGCCGCGTGCACCACGAAACTGCTGCTCCACAAGGCGGCTAACAAAATGAGTAAACGCATTATTTTTATCCTGAATGATTGATATCCAGACTGTATCGCTGCTGATACTCAGGAAAAAATGCCGCTTTGTTCTGAGCTATGCCGGAAATAACAATTGATTACATTCGGGTATTATTGGCTTAATTTTGTGCGCCACTTGTCATTTCCCGGAAATAGATCGTTCATGGCGTAGTCAATTAAGTAAATAAGATGTTATAAATGAGAACAGTTCTCTGGTATGGAAGTATGATTTTTTTTCATTGATTCATTTCAGCGATTATTACCTGGCGCGATAATTCCTGGTCAATTGCCCACTAATTAATAGCTAAATCCCAACATTTGTACGGTTAAACCCGCAAATCCCGCATCGAAAGCCTTTCACCAAGCCTTAACCTAAATTCAACATGATGATTGATTTTCATCAAAACACATCCTTAATTGAATTTTTACATTCAGAAATATCTGTATCCCTAATATTGCCAGGTTCTTTACCGATGAATAAAGCCATTAACAAAAATAATTATCTTTCTTAGCAAGTGAGAGCTGTCACGCCATGCTTCTAAATAAACCGACCACCAGACGTAAGTTTTTGCTGGGTTCGCTGTTGGCTTTGCCATTAAGTGACCTGGTATTTAAGGGATTAACTGCGGCGCAAGCAGCAGAAATGGCAGCACCGGAACTCGCCGACTATAAACCGATCTTTTTCAGCGCTGATGAGTGGCAATTCATTCTCGCCGCGGCGGATCGTTTAATTCCAGCGGGCGGCAAGGGTAAAGCGCCGGGTGCACTGGAAACCAACGTGCCGATCTTTATCGATCAGCAACTGCACAGCCCGGAATTTGGCGGGGAAATCTACATGCAAGGTCCGTTCGACGTGCATGCGCCAGCCACTATGGGTTATCAAATTCCGTTCACGCCGCAAGAGATCTATCACACCGGCATCAAGCTGGTGGATCAGTGGACGCAAGCAACCTACCAGAAACCGTTCCATGAACTGTCGCTGGAAGAGAAAGATGCGGTCCTGACCAAAGTGAACAAAAACGACGGTATCGACTTCGCCGCACTGGGCGAACCGAACCTGAAAGCCTCGCAGTTCTTTAGCCAACTGCTCTCGGATACCAAACACGGTTACCTCGCCGACCCAATGTACGGCGGCAACAAAGGCATGAAAGCCTGGATCGCCATCGGCTTCCCGGGTGCACGCGCCAGTTTCACCGAATGGGTGAAGCAGCACAACGTGCCGTACCCGCTGGGACCGGTCAGCCTCTTGGGTGAACGCGCGTAAGCACACCCCCGTTTTTGGTTTATGAGACAGGATTAACATGGCACAGATTACCAAGAAAGAAGTCGACGTCGTCGTATGCGGCCTCGGCTGGGCAGGCTCGCTGATGAGCATCGAGCTGGCGATGGCCGGGCTGGAAGTGCGCGCGTTAGAGCGCGGCGGCGAGCGCGATTATCCCGACTTCGCTTATCCGAAACCGGCCGATGAATACGCTTATAACGTGCGTAACAAAGTGTTCGCGACACCGAAAGAAGTGGCGGTCACCGTGCGTTACAACAGCAACCAAACCGCGTTGCCAACCCGTAAGTGGGGCGCGTTTGCGCCAGGCACCGGCGTCGGCGGCGCAGGCATGCACTGGACGGCGGTACTGATTCGTCCAACGCCAACCGACATCAAGCTGAAAACGTACGTCGATGAAGCTTATAAGCCGGGCATCTTGCAGGAAGATATGCGCGTGATGGACTTCCCGTTCACCTGGGAAGAGATCGAGCCGTATTACTACAAGTTTGAGCTGATCTGCGGTCAATCCGGTAACACCGGCAACCTGCGCGGTCAGATTCTGCCAGGCGGTGATCCGTTTGAAGGCCCGCGTTCTGAACCTTATCCGTTGCCAGCGCTGGAAGACACGCTGAACAACGTGATGTTCAAAGAAGCCGCCACCAAACTCGGTTATCACCCGTTCCCGAACCCGTCTGCGTGCGTATCCCGCGCGTGGAAAAACCCGTACGGCAACCAGATCGCACCGTGTAACTACTGCGGCTACTGCTCGAAATATCCGTGCCTGAACTACTCGAAAGCCTCGCCGCAAACGGCGGTGATGGATTCACTGAAGCGCATGCCGAACTTCTCTTACGAAGTGCACGCCGAAGTGGTGAAAGTGGTACTGCACGATGATCAGAAAACCGCCAAAGGCGTAATTTACTTCGACGTTGATGGCAACGAAGTGTTCCAGCCGGCGAAAATCGTGGTGCTGTCCAGCTTCCAGCTGTACAACGTGCGCCTGATGTTGCTGTCTGGCATCGGCAAGCCGTATAACCCGATCACCGAAGAAGGTGTGGTAGGACGTAACTACGCGTTCCTGTCGAACGGCGGCGCGACCTTGTTCTTCAAAGATAAAAACTTCAACTCTTACGCTACCGCAGGCGCCACCGGCCAGATGTTCAACGACATCTCACCAGGCAACTTCGACGGTCCAGGCCTGGGCTTCCTTGGCGGCGCGAAAATCCACAGTTCGCAAGCCACCGGTACGCCAATCGCCACTTCACTGCCGAAAGGCACGCCAAGCTGGGGCATGGGCTACAAAGAGGGTCTGGAGCAGTGGTACAACCACTCGATGAAGATCAGCATCACCACTACGTGCCAGTCGTACCGCGATATCTATCTGGATCTCGATCCACACTACACCGACCATCGCGGTCTGCCGCTGCTGCGTATGACCTTCAACTGGAAAGAGAACGAACTCAAGCTGCAACAGCACTTGAAAGGCATCGTCGGCAACATCGCGAAAGAGCTGAACCCAGATAGCATGAGCATGAGCTTCCTGCCGATGGGCGCGGATTTCGACCTCACCAAATACGTTTCGACGCACAACGTCGGCGGCGCGGTGATGGGCGATAACCCGAAAACCTCTGCACTGAACAAGTACC
This sequence comes from Pantoea sp., assembly GCF_039594315.1. Classification (GTDB taxonomy): domain Bacteria; phylum Pseudomonadota; class Gammaproteobacteria; order Enterobacterales; family Enterobacteriaceae; genus Pantoea. The sequence goes on from NZ_JBCNNP010000018.1 coordinate 40,921, forward strand.
TGCAGAGCTGGGATGTTCATAACGTGTTTGTGCCAGGCGGCAACGCCTTCCCGCAAAACTTCCAGGCGAACCCGACCGATACCATCGGCGCGATCACCTTGATGGCGGCACAAGCAATCAAAGAACATTATCTGAAAAATCCCGGTCCACTGGTACAGGCATAAGCGCATGAAATTAAAATCATTGTTAATCGCCAACGCCGTGCTGCTGGGCAGCTTTGCTCTCCAGGCGCACGCGGAAGATGAAGCTCAATTGATCAAGCAGGGTGAATACCTGTCGCGTCTCGGCGACTGTATGGCATGCCATACCGTTTCTGGCAAAGGGGATTACGCGGGCGGCCTGGCGATTGAGTCGAATCTCGGCACCATTTACTCCACCAACATCACGCCGGACAAAGAGCACGGCATCGGCAATTACAGCGAGCAGCAGTTCTCCGACGCGGTGCGCAAAGGCGTACTGCCGGACGGTTCGCGCCTGTATCCAGCGATGCCGTATCCGGATTACGCCAAGATCAGCGATGCTGATATTCATGCGCTGTACGTTTACTTCATGAAAGGTGTGAAGCCGAGCAGCGAGCAGCCGCCGAAAACCGATCTCAGCTTCCCGTTCAGCCAGCGCTGGGGCATGCGTTTCTGGAACTGGGCGTTCACCTCTGATAAGCCATTCCAGCCGATTGGTGGTGCATCGGAAGAGGTAAATCGCGGTGCCTACATCGTCGAAAGCCTTGGCCACTGCGGCAGTTGCCATACACCTCGCGGCCTTGGCATGAACGAGAAAGCGCTGGATAGCGGCGACGATCAGTTCCTTGCCGGTGGCAGCCTGAATAACTGGGATGTGCCGTCGCTGCGTGGCTTGCCGCGCTGGAGCGAGCAGGAGATCGTGGATTACCTGCAAACCGGTCGTAACGACAAAGCCGCCGTTGGCGGTGAGATGAAGTCGGTGATTGAGCACTCCAGCTCGCACATGACCGATGCTGACCTCAAAGCGATTGCGTCGTATCTGAAGTTCATCGGCGGTAATCCGGCGTTGCAGGCGTATGACGTCACCAAGCAACAGGCAACCGAAGCGAAACTGACGGCAGCGAAGAATCTGACCGAAGGTGAGCGTCTCTACATCGACAACTGTGGCGCGTGCCACTTTGTCACCGGTAAAGGCGCGCCTGGCATCTTCCCGGAATTGGATCAGGCGACAATTGTGAATGCCAAAGATCCAAGCGGTTTGATCCACACCATTCTGGCCGGTGCGCAGCAGCCATCAACCGAGAAAGCGCCGTCAACGTTGGCGATGCCACCGTTTGCTTATCGCTTAACGGATGATGAAGTCGCCAAGCTGGCAACTTTCGTGCGTCAAGGTTGGAGCAACAATGCGCCAGCGGTGACCAAAGAGCAGGTTGCCGATGTGCGTAAAACGTTGAAGTAATGAGATAAAAAACCAGGTTGCCATTCAAGGCGACCTGGTTTTTTTTCGAAAACTTAATGAAAGGTATGAATCACTTCTAACACGCCGTTAATCACAAACTGCACGCCCATACACACCAGCAAAAAGCCCATCAAACGCGAAATCGCTTCAATCCCGCCTTTGCCGACCAATTTCATGATGGCGCCGGAACTGCGCAGCGAAATCCACAAAATCACCGCCACGGCTAAAAACGTCAGCGTTGGCGCGACTGCCACCACCCAATTGGGGAAATCGACACCAGCTTTCACCGTCGAGGCCGAACTGATGATCATCGCGATGGTGCCGGGACCTGCGGTGCTTGGCATCGCCAGCGGCACAAAGGCGATATTCACGCTTTCACGCGGGCTTTCGCTGGCATCCATTTCGTCCTGCTTATGCTCAGCCTCAACCGAATGCCCGATGGGTTTAGCGGGAAACAGCATGCGGAAACCGATGAATGCCACAATCAATCCGCCCGCCATGCGCAGGCCGGGAATTGAAATGCCGAAGGTGTGCAGCACCGCGTTGCCGGCGTACCACGCCACCATCATGATCAGGAACACGTAGATCGAGGCCTGCATTGCCTGGCGATTACGTTCCTGGAAATTCATATCACCCGCGAGGCCGAGAAACAGCGCCACGGTGGTAAGCGGATTGGCGAGCGGCAGAATCACCACCAATCCCAGCCCGATGGCTTTAAACAGCTCTAACATGCAAACATCCCCAGATGAAAAACGAGTAGATAATCGCACGATGCGTAGCGGCGCAATTTATTGCGCAATGCCTGGATGGGCAACAAGTCAAAACAACGCGATAAATCGCGCCGCTACGGTCAATGCGCGCTTTGACTAATGCTTCGGCGTTTCCAGCGCTTCCAGCAGCTCGGGGAAGAAATCTTCCAGCAGCTCTGGCGTCATCAGTTCGGGGAAATTGATTAAATGCTCGCGAATACGCTCATTCACATCCGGCAGCAGGCGCTGTGCCGCATCGGCGGCGCTGATTTTCTTCTGCTTCATTAAGCGCAACACATCGTCCGGCAGATTGTCTTCGTCTTCGACTTCATCCACACCTTCCAGATCGTCGAGTTCGTCCAGCAGATCCATCAACGCTTCAATTTGTGGTGTGCGAGATTGGTATTCAGAAGGACTTTCGTTTTCCAGATAACGCAGCAGCGCGCGCACCGGCGAACCGTCCGGCTCGGCAGGCGGTTCGTTGGCAAACCAGGTCAGGAGATCGTGCTGCGTCACCTGATGGACGTGATAACCGTTATCCACTAATTCATCGGCGAGGATATCGGCGGTATCGTGCTCAATCAGGCAAATGTGGGTGCGATTAGGCGTGAACTGCTCCAGCCACTGATAAATCTCTTCAATTACGCTGTCATCGTAAATGAAGGTTTGGCTGAGATAGCTATCATCTTGCTGGTGAACGCAGATGTGAATCTGGTCGGGATCGAAGTAAATCGCAATGTTGATGCCTTTCATGTGCGCTGTCCTGTGTGGTGCAAAATCTCACTATAGCCTCAGGCAGCGCAGATGAACATGGTGCCGCCAGCAGCATCGGCTACTGGCGGTAAAAATTAACGCAAATCAGCACGATCCAGACCGTAAGCGCTGTCCAACGCGCCCGGATTCATCTGCGACAGCACCATCAGGCGGTTCCACGTATTAATCACGGCGATGCAGAACGTCAGTTCGCTGGTCTCGACCTCGGAAAAGTGCTCACGTACCTCGTTGTACAACACGTCATCAATGCCGTGATCGCCCAGACGCGTCAGGGCTTCGGTCAACGCCAGCGCCGCTTTCTCTTTGGCGGTAAACAGTGGCGATTCGCGCCAGATCGCCACGTGATGTAAACGTAGCTCGCGCTCGCCGTGAATTTTGGCCTCTTTGACGTGCATATCCACGCAGAACGCGCACTGGTTCAGCTGTGAAGCACGCAGATCCACCAGATGTTTGATGGTGGCATCGAGTGAACATTTCCCCAGCGCCGCCGTGGCGTCGCCCAGGGTTTTTACCAGCGCCGGAATGTTTTTAAAATGGTTAACACGTGCGGTCATGATGTTGTCCTCATTCAGAATAATTGGTCGATGATTTGTAAAGCGTTTGGGAGAGCAGTGGCGCGGCTGATGGGATCGTGTGTGCCATCAACGCGGATAAATTCCACATCGGTGATGCCGATGTATTCCAGCGCCACGCGGATGTACGGCGTAAATTGGTCATCCTGTACAAATGGGCCGTGAGCAAATACGCTGCCGCTGGCGACCACGCTATAAACTTTTTTGCCGTTCACCAGGCCGACTTTGCAGCCATCCGGCGTGAAGGCGAAGGTGCGTCCGGCGCGGGTGATATGGTCGAACCAGGCTTTCAACACCGAAGGCAAACCGAGGTTCCACATCGGCGATGAGATAACCAGCGTGTCGCAGGCAAACAGCTGATCCACCAGTTGTTCTGAGGTCTGAATGGCGGCACGTTGCGCATCAGTGCGCTCCTCTGGACGGGTGAAGAACGCGCCAATGGTGAAGGCATCAAGGTGTGGCAGCGGATGTTGCGCCAAATCCAGCACCGTCTCCTCGAGATCGGCATGCTGAGCACGCAGTTTTTCCACCAAACGCGCTGATGCGATGCGTGACGCCGAACCGGCTAAATCGGGGCTGACTTGGATGTGCAGCAGTTTCATTACTCTCTTCCTCAAACCGCATTGAATCGTGAATGCGTGCATCTTAAACTTCTATGTCTGAGTGAAAAGGGCCAAAAACCGTGAAAAGAGATAGGACATAGCGTGGGCTACAAAGAGATTTATGCGCTGTATCGTGAGCACATTGTTGCAGGCCGCTTGAAGCCGGGCGATCGCGTGCCCGCGATTCGTGCGTTGGCGAGTGAGTTGCAGGTGGCGCGCAAAACGGTGGAAACGGCGTATGAAATCCTGATCGGTGAAGGGTATTTCGTCAGCCAGGGTGCGAAGGGCACGCGGGTGAATCCCGATTTGGTATTGGCGTCGGCCGCTGAACCCGAAACTGCGACAGCGCCACCTACCAGCGATCACAGCTTGCGTGAAACCAAAGGTGAATTGCGGCTGGGGATTCCTGCGCTGGATGCGTTCCCGCATAAAAAATGGCTGCTGATCTCGGCAAAAGCAGCGCGCACTTTGCGGCCCGATGAGATGGTATTGCCGCCGATCATGGGGCATCAACCGCTGCGCGAGGCCATCGCCAGCTATCTCAATATTTCGCGAGGGCTGAACTGCCAGCCGGAACAGATCTTTATCACCAGCGGCTATCGCGCCAATCTGCGGCTGATTCTGGCTGTGCTGGCGCAGCCCAGCGACAAGGTGATGTTTGAAGATCCCGGTTATTTCTTCGGACAAAAACTGCTGAAGCGCATCGCACCCAATCTGCATTATGTGCCGGTCGATCGTCAGGGAATGGATGTTGATTACCTGCTGCGCTATCACCCTGATGCACGCTTTGCGGTGGTTACGCCAACCCATCACAGCCCGCTGGCGGTGACCTTATCGCTGCCGCGCAAACATCAACTGCTGGAGTGGGCGCAGCAAAATAACAGCTGGATTATCGAAGATGATTACGACGGCGAGTTTCACTACACGCGCAAGGTGATTCCGGCGCTGAAAAGCCTTGATGTGCACGATCGGGTGATTTACACCGGCACCTTCAGCAAAACCATGATGCCAGCGATGCGCGTGGGCTATTTGGTGATGCCAAAAGAGACCATTGCGCGCTTTAGCGAACTCGGCGAGATCCTTGAAACCGGCATGTCGCTGTTGCCACAAAAAATTCTGGCGCAGTTCCTCAGCGAAGGGCACTTCTATCGTCACATCAAAAAGATGCGCATACTTTATCAGCAACGCCGCCGCATGATGCTTGAAGCATTACAAGTGTGCTTCCCGGACGTATTCGAATTTGAGCTTACCGATGGCGGCATGCATATCGTGGCTTTTTTGCAGCGTGGCACGCAGGACAAAGAGTTGGCGGAGATTTGGCAGCGACATCAGTTACGGGTATTGCCACTTTCCGGCTGGTATATGCAGACGCAAAAACGTTATGGCTTAGTGATTGGCTACACCAATATTCGCTCGGTGGAGCAAGCCAGTGCGCTTCTTCAGCGCGCGGAGGCAGAGACGCGGGCATTGCTGCTTTAAAAAAGAAAAGGCGCGAGGGACAGCTCGCGCCTTGATACCGGCGCGTCCTTACATGCCGATATATTTTTTGCCTTGCTTCAGCACCACATCACAGGCTTTGGTTTTCAGCTTCTCACCCATTGGCGAGCTGCTCAGGCTTTGCAGATTCAGCTGCTGGCCGTTGCCGGTATTCAGCAAACCGGCCAAACCTTGCTGATAATCGGTTTTCTGCGCTTGCGCGGTTGGACTGCTTAGACCGAGCTTGCTCAACACCTGGTCTTTCACCGAACTCACGTTATTATCCACCTCGTTGTGCTGCACGCAGTAGGACATCACGCCTGCGGCGTTGGTCATGCTATTCGAGCTCACCGCTTTATCGCCGCCATTCAGCAAGCCCGTCAGTGAGGAGAGTGACAATCCGCTGTTTGGTGCTGTATTGGTGCCGGTGTTGCTGGTGCTATTGTTCTGCTGAGACAGCTGGGATGCCGCGCTGCTCAGCTGATCCTGCCAGCTTGCCGCTGATGCACTTCCCGCTACCATGATTGCCGCGATGCCCAATCCCCAAATCTTGCCTTGTAATTTCATCTCAACCTCGTTGTCTTTTATGTTCTGACTGCGTCAGTTTTGGTTAAGAGAGGTTTGAATTAGGAAAGTTCCAGATAAATGGCGGGTTTAGGGAAGATTGGGACTGTTCTGGGTTTTGTGGCGGGCTTAAAAATAGCCATATTGACGAATTAACAAGCATTTGCGCGCAAAGTGGCGTTTTTTTCAACGCTTAGCACATATCCATCACGATTCCTGTTGCGCACTCGGCTCGTAACGGTATAATCCCCAACGTTTTCCGCATCCTCTTCAGTGCCGAAGTGGCGAAATCGGTAGACGCAGTTGATTCAAAATCAACCGTAGAGATACGTGCCGGTTCGAGTCCGGCCTTCGGCACCATCGATTGATGCAAAAAATCAAGTCGCTTACGAGCGGCTTTTTTTTTGCCTAAATTTCGTCACTAACCTTCACCTCAAACTAACCTGTTTGAGAAATCTTCGCTGATTACTCCTCATGTCACTTTTTAAAGCTACGTGAAGCACATGTTCACTAGAAATGCAGGTCAAACATTTCATTAAATAAAATGTGATGCAGAGTGCAAACCTCAGATCAAAACCATAAATTAACTGTGTGTTATTTGTTTTTGTGTATACCTTTGTCGTAAGGGATGAAAAACATAAGGACGAGTAAAATGCCAATTCCAGCAAATCTCTGGCTTAAAGATGACGGTGGTGCCGATATTCGTGGCTCCGTTGATGTGCAAAATCGCGAAGGTAGTATCGAAGTCACCGGTTTTTCTCATAATGTAAGGCTGCCAACCGATCCACAAACCGGTAAGCCGACTGGCACACGTAAGCATGCGCCGATAATTATTCAAAAAGAGTTTGATGCATCTTCTCCTTATCTTTATAAGGCTGTTTCTACTGGGCAAAATTTAACTTCAGCAGAATTCAAGTGGTATCATATTAATGATGCTGGACAGGAAGTAGAATATTTCAATATTTTAATAGAAAGCGTGAAAATCATTGGTGTTTCACCAGTAATGCACGATACCAAAGATCCTGAAAAAGAGAAGCACAACCATCTGGAATGCGTTGAACTCGCCTACGAAAAAATAACGTGGAAATATTGTGACGGCAATATTATGTTCTCTGATAGTTGGAATGAGAGACCATAATTCATGCGTTATCCTACTATGGCTGCATCTCCGCAGCCTCCATTTGATATTATCTCTTTCACTCCTCCTGGTGTTTCAATCGTCAATAATATGATGTTGGCTCGTTTGCACAAAGGACCGTCTGCCATGACATATGCATGGTTTTACAGTCAGGTAAAAGGCCATGGTCCCTGGGATTATAAAAATCAAAATGGCAGGCAGTATGCTAATTTTGGTAATTTTAATTATGGCGCTGTTGGACATGCGGCTGGTATAACCGAGTCAGTGCTATTGAGGGCTGCTGGGTGGGCGCAAAGTCGCGCTGGAACAAGCAATATTGAGTTTGGAAGTTGGTATGGTTTCAGCCCTTATGGTGACGATCCTGAAGACCAATATTGGATAAGGGCAGGGATTGATTATGCTAAGCGCGCTGGATTTTAAAAGAGTTTATTTTTTTGGTATCGTTTTATTCGGATTGATCGCGTATGGTATTTATCTATTATTGAAAGTATCTCCACTCGAGCAGACAATAGTCTATAAGGAGAAAGTGAATAATCTGGCTAATCTATATGTTACAGAAGCCAATGCTGGTGCGACAACGGGTTTTTCGTACAGATTTTATTTATACGATGGAAGTAAAAGTGATGAGGACTTTAAACGAAGCTTGATGGATACGGCTTCGCCATTTCTCATTACTTCTGATAGTAAAGCATTAGATAAAATAAAAAACGGAGTGATTTATTTAAATATTAAAGGGCGTATTTATTCATTTAATAACAACCCTGCATATAGATACAATGATTCTATTTATAAAATACCTGCCGTTATTACTGCCGCACCATACTGAGGAAGTTTCAAGCTTGTTATTTTTATGGTCTGAAGCGATGTGTCTAGTGGGTTTTTATAATTCCTTCTTTTAGCTGTTATATATTATTCTTTACTGTTTTGAATAAAAGTCTGGCCAAGCATCATAATATGGATAACTAACTTTAACTTCACCCACATTAAAATCATATGTTAATTTATTGACACTTTTCCTAAATATACTTATAGATGGAAGTGACTCTAGATATCCTGTCAATTTATTTATGGTTATTTTTCCTTCGCAAAATTTATATTTTTCCAATTCAGCTGAATTTTCCTTGCGTAAGTTTTCGTCATTAATTACTCCTTTGATGCGTTTAAAAAATCTATCTAAAGATAGTTGATCTACCACATAGCAGCCATTTGCAAAATATTTCCCACCTAAAGGTGATGTGGTGACTATTATTTTAATCACTCCTTCATGCTTCCATGTATAGGGTAAGTTAAAGGCTTTTCTTATTTCTACAAGATGAGTGAGGTAATGAGCAGAATATCTGTTGATTTGTTCCGTGAAAGACCGTTTTTTTCTGCTAAATTCTTTGATATGAAAAGTATCACCTAAAATATCGTAAGCATTTTGATAATATTTATTGAAGAAAATTGGTTGACCATTAGATTTGAGCTCTACGAAGACTATGTAATTATCTATGATTATTACGCAATCACATTCATAATCGTTGTGAGACGATAAATTTAAAGCTGTTATTCCAGATGAATTTACAAGACTAATGAATTCATCTTCATGAAACCTTCCCTTTATTGATGTGCTAATTTTCTTAGCATTGAATAATGATAGTAATGAACGACTAGATGAGCTAGTAGAAAGAAGAGCTGGCATTATAAAAAAACCATCATTACATGGGATTAATGGACAGTCATTAATATCCAATGATTCCTTAGTGAAAGTGAAATAATCTACTAATAGTTTTGAACATTGGTGAGATAGAGATTCTTTTTCGAAAAACAAAATCCAATCTTCCCTACTTTTTCTGATCAGCCAGTTAGATTGATTCGACAGTTTATTTTTTCTTTTTAATCTTTTTTTATGTTCTTTTATTGCAAGTGAAACCAAAGCTTCATAAGCATGCACCCAATCGAATATACTAATCCCACCATAGCTTTCAAACATATTTTCAGGGCTTATGTTTTCAAAGCTGGTCAATAGCATTGCATGGTAAATATCATTTTTAGTTAAATATGATGGAGCCCATTTCCTTATCTCACTAATAAAGCTTGGTTTTTTAGATATGTAGTTATTTAAATATTCATAAGTTTCCATGCTTTTCATCATTACTCTTGACCTAGAAACTTCATAGTCGCGGTAAAGATTATCTTCACAAACTTCTATTTTGAGTTCATTTTCATTTATCAACGCTAATTCTGCATTACATAGCCTGAAAAAATCAGTGGTTCTAGATAATGAATCATAGCGATTCCAACTTTCATAGACATCTAACATTTTAACGAAATCAGGCATGGAAATTTTTTCGTCAATATCCATTTTTTTCTCTGATTTTGAAAATGCTAATGAGAAAATTTTCCCAGTGTAATGAACTATTTCATCGATCGCTCTGCTTAGCGTTTTGATATCATGGTGTGTAAAGTCATCTCCTCGAGGGATATTTGATGGGTAAAAAACAAAAGGTAATATTTTTTTTAATTTTTTATGAGGGGTTCTGCCGAGTATGGCAATATAAATTGAAATAAAGTTTTCGGAAAAAAGAGATATTATAAAAAGTTCTTTTTCTGATATTCCATTTCCCCATATATTATTTATCTTTAAATGTTCAAAGAATTGGTTATATAAATGACACATTTTTTTGTATTGATTATTTTCTTTAAGTATTATTTCATTATCACTTGGGAATTTTTCCATTAACAATCTAAAATATGGTGTCATTTTTTCATTAAGTTTTTCAACACTGAGTGATGAATTTCTTTTGTAATAGATGCCTGAAATTCTAATGATATTTAGTGCGTCATTTACATTTGCATTGTCATTTTTTAGATAAGAGATGAATTTATTCTTAAAAAGGATAGGGTCTTTTGCTAACTTAAGTATATATGCTGAATCATATAATTTCATCTTTCTCTATCCTTGAGTTATTATGTTGATTTTTAATGATGGTATATATTTACATATTTAATAGCTAACAGCTAGAAACGCACAACCTCTACGCTTTCTTAACCAGAACCGAACCGGGATCGTTGAGCGTGCCTGTTGCCAATAAATCGTTACGTGTGTTTAAAGTCGCAATGGATATTTCCAGAAGTCTGCGCAATGCGAGTAGTAGAAGGAAGCGAATAACAGCTTTAAACAATGACTTTCCATTCTGCTGCCAAAACCAAGGAAAACATGTTCTTTAGCAGAAGAGGAAATTTTGCGGGGGTCTCAGCCGCTTTGCAGCGGGTCAGGACACTTTACCGTCATGGACGAACCTGTAATCAGGAAGTGGGATGCGATTTCGTTGCCAAAATCCCTGTAACCATCCGAGCTAACAATGCTACGCGGTATATTTAGTGTTTGCAATTAGCGGCTGCAAACGAACTAATTGTTCAAAGCTGATCCACATCAATCCAGGCGGCATTTCCCCATTAACCAAGACCTCGCCTTTAAGATCCTGTTAAGAACTCTTCGTATAATAGCGCCCAACGATTTCAACCAAGAGTTCATCATGAAAAACACCCTGATTACCCTGTCGATTCTTTTCTCGGCGTTAACCATCACTTCCGTGCAAGCAGCAACCGGATGTGAAGCTAAGAAGCAAGATATCCAACAAGAGCTGGCGATGGCGCGTGAACATGGCAATGCGGAACGTGTTGCGGGTTTGGAAAAAGCGCTGCGTGAAACCAACGAGCACTGCACCGAGAGCAGCTTGCTGAAACAGCGCCAGGAAAAAGTGGCTGAGAAGCAGTTGAAAGTACAGGAGCGCGAGCAGGATTTAGCCAAGGCGCAAGCTGAAGGTAGCAGCAAAAAGATTGAAAAACAGCAGCGTAAATTGGCTGAAGCGCGTGAAGAGTTGAAAGAAGCGCAGGATGCGTTAGCGCAGTAACATCTGCGATGCAGCACAGAAAAACCGCGGTTATTGCCGCGGTTTTTTGTTATTTTCGTAACCGATATTCCACGGTGACTTGATTACTCAATAGCGTCAGCGGTGGCGATAAATTACCTCGCACCGATGAGTAATATTCAAAACGCAGCGGTCCGCCCGCCGGGAAACTCACCGGCAACGGCATTTCGCCGCTCAATCCTGATAATGGCAGGCAGCGATTGCCGCCGCACACTTTGATCATAAAACCCATCGGCGTGGGGCCATCTGGCGAGATCTTCCACGTCAACTGTTTGGCGATTGCGCCCGCCGGGAGTGCCGAAGTAGGGTGCACCGGCTGGCTTTTGACCACTTGCTGGCCGCGCGTCATCATGCCGCCAAAGCTCTGGCTGCTCCAAGAACCGTCGCTTGCCAATGCCAGTGGCGAAATCACTAAACTCAGCAGCAGCAGGCGACGCATCATGCTTTGCCACCAATCACCCACGTCATGCGCACGTTGCGCTGGGTGTTGATTTCCTGACTGGAGAGCACCGCCATTTGCGGGAAGATGCGGCGCAAATAACGCGACAGCATCAGACGCAGTGATGGATTTACCAGCAGCACCGGCGGCGCACCCAATCCTTCCTGATGCATCAAGGCTTGTTCGGTCTGCTTCATCAAACTCTCAGCAATGCCGGGTTCGATGGCGCTACCGCTCTGGGTCGCTTGCACCAGCAACTGTTCCAGCGACAGATCCAGACCGATCACCTGCACATCCTCTTCACCGGGGAACCATTGCTGCGTGATGGCGCGTGACAAGCGTGCACGCACGCGCGCCGTTAATTCATCAGCATCACTGTTGCTGGTGGCAAACTCCGCCAACGTATCAATGATGGTGCGCATATCGCGGATTGGCACACGTTCTGACAACAGATTTTGCAGCACCTTATGCAGCGTCGTCAGGCTGATCACCGCAGGAATCAAATCCTCAACCAGCTTCGGCGCATGCTTGGTGAGCTGATCCAGCAACTGTTGTGCTTCCTGGCGGCCAAACAGTTCTTCGGTATGCGTTGAGATCAAATGATTCAGATGCGTTGCCACCACCGAACTCGGATCAACTACCGTGTAACCGAGTGTTTGCGCCAGTTCGCGATGCACTTCATCAATCCACAACGCAGGCAGACCAAAGGTCGGCTCAGTACACACCGTGCCCGGCACATCGCCTTCCGCGCAGCCAGGATTGATCGCCATCCAGCGATCCGGTTGGATCTCGCCGTGACCAATCTCCACGCCTTTCAGCAAGATGCGATAGCGTGTTGGCGGCAGATCCAGGTTGTCACGGATATGCACCGCGGGTGGCAAGAAGCCCATCTGCTGCGCGAATTTCTTACGAATGCCGCGCACACGCGTCAGCAACTGACCGTTTTGCTCCTGATCAACCATTGGAATGAGGCGATAGCCCACTTCGAGGCCAAGCTCATCTTCCATCTGCACATCAGACCAGGTGGCTTCGTTGACCTGCGCGGTTTCCGCTTCCGGCAGCGAGATATCGCTGGTGTTCGAACCTTTGGCTTTATTTTCCGCTTCACGGCCGCGCATCCACCAGGCCACGCCCAGCAGCACCGCAGTGAACAGCAGGAAAACAAAGTTCGGCATACCTGGAATCATGCCCAGCAGGCCGATCACCGCAGCCGCCAGCATCAGCACGCGTGGCGAGCTAAACAGCTGACCAATCATCTGCTCGCCGACATCCTGATCGTTAACCACGCGTGTCACAACCACGCCCGCGGCGGTAGAGATTACCAGGCCGGGAATCTGCGCGACCAGACCATCACCAATGGTCAGCAAGGTGTAAGTTTCACCTGCCATGCCAACCGACATGTCGTGCTGCATTACGCCAATAATCAAACCGCCAATCACATTGATCGCCATGATCATCAGGCCAGCGATCGCATCACCACGCACAAATTTACTGGCACCATCCATCGAACCGTAGAAATCGGCTTCCTGTGTCACCTCTTTACGACGGCGTTTGGCTTCTTCTTCGCCAATCAAACCGGCATTAAGATCGGCATCGATCGCCATCTGTTTGCCGGGCATGCCATCAAGAGTGAAGCGCGCGCCGACTTCAGCAATACGTCCCGCCCCTTTGGTGATCACCATAAAGTTGATGATAATCAGGATGATGAAGACGATGATGCCGATGGCAAAATTGCCGCCGACCAGGAAGTGGCCGAAAGCTTCAACCACCTGACCCGCAGCGGCAGAACCGGTGTGGCCGTGCATCAGGATCACACGGGTGGATGCGACGTTCAGTGCCAGACGCAATAGCGTCGAAAACAGCAACACCGTCGGGAACGCCGAGAACTCCAGCGTCTTCTGGGTGAACATCGCCACCAACAGAATCATGATCGACAGGACAATGTTGAAGGTAAAAAACAGATCCAGCACGAAGGTGGGCAGCGGCAAGATCATCATCGCAAGGATGGTCATGATCAGCACTGGACCGGCCAGCACTTGCCATTGGGTCTCCTTCAGACCAGGTAAACGTAGTTTTGTGGCGATATTAGCCATCACTCTCACTCTCTTGTGCAAAGTCCAGCGCCGCCGGAACCGGCAGATCTTTTGGTTGCTGCGGGCGAATGCCATAGCCTTTACGCCAGCGGCGCAGGCCATAAACCCAAGCTAAAACTTCAGCTACGGCGTTATACAGTTCAGTGGGTACTGGCGCGCCGGGTTCGCAATGGCGGTACAACGCACGCGCCAGTGGCGGGGCTTCCAGCATCGGAATACGGCTCTCTTCTGCCAGTTCACGGATGCGCAGGGCGATCAGACCACTGCCTTTCGCGACGACGACCGGCGCGCCCATGCTGCCTTCCTGGTATTTTAACGCCACCGAATAATGTGTCGGGTTGTTGACCACTACGTCGGCGGTCGGTACATCGGTCATCATGCGTTGCTGCGCCATTTGACGCTGTATTTGGCGAACACGACCTTTAAGTTGTGGATCACCTTCCTGCTTCTTGAACTCGTCCTTCACTTCCTGACGCGTCATGCGCAGCTTTTTCCAGTTGCTCCACAGCTGATAAATCACATCAAACGCCACCATTGGAATCAGCGACAGGATGATGACCAGCATGCAACCAATCAGGATGCTGCTGATATCACTTAATGCCATACCCAGCGGTTCAAACATCAACCCGATAAACTTGCTCTTGTTGTGCAGCAGAAACAGGCCGCCGCCGATACCCGCCAGTGACACTTTGAGAATGGCTTTCACCATTTCCGAAAGCATCTGCGCGGAGAACAGACGTTTGATGCCGCTTATCGGGTTGAGCTTTTTCAGGTTGAGCTTGATTGCCTTGCCGCTCAGATTCAGGCCACCAATGATCAACGGTGCGCTGACGGCGGTGATATACAAACCACCCACCAGCGGTAACAACGCCAAAAAAGCGATACCGAGTAACGCTCCGGCTTGATCCAGCATATGTTGGGGATCGCGTACCAACAGGCGATCAAAGGTCAGGCCGTTGTGCAGCAGGTGCATCAATTTCCCCACCAGAAAATCACCGCCCGCCAGCATCAAGCTGCAGCCAACCAGCAACATCGCGAGGGTGGTGAGCTCACGCGATCGCGGAACCTGCCCCTCTTCCCGCGCTTTCTGTTTTCGCTGGGGTGTGGGGTCTTCCGTTTTTTCGTTATCACTCTCTTCAGACATGGCGTTCGCCTGGCATCATCAGAAGCCGAGGGACTCCAGCAGGTCATCAACCTGTTCCTGAGAAGCCGCAATACCTTCCGCGGTGGCGTTGATTTGTGGGCCGTTTTTCAGCTGATCTTCACCTTCAATGGCCCGCGCTTCACGCTCACCCATGTTTTCCACCAGCACGCTAATCAGCTCAGTTTCTACTTTAGATATCACCACCATCAGGCTTTGCAGCACCTGGCCAGTGAGATCCTGGAAATCTTGCGCCATCATGATTTCAGTCAGCTGGCGATTGGTTTGCTGGGTCATCTCTGGCACCTGATGCAGGAACGCGCGCGTCTCTTTCACCAGCTCACGAGCATCTTCCAGCGGCTGGGGATTGGCAAACCACGCATCCCAGCGTTCACTGAGTGCACCGGCGTTCTCACTCATTGCGTCCTGCAAGGGGCGCGCCACTTCCACGCTGGTTAATGCGCGATCGGCGGCCTGCGAGGTTTTACCCACTACATAGTTGAGGCGATCGCGGGTGTTAGGAAAGGCATCTGCCACTTCCATAATTGCCTGTTCAAGGCCGAGGTTAGCCATGCTGTCACGTAGCAAACGCGTCAGCTGGCCGATACGCAGAAACAGATCTTTGGGATCATCTGCCTGCAAATTTAATTCTGGATCCATGGCTATTACCCAAGTTTTTCAAAGATTTTGCCGAGCTTCTCTTCCAACGTGGCGGCAGTAAACGGCTTGACGATGTAACCATTGGCACCCGCTTGTGCGGCCGCAATGATGTTTTCGCGTTTGGCTTCGGCGGTCACCATCAGCACCGGCAGTTTGGCCATGGCGCTGTCGGCACGAATGGTTTTCAGCAGCTCGAGGCCGTCGATGTTCGGCATATTCCAGTCGCTGACCACAAAATCGAACACATCAGCGCGCAGTTTGTTCAGGGCGTCCTGACCATCTTCAGCTTCTTCTATGTTCTTGTAGCCCAGGTCTTGCAGTAGGTTACGGACAATGCGTCGCATGGTGGCAAAGTCATCCACCACCAGGAAACGCAAGTTTTTATCTGACATTTAAGGTGTCTCCTGAACGTTGTTAATCGATTAATGACGTAATTTGGTACAGCTAAAACTGTCCAGCAGACGCTGACTGATGTGATCGAGATCGAGCACATCACAGGCGGCGCCCAGCGCAATCGCTTCACGCGGCATGCCGAACACCACGCAGCTGGCTTCACTTTGTGCCAGCGTATAAGCGCCGGCCTGGCGTAGCGCCAGTAGTCCACGCGCACCATCGCTGCCCATTCCAGTGAGAATCGCGGCACTGGCATGTTTCCCCGCCTGCTGCGCCACCGAATCAAACAGCACGTCCACCGAAGGACGATGGCGGTTGACCGGTTCAGCATCGCTGAGTTGAACTTCATAGCCCTTAGCACGGCGGACCACGCTCATGTGCAGATCGCCCGGTGCAATCAAGGCATTGCCTGCTAATAACGGTTCGCCATCTTGCGCTTCACGCACTGAAATCTGGCACAGCGAATCCATGCGCTGGGCAAATGAACGGGTAAAGCCCGCAGGCATGTGTTGGGCGATGACAATACCAGGGCAGTTGGTTGGCATGGGTTCCAGCATGCGGCGCAGCGCTTCGGTGCCGCCGGTCGATGAGCCAATCGCAATCAGATTGGATTGATCAACTTTAATCTTGCTAATCATCGGCTTCATCGCGGTATTAACGCCGTGACGATGTAATTTTGCTTTGGCAGCTATGCGGATTTTTTCGACCAATTGTTCGCCCCACAGCTGCATCCCACTCGCGGCCTGGTTGCCGGGTTTTGGCAAGAAATCGACCGCGCCATGCTCCAATGCGGCTAACGTCGTGCTGGAGCCGCGTTGGGTCAGCGATGAAATCATGATCACTGGCATCGGGCGCAGGCGCATCAGGCGTGAAAGAAACTCCAATCCATCCATGCGCGGCATATCAATATCCAGCGTCAGCACATCCGGATTGAGCTTTTTAATCAATTCACGCGCAATCAGCGGGTCCGGTGCGGTCGCTACCATCTCCATGTCCGGCTGCTGATTAACCACTACGCTGAGCAGATTGCGTATCAACGCCGAGTCATCTACCGCCAGAACGCGTATCGGATTCATCGCAAGTTCTCCGTCAGTTCATAAACCGATTGCCCGCGTAGGCGCAGCGGCAGGTTAGGGGAAGTGAAATGCTCCGAATGCCCAACAAATAGCAGGCCACCGGGTTTCAGCAGGCGAGCAAAGCGCTGCAACAACTTCAACTGCGTTGCGTTATCGAAATAAATCATTACGTTGCGGCAAAAAATGGCATCAAAGGGTTCGGGTACCGGCCAGCGAGCATCCAGCAAATTAAGCTGCTGGTAATGGATGCTGCTGAGCAGTTCCCGTTTCACTTTGACCAGATTGTTGTTTTCACCCGAGCCGCGTAAAAAGTAATTACGCTTTTGCATCAGCGTTAACGCGGTGAGATCGTTCAAGCGATACACGCCAGTTTCAGCTTTACTCAGGACATCGGTATCAATGTCTGAAGCCCAAATGCGTGGGCCTGCTACCGTCGCGCCCAGAACTTCATCCAGCGTGATAGCAATCGAGCAAGGCTCTTCACCGGTAGATGCCGCAGTGCACCACACGCGATAACTATCAACCTGTTGCCGCGCCTGACGCGCATGTTCCGCCAGAATCGGGAAATGGTACGATTCGCGGAAAAAAGAGGTCAGGTTGGTGGTCAGCGCGTTGATAAACGTCTGCCACTCTGGATGTTCCGGATGCGACTCTAAAATCGTGGCGTATTCGCTAAAACTGCTGAGAGCCAGTTCGCGCACCCGCCGTGAAAGACGATTGAAAATCATCTCTCGTTTCTGTGCGTTAACCACAATTCCTGCACGTCGGTAAATCAATTTCCCGAAACGCTCTAATTCGTTATCCGAAAGGATTAACGTATTCTTAAATAAGCGCGCAGAAGTGAAGTTAATTTCGCTCATAGAATGAAAACAGGCCTTATACCGGGGTGTTCATTATTTCTTGATAAGCACTGATCATTTTATTACGCGCTTGCATGCCGAAACTGAATGAAATAGAGGATTTCTGCATCGCGAGCATCACATCATTCAAGCCAATATCGCTGCTGCCAGACATCCACTGCTGCGTCATGTTTTTAGCATCAAGCTGAGTTTTATTTATTTCGCTGATGCTGTTAAATAACGCATCGGAGAACGAGGGTGCATTTTCCTGTGCACCAGATTTGATGCGATGCTGCCCAGAGACTTGCTGTGCCTGGGTTTGGATCTGATCGAGTACGCCGCGCATTAATGTAGCTGACATTATTCATTTCCTGGATTATCAAAGAAAAATGCGCAATTGGATTGCACATCTTTTAAACGCCGACAGCTTAACATGCGGGTAAATAAGCGAGAAAATCCGATAAGCGAACAGAAGTTCGGGCTTATTTATGGTTAAAAATTGTCGCATTCAGCAGATAATGGCCGCCTGAAAATTCCACTTGAATTTGCTTCGTAGATATCAGTTAGCGCAATTGCGTTGGCTGACGCGCATTATCGGTGCGTGTTATTTCTTACAGGATAACGGCATGAGTGCCACATTAAATGGTCTAAATAACAATCCGACAGAGCGAATTAAATCCGCGATGTCATCACTTCGTTCGAGTCCAAAGATAATATTGGCATTCGTCGCTGCTGCGGCATTGTCGGTGATTATCGCACTGATGTTCTGGGCTAAAGAGCCGGGCTATCGCGTGCTGTTCAGCAACATCAGCGATGAAGATGGTGGGGCGATTGTGGCGCAGCTGACGCAGCTGAATGTGCCGTATCGCATCGAAACGCCTGGCGGCATCATTATGGTGCCAGAAGCGCAGGTACATGAAGCAAGGATGAAGCTGGCGCAACAGGGTTTGCCGAAAGGTGGATCGGTGGGCTTTGAACTGCTGGACAAGGAAAAGTTTGGTATCAGCCAGTTCAGCGAGCAGATCAATTACCAGCGTGCGCTGGAAGGTGAGCTGTCACGTACCATCGAAAATCTGGGACCGATCCAGACTGCTCGCGTGCATTTAGCGGTGCCTAAACCGTCGATGTTTGTACGCGATCAGAAGCAGCCAACCGCTTCGGTGACGGTGAACCTGATTCAGGGACGCACGCTGGATGAAGGCCAGGTGGTGGCGATCACCCATCTGATTTCCAGCGCGGTGACCGGCTTATCTGCTGAGAATGTCACCATTGTCGATCAACGCGGTAACTTGCTGACGCAAGGCGGCGCGCGTGGCCTGCAAACCTCACAGCTCAAGTACACCAATGAGATTGAAAGCGACTATCAGCAGCGCATTCAGCGCATTTTGGCGCCGTTGGTCGGTGACAACAATGTACGTGCTCAGGTGACAGCGCAAGTCGATTTCACTCAGCAAGAGCAGACACAAGAGCAGTACCAGCCGAATTCCGACCCACAAAAAATGGCGATTCGTAGCCGTCAGGCCAGCTCAGCGGAGCAAGGCAATTCACGTGGTGCCAGTGGCGTACCGGGCGCGTTGACCAACCAGCCACCAACGCCAGCTACGGCGCCGATCACCCAGCCACTGCAAAAGCCAGGTGAGGCCAATGCCAAAACCAGCGGCACTGGCAGCACGGCGACGCGAGACAGCGGGCAACCGTTCAACAACCGCAGCGATGAAACCACCAACTTCGAAGTCGACCGCACGCTGACGCACACCAAATCCAACATGGGACGTATTGAGCGCCTGTCGGTGGCGGTGGTGATTAATCATCTGCCCCAGGGCGAAGAGGGCACACCTGGCCCGATGAACGACGCCGAGCTGGCGCGCATCAATACCTTAGTGAAAGAAGCGATTGGCTTCAGCGACCGCCGTGGTGACAGCGTCAACATCCTCAACTCACCGTTTAACGGTGTGATTGAAGAGCCGCTTCCTCCTTTCTGGGAGCAAGAGAAATTCCATGCGTTGTTGATGTCGATTGCCCGATATCTGGTGATTGCCATTATCGCCTGGGTGATGTGGCGCAAGCTGGTGCAACCCGCGTGGCAGAAACATATCGAGGCTAATCTGCGCAAGCTGGAAATGGAAAAAGAAGCGCGAGAGGAAGTGTTGGCAGAGAGAAAACGTGCTGCCGAGAAGAATGCTCTTTCCCGTGCGCAATTGCGTGAGGATAGCGATCTTAACGCCCTGCAGTTGCGTGAACTCGCTGAGAAGGAACCACGCGTTATTGCCCTGGTAATCCGTCAATGGATGAATAAGGAGCTCAAATCATGAATGCCTCTGAAAAAAGCGCCATCGTCATGTTGACGTTGGGCGATGAATTGGCCGCTGAAGTGTATAAGCATTTGAATGCCCATGAGGTGAAGCAGATCAGTAGCTCCATGGTCAACATGGCAGGCTTTACCCATGAACAAATGGCCAATGTTTTACAGGAGTTTAGAACCGACTCCACTGAATACGCGGCGCTGAGCCTGAATACCAATGAGTATCTGCGTAGCGTGCTGGTCAAAGCGTTGGGCGAAGAACGCGCCTCGTCGTTGCTGGAGGACTTGCTGGATAGTCATCAAGGTAACAACGGGATTGAGACGCTCAACTTTATGGATCCACAGGCGGTATTTGATCTGATCCGTGAAGAGCATCCGCAGATCATCGCCACCATTCTGGTGCACCTGAAACGTAACCAGGCGGCCGATGTACTGGGCAGATTTGAAGATCGTGAGCGTAACGACATCATGCTGCGTATCGCCACCTTTGGCGGTGTCCAGCCAGCCGCATTGCAAGAGTTGACCGAAGTGCTGAATAACTTGCTGCACGGTCAGAATCTCAAGCGCAGCAAAATGGGCGGTGTGCGTCCGGCGGCAGAGATTCTTAACCTGATGAAATCGCAGCAGGAAGAATCAGCAATTGATGCAGTTCGTGAGTTCGACGGCGAACTGGCACAGAAAATCATTGATGAGATGTTCCTGTTCGAGAACCTGATCGAAGTCGAGGATCGCAGTATCCAGCGTCTGTTGCAGGAAGTGGAAACCGAGACGCTGATCGTGGCACTGAAAGGCGCCAACGAAGAGTTGCGTCAGAAGTTCTTCTTCAATATGTCTCGTCGTCAGGCGGATCTGATGGCCGAAGATTTGGCATCGCGTGGTCCGGTACGCTTGTCACAAGTGGAAGCCGAGCAGAAAACTATCCTCAACATCGTGCGTCGTTTAGCGGAAGCAGGCGAGATGATCATCGGAGGCAGCGACGATGCCTACGTCTGATAAATCCAGCGCACCACAATGGCAGAGCTGGCAGCCGGATAACTTGCTGCTCAGTGAAGCGGTGGAAGCGCCGCTACCCAGTCTCGACAGCGCGCAATCTGATGAACAGCTAAAAGCTGAACTGGCACGTTTGCGTAAGCAGGCAGAGCAGCAAGGTTTCAATCAAGGACTGACGCGCGGTGAAGAAGAAGGCCGCAAACAGGGTTTTGAGGCGGGCGTGCGTGAAGGACGCGAAGCCGGCTTAGCCAAAGGCATGCAGGATGCGCAGGCGCAGCAACAAGCACTGTTACGCCAGGCCGAGCAGTGGATCAGCAACTTTAAACTGGCGGTGGAAAATCTCGACAGTCTGATTCCAGGCCGTTTGGTGCAACTGTCGCTGACTGCCGTCCAGCAGCTGTACGGCAACATCAGCATGGCTGACAACAGCGTGCTGGTGAAACAGATTCGCAGCCTGATGAAACAGGATGCGCTGCTGCACGGCACCATTCAGCTTTATGTTCATCCTGACGACCGTGCACAACTGGCGCAGGCGTTAGGTGACACCCTGGCGCAGGTCGGTTGGGCGTTGCACAGTGATGCGCAACTGGCGCCGGGCGGCTGTCGCGTGGTGTCGCCGGATGTCGAGTTTGATGCCAGCATGGAAACCCGCTGGCAGGCGCTGTGTCAGCTAGCACGCGAGGAGCTGTCGCAATGAGCCAGCAGTTAAAGAGCTGGTTGCAGGCGCTGGATCGGGTCGAGGAGAAACTCAGCGAAATGCCGGCGTTTCGCCAGTACGGCAAATTAACGCGCGCCACCGGCTTGGTAATGGAAGCGGTGGGCTTGAAGTTGCCGATTGGCTCGTTATGTATCGTGGAACGTCAAACAGGCAAAGGCATCGCGCAAGTCGAGAGCGAAGTGGTGGGATTCAACGGCCATACGCTGTATCTGATGCCGTTGGAAAATGTCGATGGCATTCTGCCTGGCGCGCGTGTTTACGCGCCAGATGGCGATTGCGCCGAGGGCAAGCAGTTGCCGGTTGGGCCACATTTGCTGGGGCGCGTACTGGATGCACAGGGCCGTCCGCTGGATGGCCGCGCACCGCCGGGCAAACCGGCGGCTGGCCTGTTTACCCCGACCTTAAATCCGCTACATCGCGATCCGATTAAAAACGTGCTGGATGTCGGTGTGCGCGCCATCAACGGCTTGTTGACCGTTGGACGTGGGCAACGTATGGGCCTGTTTGCCGGTTCCGGCGTTGGCAAAAGTGTGCTGCTCGGCATGATGGCGCGCTTCACCACTGCGGATGTGATTGTGGTGGGTTTGATTGGTGAGCGTGGCCGTGAAGTTAAAGACTTCATCGAAAACATTCTGGGCGAAGCCGGCCGCGAACGTGCGGTGGTGATTGCCGCACCCGCTGATGTTTCACCGATTCTGCGCATGCAGGGCGCGGTGTACGCCACGCGCATTGCCGAAGACTTCCGCGATCGTGGTCTCAACGTCTTACTGATCATGGATTCACTGACGCGTTATGCGATGGCGCAACGTGAAGTGGCGCTGGCGATTGGCGAACCACCGGCCACCAAAGGCTATCCACCTTCCGTATTTGCCCGCTTACCTGCGCTGGTGGAGCGCACCGGTAACGGCATGCCCGGCGGCGGATCGATTACCGCATTTTACACCGTGCTGACCGAAGGCGACGATCAACAAGATCCCATCGCGGATTCCGCCCGTGCGATCCTTGATGGTCACATCGTTTTATCACGCCGTTTGGCCGAATCTGGCCACTATCCGGCGATTGATATCGAAGCCTCGATCAGCCGCGCGATGACCGAACTGATCCCGCATGCCCAGTACCGCAAGGTGCAACGCTTCAAGCAGATGCTGTCAGCTTATCAGCGTAACCGCGATTTGATTAGCGTGGGTGCCTACGTGAAAGGCAGCGATCCGTTACTCGATCAGGCGATTAATCACTTTCCGGCGCTGGAAGCGTTTCTGCATCAGGCGATCCATGAATCAGCGCCGTACGACGCTGCAATTGCCGGATTATCTCAGCTGTTCCCGGACATAACGGAATAAGGCGATGAAAGTAAAAAATCCCATGACCATGCTGCGCGACATGGCAGAAGAGAAACTGACCGCAACCACACGCACGCTTGGCAGTGTGCAGCAAACACTGCAACAAGCGGTGACGCAGCATGAACAGTTGCAGGGCTACGAGCAGGAATACCAACGATCCTTGCGACAAGGAATGATGGGGCACGGTATGTCGGTGGCGGATTTAGTTAACCATCAAGCCTTTATCGTGTCGTTGAATCAGGTAGTGAAGCAACACGAAAAGCACGTTAATAGCTGCGAGCGTGTGGTGGATAAGACCAAAGCGAACTGGATGCAGGAGAAGCGCAAGCTTAACGCGTTTGAGACGCTCATTGTTCGTCGCGAGACGGCGCAAGCCTTGGTGGAAAGCCGTCAGGAGCAAAAGCTGATGGATGAGTTTGCCCAACGAGCCGGACAGAAAAGAGAGAGATTATGAATATCGATATCGCCACGTTACTGGCGGGTAGCGCGGAGTCGTTGCCTAAACTGGGTAAGCTCAGCGACAAAAATTTTGGTTTAACGCTGGATGAGAAACTCGGCGATTTAGAGCAACTGCTGCTGGTGCTGCACAGTGAAGTATTGCCTGCGATCGCGGAGGGTACGCCTGAAGCCGCGCCTTTAGTTCTGACTCCCTCAGCGAGCGAGCTACCGGTTGAACTGGAATTAGCAGGCGAAGTGGCACTGAGCGACGATAGCGAAATGGACGAGAAGGATTTGCCCTCAGTGTTGTTGGAGGTTTTGGCTGATGATAATCCACAATGGCAGTTGCAACAGTGGGTAACGCAACTGTCCTCCAACGCCGACATTGCCCCGGTGATAACCGAAGCCAAAGGGCCCATGATCAATCCGCTGTTGGCATCCGTTAACCTGAAACCCACAGCGCCAGTTATTGCAGAGGCGCCATTGGTGTTAAGTCGAGGCACGGAAAAAACCAGCAGTGCGCCAGCGGCAGTGTTTACCCCAGCGATGGCGATGGAACCCGTTATGGCGGTTGAAACCCCTTCAGCCCAGCCGGTAGCGGCACCAATGCCTATCACCCTGCGGCCGGTGGCGAATACGCAGGCGATGTCCGTCGCTACGGTGACTTATCCGCCGGAAACGCCGCAGTGGAAGCAATCCGTTAGCCAGCATATTGCGGTATTTAGCCGCAATGGCATGCACAATGCAGAAATTCGTCTGCACCCGGAAGAGTTAGGATCGCTGCATATCACGCTGCGTGTGCACCAGGATCAGGCTCAAGTGCATATTGTCAGTGAACATGCGCTGGTGCGTCAGGCGATGGAGCATGCCATGCCGCAATTGCGCACCGCGATGGCAGAAGCCGGTTTACAACTGGGGCAGGCCAGCGTAGGCGCAGATAATAATCCGTACGCGGATGCTAACGCGCAGGGTGAACAGGATGCGGATGGACAACAAGAAGCCAGCCAACCGGAAGAATTAGGGCCAGAAGATGACATTGTTCCTACATTATTAACAACTACACCTGGAAATATTTACGGAATTAACACTTTCGCCTGAAGTGCTGAATAAGCAACAGGAATGAAATTTTATCGCCTAATTATTCAGCACCCCACATGGACTACAATACTCGCCATATTATGTTCGGCTGGACAATAAGACGTCCCCTTTATTGCAGAGTTTATGAATCATGGATAACGAAAAAAAGAAGGCCAAGAAAAGTGGAGGGAAACGCTCGCTCCTCACTCTTTTGCTAATGATATTTGCTATCGCTGCTTGTGCTATCAGTGGTTATTTGCTCTGGGAGCTAAAGTTCGCTCCCGCGCGCACAGATGCCGTTGCCGCAACTGGAGAAACTGCACCTGAACCAGTAAAACCGGTTGATCCGCTGTATGTGTCGATGAATACCTTTACCGTGAGTTTAAAACCCACGGCAAATGAGTCTGATCGCGTGCTTTTTTTGGGTTTATCAATACGACTTGCTGATAAGTCATCGGTATCAATTCTGGAGAAATATTTACCAGAATATCGCAGCCGCCTTTTTATGTTGCTCACACAGCAAACCTATGAATCATTATCTACCGATGCCGGGAAAACTCAGCTGATTGAAAGTATCAAAAACGAACTTAGCAAACCTCTAGAGGCTAATCTGGCGATTGTTCCCTCCGATGTTCTTATTAATGAATTTATTCTGCGGTAAATATTATGGCTGATAGCTTTTTGTCTCAGGATGAAATCGATCGTTTGCTCAATGCCGATAATGAGAGCAGCGAAGATCCGCATGGTGTCGGAACGGACGAAGGGATTAAACCTTATGATCCGCATACCCAACGTCGGGTGATTCGCGAGCGACTTCATTCGCTGGAAATCATCAATGAACGTTTCGCACGTCAGTTTCGTATGGGGCTGTTTAACCTGTTGCGTCGTAGTCCAGATATTACCGCGGGCAACATCAACATTCAGCCATACCATGAGTTCGCGCGTAACTTACCGGTGCCGACCAACTTAAATTTAGTACATCTCAATCCGCTACGTGGCACTTCGTTGATGTCATTCTCGCCGGGTTTAGTGTTTATGGCGGTCGATAACCTGTTTGGCGGCGATGGACGTTTCCCCACTAAAGCCGACGGACGCGAATTCACGCCCACCGAACAGCGCGTGATTCATCGCATGCTGAGCATGGCGCGTGAAGCCTACGAATTTGCGTGGAGCACTATTTATAAAATCAAAACGGAATATATCCGTTCTGAAATGCAGGTGAAGTTCACCAATATTACTTCCTCGCCCAATGATGTGGTGGTCACGACCCCCTTCTCGGTGGAGATTGGTTCACATCGTGGTGAATTTAATATTTGTATTCCATTTAGCACCATTGAGCCGCTGCGTGAACTGCTAAGCAATCCGCCGATGGATAATTCACGCTATGAGGATTCAAACTGGCGCGGTTTATTAGCCAGTCAAATGCGTGAAACACAGCTGGAAGTGGTTGCACAATTCTCAGAATTGGATACACGACTTTCCAATGTGATGCAGATGAAAAAGGGCGATGTGCTGTCGCTGGATAAACAAGAATTTATTGAAGCCTGTGTCGGCGGTGTGCCGGTCTTTACCGCGAAATATGGCTCCGTCAACAACCAATATGCACTCAAGGTCGAACAGATGGTTCAGCCGGCATTGTCATCATTAACTAAGGAGTAATTTCCCCATGAGCGATATGAATAACTCGTCGGGTTCAGACGATCAGTCCATCGATAATCTTTGGGGTGATGCGATGAGCGAGCAACACGCTGCGGGAAATACAGATCAAATGGCTGTTCCACAATTTTCTGAAGAGATGAATCTGATCCTCGATATTCCGGTAAAAATGACCGTGGAATTGGGGCGTACCAAGATGACCATCAAAGAGTTACTGCGTTTAAGCCAGGGTTCAGTGGTCTCGCTGGATGGATTAGCCGGTGAACCGCTGGATATTTTAATCAACGGCTACTTGATTGCGCAGGGTGAAGTGGTGGTGGTCTCCGACAAATTTGGTATCCGCATCACCGATATCATTACGCCATCTGAGCGTATGCATCGTCTGAGTCGCTAATGAACAGTTCTGCTCCCCTAATGTCTGCCCGCCAGGCTGGCGAAGCGCTGCCTTCTGATTCGCTATTGATGACGGTAACCGGTGCGTTGGTACTGGTGGTGTTGTTGATGGTGACGCTGGCATGGCTGTTTCGCCGTAGCGGCCTGACACGTCGCCTCGCCGATAGCCACGGAGCCATTCATCTGGTTGCCAGCAAATCGTTAGGTGCACGCGAGCGCGTGGTGTTGGTGGATGTGGGGGAGCAACGCTTAGTGCTGGGTGTCACCGCCACGCAAATCAGTTGTTTGGCGACACTGGTGCGCCCGGCAGATGCGGTCGTTGCATCGCCGTCAGCTAACGCCAGTTTCCCGGCTGTGCTGGAAACGCTGCGGCAGAAATACCGTAAGGATGGCAAGTGATGAAGACACGTCATTTGCTTCTGATGCTGCTGCTGACATTGCTGCCCGCAGCCGGTGCGCTAGCGGCCAACAGCGACATTGTGATTGCCCGTCCGGCGGGTGAAGCCGGTTGGTCGCTGCCAGTGCAAACGCTGGTGCTGCTGAGTGGCATGACTTTTATTCCCGGCGTATTACTGATGATGACGGGCTTCACCCGCATCGTCATCGTTTTGGGCTTGCTGCGTAATGCGATGGGTACTCCCACCGCGCCACCCAATCAGGTGCTGGTTGGATTGGCACTGTTTCTCACGTTTTATGTCATGTCGCCGGTATTCAATCAGATCTACGAAAAAGCCTGGCAACCGCTGCAAAACAACAGCATCACCATGGAAACCGCGCTGGCGGAAGGTATCAAACCGTTACGTGCGTTCATGCTGGATCAAACGCGTGAAAGCGATCTGGCGATGTTCGCGCGTATCGCCAAGACCGAACCGGTGGAAGGGCCAGAAGCGGTGCCGCTCAGCATCCTGGTGCCGGCTTTTGTTACCAGCGAGCTGAAAACCGCGTTTCAGATTGGTTTCACCATCTTTATTCCTTTCCTGATTATCGATTTGGTGGTCGCCAGTATTTTGATGGCATTGGGGATGATGATGGTGCCGCCCACCACTATCGCGCTGCCGTTCAAACTCATGCTGTTCGTGTTGGTTGATGGCTGGCAACTGCTGATGGGCTCGTTGGCCCAAAGCTTCTACAGCTAAGGAGAACGCGATGACACCGGAAAGCGTAATGGTGCTGGGCATGCAGGCGATTAAAGTCGGATTAATGATTGCTGGGCCGCTGCTGCTGGTCGCACTGGCGACAGGTCTGATTATCAGCATCTTGCAGGCCGCCACGCAAATCAATGAAATGACCATGACCTTCATCCCGAAGATCCTAATGATTGTTGGCGTTGGTGTGATTCTTGGGCCGTGGATGTTGAAAATTTTTATTGAATACACTCGTGTACTGTTTGCCAACATTCCCTATGCGATTGGCTAATGGCGTTTGGCATCCCTCTTGAGCAGCTCTACGAGCAGATCAGCCACTATTTGCTGATTATGGTGCGGATTGCTGCGCTGTTATATGTCGCACCGATCTTTGGTGAGAAGGCAGTGAGTAAGCGCTTACGCGCTGCGTTAGCCATGCTGATTGCGCTGCTGGTGGGTGCCAATGTGCCAGATGCACAGATTGGTCTCTACTCATGGACCGGCGTATGGGTGATGGCAAAGCAAGTGGTGATTGGTGCGGCGATGGGCTTAACCCTGCAATTGCTGTTCGCCGCTGTACGTCTGTCTGGCGAGATCATCGGCATGCAAATGGGCCTCTCCTTCGCCACCTTCTTTGATCCAGGCGTAGGTAACAGCCCGGTGATTTCTCGCTTCCTCAATCTGCTGGTCACTTTGCTATTCCTGACGCTCAACGGCCACTTATGGACGTTGGCGTTGTTATCGGAAACCTTCTACGCACTGCCGGTGAATGCCGATCCCTTGCATGCCGGAGGATTCCTCTATTTAGTCAGCAGTGCCGGGCTGATATTCAGCCAGGGCTTGATGCTGGGGCTGCCGATTATAGCTTTGTTGCTGTGTATCAACATGACGCTGGCATTGCTGAACCGCTTAACCCCGCAGTTATCGATTTTTGTCGTTGGCTTTCCGCTGACGCTCAGCGTCGGCATGCTGGCGCTGTTCCTATTGGCGCAGACGTTACCGGTATTTTTCGAACGGTTAATGGCGAGCGGCTTCGATATGATTACTCAACTGATTGCAGCATTGGCGTAGACCCCATGGCAGGCACAGGGTCTGATGATTAATTCACACAGGCCGATCGCGCCACGGTTTCCGTTCCCGCTGCCAGCACTTTACCCTCCAGCAAATAGAACGCGGAGGAGGATACGCTACCCGGATCAATATGCGGGAAAACGTAATCCTTCACTTCCTGATCGGTGCTCAGATCGCTTAAACGTCGGCTTTGACTCACCACAGTCATTTCGAATTGATTATCGTGAGCCTCGCCGGTGAAACGCAATTCGCGGTTTACTGGTGTGGGTGGCGCAATCAATCCTTGCTGATTGTAGTGGGAAATATTGCCGATAAAGGTCATATGGCCTTTGTTCAGACCGTCGCGGTAGGCGAGATAAACGCCACGTGTCATGGTGACATCCGCATCTGAACGGATGTGGAAAAAAGCTATCGGAAATGCGCACCTATCTTTCAGCGGTGTAATGCTGTAGGTGCGAATTGCAAAGCCCCCAATAGCGACAATAAAACCACCGAGAAAAAGCAGCGTAAGCGGCGACTTAATAAACGCGAAAATAGAACGATTCACAGTCATTCTTTGATTCCTGCAGCGGATGTTGGCAGGCAATTAGCCCTTGGTGTGCGGTGTTTTGATTGAGGCCCATCGTGATATATAACACTCTGGCCGGTTTAATATTGGGCTGTTTTTCTATTACATAGTGGGTGTAAGTTTTTAACGTTGCTTCAATAAGCGGATCCCAATCACGCTTATTTTGTGGCACCAGTACTTGCGTATTTGGGGGCGTATTAGGGCCATACCAAGGCACAAAGTCGATGCGAGTGGGCGTTAGAATAAATAGCTTATGAACCACCAAACTGACTAGTAGGCCAACGATGACCCCCGCTAATACCGCCTGGATTGGCCGATTCCACCTTGCCGATTCTCGAACTGCAGGCGCAGGCTGAGAAGACGACGTATTAACCACTTCTTGCTGTTTGATAGGCGTAAAAGGAATGGGCGATGCTTCGTCAGGTTCGGCCTCTAAAGAGGCGGGCTGGAAGCCGCTATCACGTACAATTAGACGATAACCGCTGCGTGTAACAGCCAACAGAGTGACATCATTTTGCAATTCCAGATCGTTCAGTGCGCGACGCAATTTGTTGATCATCACGCGCACGCTGTTGTCTGTGACTTCGACGCCCGAGCTACGCCAACCGATATCCATTAACTGCTCCTGAGATAACACTTCGCCATTTGCTTCGGCTAATGCTTGTAAACAGAGACTGGCGGAGGCGGGCAAACTGACATTTTTACCATCGCTGAGCCGGGTCAGCGTGCGTGTTTGCGTATCTAGCGTAACGGACAATCCAATCGCAATGTTGTTGAGCATAGATAATTGATTCTTCTAATTAATGGTGTGAAAGCACAGGTAGTAATTTTTTTTATTAATGCCTATTAATGAGCCTAATAATAGGTTGAGAAAGCGTGCCTGATTCTTAAGTGTGCCAGGATTTTTTTCAACACCCCAAGCTGGATTGGCCTGGAGGGATTAAGGTTATTAATTTTAGTGGGCTTAAAATTATCTGCTGCCAAATAGGTCTTTACTGCTCATTAATAAAGTTAACATCCAGTGCTCGCCTTGTACACTCAGCTCACTTATAGCACTGATAATTCCGGTGTTTTAACGAAAATAAGGAAGAATAATCATAATCAATAAGGAGTTAGCATCAATCAATTTCTTAAAGGTTGAAAGCTAACTGCTCATCAAACCTACAAGCATTGATTTAACACTAGCGGGTTTGGGGAGGTGATTATGAACGGTGAATGGCCGGCGAAGAGGTGTGCATTTTAATATTTTTTAATGCGTTCGATTCAGGCTAAGCATGTAGATTTGAATGTTTAGTCTCTCACATCAAACGAAGTTTGATTTTCTCACGTCTTAATAGACCAAAAAAACCCTGTATCATTCAGGTTTTTTTATAAATTCACTGCTTGATTATTAGGTGCAAAGCTTCTCAGGCCGTGAGTTAACAAGGTTAAAAATTTAAAATACAGTGATTGAGCAATAATGCGCTGTTATTGGCGATTTAACCGGGGTTTTTAGCGCAGGCTTTGCCCCTTTCCCATATTAAAATAACGCTGTAGTGGCGGTGTGGTGCTGCCATGTTTTACAGGCGTTCATACAATGTTGCTTACTTCTATATTGGTTGTTATTGCCATACTGCTGTTGGTGTTAATTCAGTACGGAATCATCCCGCCAATTATCAAATCTGAAAACGCCCGCTTGCATGACCAGGTAGATGCGCTGGCGCAACAAATGCGCGCGCAACTTGATCGCGTTGAGGCTCTGCAGCGATCAATGACGGAAAACGTGGTGACACTCAAAAGTTACACGTTGGACAAAATGTTGCCCGAGAGCGGTGAAAACGAGATGGGCTTAGAGCGCAATTTCTTTAATGCGCTGGTCAAAGAACTAGGTGAGCGGATTGGCGGACGGTTGTGGCTGGTCGAAAATAACGGGCGCGTAGTGGGTGAGGCCACGGAAGGGGCAAAGAATCATCATGACCTGCCAATGGCCATGCCTTTACGCGCGCTGCTAGCACAGCCGGGTGAAGGGCTGCGGCATTCACTCTTTCGCACTGCCAGCGGCGAACATACGCTGATTGCTCAACCGATTGCCGGGACATCCTGGTTACTGGCTATTGATATCCCTTCCCGGCATTTAGGCGATCGCGTGGGCGCGGTATTGCACCGTCCCTGGCCTTTGGCGACGTTGCTGCTAGTTTCGACGCTGACGCTGTTGCGCAGTTTGCATCAACATACTTCTCGTTTACATGAAGAGCTGCCGGGTCTGCTGCATCATCAAGACGCCACAATTCGCGAGCAAATCGCCCATCTACCGGCATTGGTACAAGAGATTGCGACACGAGTGAGTGAACTGGCGAACGCAGCGACTTGCATTGCGCAGAAAAATGAACAGTTGCTGATATCACCTGAAAGCAATGCCAATCGTGTGGCCATGCTGACGGAAAGTGCGTGTGGGGTGGTGCTGGCGATGCATGAGTTGCAGCAGGCGGCGCGAAAAATGGCAGAAATCGCCGCAGCGTTAGTGCCGCTTTCTAGTCGAGCTTACAGCTATGCGCTGCACAATGAAGAGGGCGTTTTTGCCGCAGAGGCACGTCATCTGGCGCAACGCTGCGCGCGTTCATCGAAAGATCTCAGGGCACTGATCTCCGATGCCATGATGCAAGAGCAAAACGGGGTAGCGGCGAATAACCAAAGCAATAATGTGTTGATTGAAGAGGTTTATACCGTAGCCAATGCGTTGATGAAACGGGCCAACAGTTGAGTTGTTGAGGGTAAAACGGTCGTCGTAAATGGCGACCTTACATTGGTGTCACACAAGATTAAATAAAAAAGCCCTCCGGCGTGGAGGGCAAAAATTCAGGATTACAAAACGTATGGAGGTAGGGACGACAACATTAACGCAGCAGGCTCAGCACGCTCTGAGGAACCTGGTTTGCCTGAGACAGCACTGAAACGCCAGCCTGTTGCAGGATGTTCGCGCGGCTCATGGCTGAAACTTCTACCGAGAAGTCTGCATCCTGAATACGTGAACGTGCTTCAGTGGTGTTGATAACGGTGGTGTTCAGGTTAGCGATGATAGAGCTGAAACGGTTCTGAATCGCACCCAGGTCAGCCTGGAAGTTGGTCACGTGGGTCAGCGCGCCGTCCAGGGTTTCCAGCAGGTTGTCACCGGCAGAGATTTTCGCCACTTCGTGTGCGTCACGTGCGTCAGCAGCGGTGATGGAAGCAGGGTCAACGTCGCCGTTGGCATCCAGTTTGAAGGTGTGCGCTTCGCCTTTTTCATTGATAGCGAAGTAGTTGCCTGGGTTTTGACCATCAGCGACAACTTTCAGACCGCTGGTTTTGGCATCGCTGCTGAATACAGCCTGAGAAATCGCATCTTTCAGCTTGGCATCCAGCTCGAACTCAGCGCCGCCAGCACCGGTCATTTTGCTGCCGGTTTTTACATTGCTCAGGTTAGTCAGGGTGCTTGCGCCGTTCAGCAGCACGTCAGCATCCAGCTTGCTCAGGGTTTCACCTTTAGACACGGTATCGATGACAGATGCATCACCCGCAGCAGCGCCGTCTTTAAAGGTGACATTCAGTTCAGTCACTTCATTCGTGGTGTTATCAGCAACGAACATACGAATGTCAGCGCCTGAACCGACAGTGATGATTTCAGCATTTGCTGGCGTCACGCCTGAAGCTGTAACCAACTGGGTTTCTTGAGCGGTGGTTAATTCAAACTCCTCATCCAGGCCGACTTTTACTGTGCCGTTGACAGCAAGTGCATCACCCGCCGCAGTGAACTGCGAATCTTTCAGCGCAACCGCATTCTGCAGCTTAGCGAATTCAGTGTCGA